>JBCBAC010000001.1:0-589281 GCA_038532735.1 Pseudomonadota bacterium
CCGACAACTCCCAGACGCTGTTCCTTGCGGTGCAGCACCCCGGCACGGATGGCACCAAGGACTTCGTGGGCTTCGAGCGCGACTCGACTTTTGAAGACCCGGCAACCCGCTGGCCCGACTTTGATCCCGCCATGCCGCCGCGCCCGTCGGTGGTTGTCGTGACCAAAGAGGATGGTGGTGTGATCGCCGTCTAAGCGCCAGTCGCTAAAACAAGAGGCCTCGCCCGGAAACTGGCGGGGCCTTTTTCGTAGCTGTATGGGAACACGTATGCCTCAGCGTCAGGCACTCTTTTCCAAGCCAACCTCTTGGGCGACCGGCAGAAAACCGCTAGTCTCCGACTGATCCCGCGACATGCGCGGGGCAGGAGGAGATCACGCGACCCGATGTTGCCTACACGCGCCGCCCTCGCGCTGCTGCTTTGTGCAGGCTGCGCTACAATTCCAGAGATTGACGATGTGGTCGTTGCAGCGCCTGTCAATTGTGACACGGCAGAGCGTGATCTGATTGCGCTGGAGCAGATGCGACCCACGCGGGAACGCGCGGCGCTGGTTGTTCTCAGCACTTTAACGCCAGGCGGGTTGGTGTCGGGCATCGTGACCAATGATATGGAAGATCGCGGCCGCATCTTTGATGGCAGCTTCGCGCGTGAGGTCAACGCCAAGAAACGCGCGATCCGTGAGACATGTGATCTGAACCGGGCGCTTGACCCTGTCTCCCCGACGCGCCCGGTGGCGCGCAAGGCCCGGATGGCCGCAGACCAAAAAAAGGCCCCGCCGAGGGGTATCGGCGAGGCCCTTGATCCGTTCCAGACGTATTCAGACGGGTGATTTGGTCTTGCGCAGGTAAGGCAGAACCGCGTCAAACGCGCCGAACTTCTCTTTCGCGTCCGCATCGCTGACCGATGGCGGGATGATGACATCCTCGCCCGCGGTCCAGTTGGCAGGCGTCGCGATGCCGTGCTTAGACGTAGCTTGCAGCGCATCCAGCGCCCGCACGATCTCGCCAAAGTTGCGGCCCACGGTCATCGGGTAGGTCATCGACAGTTTCAGCTGCTTGTCCGGCCCGATGATGAAGACTGAGCGCACGGTGGCGCTGTCCGCAGGTGTACGGCCATCGGGCAGATACGCCTCTGCCGGGAGCATGTCGAAGGCTTTGGAGACCTCAAGCCCGATATCCGCGATAATCGGGAACCCGGCTTTGGCGCCAGAGACGGTCTCGATATCGCTTTTCCACTTCTTGTGGTCCTCAACCCCGTCGACCGAGACACCAATCACCTTGGTGCCGCGCTTCTCCCATTCGTTAGCGAGTTGGGCGACGGCGCCAAACTCGGTCGTGCAAACGGGAGTGAAGTCTTTGGGGTGGGAAAACAGGATCGCCCAGCTGTCGCCGACAAACTCATGCAGGCTGATGCTGCCCTGATCGGTTTCAACCGTCAGATCGGGGATCGTGTCGTTAATACGCAGGCCCATGTCGTGCCCTCCTGTAAATCTGTTCCGTTGGTCTGTTATCTATATCCTGTGTCTGGATTCGCTAGGGCGAACCGCTGCGAAAAGGGCGCGCGGTTCGGGAAATCCTCCACACTTGGAACAGCATTCCAGTGGCGGTCCACCTGCCCGAACGACAGCCCTTGAAAGGTCACAGATGCGGTGAAAGAGTGCCGCAACACGAAGGGAGACCACCATGATCGAGAAACGCGATTTTTATATCAATGGCGCGTGGGTCGCGCCGTCGAAGCCCCAGGATTTCACGGTCATTGATCCATCGACCGAAGAGGCTTGCGCTGTGATCTCGCTAGGGTCTCAGACGGACACTGATGCCGCTGTTGCGGCGGCCCGAGCCGCGTTTGACGACTGGGCATTCGTTCCCAAGGCCGAGAAGATGGCGCTGCTGAAAAAGCTGCTGGAGGTCTATACCGCCCGTTCTGAAGAGATGGCGCAAGCGATCAGCCTCGAGATGGGCGCACCGCAGAACCTGGCGCGCGCGCAACAAGTGGGCGCGGGCAGCTGGCATCTGGAAGGCTTCCTGAAAGCGTTCGAAAACTTCGAGTTTGAGCGCAAGTTCACCGATACCGAAATGACGCTCTATGAGCCCATCGGGGTTTGCGCCCTGATCACGCCCTGGAACTGGCCCATGAATCAGATCGTGTTGAAGGCGATCCCGGCGCTGGCCACCGGCTGCACGATGGTGCTGAAACCATCGGAAATCGCGCCTCTGTCCGGGCTGCTCTTTGCGGAATTCATCGACGAGGCGGGCTTCCCGAAAGGGGTGTTCAACCTTGTAAATGGCGATGGTCCCGGCGTGGGCAGCCAGCTTTCCGCGCACCCGGATGTCGACATGGTCAGCTTCACAGGCTCCTCGCGCGCAGGCATCGCGATCAGCAAAGCGGCTGCCGATACGCTGAAACGCGTGAGCCTTGAGTTGGGCGGCAAGGGAGCCAACATCATTTTTGAAGACGCGGGGGCCGAGGCCGCAGGGCGCGGCGCCGTTCGCTGTTTCCGGAACACCGGCCAGTCGTGCAATGCGCCGACGCGAATGTTGGTCGAACGCTCGATCTATGACGCTGCAGTTGAGGCGGCGGTTGAAACGGCGAATGCGACCGGCGTCGGTCCAGCCTCCGAAGAGGGCAAGCATATCGGCCCGCTCGTCAGCGAGGCGCAGTTCGACAAGGTGCAAGGTCTGATCCAGAAAGGCATCGACGAAGGCGCGCGGCTGGTTGCGGGTGGCGTCGGGCGGCCTGACGGGCTGAACCGCGGCTTCTTTGCGCGGCCCACGGTCTTCGCCGACGTGACCCCGGATATGACGATCTACAAAGAGGAAATCTTTGGCCCGGTTCTGTCGATCATGCCCTTTGACACCGAAGAAGACGCAATCCGCATCGCCAATGACACGCCTTACGGCCTGACCAACTACATCCAGACGCCGGATGACGACAAACGCCGCCGCGTGGCGCGACGTTTGCGGTCGGGCATGGTGGAGACTAACGGCTCAGGCTTCGCACAAGGCTCCCCGTTTGGGGGCTACAAAGCCTCCGGCAACGGACGCGAAGGCGGCACGTTTGGTCTGGAAGAATTCCTCGAGGTCAAAGCGGTGTCCGGCTGGACATCCTGAGGTAGAAGGCGGCGTTCACCTCTGATTAAGGTTAACGCCGCCCCTTCTTTTGTCCTAAAATACCTCCGCCGGAGGCGTCCGCAATCCGCCAAAAGCAAGTCAGAACGGCGCTTTCGCAGTGATCCGCAGTCCCACCCCGCCATCCGGATGCCGCAACTGCAACGTCTCCGAATGCAGCATCAGACGGGGATGATCCAAAGCAGCACCCGTCGCATAAAACGGATCCCCCAGAATGGGATGCCCCAGCGCTAGCATATGCACCCGCAACTGGTGTGACCGCCCTGTTTTCGGCATCAACCGCACCCGCGTTTCCTCATCTGACGCACGCACCACGCGCCAATCGGTGACCGCGGGTTTGCCTGTCTCATGACAGATTTTCTGCAAGGGCCGGTTCGGCCAATCGACGATCAGCGGAAGATCTACCGTGCCCGTTTTGGGCTCCAGCCGACCGAACACACGCGCGACATAGGTCTTCTTCGTCCCCCGCTTTTCAAACTGCAACCCAAGGTGCCGCTGGGCGTGCGGGCTTTTGGCGAAAACCATCACGCCAGACGTATCGCGATCCAGCCGATGCACCAACAGCGCCTCGGGAAACACCGCCTGAACGCGGGCGATCAGGCAGTCAGCCAGATGCGCGCCCTTGCCGGGCACGGACAGCAAACCGCTGGGTTTGTTGACGAAAAGAAGCTCGTGATCGTCATGCAGGATCTCCAACGGGTCGTGCGGCGGGTCATAGACGTCGCTCATGGCTTTTGAGGAAGACCGTCCGCGATTTCGTAGTAGTCACCTTTGTCAGAGACGAAGATGTGCTTCTCCAAGCTCACGCCGGTCGGGTTATCGACTGCGCCCAAAGCAAAGCTCATCGTGTCTTCCTTATGGGCTTTCCAGAAGAGGGACGATCCGCAAACCGGGCAAAACCCACGCTTGGCGGTGGGCGTGGCCTCAAACCAGCGGACCTCTCCGGTGATGGCTATATTGGCAGCAGGCGCGTAGCCCGATGACCACGCGTGACCCGATTGCTTGCGGCATTGGCTGCAATGGCAGACGGAGTAGCCCTGAGCCCCCTCGCCCACCTCGAATGTCACTGCGCCGCATAGGCATGCGCCTTTGATCATGTTGCCCGTCCCGTCGCGCCCAGCGCGATCCCGTAGATGATAAAACAGGTCGCCATGATACGCCGGAACCAGATGTTCAGAACAGCCCCCATGGCGAGTTTTCCCAGACCAGCGCCGATGGCCGTGTAGCCGGTATAGCTCAGCGCAGTGATGGTTAACGCGGTTGGCACAATCAGCGTCATCTGCTCCCAAATCGGAACGTCTGGCTGCACGAAGGCCGAGAACGCGGCGAGGTATCCGGCAACGCTTTTGGCGTTGATCGTGGCGATCATCAAAGCGTGTAGGTAGACGGACCTGCCCGAGCGGGGCTCTGTGCTGACCGGCTTATCCGCGTTCATCCAGCCGCGGAGACCGAGATAGATCAAGAAACCCGCGCCCACCAGCTTGGCCCAGAAGAATGCCGTTGGAGAGGCAACGAGCAGCGCCGTGATACCTAGCGCTGAGAGTAGCAGAAACGCGCTCGCTTGCGTCAGGATCGCCAGTACGCCCCACATCGCGCGGGCCATGCCAAGGGTCATGCCGTTCTGGATGCAGTTCACCGCATTTGGGCCAGGGGTCGTCACGAAAACCACCCAGAAGAGCGCGAAGATCGTCCAGCCTTCAAAGCTCACGCGAAGGCAACTTTCAGGATTGCGACAAGTGCGTCGGCATCCTCTTGCGTGAACGCGTTAGGCAGGTTGCTGTCAATATCGAACACACCCAGCAGCGCGCCTTGCCCGTCAAAAACCGGCAGCACAAGTTCAGACCGGGTGGACGACGCACACGCGATATGACCGGGGAACGCATCCACATCGGGCACAAGCTGCACCTGTCCAGTGCGCGCTGCCGCCCCGCAGACACCTTTATCGAAGGGAATCACAAGGCAGCCATGATCGCCTTGATAGGGGCCGATTTTCAGCAGGTTCGGCTCGGTCATACGATAGAAGCCGGTCCAGTCGAAACGGCCGTCAGCGTGATGCACCTCGCAGGCGATGGTCGCCATTTTTGCGATAACGTCCGTCTCACCTTCGGTCAGTGCCGCGATGGTTTTTGCAAGGTGCGGGTAGTCGGCTGTCATGGCCGCTCAATCGCGATGGCTGTGCCTTCGCCGCCGCCGATGCAGATGGCTGCAACGCCGCGCTTGAGGTCGCGTTTTTCCAGAGCGTTGAGCAGGGTGACGATGATCCGCGCGCCGGACGCTCCGATGGGATGACCGAGCGCGCAGGCGCCCCCGTTGACGTTCATGTTGGCGCGGTCGATACCCATCTCATGCATGAAGGCCATGGGGACGACGGCGAAGGCCTCGTTCACTTCCCACAGGTCGACATCGTCTTTCGACCATCCGATTGCCTTGAGCAGCTTTTGGGCGGCTGGCACCGGGGCCGTGGTGAAGAGGCCCGGCGCTTGGGCGTGGCTGGCATGGCCGATGATGCGTGCGCGGATGGGGTGGCCGGTGTCTTCCGTGGCGAGGACCAGCGCCGCAGCGCCGTCAGAAATGGAAGAGCTGTTGGCCGCCGTCACAGTGCCGTCCTTGCGGAATGCAGGCTTGAGCTGCGGGATCTTGTCGGGCCGTGCATTGCCGGGCTGTTCGTCCTCAGCGATCACGGTCTCACCTTTGCGCGTCGTGATCGTCACAGCAGTGATTTCATCGGCGAACGCGCCGGAGTTCTGCGCCTCCAATGCGTTTGAGAGGGAGCCAAGTGCATAGTCATCCTGCGCTTGGCGGGTAAACTGAAACGCCTCCGCGCAATCCTCAGCGAAGGTGCCCATGAGGCGGCCTTTGTCATAGGCGTCCTCCAGCCCGTCAAGGAACATCGAATCCTGCACGTGCTGGTGGCCGATCCGCGCGCCACCGCGCATTTTGGGCAGCAGGTAGGGCGCGTTTGTCATGCTCTCCATTCCGCCCGCGATCATGGTGTCCGCATGACCAAGCGCGATCTGGTCAAACGCCATCATCGCGGCTTTCATGCCCGATCCGCACATCTTGTTGAGCGTCGTCGCGGGCACCTCTTCACCAAGGCCAGCCGCGAAACCCGCTTGGCGTGCAGGGGCTTGGCCCTGACCGGCAGGCAGCACGCAGCCCATCAGGACCTCATCGACGGTTTCTACACCCGCCTGCGCCATCGCCGCCTTGATCGCCGTGCCGCCCAGCGCGGGCGCATCGACATCCGCCAAAGCACCTTGAAAGCCACCCATCGGCGTGCGCGCGGCACCGGTAATGACAACTTTACGCATTTTCAGCCTCCTCTCACGGATCCTGCAAACCTTCGTTTAAGACTTGCCCGATAATCCTGTCAGCAACATTCCTGACCGGAGACAAAGCATGGAGCTTGCGACAAAGCAATCGGGCGGCACTGTAACCGTGACGGTGGCGCAGAACAGAATTGATTCCGCCGCCGCCGTTACCTTCAAAGATGCAGTCAAAGCAGCCGCACAAGATGCAGAAGATCGGGTATTACTTGATCTGGGCGCGGTAGATTTCGTCGATTCCAGCGGCTTGGGCGCGATCATTGCGGTGATGAAGACGCTGCCAAACGACATCCGGTTGGATCTGGCCAGCCTGCGCCCCCCGGTGGAAAAAGTCTTTCGCCTGACCCGCATGGATTCGGTCTTCCGCATCTACCCCGATCTCGCCACTGCTCAGGCAGACACGACAGAGTGATAAAGTGACAGAAACGCGTGGTGATATCCGGCTGTCTTGCCAAAGCTCGGAACATGGCGTGCGCGCCCTGCTGGCACGTCTCATGCCGATGCTGCCCGGCTGGGGCATTCCGGATGAGGATGCGATGACGATCGAGCTGGTCTTGGCAGAAACCCTCAACAACATTGCCGAACATGCGTTTCCGACAGAAGATGATGCGTTCATCGCGGTGCATCTTTGGGTGGTGGGCAATCAGTTCCATGTCAAAGTGCGCGATGCGGGTCTGCCCATGCCAGGCCTGACCTTGCCCAGTGGCACATTGCCAAACCCTGACGTGGCGCGCGCCGATTTGCCAGAAGGTGGCTTTGGGTGGTTTCTGATCCGCTCTCAAACAGACGCGTTGGAATACCGTCGCGAGGGTGCGGGAAACCATCTGAGCTATTCGATTCGATTGTCCCTACCTGCGCAACCCAAACGCGATTACTGTCGCGAAAGCCAAAGCAACGCACCAATCTGACCTCAATTGTTTCGGATTTAACCGGTAGGCCGCGAAGAAGCCTTAATTCGCTCAAAGACCAGCCTGATTGTTTAGCTACCTTGGGTGCGTAGCTGCATATAGCTTCACTCCGGCGTCGCGTTAACAGCCCCCACCCAGTGCGCGGCGCCGGGGTCTTAATCCTCCCGATATTGCACACCAATAGATTGGCTTAGTGGAGGCGTGCCTGACCCTGACACAGGGTCATTGGATTTCCCGCACTGATGCAACGCAAGGCCTTGGCGCATATCAGATCCTCTCGAGTGGCTGCAGTGAGCACAGATTTCGCATCGCGCGCGTAACACGGCTAGCCTTATTCCTGCAGGGGTTTATTGAACTCCGCCAGCGTCCCTCTACTATCGAAACACTGCGAGGGAGGACTAGATGCGCGATTTTCAATCACCCGGCCGGTCGGCTGTTTTTGCTGGCAACGGAATGTGTGCCACATCGCACCCGCTGGCCGCAAAGGTCGCCGTGCAAATTCTGGAATCAGGCGGAAACGCGGTGGATGCCGCCATCGCAGGCGCTGTGCTTCTTGGGCTCGCAGAGCCTCAGATGACCGGGATCGGCGGTGACTGCTTTGTGCTCCTCTCCCCCGCGGGAAGCGATGAGATCGTTGCGCTCAATGGATCAGGCCGCGCCCCAAAAGCGCTGGATGCGGCCGCCTTGCGCGCGGCGGGCCACGGCACCGTGCCGCTTTACGATCCTGCCGCCGTAACGATCCCGGGCGCGATTGATGCGTTTTGCACGCTCTCGAAAGACTACGGCAAGGTCGGGCTGAAAGCCACTCTTGCCCCTGCAATCCACTACGCGGAAGCGGGCATTCCCGTCGCGCCACGCGTCGCGTTTGATTGGGCTGAGGCGACCGATGCGCTGAGCGGCACCGCGCGCGATCTTTTCCTTATGGATAGCGCGGCACCCCAAACCGGCCAAATGTTCCGTGCACCCGGACAGGCCGACGTGTTGCGCCGCATCGCGATGGACGGGCGCGCGGCGTTCTACGAAGGCGAAGTTGCCGAAGATATGGTCGCAGCGTTGCAAGCGCGTGGCGGCGTGCACACGCTTGAGGATTTTGCCGACACGCAATGCACCTATACCGACCCGATCAGCGGGACTTACAAGGGCGTCGAACTGGTCGAGCACCCGCCAAACGGCCAAGGCGCGACGGCGATCCTGATGAACAACATCCTGAGCCAGTTCGACATCGTCGGGATGGAGCCATTCGGCACCCTGCGCACCCATATTGAGGCCGAGGCGACGAAGCTGGCCTATGACGCGCGCAATCGTTTTATCGCCGATCCGACAGAGCGGTTGGAGCATATGCTGGCGATGGAAACGGCGCAGAGACTGGCGGCTTTGATTGATCCGAAAAAGGCGATGGAGGCCGCCGGACCGCTAAGCGAAGCGGTACACAAAGACACGATCTATATCACCGTTGTGGACAAGGACCGTATGGCGGTGTCGCTGATCTATTCGATTTTCCATAGCTTCGGCTCGGGCATCGCAAGCGACAAATTTGGTATCTTGTTCCAGAACCGAGGCGCAGGTTTCACGCTTGAGGACGGGCACCCCAATGAAGCGGGGGGAGGCAAGCGCCCGATGCACACGATCATTCCGGGCATGCTGCGCGAGAATGGCAAGGTGACGATGCCTTTCGGTGTGATGGGCGGTCAGTATCAATCAAACGGGCATGCGCGGTTTATCACAAACATGGTAGATTTCGGAATGGACCCGCAAAGCGCGATTGACGCGCCGCGCAGTTTCTCGGACGCGGGCGACATGAAAGTTGAACGGGGCTATTCAGACACGGTGCGCCAAGAGCTGGCCGATCTGGGGCATAAGGTCAGCATTCCAACCGGGCCCATCGGTGGCGCGCAGGCGATCAAAATCCACGCGGATGGCACGCTCGAAGGCGCGTCGGACCCGCGCAAGGATGGCTGTGCGTTGGGTTACTAGTTTAGCTGGAAATGCAGCGGATACTGACCGTCTTCGAACGGACCGAAAAGGTCATCGAGGTCGGGATGATCCACAGGCTCGCCCGAATAATCAGCGACGAGGTTCTGCTCGGACACGTAGGCCACGTAGTAGCTTTGGTCATTCTCAGCGAGCAGGTGGTAGAAGGGCTGATCCTTCTTGGGGCGCGCCTCCTCGGGAATCGCGTCATACCATTCTTCGGTATTTGAGAAGATGGCATCCACGTCGAAAACAACCCCACGGAACGGGTGCTTACGGTGGCGGACCACTTGGCCCAAATGATATTTTGCGCGTGCTTTGTGCATAGTCAACAACCCCTGTCACCGTTACTAGAGCGCCAGATGGCGCGTGTAAACGCGGCGACGGCGACTTTTGGGGAAACAGTCTGTGAACCTTGTTCTGACAGTGTTGGAGATCACCGCCCCGGTTTTCCTGCTCGCGGCGGTTGGTTTCACATGGGTGAAGCTGGGTTTTGAATACCGCGTAGAGTTCGTTACGCGGCTGGCGATGACCCTGTCGGTGCCCTGCCTGATCTTTGTAGCGCTCATGCAGACCGAGGTTGATCCGCAGGCGCTGGCCGCGCTTTCTTTTGCATCTATAGTGACTTACGGGATCGTCACGCTGCTTTGCGCCGCTGTGGTTTTGGCCAATCGATTGGACCGGCGCACCTATCTGCCGCCGCTCACCTTCGGCAATACGGGCAATCTGGGGCTACCACTTGCGCTTTTTGCGTTTGGGGACACCGGGCTTGGCTATGCGGTCGTGGTTTTTGCGATCATGGCGATTTATTCGTTTACCTTTGGGATCTGGGTCGTGTCCGGCGGCGGATCGCCGCTCAAAGTGGTGAAAGAGCCGATGGTGGGCGCCACGATTCTGGGCGCGATCTTTCTGTGGCAAGGGTGGGAGACGCCAACCTTCCTGACAAACACGCTGGACCTGATCGGCCAGATTGCGATCCCGATCATGCTCATTACGCTTGGCGTCGCGGTCGCGCGACTGCGCCCCGGAAGGCTTTTGCAGGCGGTTTTGCTGTCCGTCATCAAGCTGGTGATTTGCGCGGCTACCGCTTATTTTGTGGGCGATTGGTTCGCTCTGGATCCTGTTGCGTTGGCCGTACTGGTCTTGCAGGTGGCCACACCGGTCGCTGTGACCTCTTACCTGATTGCTGAAAAATACGGCGCGGACTCAGACGCTGTCGCGGGGCTTGTCGTGGTCTCAACCCTACTGTCGATCCTGAGCCTTCCAGTGCTATTGGCGTTTTTGCTCTGATCTCACGGCTTTGTCGTTTTCAAGGCAGCGCTTTTTGGGTAAACTGTCAAAAAAACAAAGAGCGAGAGGCAGATGAGCAGAACTCTTCGCGCAATGATCTTGTTGGTATTGGTCGCAGCCTGTGGCAGCGGCGACAGATCTGGTGCGCCCCGAAATCTTGATAACGCTTGCTCCATCCTGGATCAGCGACCGACCTATCTGAGTGCGTTCAAACGCACCGAACGGCGCTGGGGTGTCCCCGTGCATGTGCAGATGGCCACCATCTATCAAGAAAGCAAATTCATCTCGGATGCGCGGACACCGTTTCGCTATTCGCTGGGCGTGATCCCGATGGGGCGTCAAAGCTCGGCTTTTGGGTATAGCCAGGCGCTGGACGGGACCTGGGAGGAGTATCTTCAGGACACAGGTCGCCGCAACGCACGGCGTGACCGGATCACGGACGCGACTGATTTCATGGGATGGTACATGAACGAGACGCGCACCCGGCTTGGTATTCCGCTGTCAGATGCGCGGAACCAGTATCTGGCCTATCACGAGGGGCACACCGGGTATCGGCGGGGCAGCTATAACAACAAGGCATGGTTGGTGCGTGTGGCGCGTGAAGTGGGGCAGCGGGCGCAGACCTATCAGTTCCAGTTACAGCGCTGCACTTAGGGGCTGCTGTCGGAGCCTCCGGCGGGAGTTTTTTAGCCAAGATGAAAAGGCAGGCGCGCGTTAAGGTTAATGCGCGCTCGGGCCTATCGGCTTTGTGCTTCTTGCACGATGTTAAAGAGCCGGGCGGGCAGTTGGACGCCTTTTTCCAGCTCGCCCAACACAACTGTGGTTTGCCCACCAGCATTGTCGGTGATCACCCATTGGCGCAGCTCAACCGGATTACCGGTAAAGACCATTTGGATGCTGCCATAGTCCGGATTTTCAGGGTCTTGCGCGGTCACGGTCGTTGACGTGCCATCATAGCCATGCCCGGTCACCATCTGCGCTTGAGCAAGGTTCACATTGCGCTGCAGGATGATCGACAGAGGTGTCCGGCTCAGCGGATACTGCTCGGGCGGTTGGTTTGAGCGGGCGTCAAAAATAGCCACCTGCCCACCGCCTGCCATCACCAGTGAGGCTTCAGGCGGATTATACTCGAACCGCACACGGCCCGGCCGTTTGATGTAGATCGTCCCGGTCGAGATCGTGCCATCCCCGTTGATCTGCGTGAACGCGCCTTTGGCGGTTTGCAGACCGTTGAGATAGTTCGAAATCGCATTCAGCGGAAGTTTCTCGGCCTGAGCAGGCAGAGCAAGCGAGATACCCAGAAGGGCCGTGGCAATAAAGCGTTTCATGAGACCCATATACTTGCTTGCGCGACGATGCGCACCTCATGAACCCTCACATCGCCGCGAGGGTTCCGCGATATAAGCGCTTTATTGCTGTTCTGGCACAAGAATTTCGCGTTTGCCGACATGGTTTGCCGGAGTGACGAGGCCTTCATCCTCCATCTGCTCAACGAGGCGAGCGGCTTTGTTGTAGCCGATCGCCAGCTTGCGCTGGATGTAGGAGGTGGAGCATTTGCGATCCTTGATCACGATGGCCACGGCCTGGTCATACAGCGCGTCCTCGCCATTGGTGTTGCCACCGAGGCCCAGCACCATGTCGATATCGCTTTCCTTGTCCTCGTCCGGACCATCGACAACGCCGTTCATGTATTTGGGCGGGCCGAAGGCTTTGAGGTAGGTCACGATTTCCTCGACCTCTTCATCGGAACAGAAGGGGCCGTGGACGCGGGTGATCTTACCGCCACCGGCCATGTAAAGCATGTCGCCCATGCCCAAGAGCTGTTCGGCGCCCTGTTCGCCCAGAATGGTGCGGCTGTCAATTTTCGAGGTAACCTGGAAGCTGATCCGGGTCGGGAAGTTGGCCTTGATCGTGCCGGTGATCACATCGACGGAGGGGCGCTGGGTGGCCATGATCAGGTGGATGCCCGAGGCACGCGCCATTTGCGCAAGGCGCTGGATGCAGGCCTCGATTTCCTTGCCAGCGACCATCATCAGGTCGGCCATCTCGTCCACGATGACGACGATGTAGGGGATCGTTTCGGGCGCGAATTCTTCGGTCTCGAAAATCGGCTCGCCAGTGTCTTCGTCAAAGCCCGTCTGGACTGTGCGCTGGAACATCTCGCCAGCGGCAAGGGCCTCACGGACGCGGCCATTATAGCCATCGATGTTGCGCACGCCCATCTTGGACATCTTGCGATAACGTTCTTCCATCTCGCCCACGACCCATTTCAGGGCGACGACCGCCTTTTTCGGGTCAGTCACCACAGGCGACAGAAGGTGTGGGATGCCGTCATAGACGCTGAGTTCCAACATCTTCGGGTCGATCATGATGAGGCGACATTCCTCGGGCGTGAGCTTGTAGAGGAGCGACAGGATCATCGTGTTGATGGCCACGGATTTACCCGAGCCAGTCGTCCCTGCGATCAGCAGGTGAGGCATCTTGGCGAGGTTCGTGACAATGGGATCGCCGCCGATATCCTTGCCCAGTGCAAGGGGCAGCTTCATGTTGCTGTCACCAAAATCACGCGCGCTGAGGATTTCGCGCAGCACCACTTTCTCGCGGTTTTCGTTGGGCAATTCGATGCCGATGACGGAACGGCCCGGCACGGTGGAGACACGCGCCGACAAGGCGGACATGGACCGGGCGATATCATCGGCCAGACCAATCACGCGGGAGGCTTTGAGGCCGGGGGCAGGCTCAAGCTCGTACATCGTGACGACGGGGCCCGGGCGGACCGACACGATCTCCCCCTTCACGCCGTAATCATCCAGCACGGTTTCAAGCATGCGGGCGTTTTCCTCAAGCGCTTCATCGCTGAGGTGGTGGCGCTGCACTTCAATCGGATTGGTGAGCAAGTTCAAAGGCGGCAGCTCATAATCTGCCATGTTGTCTTCGAATTGCAGCGCGGGCTGCGCTTCGGCCTTGGCCTTGCGAGACGGAGTCAGCGTCTTTTTCGGTGTGTGCTGCACAAGCGGTTGCGGCTCTACCATCCCGGCTTGGGGCGCGGTCGCGGGTTCTTCTTCCGTCTCGAACAAGGGTTCGGCAGTGAGCGGCTTTTGTTCCGGCATATCTACGCGGCTAACGCGGGTCAGCGACAGGCCTTGCGGAGCAGCGGTTACAGGCGGCTCGGCGGGCATTTCGGCGGCGCGCGGGGCGGTATCGGCAATCAGCGGCTGCGGGCCGCGACCACGGGTCAGAGAGGGCTCCACCCGCGGCATTGCTTGGCCGGGCGACTGGCGCACGCGGGATTTGATCGCGTCAGAGATGCGCGCTTTGATGCGGTCGTCGCTGTTGGCGTAGTCGATATCCGGGGCGTATTCCTGGGCGGGCAGCTCAGGCTCCGGCATGGGGTCGGCAGGCTTGATCAGCTTGGCAACGCCCGCCAGCAGACCGGTTTTGGGCTGCGGCTCTGGCATTGGTTCCGGCTGTACCGCCGGGCCAACCTGCGGAATGGGCTGCATCTGGGGTGCCTGCGCAACGGGCGGTTCGGGGCGAATAACCGACGCCTGACGCGGTTGCATCACCGGCGTTTCGTCATAAATCACCGCATCTTGCTGCATGGCCTGCTCTTCCGCGAGACGCGCTTTGCGCGCAGCCTGCGCCTCTTGCATGCGGCGGGCCTGTCCGACGGCACCGGACGCGCCTTTGCCCAGCAGCGTCATGATCTGCGCATAGGCGATCACGAGGCCCAGCGCCATGAAGCGAAACAACGCGCGCAGTTCGGGGCGCGTGAAGCCCAGCACGAAAGCACCAAGGGCTAGCACACCGACGCCGGTCGCGAAGGACACGAATTTAACGGTGAAGCCTGCGCCGAACGGCAGGATGCTGAGCAGCATCGACAGAACGGTATCGCCAAACAGGCCACCAACGCCGAAGCTGTGGCTCCAACTGGCGGGCGGTGTCAGCGTCGCGGCGTAGATCGAGCCAATGGCAATCGCAATCGGGAAGAAAATCAGACGGGAAATCGCGCGCTCTTCCCCGCGGTGCAGGGCAAAACGCAGACCCCATGCGATGAAGATGAAGGCAATTGCCCAAGCGCCTTTGCCGACGATCATCAGTAGGGGGGCGGCGAGCGAGGCCCCAAAGCGGCCCAGCATGTTCTGCACAGGCTCGTCCGTGACAGCCATCCAATTGGGATCCTCGGGCGAGTAGGACCACAGCATCGCAGCGGTCAGCGCGCCAATCGCCAACAAGGCAAGGCCAATCAGTTCCTTGCCGCGTTTTTCAATCGCGGCTTGCATGTTGCTGTCCAGAAGCGGATCGCGCCCGCGCGTTTGATATGCCATGCCTACCTCGTCAGTCGTACAAACAGGATCGCAGCCGTTCCAGCCCGTCCCGCGTTTCATTGATTGGAGCCACCAAAGCGACCCGGATATAGCCCGCACCGGGGGTGATGCCCCCGACCTCGCGGCTTAGATATGCGCCAGGAAGGACCTTGACGCCGGTTTCCTGCCACAGCTTGACGGTGGCTTTCTCGCTGTCCTCGACCGGAAGCCAAAGGAAGAACCCGGCTTCGGGGGACCGGTAGGAGTTGAGACCTTCAAAGACCAGATCGGCAGCCTCGAACTTTGCATTGTAAAGCGCGCGGTTCTCTTCGACATGGGCTTCGTCGGCCCATGCGGCTTTGGCAGCGTGCTGCAGCGGAAGGGGCAGCGGCGCGCCCGCATAGGCGCGCAGCTTCTTGATGCGCGCCATGTTCTCAGGGCCAGACGCGACAAAGCCGGAGCGCAGACCCGGCAGGTTGGAGCGTTTGGAGAGCGAGTGGAACACGACGACCCGTTCGGGATCAGCGCCGGTTTCCTTGACCACTTGCAGGCCGCCAACAGGGGGCGCATCGCGGTAAATTTCGGAATAGCACTCGTCCGCGAAGATGATGAAGTCGTGTTTTTCCGCCAAGGCCAGCAGGTTACGCCAATACTCGGGCGACGCGACGGCCCCCTCGGGATTGGTCGGTGAGCACATGTAGACGATGGCGGTTTTGTCCAGCACATCCGCAGGCTGACCCGCGAAATCGGGCAGAAAGCCGTTCTCTGCCAGCGCCGGAATGTAGTGCGGTGTCGCGCCCGCGGCTTTCGCGGCAACGCCGTAGACCGAGTAGAACGGGTTCGGCACAAGCACGTTGGTGTCGGGTGGGCAAAGCGCCAGACAGGCGTTGAAAAGTCCCTCGCGCGTGCCGTTCAGGGCCATGATCTGAGTTGCGGGATCAAGCGTCGCGCTGAAGCGCATCTCGATCCACTTGGCGATGGTTTCCAGTAGCTCCGGGAGACCATCATTGGGCGGGTAGCTGTTAAACCCAGCTGCATTTTCTTGAATGATATCAGTAATCCACGCGGGAAACGCGTGTTTTGGCTCGCCAATGGTCATGAGGATTTCCGGACCGCCCGGCGCAATGCCGTTCAGCAAAGACCGCAAGCGCGGCCATGGATAGTCCGGAAGGGCGGCGAACCGCTCGGGATAGATCATTACTGCCTCAAGATCGGGGTCATTGGCGCCCCGTTTGAGAACAAGTTACCCGCCGGGCGCGCGTGCGTCCAGAAAAACGGTGCAAAAAGAGGCGGCTGCGCGCAATTTCTGTGGCATTTAGGCCAAAGCAGCCTCTGCCGCGAGGCTGAGGCGGAGCAGACGTTCCTCGGTATGGGGGGCGCCCATCAGCATGATGCCTGTCGAGGGCAGGCCCGTGGGCAGGGTGACAGCGCACAGGCCCATCAGGTTGCCGATCCGGGTATTGCGCAGGGTCAGCAGATTTTCGGTGACGAAATAGTCGTGGTCTTCGGCCAGGCGCGCAGCATTGGGCGGCATGATCGGGCAGCTGGGGATCAGCACCGCGTCAAAGCCCGCTGTCGCCTTCAGATAAGCAGCGCGACAGCGGTCGAGCGTTTGCCACGCGGCGACATAATCAGCGGCCATGACCGTCTTACCGATGCGGAAGCGTTGCAGGATTTCAGGGAACATCGCGCCCGGGTTGGCCTCGATCACGTCTTTCCAGGTGCCGTAGGCTTCAGCGGTGAACAGCGGAGAGGCGAGCGCCATCGCCTCGGCCACTTCGGGGATATCAATATGGGTGATTCGTGCGCCTGCGTCCTGAAGGCGGCTTTGCGCGCTTTGGAAACCAGCGCGCGGTTGGTCGCGGATGTCGTCAAAGGCGCAGGTGTCAAGGATCGCGAAATGGCGGTGCTCAAGACTTGTTGGCGCGGTGTCGATGGGCTTGGTGCCTTCGAGGGCGGCCAGCATCAGGGCGGCGTCCTCTACCGTGCGGGTCAGCGGACCGACGGTGTCGAACTTTGGGCAAAGCGGGACAACCCCTTCGGACGAGACACGTTCGGCGGTGGTCTTGAGGCCGACAAGGTCGTTCCAGCACGCAGGCACGCGGACAGAGCCGCCCGTGTCGGACCCGATGCCAGCGGCGGCAAGACCAAAGGCGACAGAGGTCGCAGCGCCAGAGGAGGACCCGCCAGAGACGGCCTTCTCATCGTTGATGTTGGGCGGGGACCCTGTCACGGGATTGAGGCCAAGACCGGAGAATGCCAGTTCGGTCATGTGGGTCTTGCCGAGACAGACAAGCCCCATGGCCGTGGCGTTGCGGAGCACCTCCGCGTCATGCGCGGGCACGCGGTCTTTGAGCAAAGCGCTGCCCGCCTCGGTCGCAACGCCTGCGGTATCGAACAAGTCTTTCCACGAGATCGGAACGCCGTCCAGCAAAGAGCGCCGCTGCCCCAAGGCCGCCCGCTCTTTCGCTGCCTGCGCCTCGGCCAAGGCGCGATCCGCTGTAACACGAGCATAGATCCGATCACGGTGGGGATGGGCGTCGATGGCGTTCAGGTAGGTCTGCGTCAGGGCGACCGGGTCAATCTCCCCTGCCCCGATGCCGCGCCCCAAATCTGCGGCGCTTTTGGTCAGCCAATCGTCCATCATGCCCTCCGGTTTTGCGGCCACGGTAGCGGCAGCGCAGCGCATGGACAATCCCGCCCGCGCGCCCATATTGCGGGGCATGGATACAGACATCATCATCGTAGGCGGCAGCCTGAACGGCACTGGGCTGGCACTGGCCCTCGCACAAGGGGGCTTTCACGTGACGATGATCGACGCGCTGCCCAAAGCGACCCGCAAAGCCAAGACCTTTGACGGGCGCAGCTATGCCTTGGCTCTGGCGTCAAAGCGCCTACTGGAAGCGGTTGGCGTGTGGGAGGCCGTGGCGCCAGATGCCCAGCCGATGCTTGAGATCAAGGTGACAGACGGGCGCGCGGGCGAGGCGCCATCGCCGCTGATGATGCATTTCGATCATGCAGAGATCGAGGAAGGCCCCATGGGCTTCATGGTCGAGGATCGCAACCTGCGGCGTGCATTTCTGGACGCGGTCGAGGCCGAGCCGAAAATCACACATTTGCCGAAGGAGACGGTCGTTGCGCAGGAAGTCTCCGACCAAGGCGTGACCGTCACGCTGGCCTCTGGCAAGACGCTGTCAGCGGCGCTTCTGGTTGGGGCGGACGGGCGGCGCAGCGGCACGGCAGAACGTGCGGGCATCAAGCGGAATGTGACGGAGTACGGACAAACCGCGCTGGTCTGCGCAATCAAGCATGAGAAACCCCATGGCGGTGTCGCGCACCAGTATTTCATGCCACCGGGTCCGCTGGCGATCCTGCCGCTGACGGGCGATCGCAGCTCCATCGTGTGGAGCGAGACGACCGCGCGTGCCGCGGAGATCAACGCGCTGGACGATGCCGGATATCTGGACGTGCTGCGCCCGCGCTTTGGCAATTTCCTCGGGGAAATTTCGTTGGCGGGCGACCGCTACACCTACCCGCTGAACCTGACCACCGCGCAGCGCTTTATCGCAGATCGTATTGCTCTGGTCGGCGATGCCGCACAAGGGGTGCACCCGATTGCCGGGCAAGGCTTGAACGCTGGACTGCGCGATGTGGCGGCTTTGGCCGAAGTGCTGACGCTGGCGCGCAGACGCGGGCAGGATATCGGAACGCAGATGGTTCTGGAGGAATATCAGCGCTGGCGGCGGTTTGATCGGACGACGCTTGGATTTGCCACCGATGCGTTTAACCGGCTGTTCTCTAACGATAATACACTGTTGCGGCTGGGTCGTGATTTAGGGATGGGCCTGATCAATGCGATGCCACGGCTACGGCGCAGTTTTATCCGCGAGGCCGCGGGTCTCACCGGCGACCTTCCGAAACTGCTGCAGGGAAAGCGCGTCTGAAGCGAAATCCAAAAAATCTGACACAGATTTTTGATTTCAAGACAGGTGAACCCGTCGCGCTTGTTTTGTCGCCGCAAAATCTGATTCACAGATTTTCGGGCGCCGCCCTAGTCGAGAACGCGCGCTTCGTCGACCAACATCACCGGAATGCCGTCACGGATCGGAAAGGCGAGGTTTGCTGATTTCGAGATCAGCTCTTGCGCTTCAGCGTCATATTCAAGCGTGTTGTGGGATTGCGGGCAGACGAGCGCCTCCAGCATGTGGCGGTCAAAAGCAGGGCCGTCGGTCATTGGATCATCTCTTCATTGGAGCCGCCGCGCAATGCAAACTCGATCAGGGTCACAAGGGTCTCACGGCGCGTTGACAAGGATGGCGCCTCCAGAAGGGCTTGCTTGTCTTCGGGGTCAAACGGGCAAAGCATGGAAAGTGAGTTGATGAGCAACTCATCCTCAGCATCCTTCAGGTTGACCCAGTCGGTCGACAAGTCCTGATCCGCAAAATACCGCGCGAGCAGATCAAGAAACGTATCGCGGTCAAACCCCTTGTCGTGCTCAACAGGGCCTTGGTCGCGGTCGAACCCGGTCCAGGACACTTCGCATTTGCGATAAGGCGAAAATCCAGAGACCTCTTTGCTCACACGGAAACGGGAAATGCCGCTGAGCGTGATCATGTAACGCCCATCATCGGTCTCACTCAGAGCGGTCACACGACCGGCACAGCCAATATGATGCAGCCGGTCCTGATCAGAACCAGGCACCCGGTGCGGTTGGATCATGCCGATCAGACGCGTGGAGGTCTTCAGCGCGTCATCGATCATCGCGAGATAGCGCGGTTCAAAGATGTGGAGCGGAAGACGGGCGCGAGGCAATAAAAGCGCGCCGGGCAAAGGGAACACTGGGATCGTGTCAGGTAGGTCGGCAGCTTTTATTATCATTTTAGTCAGGTAGCCCGTGCAGCGCGTCAGGCAAATATCAGCGACGAGAGTTTGCGACGCCCGTTCAGCGCAATCGGATCCTCTGGTTTCAGTGCATCAAAAATCGTGAAGAGCTGGGCCTTGGCCGCGCCGTCATTCCACTCGCGGTCGCGGCGGAAGATTTCCAGAAGTTCAGTGACCGCGTCCTCGGTCTGACCAGACGCATGCAGCGCTGTGGCAAGGTCAAATCGGGCCTGATGGTTGGTGGGGTCCGCTTCCACCGCGGCTTTCAAATCGGCGACAGGGCCTGCACCAGCGGCTTGCTTGGCAAGTTCCAGCTGCGCATGGGCGGCTTCCAACTCAGGCGCGTCGGCGATTTCGGCGGGCGCACCGTTCAAGACGGCCTCTGCCTGATCCAGATCGTCGAGCGCCAGATAGGACCGGACAAGCCCACCATAGGCAGCGGCATTGTTCGGGTCTTCGCCAAGGATAGCTGCAAAGGTTTGCGCCGCGTCAGAGGCAGCGCCTTCGCTCAACATACTTTCGGCGGCCTCAATCGCATCGGCGAGGCCATTGTCAGGCTCCCCACCCAATGCGGCGACACGCTCGACAAAGGCGTTTACCTCAGATTGAGCAACAGCGCCCTGAAACCCATCCACGGGCTGACCCTGATAGAAGGCATAGACGGTCGGAATCGACTGGATTTGTAGCTGCGCTGCAATCTGTTGAGCCTGATCCACATCGACCTTCGCCATCTTCACACGGCCCCCGGCGGCGGTCACAGCGGCCTCAAGCTGCGGCCCCAGCGTCTTGCATGGCCCACACCAAGGCGCCCAGAAATCTACAATCACGGGGACAGTCTGGCTTTGTTCGACCACGTCGGCCATGAACGTCGCCTCGGTCACGTCTTTGATCAGATCGGTTGCGGGCGTATCTGCGCCGCCTGAGCCGCCAAGTTCCAGCATGGGTCTCTATCCTTAAATTCCGTTGCCCTTCATATGTGAGGGCGCAGGGCGATTGTCAAAGGTCGAAGGTCGCGAAGACCGGGGCGTGGTCGCTTGGCTTCTCCCACCCACGGGCGGCACGCATCACGCGCGAGCTGTGCCCGGCATTTGCGATATCGCGTGTGGCCCAGACGTGATCAAGGCGGCGCCCCTTGTCGGCGGCATCCCAATCCTTGGCGCGATAGGACCACCAGCTGTAAAGCTGCCCCTCGGGGATGTCCTTGCGGGTGACATCGACCCAATTGCCGGCATCCTGTGCAGCACCCAGATGCTCCACCTCAATCGGCGTATGGCTGACAACCTTCAAAAGCTGCTTGTGGGACCAGACGTCATCCTCACGCGGGGCTATGTTCAGATCACCAACGAGGATGGATTTCTCTGGCTTTTCCGCATGAAACCAATCCCGCATCTCGGTCAGGAAATCGAGCTTTTGGCCAAACTTCTCGTTCACCTCGCGGTCTGGCACATCGCCGCCTGCAGGCACATAGTAGTTATGGATTGTCACACCATTCTCCAGTGTCGCCGCCACGTGGCGCGCATGGCCCATGCTGACAAAATCCCGGTCGCCTGCATCGACCAAAGGCAACTTCGAGAGGATTGCGACGCCGTTATAGCCTTTCTGGCCGCGCGCGACCATGTGGGTATAGCCCAGCGCTGCGAACCCCTCGGTTGGAATCTTCTCGACCGGGCTTTTGCATTCCTGCAGACACAGCACGTCGGGTGCTTCTTCTTCCAGCAATTTCAGCACGATAGGCTCGCGCAGACGCACCGAGTTGATGTTCCAGGTGGCAAGGGTAAAGGGCATGGGATTCTCCGGCAGCAGATGCGGTAGAAGGCCCATAAAAAAAGGTCGGGCGCAAGGCCCGACCAAGTCCAACAGGGAGGTTCCGTCTTTGACCCAGGACGGAGAGGGTATCTGATACATAGGGATGTACACCGAGGTATACGACCCATGCTTTGACTTGGATCAAGCGACCAGCCGATACCCGCCGCTTTCCGTGACAAGCAACCGCGCGTTACTGGGGTCAGGCTCGATCTTTTGACGCAGACGGTAAATGTGGGTCTCCAACGTGTGGGTGGTAACGCCCGCATTGTAGCCCCAGACCTCGTGCAGCAGCACATCACGCGCCACGACACCGTCGGTCGAGCGATAGAGGAACTTGAGAATGTTCGTCTCTTTCTCGGTCAGGCGCACTTTGCGTTCGTCTTCCGTGACCAGCATCTTCTGCGCGGGCTTGAACGTATACGGCCCAAGCTGGAAGACGGCATCCTCCGATTGCTCATGCTGGCGCAGCTGGGCGCGGATCCGGGCCAGTAGGACCGGGAATTTGAACGGTTTGGAGATGTAATCGTTCGCACCGGCATCCAGGCCAAGGATCGTATCGGCATCGCTATCATGACCGGTCAGCATCACAACGGGGCATTTTACGCCCTGCTTGCGCATCAAGCGGCACAGCTCCCGACCATCGGTGTCAGGCAGACCCACATCGAGGATCACCAGATCAAAGAGCCCGGCTTTCACTTGCTCCATCCCTTCGGCGCCGTTGCCGCCTTCGAAGACGTCGAAATCTTCGGTCAGCATCAATTGCTCGGCCAATGCCTCGCGCAGGTCGTCGTCATCATCGACAAGAAGTATGCGTTTCAGTTGGGCCATAATCGTGGTCCTCCGGTTGCGGTTGATCTTCACATGGAAGCGATTTGGCGTTTCGGCAAGATTTGCTGCATTGGCTCACGCTCTCGTGTCGGAATGCAGGTAAATGTTTCAAGTTCTGCCAAGGATGCGTAAATATGCACTGACCTCTTGAGGATCTTCGACATGAGTCTCAGCCCCGACACCAACGACCTGATCGCCCGCGCACGGGCTGATTTGCGGATGGGCGTGCCCATTGTCTTAAGCGGAGCGCAGGATGTTTTGGTTCTAGCGGCTGAAACGCTCAGCGCCGCACGGCTTGCTGATCTGCGCGCTTTGGGCGGCACCCCTTGGCTTGCGGTCACCAATTGGCGGGCACAGACGCTGAAGGCGCGTGCGTATGACGGAGATCTTGCGCGGATCACGATACCGGCTGACGCCCCTTTGGCTTGGGTTCAAGCCGTTGCAGACCCGGCAGATGATCTGAATACCCCGATGAAGGGGCCGTTGATCACCGCAAGAGAAGGCGATGCGATTGGCGCCCGCGCGGCGATTCATCTGATGAAAGAGGCGCGCTTGCTGCCCGCCGCGGTCGTGCTAACGCTGGGCGATGGGGCTGCATTTGCAGCGGCACATCAGCTGACCGTCGCCCCGCAAAGCGTTGTCCTTCAGACAGAGACCGCCCCGCTTTCACCTGTGATCAGCGCGCGCGTGCCTCTTGAAGTGTCCGAGGCTGGGCGGCTGCATATCTTCCGACCCGATGACGGCTCTGAAGAGCATTACGCGATTGAGATCGGGCAGCCGGACCGCAGCGTCCCCGCCCTCGCACGGCTGCATTCGGCTTGCTTTACCGGTGATCTGCTTGGGTCCTTGAAATGCGATTGCGGGCCGCAATTGCGCGGGGCTTTGGCGCAGATGGGGGCAGAAGGGGCTGGCGTCTTGCTCTATCTCAATCAGGAAGGCCGCGGGATTGGCCTGACCAACAAGATGCGCGCCTATTCCTTGCAGGATCAGGGGTTTGACACGGTGGAGGCTAATCACCGGCTTGGGTTCGAGGATGATGAGCGCGATTTTCGGATTGGGGCGAACATCTTGAAAAAGATGGGGTTTTCGTCTGTGCGGTTGCTGACGAACAATCCCGCGAAGGTCGCCATGATGGAGCAATCAGGGATTGCCGTGGCCGAGCGCGTGCCTTTGAAGGTCGGTGAGAACAGCCATAACGCCGCCTATCTGGACACAAAAGCCAAGAAATCCGGGCATATTCTGTGACGCCGAACGATCTGGTTCTGACCAAATGCGGGCTGCGCTTTCGGGGGCGGATGTTTCCCTGCGCCATTGGCAAAGGCGGCATCCGCACCGACAAGCGCGAGGGGGACGGCGCAACGCCTGTGGGCGTCCATCGCATCGTCGGCCTGCTTTATCGGCCCGACCGCATGGCCCGACCCGCTGATTGGGCAGTGCCGATCAAACCGGGTGATCTGTGGTCCGATGATCCAAAGCATGAGGACTATAATCTCATGGTCCGGGCGCCTTATCCCCATAGTCACGAGGCGCTTCGCCGCGCAGACCCGCTTTACGATGTCGTCCTGATCACCGACTGGAACTGGCCGTATGCGGAGCGGGGGCGCGGCTCCGCGATCTTCCTGCATCAATGGCGTAGACCGGGCTATCCGACCGAAGGCTGCATCGCCTTTCGCCGCGATCACATGCGCTGGATCGTCTCGAAAATCCGCTATGAAAGCTGGGTTATCGTCCCTCAGCTATAAGCGCGTTCCCCGAAAATGGCAGAGCCCACGCGGATGTGGGTCGCCCCTAGCGCGATGGCGCGTTCAAAATCGCCTGACATCCCCATGGACAGGCCGGCGAGACCGTTCCGTTCAGCGATTTTCGCCAAAAGCGCGAAATGCAAAGACGGCTCTTCATCCACAGGCGGGATGCACATCAGACCCTGAACGGGCAGATCGAGGTCGCGACACTCCTGAACGAACGCATCTGCGTCGGCGGGCATCACACCCGCTTTCTGATCTTCCTCGCCCGTGTTGACCTGAAGGAACACATCCGGGCAGTGCCCCATTTCCTGCGCCAGCCGCGCCAGTGTCTTGGCCAGTTTCGGTCGATCAACGGAGTGGATCGCTTCAAAAAGCTCCATCGCCTGACGGGCTTTGTTCGTCTGCAAAGGGCCGATCAGATGCACCTGCACACCGCTGAACTGGTCGCGAAAATCGGGCCATTTGCCTGCTGCCTCTTGCACGCGGTTTTCACCGTAAAGGCGATGACCTGCTTGCAGAACCGCCTCAACCCGTTCGTTGGGCTGCACTTTGGACACCGCAATCAAATGGGTCGAGCCAACATCACGACCAGCATCTTTCTCTGCCTTTTCAATACGTTCTTTGATCTCGTCTAAAGACATCCACCCTCCTCCAGCGCCTCGATCAGCGGGGCAAGCTCTTTTTCATACCGCATCCATGCTTTCGTCGAAGAGGCATAAATCGGTTGGCGCACCTGATGCAAACTAAGCGTTTTCACATCGCGCTTCGTCTCGTGGAAGGTGAGGCACGCGTCCTCCCAATCAAGACCACAAGCCGCGACGAGTTTGCGGGTTTCTTCCTCGGGATTGGCGATCAGGTCTTCGTACGCCACTTCGTAAATTGCGTCGGGGATACGCGCTTTCCAGAAGGCGATCAGCTGCTCATAAAGCGCGATATATTCTCCAATCACGCGCAAATCCGTCGCATAGCGATGGGTGCCTGCGGCGAAATAGTTCTTGTAGATAGACAGCCCCACGTCGCGCGGGTCTCGCTTTACAATGACGAATTTCGCGCCGGGAATTGCGTGTTTCATCAACCCCATGACCATGTAGGTCTGGATCGACTTGTCGGTGGCGATGCCATGGGGGCCGATCTTGCGCTTCAATTCCTTCTCATAGGCGAAACCCAGATCTGTGATGGCTTTCGGCCCGGGCATCACGCCACCATCCTCAAAACCGATGGTTTGGTAGGCCAGCTTAAGCGCAATGGCGAGCTCTCCACCCCCCGTGACGCGGCTATGGCTGGCGAGGATCTGTTCGACCAGCGTTGTCCCCGAGCGGGGCATGCCTGTGATAAAGATCGGCTGCGCGTTGGTTGTTTTCTCCAGCTTTGGCGGCGTCCAGTCATCAAAGAGACGGCGGATCGTCTGAACCTCTGCCACCCGCTCCGACATCTGGAACGGAAAAGCATTTGCCATCAAAGCGTTGGCAGGATCGAGGTATTTGAAAACCTGATCGTGCTGGCCGGTATCTTCCATCACCTTTGCCAGCGCATACCCCAGATTGGCCCGCGCGCGGTCGTTGAGCTTGACGCTGCCCCAAGCCGTCTTCATCGACGGGATCAAAGGATCATCAGCGTCCAGCTTCTTGGTCGCCAGAAAAACGCGGTAAAGCTCACCGTCGTAGGGGTCATTTGCGAGGGCTGCGCGAAACTCAGCCTCTGCGGCATCAAATTGACCTGCGCGTTGCAGCAGGAACGCTTTGTCTGCGCGCGGTTTCGCATCGTTGGGACGCAGCGCGATGAGCTTGTCATAAAGCGGCAACGCCGCAGCATCTTTCCCCGCTTGATGAAGCGCGCCTGCATAGGCTGCAATGACGCCAGGTTCAGACGGACGCAGCTTATAGGCGGCTGCGAACCGGGTCGTTGCCTCGACGCCATTTCCCTGACGGGCTGCGATTTGACCAAGCTGGAACTGGGCCTCAGCGACGTTTGGGTTGGTTTTTACGATCAGTCGAAACTGTTTGGCGGCTCCGTTCAAATCTCCGGCGCGGGCCAGCTTCGCGCCTTTCTCAAACAGCGCTTGAACGGATTGTTTTTGTGCCATGATCGGGGCCTCCTGCTTGCGTTCTTGTGAACGCCTTGGCCCCAAAAGAAAAGAGCGGGCGCAAGGCCCGCTCTTCCCTAAGCTATGCTTGGCGTTCGATTAGAACGACAGGCCCAGACCAAAGGAGTAGGTGGAACCGTCACCATCGTCGTCAAGACCGGTTGCTGCGGCCAGATCGTCGTCCAGGTCATAGGACGAGTTGCCGTAGCCGAGGTGAACAACTGCACCGCCGCCCAGATCGTAAGCCACGGACAGACCGTAACCGTCGATGGTTGCGTCACCGATGTCTGCCAGATCGTCGATCTCGAACACACCGTAGTTTGCGTGCAGGGTCAGTGCGCCAGTTGTGTAACCGATACCAACGCCAACGTGCTGGATGTCGGCTTCTGCACCGTCATCGTCGCTGACATCCCAGCTGTTATAGGTCATACCAGCGGTCAGACCATTGGTGAATGCAGCAGAGATGCTGACACCAACTGCGTCAGTGTCGCCGAGGCCGCCAACAACAGCAGTGTCGATCACTTGGCCATCGTCGAACTGCTCAAACTTCAGGTTGTAGCCACCATCAGCATACTGGTAACCGATGCCGAGGCTCAGAGCAGCACCACCGAGGTCGGTGTCATACTTGAAACCGATAGCGTAACCAGTGTCGCGCTCGCCATCATCGTCGCCATCGTCGTCGCTGTCGTCGGTCTCAGCCGAGATTGCAACACCAAAGTCGCCAAACGAGTAATCGTAACGTGCGATCTGACCGTCATATGCGCCGTCCAGGTAAGCACCGAGGTAACCAGCGTGGGTGGTTTCGTCGTCGTCGAGCGAACCGCCGTTGCCGTTGTTGCCAGCGTCAACCAGGGCCCAGTCCAGAGCGCCGTCGGTGTCACCCATCGTCAGCGTGCCGAAGCCGCCGGAGATGAAGATCGTTGCGCCACCATCATCGGTGTTGTCGTCGGAAGCAGGCGAACCGTCACCACCTTCGTCCAGGTCGACGGATGCGCCGAAGGACAGGCCACCGTCGGTTTCACCGGACATGGTGAACGTGACGTCGATGTCGGTGAAGAAGTCAGCGTTGTTCTCGTCGGAACCGCCTTCGATACCCATTTCGGCACGGCCGGTCAGGGCGACGTCTGCAACAGCCATGCCACCGAAGGCAACCAGAGCTGTCGAGAGGAGAAGAGTCTTTTTCATGTTTTCCCTCGTTTGTCTAAAAACCACTCAAAACGGGGAACTCCGAATTGAGAATGAAGTCTATCTCTCTCTTTCGGGGGATGATTGCAAGAAAGCCTTCGCCTCGTTGATTCAACAAACCGCACTCTGGTGCATCTTTGCCACAAGTCTGTTTTGCCCCCTTTATATCACACGATCAACTAAACCTTGTCGCGCAACGCAGGCTTGGGTAGGTAATGCGAAAGACAACAACTGGGGTCGGGTGAGATCACCGTGTATATCAAACAGATTTTCGCAGGCATTCTAATGACTTCTATGGTCGCTGGTTGTGGTGGCGGCATTGGAAGCGGCGGCTTTGGCCGCGCGCTTGAGCGCAGTGACGCATCCGAGGTTGACCTGAACCCGGACGGGCGCACCAGAAACTCGACCATTTGGGATTTGTTCGGAAACAATGATGACCCGAATGTCACCGTCAAGGTGAACAAATACATCTGGAACGCGTCTTTGGATGTGCTGAATTTCATGCCGGTGCAAGCTGCCGATCCGTTCACCGGAGTTCTGGTAATGGGCTTCGGTACACCGCCGGGTGGTGGTCGCGCCTATCGCGCCACGGTCTACGTGCAAGATCCCGCGCTTGATGCACGCTCGCTTGTATTGTCGCTGCAAACACGCGCGGGCCCCGCAGACCCCGACACCGTGCGCGCGATTGAAGACGCGATTCTGACCCGGGCGCGCCAGCTACGCCTACGGGATGACAGCCTCTAGACCGCTCAGCCAACTCGAATTATCACGAGCGCCGGGCCTTGATGCCCGGCGTTTTCATATGAAGGACCCTCGCGATGTCGCGTTACGCCCCCGCCGAAATCGAAGCGAAATGGCAAGAGGCCTGGGACAAGGCCGAAACATTCAAAGCCACGCGGACCGGAGACAAGCCCAAGTACTACGTGCTTGAGATGTTCCCTTACCCGTCGGGCCGCATCCATATCGGCCACGTGCGCAACTACACGATGGGAGACGTGATCGCCCGGTACAAGATGGCCACGGGTCACAACGTGCTGCACCCGATGGGATTCGACGCGTTCGGGCTGGCTGCTGAAAACGCCGCGATCGAGCGCGGGATTCATCCGGCTGAATGGACCTATTCCAACATCGCCGACATGCGCAAACAGATGCAGCCGCTGGGCTTTTCCATCGACTGGAGCCGCGAGCTGGCCACGTGCGATCCCGAATATTACGGTCAGCAGCAGTCGCTTTTCATCGACATGATGGACGCCGGTCTGATCTATCGCAAAAACGCTGTCGTGAATTGGGATCCGGTAGACATGACCGTCTTGGCCAATGAACAGGTCATCGACGGCAAAGGCTGGCGCTCGGGCGCAGAGGTTGTTCGTCGCGAACTGACCCAATGGTTTTTCAAGATCAGTGACTATTCCGAGGAATTGCTGAACGCGTTGGATGGTCTCGACAATTGGCCCGCCAAAGTGAAGCTGATGCAGACGAACTGGATCGGTAAATCCCGCGGACTGCAATTTGCGTTCTCGGCCATCGACGCGCCCGATGGGTTCGATCGGATCGAGGTCTATACGACGCGCCCCGACACGCTGTTGGGCGCGTCTTTCGTTGGTATCTCCCCGGATCATCCGCTGGCCAAGCAGTTGGAGAAGGATAATCCCGAAGTGGCGGCCTTCTGCGCCGAGTGCCGCAAGGGCGGCACCACCGAGGAAGAGCTGGAAACCGGCGAGAAGATGGGCTTCTACACTGGTATCAAGGTGCGTCATCCCTTTGATACGGCTTGGGAACTGCCCGTCTACATCGCCAATTTCATTCTGATCGATTACGGCACCGGCGCGATCTTTGGCTGCCCTGCACATGACCAGCGCGATCTGGATTTCGCGCGCAAATACGACCTGCCCGTCGTCTCGACCTACGCCCCGGCAGAGGATGACGGATCCACCATGCCGGAAGATGGCGGTGATGCCTTCGTTCCGGCAAAGACCGAGAAGGTGATTTATGTGCGCGGTTTCGCGGGCGAGACAGAGCAGACCGGCGAAGAAGGCATCAACGCGGCGATTGCCTTCTGCGAAGACAATGGCGTCGGCCAAGGCGTGACCAAGTTTCGTCTGCGCGATTGGGGGTTGAGCCGTCAGCGCTATTGGGGTTGCCCGATCCCAGTTGTTCATTGCGACGATTGCGGTGTCGTGCCCGAGAAGAAAGAGAATCTGCCGATCAAGCTGCCAGATGATGTCACTTTCGACATTCCGGGCAATCCGCTGGACCGTCACCCGACATGGCGCGATTGCGCCTGCCCTGCTTGTGGCAAGCCGGCCCAGCGCGAAACGGACACGATGGACACATTTGTCGACAGCTCTTGGTATTTCGCCCGATTCACTTCGCCCCGCGCAGACACGCCGACCGTGGCGGAGGATGCGGACTATTGGATGAATGTCGACCAGTATATTGGCGGCATTGAGCATGCGATTCTGCACCTGCTCTATTCGCGTTTCTTTGCGCGGGCTATGCATATCACCGGCCACCTGCCAGCCAAGGCGATCGAACCGTTTGACGCGCTTTTCACCCAAGGCATGGTGACCCACGCCATCTACAAGCGGAACAACCCGCAGGACGGGCGCCCGGTTTACTATTACCCCGAAGAGGTGGAGCTCCGCGATGGTGGCGCCTTCCTGAAGGATGATGGGCAAGAGGTCGAAGTGATCCCTTCGGCCAAGATGTCGAAGTCCAAGAACAACGTCGTCGATCCGGTGAACATCATTCAGCAATACGGCGCTGACACAGCGCGCTGGTTCGTGCTGTCCGACAGCCCGCCCGAGCGGGATGTGGAATGGACCGCCTCCGGCGCGGAAGCGGCTTATAAGCACCTGTCACGCGTTTGGCGCATCGCTGATGAGATTGCCCAGATGGAGGATGGCACCGGTCAGGGCGATGAAGACCTGCTGCGCGCGATGCACAAAGCGATCTTCGAAGTCACACAGGGCGTTGAAAGTTTTGGGTTCAACGCTTCGATCGCCAAGCTCTATGCATTCACGAATGTGGTGCAGAAATCGAAGGCTGGCGGCACAGCCCGCAAGCAAGCCATGCGCGCACTGGCGCAACTGATGTCGCCCATGACCCCGCATTTGTCCGAAGATATCTGGACCATGCTGGGCGGCGAGGGCCTGATCGCAAATGCGCCTTGGCCTGTCGCGGATGAGGCGATGCTGGTGGAAGACAGCGTGACCATGCCCATTCAGATCAACGGCAAGCGGCGCGGCGAACTGTCCGTCGCCAAAGACCTGCCCAAAGAAGAGGTTGAAAAGCTCGCGCTGGCGCATGATGCTGTGCAAAAGGCGCTTGAGGGTGCCACCCCTAAGAAACTGATCGTTGTGCCGGGTAGAATCGTAAATGTCGTCATTTGACCGCCGGAGCCTTCTTCTGGGTCTCGCAGCCTTACCCGCATGCGGGTTTGAGCCTGTCCACGGCACATCCGGTTCTGCACGCGGTCTTTACGGGCAAATTCTGTTCGAAGCCCCAAATGACGCCAACAGCTTCAATCTGCGCAAACAGCTGGAAGACCGGCTGGGGCGCAATGATGCAGCTCCTTATACGATGGCGGTCTCGCTCGATCTGAAGACAGAGAATCTTGCGATCACGTCCGAGCAGTCGATCACGCGCCTAAACGTGATCGGTACGGCACGCTATCAGATCAGGCGCACTGGCACGCCAGAGGTCTTGGACCAAGGCAAGGTCAGCAATTTCACCGGCTACTCGGCGAGTGGATCGACCGTTGCGACCTCCAGCGCGCGTGACGACGCGTTTGAGCGACTGACAACGTCCTTGGCCGATCAGATTGTCTCGCGACTTTATGCAACGTCGAGCAGCTGGCAATGAAGCTCTCCGCGCGCGATGCGGGGCGGTATTTCTCCAAACCTGAGCCGGACCGGACGGGCTTACTGATCTTTGGCGAAGACGCGATGCGCGTTGCTTTGAAGCGGCAAGAGGTCATCGCGGCCCTGCTCGGCCCCAATGCTGAGGAGGAGATGCGCCTGACCCGTATCCTTGCCTCGGAGCTTCGCAAGGACAGCGCCCTGCTGAACGATGCGATCAAGGCCCAGGGCTTTTTCCCCGGACCGCGCGTCGCCTTTGTCGAAGACGCCAATGAAACGGTGACCAAAACGATCACGGCTGCGTTGCAGGATTGGCAGCCGGGCGATGCGCAAGTCATCGTGACAGCAGGCGCGCTGAAAGCAAGCTCAGGCCTGCGCAAGCTCTTTGAGGGACATCCGAACGCCTATGCGGCCGGGATCTACGACAATCCGCCAACGCGGGACGAGATTGAAGCCGATTTGAAAGCCGCCGGTCTGGCGGATATCGAACGCGACGCGATGACCGACCTGACCAATCTGGCGCGCGAATTGGGGCCGGGCGATTTTCGCCAAACTCTTGAAAAGCTGGCGTTATACAAGCTCGGTGACAGCACCCCCGTCGGGTCAGAGGACGTGCTGGCCTGCGCGCCATCCTCAACCGAAGCCGATTTGGACGACGTCCTAAACATCGTGGCCGAAGGGCGCACGAACGAAATCGGTCCGGTAATGCAGAAGCTGAAAGCGCAAGGCATGCAGCCCGTGGGGCTGTGTATCGGCGCCACGCGGCATTTCCGGCAGCTCTATGCGGCGGCGTCTGACCCCGGCGGTGCGCCTGCGGGCATCGGCAAGCTGCGCCCGCCAGTTTACGGGCCGCGCCGCGACCGGATGTTGCGGCAAGCTCAAGGGATTGGGCGCGACCGGCTGGAGCGCGCGTTGGAAACGCTGCTGGATGCCGACCTGACGCTGCGCTCCACCTCCAAGTCTCCGCAAATGGCCGTGATGGAACGCGCGTTGATCCGGCTCGCAATGCTGGCGCAAGCCCGCCGTTAGACGAACCGCGCTGCCGCTTGGCCCGCCCAGCGCCCTGTCGCGAGGCATCCGGTGATTAGATAACCGCCCGTTGGCGCCTCCCAATCGAGCATTTCCCCGGCGCAGAACACGCCCGGCACAGCTTTCAACATCAGCCCCGCGTCCAAAGCTGCGAACGGGACGCCCCCGGCGGTCGAGATCGCCTCGTCCATAGGCCTCGGTCCCTCGTGTTTGATCGGCAAGGCTTTGAGCAAAGGGGCAAGATCATCCGGCAGGGGCCTGCCGAACTCCATCAGAAGCGCCTGTTTCGCCGGATCAAGCCGCAGCGCTTTGCGCAAGTGATTGCTGAGGCTCGTCTTGCCGCGCGGTTTCGCCAGACGCGCACGCACCTGATCCGCGCTGAGGTCGGGAAGCAGGTCGATCTGTAACGCGGCACCCTCACGCACAGCGCGCGAGATCGCGTAGATACCGCCGCCTTCAAGCCCACGCTCTGAAAGCACAGCCTCCGCCTTGATCCGCTGATCCCCTGCCATCAGCGCAATCCCTTTCAAAGGCGCGCCGAAATGCTTGGCCATATGGGGTGACCAATCGACCTTCAGACCCATATTCGCCGGTTTGAAAGGCGCAACAGGCAGGCCGTTGCGATCAAAAAGCGCGCTCCACGCCCCGTCGGAGCCAAGACGCGCCCAAGACGCCCCGCCAAGCGCCAGCACCGTGACATCCGGTGTTTCAATCTGTGGACCGGTCGGGGTGTCAAACTGGAAACCAGCATCCCAACCCGTCCACCGCCAGCGAGTGCGCAGTTCCACCTCAAACTCGCCCAGACGCGCCAGCCAAGCGCGCAGAAGGGGCGACGCTTTCATTGCTTTGGGAAAGACCCTCCCAGACGATCCGGTGAAAGTGTCCTGCCCCAGCGCCCGCGCCCAGTTCTGTACCGCGTCGCTGTCGAAGGCTTCGAGGATGGGGCGCAAGGGGGATGCGGCCTCGTAATACTGGGGCAGCAACGCCTCAAACGGCTCCGCTTTGGTCAAGTTCAACCCGGATTTGCCGGCCATCAGGAACTTGCGGCCCACTGATGGCTTGGCCTCCGCCACGATCACTTTGAGACTTGCGCGCGCCAGCTCTTCGGCAGCCATCAAACCTGCGGGTCCCGCGCCAATCACCAATGCGGTTTTCACTGAGGTAACGTGCCTTTGATCTCCACCACACGCTGGGGATAGGGGATTTCGATGTCATGCTCTTTCAGCGCGTTCCAGATCAGGAAGAGCACATCGGACGTGTATTTGTTCTTGCCGTCATCAATGCCGTTCACCCAGAACTCCACCCCGAAGTCGATGCCGCTATCGCCAAACCCGCGCAGCTCGCAATCGGGTGGCTCGGGGGTTTCCAGCACGTCTGGATGCTTGAGTACGGCCTTCTCAATGATGTCCGGGACAAGATTGATATCGGTGTCATAGCTCACCGAAAATGCCGCCTCATATCGGTTTGCTGAACCCTGATCCGAGTAATTGACGACGCGCGTCGTGATGAAATCCTCATTCGGCACCACGATCCAGCGCCCATCGAAAGTCTCAAGGATCGTCGCCCGCGCGGTCATCTTAATGATTGTGCCTGCCTCGCCGCCATCAAGCTCAACGTAATCGCCCACGGTGGCCTGCCCTTCCAAAAGCAGGATGACGCCCGAGATGAAGTTTGAGGCGATTTTCTGGAGACCAAAGCCAAGGCCCACACCAATCGCACCCCCAAGCACGGCAAGTGTGCTGAGGTTGATCCCCATAATGTTCATCAAAAGCAGGAAGGCGACGCCAAAGATCGTAAACTCGGCTGTCTTGATCGCCAGTTCGCGCGTCGACGGGCGCATGTCCTGTTTGCTGATATAGGCGCTGGATTGATCATTGGACCACCGGCCCAGCCAAAACAGCAGGCTGCCCGCAATCGCACCGCGCACCAGCGACATCACCGAGAACGAGATGTTGCCCAGTTGCACGACCGTTTCGGTCAGTGCGAGAGAGACATCATCCAAAAGCCCAAACGCATAGAGCGCCATGGCCGGGATCAAGACGTATTTACCCAGCAGCTTGAGGAACGGGTCGCTGATGATCTTGCGCACCAGAATGCGCGCTGCGATGAACAGGAACACGCGTTTGCCGAACGCAATCACCGCGCCGGTGGCAAAGATGGAGCGGATGACCTGCTCCCCGATTGCCGTGAAAACATAGGCAAAAAGAGGCATCAAGAGAGGTAAAAAGATCAACACGAAGCGGCGGGCTTGTGCGATCACGTGCTCTTGTTCTGTCGGCGGAGTCAGAAGGCGCGACAGCGTCGGCGACACGCGTCGCGTAACCAACACCGCCAGAATATAGGCGACAATCAGTATGGCGAACTGAGACCACGCGGCGGGGCTCAAGAGCCAGCCCTTGGCCAGCTCAATCCCCGGTTCGATCATCTCGAACGCCTGGCCGACGATTGGCGGTAAATTATCCAGATCCATACCCGACACCCTTGCCTTGCAGGGCTGTTATCCCATTGTCATCCACACATGGAAAGCCGTTTTGATCAAGAGACCCCCGACCCCGTTTGCCCCCTTTGCGAGCGCCCCATTCCGCCCGGTGTGCCGCAGAGCCTGCACCATTTGATCCCGAAGCTGAAAGGCGGGAAAGGCGGTCCAACCGTTCTGATCCATCACATTTGCCACAAGGAAATCCATGCCACGCTGAGCGAAGCTGAACTGGCGCGGGTCTATAATTCCGTTGAGGCTTTGCGGAGGCATCCAAGGCTAGAGAAATTCTTTCGATGGGTCAGCAAACGCCCGCCGGAGTTCATGTCGAAAGTGCCCAAACGGCGGCGTTAAGAGGCTAGAACAAACTCTTGAAGAATTTGCACGGTCGTTTTAATGACCCAGAGCTTCTACGGAGAGATCAGTGCCTCGATATACTATCAGCTTAGACGGTGACCGTCTTGAAGATTTCGGTGACTACTACGCCATAAAATGCAAAAATTTTCGTGACCCTGTTGGTCCTCCTCTTGGTGGCAACAGACCCCAAAATATTAAGGTGGGGTTTACCAAACGTATGGTAAAAAGGGTCATGGGAGAAAGAAATACCTTTATGTTGGGGGCCCTTTTTGGTATCATTCCGGTTGAAATGCCGAGGATAACTTCGGCGCATTTGGGCGTAAAAAGACCCTTGAGGTATGAGCAGGATGGCAACGCAGACGGAAATGTCTACGTGGTAGTTATGCACCCAACGAATGATGTTTATGCATCAATTGAAGGTGAATCTATTTCGTTGATTGAACTAGATCCTCCTTCTAGAGAAGTATTCGTAGCGCTCTTATCTAAAAACGCAAAACCTGAGCAGTACCCAGAAGTTGATTTCTGGTTGGAACATTGCAACTGGGTGGATTCTGATCCTGACGCTCCGCAATTTCCGGTGAACTATATGCAGCGATACGAAAAAGCTTGCATATGGACCGGTTAAGTCTAGAACGCCCACATTCATCAAGGAAGAGAGACATGCAAAGCTTTGAGTTGCCAGAAGGACAGATTCCGCAGGATTTCAGACCGCACGCCATTTTCGACGTGCATCTTGATTGTATTCGCGTTCTGACTCGTGACACAAGTTTTTGCGAAATTCGCGTAGACCCTTTTATCACAGTGTTCAGGGACAATAGCCCCTTGCCGGGAGGAAGCCACTATGTCGGCTTCGCATTAAAAGGGATAAATCACTTGCTGAATGAATTAGGTCTGGACATCAATGCTTCATACACTTTAGCAGACATTGTGGATGCAATCGTTAGGCATCGCCCAGCATCTACGATGGCAATAGTTTTGGATTTATATAAATCCAACTTGGCGGATGATGTTAGAGAGTCCACAGTCGATCTTTCGACACTCCGTGAAGCAATAGCTGCTTAGTAATCCGGGAAGTGCCAAAGCGGCGGCGTTAATCAATCAGCTCTTTGATCCCGCTGATATGGGCAGGCTTGGCGGACAGGACGTCAGCGGCGAGACCTTGCGCGGTTTCCGTGAGCGCATCGACTTCGACGATCCGCTCGACCAACCCCATGGCCAGCGCCTCCTCCGCTGTCACTTTCTGCCCGGCCATCAGGATCAGCTTGGCGCGGGCGGGGCCGACCAAGGCGGCGAGACGTGCAGGATCAGAGGGTTGCGGCAGGAAGCCCAGCTTCATCACAGGGTAGAAAAACTTGGCCGTGGGGACGCAGATGCGCAGATCGCAGGCCAGCGCCATGCCCATGGCCCCGCCCGCCAAAGTGCCATTGAGCGCGCAGATGGTCAGACCGGGATGGGTAGCGATGGCACCAGAGAGGCGCTCCCACACGGGATCGGTTGCCAGCCCTTCTTTTGCAGCTTCAAGGTCCATGCCTGCGGAAAACACCTTGCCCGTGCCTGTGACGATCAAAGCCTTCGCCGCATGCGCCTCTTCCGCGATATCGGCCAGATCGGTGAGCATCTGGCGGGTCAGCGAATTGGCTTTGTCAGGGCGATCAATCGTGGCCATCCACAGAGCGCCGTCCTTCTCCAGCCGGATCATGACAGGCCGACCCGCGCGCGGATGTTTTCATCACGGAGCGAAATCTCTTGCCCGCAGAAAGCATCTGCATCGGGCGAACACATCCACAACAGCGCCTTGGCGGGCCAATCGGCGGGGATGTGGTCGCTCCAATCCAGCTGGCTGACGGGGTTAATGCCCGAGGCTTTGATCTCGCGCTGCATCTCGGTGGCGACGGTGCCGGGTGACAGGCCCATGGCGCGCAGGCCCTTATCGGCTGCCTCTTTATCAGCGCAGCGGGTCAGCATGGCGGCCCCAGCTTTGGAGGCGCAATAGTGGCTCCAAGCCTCGACCGGGCCATGGGCCGCACCGGAAGAAATCGTCAGGATCGTTCCGCCGCCTGCGGCCTCCATCACAGGCATCGCCGCGCGCATACCGTTGAAAACGCCCTTGAGATTGATGTCGATCACATGGCCCCACGCATCCGGATCGGCAGAGGACAGATGGCTGATGGGTTCAATCGCACCTGCATTGTTGATCAACACATCCAGGCCGCCAAAGGTCTTCACCGTGGCATCGACGGCAGCCTGCATCTCCCAATAGCGGCTCACGTCGCAGGGGATGGCAAGGGCTTGCGGGCCAATTTCCCCGGCCAGATCGGCAATCGCCTCCTCGGACCGCGCCAAAAGGGCGACATTGCCCCCCGCACCAGCAAAGACCCGCGCGGCTTCGGCTCCGATTCCACGGCTCGCGCCTGTAATCAAAACGGTTTTTCCGGTCATATCCATCAGCACACTCCCCTGATTGTAGCATCGGTGTAGCGGCTTGAGAAAGGCGTGAAAACCGCCCCGCGCGAAATGACGCCTCTTGCACTTTGGACAAGGCAGACTGACATTAGACGAGAGCGATTTAGACCCAAAGGACCCCCCATGCCCCGTTTTGCTGCTGTATTAAGCCCCATTGCATTGCTTATGACCTCCACCATCGCGTCTGCTGATGTCACACCGGAAGAGGTCTGGGAAAGCTGGCAGGAATGGATGTCCGCCTATAACGGCGAAGTCACGGTCGGTTCTGAAACCCGCGATGGCGACACGCTGAGTGTCGAAAATATCGCAATGCTCATGGATATCCCAGACGGCAAAATGTCGGCCATCACGGAAAGCCTGACCTTTACTGACAATGGCGACGGCACGGTGAGCATCACGATGGCCCCTGAATACACCGTCAAGATGAACGCCGATCCCGCCGATGCTGAAGCCTTCGACATGACGATGCGCCTTGTTCAGGAAGGCATGACCATGCTCGTCAGCGGCACCCCAGACGAGATGAGCTATTCCCTGACCGCCGACAGCTACGGCGTTGTGATTGATGAAGTGCTGGCCGAAGGGATCAAGCAACCGCTGACGTTTGAGATTATGGCGAACGAATTGACCGGCAACTACGACACGACAACGGGCGACGCTTTGAACGTCGAGTATGTGCTGAACGCCGCGAGCACCCTGATCAACATGACTTTCGAGGACCCCGAAACGGACGAGACCGCGGCCTTCTCAAGCACGATCCAAGGCTTGGAGATGACCGGCACCTCTGCCCTTCCGGAAGGCGGGCTTTCAGACAATCCCGCGATGATGATGTCGGCGGGATTGATGGGCGATGGCGGCTATACGTTCGACAGCTCCGCCTCGACTTTCAGCTTTGAAGGCAACGGCGAGATGCTGTCTGGCGCAGGCACGTCCGAAGGGGGCAATCTGGATGTCTCCATGGATGAAAACGGTGTGGGTTATAAGGGGACGACGCGTGGGCTGAACTTGAATATCCAGACCGGCGAACTGCCTTTCCCGCTTAGCTTTGCAATGGCGGAATATGGGTTTGACTTCCTGATGCCGCTTACCAAATCCGAAGAGCCGCAGGATTTTGGCCTCGCACTGAACCTCAGCGATTTCACGATGGCTGACGCGCTTTGGAACATGTTTGACCCCGGCACGATCCTGCCGCGCGAACCGGCAACGGTCTCTTTCGATATCGACGGCAAGGCCAACTGGTTCTTTGATCTGATGGACCCCGAACAAGCCGCCGCATTGGAGACCGCCGAAACCCCCGGCGAAATCCATGCGCTTGATCTGAACAACCTGCTGATCGAACTGGCTGGCGCAAAGCTGACGGGCGACGGCGCGTTTGAATTCGACAATTCCGACACGTCGACCTTTGAGGGCATGCCGCGCCCAGAAGGTGCTGTGAACCTGAAGCTGGAAGGCGGGAACAGCCTGATCGACAAGCTGATCTCCATGGGGCTTTTGCCTCAGGAGCAGGCGATGGGCGCGCGGATGATGCTGGGCCTGTTCGCAACGCCCACGGGCGAGGATGAGCTGACGTCCAAAATCGAAGTGACGGAAGACGGGCAGGTTCTGGCCAACGGGCAGCGCCTGCGCTGAGCGCTCTGCCTTGCGGAGAGCCCCACATCGGACTACCTCCTCGTGACACAGACTGAGGAAGGTTCCCAATGGCCGATACGCTCGATGCCCTGACAGAGGCGCTTTTAGACGCTGCGAAACGCGCGGGCGCGGATGCTGCTGATGCGATGGCGGTTGATGGAACATCGGTGTCCATCGATGTGCGCCAAGGTGCGCTGGAGCAGGCAGAACGCTCCGAAGGGATCGACATCGGCCTGCGTGTGCTGATCGGGCAAAAGCAGGCCTGCGTGTCCTCCTCTGACGTCAAACCCGACACGATTGCGCAGATGGCAGAGCGCGCGGTTGCCATGGCGAAAGAGGCCCCCGAAGACCCGCATATCGGGTTGGCCGATGCCAGCCAACTTGCACAGAACTGGGATGTGGCCGCTCTTGAACTGGCCGACCCGGCGGAAGAGCCGGACCCTGCGCATCTGCAAGATGCCGCCTTGCGAGCGGAAGCTGCGGCGCTCAGCCATGCAGGGATCACGCAGGTGCAATCGGCGTCCGCCGGATACGGGCGGCGGCGCATTCACCTGACGGCCAGCAACGGCTTTTCCGGCGGCTACACACGAACGGATAACGGTCTATCCTGCGTGGCAATCACCGGCACGGGCACAGAGATGGAGCGCGACTACGACGGCGATTTCCGCGTCTTCGCCTCTGACATGCGCACCCCTGAAGAGATCGGCCATCAAGCCGCGACCCGCGCGCTGGAGCGTGCCGGTGCGCGCAAACCCAAAACGGGCAGCTACCCGATCTTGTTTGATGAACGGATTTCATCCTCGCTGATCGGGCATTTGCTGGCAGCCTCAAACGGCACGAATGTGACACGCGGCGCGTCCTGGCTGCGGGACGCGATGGGCGAAGCTGTCCTGCCAGATGGCCTGACCCTGACCGAGAACCCGCACCGCAAGCGGATGCCGTCATCGAAGCCGTTTGACGCCGAAGGCCTACCAACGGCGGCACGGAACATCGTTGAAAACGGCGTGCTGACGCAATGGACGCTGGATCTGGCCCATGCGCGCAAGCTGGGGCTTGAAAGCACGGGGAATGCCGCGCGCGGCACCTCTGCCCCGCCCTCGCCATCGGTCGGGAATATCGAGCTGACGCAAGGTGACAAGACCCGTGACGACCTACTCAAGGAAATGGGCACCGGCCTTCTGGTTACCTCCATGATCGGATCGACGATCAATCCAACTACGGGCGATTATTCGCGCGGCGCCGCGGGCTTCTGGGTCGAGAATGGGGAGCCGGTTTACGCGGTCAACGAATGCACTATCGCAGGCAATCTGCGCGACATGCTGCGCCGGATCATCCCGGCCAATGATGCGCGGACCTACCTGTCGCGCGTTGTCCCCTCTCTCCTCATTGAAGGGATGACCCTTGCCGGAGAGTGATCTGGACCTGCTGATCGCCGCTGCTCAAGAAGCGGGCAAAATCGCGTCAGGCTATTTCAAGGACGACCCTCAGACTTGGGAAAAAGACGGCGGCGCTGGCCCGGTGACAGAGGCTGATCTGGCCGTCGATACCATGCTGCGCACCGAATTGATGGCAAGCCGTCCCGGCTATGCATGGCTGTCCGAAGAGACCGAGGATTCGCCCGAACGGCTTGATGCGGAAACGGTCTTTATCGTTGATCCGATCGACGGCACGCGCGCCTTTATCGAGGGCTCGCGCACCTGGTCGCACAGCCTTGCGGTTGCCAAAGACGGGATGGTTATGGCCGCAGTCGTTTACCTGCCCATGCGCGACAAGCTCTATGCCGCGGCACGGGGTCAGGGCGCCACGCTGAATGGCGCGCCTTTGCGCGTCAGCGAAAGCGCGCTCGATGGGGCGACGATGCTGGCCAACAAGTGGAACATGAACGCGGAATACTGGCGCGATGAGGTTCCCCCCGTCCAGCGACACTTCCGGTCATCCATCGCCTACCGGATGGCCCTGATCGCCGAGGGCAAGTTCGATGCAATGATCACCCTGCGCGACAGTTGGGAGTGGGACATCGCCGCAGGTGATCTGCTGATCCGCGAGGCTTTGGGCCTTGTCACAGACCGGCATAATGCCCCGTTACAGTTCAACAATCCCCATCCGCAGACCAAGGGTGTTCTGGCGGCGAATGCGCCGCTTCACGCCGCACTGCACAACGCTCTGGCTTGACCACCGGGTCCCATGGCGTAGGGTGCAGCGAGTTTCAAACTTGCACATTACAAGGTCCCTCTCATGACCCAACGCCTTCACCTCGTCTTCGGCGGAGAGCTTGTCGACCCCACAAAAAAGACCTTCAAAGACGTCAACGACATTCATGTCGTGGGCATCTTCCCTGATTATGACAGCGCCTATGATGCGTGGAAATCAGAAGCACAAAAGACCGTCGATAACGCCCATATGCGCTATTTCATCGCCCATTTGCACCGGTTGCGGGACGAGGAAACCGAAGCCTCGCCCACCGAAGAACTGGACTAAAACCGATGGGCCAGTCGCTTGGTCTCGCGCTTTATCTGGCGCTGCGGGGTGGGGCTTCGGGCGCTGATAACCAGCGCACCCGGCCTGAACGGCCCGGCGGTTTGCTGGTCTGGCTGCATGCGCCAAGCGCGGATGCGGTTCGGCGATTGAACGGGCTGATCCATAGGTTGCAAAGCGAACGGCCCGATGTGTCATTTCTGCTGACGACGCCCGAGGTCGAGCTGCTGCCAGACCGTCCGCCCCAAAATATCCTGATCGACGTCACACCCGGCGAATCCATGCCCAATATCGCGCGGTTTCTCGATCACTGGCAGCCTGATCTCTGCCTCTGGAGCGAAGGGTATTTGCTGCCCGGCCTTATCAGCGAGATTGGCGAGCGGAGCATCCCGCTTTTTCTTGTCAACGCGGAGGCGGAGGCGTTTCAAGTCTCTCCGCTGGAGCGTGGGATGTACCGCGCCCTTCTGGACCGCGTTCGCCGCATCTTCGCGGTGACGGAAAGCGACGCCGATCACCTCAAGCGCATCGGCGCACCCCGGTGGCGGATCGAGGTCAGCGGGACCTTGCAGGAGAGCACCGCAGCCTTGCCTTGCAACGAAAACGAACGGGACACGCTGGCCAATCTGTTGGCCGGGCGCCCCGTCTGGCTGGCCGCCCATACCGAAGCGGCAGAGGAAAACAGCGTGCTCGAAGCGCATCGTTTGGCCAGCCGCGCCGCGCATCGCTTGCTTCTCATCCTCGTGCCCGATGATCCGGCGCGTGGGCCGGGCCTTGCCAAGTCAATTGAAGCGCAGGGGTTCACGGTACATCTGCGTTCTCGCGATGAGGAGCCCGAGGACGACACTCAGATCTACATCGCCGATACCGATAACGAGATGGGGCTGTGGTATCGCTTGTCGCCCACAACCTATCTGGGCCGCTCGATGTCGAACGGGGGCGGATGCAATCCGTTGGAGCCTGCGGCCTTGGGCTCCGCAATCCTCGCCGGGCCCAACACACGTAGATATATCAACAGCTACACGCGCCTCATTGAGGCAGGCGCGGTGCGCCGCGTCCGCGACACGGCCACCTTGGCCCGCGCGGTCGAGGCGTTGATGCTGCCGGAAACGACCGCGGTGATGGCCCATGCGGCGTGGGATGTCTGCACACAGGGTGCGGAGGTGTCTGACCGGATCGTAACCCTCGTCACCGATACGCTCGATACGCTGGAAGCCGCCTGATGCGGGCACCGTCTTTCTGGTTCACGCCGCCAGATGCGCCCGCGTTACGCGCGCGGTTGCTAACCCCGCTGGCAGCACTTTATGCACAAGGCACTGCGCGGCGCTTGAGCAAGGGGCCGCGCGAAAAGCTGAGCGTTCCAGTTATCTGCATCGGCAACATCAACGCAGGTGGCACGGGAAAGACGCCCACTACAATCGCCATTGCCCAACGCCTGATCGAGATCGGGGAGACCCCGCATATCATCTCGCGCGGATATGGCGGATCGTTGGACGGGCCGGTGCAGGTCGTCGAACGCGAACATAACGCCCCACAAACAGGGGACGAACCTTTGCTGCTCGCTGCCTTTGCGCCCACTTGGGTCGCGAAAGACCGCGCTGCTGGCGCGCATGCGGCGGTGAAGGCTGGTGCGAGCGTAATCCTGCTTGATGACGGGTTTCAGAACCCAGCGCTGGCCTATGACATCTCGATTGTCGTGGTGGATGCGGCAAAGGGCTTCGGCAATGGCCGCGTGTTGCCTGCCGGACCGCTGCGCGAACCTGTCGCTGTTGGGTTACAGCGCGCTGACATGTTGCTCTCCATCGGGCCGGGCCCGGCGCAAGAGAGTTTTGCCAACGGACTAGACCTGCTGCCCTGCCCGCATCTGACCGGACAGTTGAAGCCCCTGATGACCGGCATGGATTGGACCCGCACGCCGCTCTTGGCCTTTGCCGGGATCGGCCATCCTGAGAAGTTCTTCGCCACGCTGAAATCGCTTGGGGCGACCCTGCACCGAGGCGAAGCATTAGAGGATCACCAACCGCTAACCGAAGCACTGATGACCCGACTGGAGGCCGAGGCAAAAGCCCTTGGCGCGCAGATGGTCACGACGGAAAAGGACGCCGTGCGCCTGCCGGAGAGCTTCCGCAGAAAGGTGCTGACCTTGCCCGTGCGGCTCGAACTGGCGGATTGGACCGCATTCGATGCCGCTTGGGACAAGGTGAAGAATCAGCCGTCGAGCTGACCGTCAATCAGCGCCGAGAACTCCGAAAAGCTCATGTTTGAATGGGTGGTGCCATTCACGACGAAGGACGGGGTCGAGCTGATGCCATGCTCTTCCGCATTGCCCTGATACCATGCCACAAGCGCTTGCGCCTTGTCGCCATCGTTCAGACAGGCGTCCAGTTCCTCATCATTCATGCCCGCCGCGCGACCAATGCGACGCAGGTTGTCTGCGATCTGCGCAGGCTCCCCTTGGGTCCATTCGCTTTGCTGATCATAGATCATGTCGCTGACGCCAAAGAACCGCATCTCCCCACCGCAGCGCGCGACCATCGACGCCCAAAGGCCGAAGCGGTCAAAGTAAACCTCGCGGTAGATGAACTGAACTTTACCGGTGTCGATATATTCTTCCTTGAGCTGCTGGAACGGCCCCTCATGGAAGGTGGCGCAATGCGGGCAGGTGTAGGAGGCGTACTCGATCACCGTGACCGGCGCGTCCGCTGATCCCAACGTCATCTCGACAATGCCGGATGTATCAATCTCGGAGGCGTCTTGTGCATTGGCCGCGCCCAGCGCAGGGGCCGCCGGCGTGGACCCGGTGCCACCCGAATTCAGAAAATACCCGCCAACGGCCACGGCCCCGGCGAAGAGTGCTGCATATCCCAGAATTGGTTTCATAAGTGCCTCTTACAGTTTTGCTTTCGACAGGACATTGCCTGCCAGTGTTTCGATGGCCTTTTTCAGACCGTCATCTTTCACATCACCTGCGACTTGCGCCGCGCGGGCCTTGGTCTCTGCCGTGATCGCGGATTTGACTTCGGGCGCAGGGGTGAATTGCACCTGCCCTTCCGCGAACCCGGTCGGCGCGGTCTGCGTAATCAGCACGCGGCTGATCGCGGTATAGCCGTAGCAGGTATTCACCCGCTCGCGAATTTGCTCTTTCTGCATCTCGATCATCGGGGCGACAGCACCGGTCGTCAGAATCGTCAGCGTCGCCCCCATCCCGCCACGGCCATAGCCCACCTTGACAGGATGCGCCTGCGCCGAAATCTCTGGCCCGACGATCTCAGCCCAATGGGTGAGAAGGCGCGTTTCGGCGAAACCGCGCGATTGGCTGGCCGTACGGATTCGCGACTGCAACAGACCCGAGGCGCTTTTGAAGCCACGGGTCGTGCCATTTCTGCGATATCCCGAACGCTCGGCCATCTGTCTTTCCCTCACTCAGGCACTATTCTATCCGTGATCGGGCGGGGAACCAGCCCTATCCGAACAAGGATCATAAAGATTGCGTTATGACACGGCCGATTTGAGCGACACGCTGTTGGAGTGGTATGACCGCCACGCCCGCGAGATGCCATGGCGCGCGCCGCCGCTCTCAGGACAAAAGGCCGATCCTTACCGCGTTTGGATGTCGGAGGTGATGCTGCAACAGACGACCGTTGCTGCGGTGAAGGCCTATTTTGAACGATTTACAAACCGCTGGCCCACCGTCCGCCATCTGGCTGCCGCGGACGATGCCGACGTAATGGCGGAATGGGCGGGCCTTGGCTACTACGCCCGCGCCCGCAATCTGCTGAAATGCGCCCGCGCCGTGGTCGATGACCATGACGGGAACTTCCCGGCGGACCACGACGCGTTACTCAAACTACCCGGCATCGGGCCTTACACGGCCGCCGCGATCTCAGCCATCGCGTTTGATCTGCCGGAGACGGTTCTGGACGGAAATGTCGAACGCGTCATGGCCCGGCTACATGATATTCACACGCCGCTACCCGCTGCAAAACCGGAACTGATGGCGGAGGCGAAAAAGCTGACGGACCCGACGAGGCCTGGTGACTACGCCCAAGCCGTAATGGACCTAGGCGCCACAATCTGCACCCCCCGCAACCCGGCCTGTGGCATCTGCCCCTGGCGCGATCCCTGCCTCGCCCGCGCGCGCGGCACCGCGGCTGAGCTTCCCAAGAAAACCCCAAAGAAGCCCAAGCCCATACGCCAAGGCATCGCCTATATCGCACGGCGCGACGATGGCGCTTGGCTTCTGGAGACGCGTCCGGAGAAAGGGTTGCTGGGTGGCATGCTCGGCTGGCCCACCACCGACTGGACGGAGCATACCCCACAAGACTGCCCGCCGCTTGAAACCGACTGGCAGGACCTCGCAGTTGAAGCACGCCACACCTTCACGCATTTTCACCTGCGCCTTGAGGTGCGCATCGCGACCGTGCCTCAAGACACGTCGCCAAGCCGTGGACAATTCATGCCTCACGACCGGTTTCGTCCATCAGACCTGCCCACAGTCATGCGCAAAGCCTTCGATTTGGCACAAGAGACGTTACGGGACAGTTGAAACCGCGCACAGATTATTCAACAAATACGGCGTGTCGTGACGGGTGGAGCCGCTTATGATTTCTTCGCAGACCATTGCTAAATTTCACAGCGCCTTGCCGTTCGCATTGTCGCTCGCACTCATCCCGCTCGTCTTTATCGGCGCGACCTATGGCGGCTGGACTGTGCTGCTGCCCCCTATCGCGACGTGGTATCTGTTCTCGATCATCGACGCCTTCGCGGGTCTGAACGAAGAAAACCCCGATCTGGAGACGACCGACGACCAGCTGTTCTGGTATCGCGCGATCACGATGATCTGGGCGCCGCTCCAGTTCCTGACGATCTTCGGGCTGATCTGGTATGTGGGCGCAACGGATCACCTTTCCCTGCTTGAGAAGTTCGGCCTTTTCATCGGTGTTGGCGTGCTCACTGGCACCATCGGCATCACCTATAGCCACGAGCTGATGCACCAGAAAAACAAGCTGGAGCGCTGGATGGGCGATCTGCTACTCGCGATGGTGCTCTACAGCCATTTCCGGTCAGAGCATCTGCTGGTGCATCACCGCTATGTTGCCACCCCGAAAGACCCGGTGACCGCGCGCTATAACGAAGGCTTTCATAAGTTCTTCCCACGCGTTCTACGCCAATCTCTGACGTCCGCGTTCAAAGCCGAGAAGGCAATGCTCGCCCGCAAGAAACTCCCCTGGACCCATTCCAGCAACCCGTTCTGGAAATACTGGGCGCTGCAAGGCGGATTTGCCCTCCTCGCTCTGGCGCTTGGCGGCTGGGTCGGCCTGTGGCTCTTCACCGTGCAGGCCTTCACCGCGATCTGGCAGCTCGAACTGGTGAACTACGTCGAGCATTACGGCCTGACCCGCAAACATCTGGGCGACGGCAAATACGAGCATGTGCTGCCACGCCACAGCTGGAACGCTTCGCACAAAGCCTCCAACTGGCTGCTGATCAACCTGCAGCGCCATTCTGATCACCACTATAAGCCCGACCGCCGCTTCCCGCTGCTTCAAACCTATACAGAGGCCGACGCCCCGCAGCTGCCCTACGGCTATCCGGTGATGACCATGCTCGCGATGATTCCGCCTGTCTGGCGCAAAAGCATGAACCCCCGCGTCCGTCGCTGGCGCGAGATGTATTACCCCGAGATCACCGATTGGAAGCCCTACAACAAAGCGCTGCATCCGCTGCCGCGGTAGGTTTTCATTCTGGCCTAAATATCCCCGCCGGAGGCATCGACCATGTTCAAACACGCACTGGCCGCTGCCCTATTCGCGCTGATCGCAGGCCCCGCGACGGCCACCGTTCTGGACGGCGCGATCCTGCAGCAAACCGGCAACGGGACCTTTATCAAGCTGAGCACGGATGTTCCCTTTGATGTCGGCCGGGACAACTTCAACACCGATCATCTTTATGCGTTCGACGAGGACCAGAACATCGTCCTGGATCGTCCAATTCGCGTCGATGTCGGCGGTGAGATGGGGATCATCCCGCAAGGCCAGACCGTCGCCAGCCATTACGTGTTTTTCGACAGCATCGACAGCTCGCAATACGGCTACATCGAATTCGACGCACCGATCCTTGGCGTCGCGGCACAGCCCGATACGATGGATGCGACGGATTTTCTGGCCAACACATCCGTCAACTACATCAGCACCGATCTGCGCGGGCTAGAGACAGGCGATGAGATTTGGATCGACGTCGAAAACCCGTTTCGCCTTTGGGTACTTTGGGCTGGGTCCTCGCCCGGTGATTACATCCGCGTCTTCACCGCGCAATCCCCAGCGGCCATGATGTAAAAAAGCCCCGCCAAAAGGCGGGGCATAGTTAGTGCTTGTAGTCAGGCCACAGGCACCGGCGGTAAACTTTGGTTAATTCTTCATCTCGGACCGGATTTGCTGGCGCAGCAGGTCGATAGGCACCATTTTGCCCTCACGCTTGTAGCACCAGTAAGTCCAGCCATTGCAGCTCGGCGCGCCTTCAAGCGCAGCCCCAACCTGATGGATCGAGCCCTTCACATCGTCGCCAATCAGGGTGCCATCGGCACGCACCTTGGCCTTGTGACGGTTGTTCATGGAATAGAGGTTCTCACCGGGGCGCAGCATGCCGCGTTCGACCAACTGGCCAAAGGGCACACGCGGCTCGGCACGTTTTGAGGTAGAGACCTGCAACGCCTCGCGATCAAACTTGCGGACTTTCGACAAGCGTTTCTCGGCGACCTTGCGATAGGCCTCTTCCCGCTCGATCCCAATGAACTCGCGACCCAGCATCTTCGCGACCGCACCCGTCGTGCCCGTCCCAAAGAACGGGTCCAGCACCACATCACCCGGATTGGTCGAGCCGACGATCACACGATGCAACAGGCTTTCGGGCTTTTGCGTCGGATGGGCCTTGTCGCCCTTTTCGTCTTTCAGACGCTCATGACCCGTGCAGATCGGCAGCACCCAATCGCTCCGCATCTGAATGCCCTCGTTGAGTGACTTCAGCGCCTCGTAATTGAAGGTGTACTTTGCGCCCTCGGACTTGGAGGCCCAGATCATCGTTTCATGCGCATTCGTCAGCCGCTTGCCACGGAAATTCGGCATCGGGTTGGACTTGCGCCAAACCACATCGTTCAAGATCCAGAAGCCTGCATTTTGCAGTGCGGCCCCAACCCGGAAGATGTTGTGATAGCTGCCGATTACCCAGATCGCCCCATTGGGTTTGAGCAATCGGCGCGCCGCTGTCAGCCAGTCTTGGGTAAAACGGTCATAAGCGGCGAATGAAGAGAACTGATCCCAGTGATCATCGACGGCATCCACCTCGGAATTGTCAGGGCGGTGCAGTGCGTTTTTCAGCTGAAGATTGTAAGGCGGATCGGCAAAGATCAGGTCAACAGACGCCTCCGGCAGACTGTTCATCAACTCGATGCAGTCCCCGTCCAGAATCGTGTTTAGTGGGAGCGCAGACGCGCTCTTTGCTTTGGTCATCGTGGTCATTCTCTGCCTCTGTCCCCGGCACATTTTGCGCTCGTTGGTTGAGGTCAAAGATGAGTCAAAGCCGATTCGCCGTCAAATTCTTTTTTGAATCAGTCACTTACATATTTTTCTTGATACAAGATATTGTGGACCGGTTTGAACGAACGTCTATGGTGTGGGGTTACGCCAAGATTTCGGAGCGCATCGAGATGCGCTTTGGTCGGATAACCGGCGTTTGTCTCCCAGCCGTAGCCGGGGTAGTGTTGCGCCAAATCCCACATGACATAATCTCGCCTGATTTTCGCCACAATTGAAGCCGCCGCAATGCTTTGCGAACGGCCATCGCCTTTGACAATTGCTTCGCTTGAACCGGTCAGACCGCGCGGGATCATGTTGCCATCGACAAGCACATGATCCGGCGTCTGTCGGAGCCCCGCTACGGCGCGCTCCATCGCCAGATGGGAGGCGCGGAGGATATTGATCTCGTCGATTTCCTCGACCGTCGCCTCCCCCACAGACACATCCGCAATCTCCCAAAGCAGATCGTTCAGCGCCTGCCGCTTCTTGGCGGTCATCTTCTTGCTGTCGTTCAGCCCTTCAGGAATGCGGGCCGGATCAAGGATCACGGCGGCGGCGACGACAGGCCCCGCCAAGGGTCCACGCCCGACCTCATCCACGCCCGCCACATGCAAAAAGCCACGCAGATGCGCAGCGCTTTCAAATGAATAATCTGGTCCCATGACCCGGGCTTGCCGCATCACGCGCGCCACCGCAAACAAAAAGGAGGAGGGGCCATGACCTTCCCCTCCTCCAATCGAGCCGGCGACCTCAACACCGCCGGTCTCTGCTCGAAAGCGATTAACGCCCAGCGATCACATAGCCACGCTTGCGCAGGCAGCCCGGCCCCCAGCCGCGCCGCAGCCCGTCATACGTCTCCACCTGACGGCGGCATTTGCGCGGAAGGCTGTCGACATAGTCGTAGTTCCGGCGCAGGCAGCGCCCCGACAAGATCTTGCGCGGCCCGTCCCATGTGCGCACCCGCGTCAGGCAGTAGCCCGGCAGGCGCGTGGCACGATGCGGGCGGTGATGCACCTTCTTCTTGGGCTTCGGCTTGTAGTGGTGGTGATGCACCTCTTTCTTGCGCTTCTTGCTTTTGCTCTCGCTCTCAATCGCCTTGCCAATGATGAACAAGACCGTTCCCGCGGCGAGGATTTTGGCCAGTTCGTCATCCGCCTGCGCGGGCGATGTGGGCAGGCTGGTCAGCGCCAGAGCGGCCGCCAACACCGATGCGATCAATCCTTTGGTCATCTCGTGTCCTTTCGTGATGCGGTCGGTGGCAGTTCCACCAGTGACCTGAGATGACCTGATTGGAGGGCGCGCCTGCGCGCTAAACAATAACACCCCCTTGTTATCGGATAACACGCCCGCCAAGTGCCGGTTGTTATTGAATAACTGGTAGGTGGCGGTCATGTTTTCCCCATGAAACGTCTTATTGCCCTCACCGCGCTGACCCTCGCGCTGGCTGGCCCCGCCCAGGCCGCTTGCTTTGCCGATTACAAGGCCAAGCAAGACGATCCCTTGCGTTTGCACTATGGTGTGGCGCAGATTTCAGAGTGCTCGGCAAAAGCGGCCCAGCGCGAGCTACGCCCCCGCCTGGCCCGCGCCGGTTGGGAGCTTTTGAACATCCTGTCGATCTTTGATGACAGCGGCTTGGAGGAGCGAAAAGACAATGCCGGACGTCACTTCCTCCGCTACTGAGCCGACGCGCGGTGGCAATCGCATCGTGACCCTTGGGCTTGGCGCGATTGTCCTGATCCTGCTGATCACCGGAATCGCCTTGTTCTGGAGCCTGCCAGACGCCAACGCGTTCAACGACCGGGTAGAGCGGATTTTTGTCGAGAATGATGCCCTGACCAGTGGCGATCAGATCAAACTGCTCGAAATCCTCGCCCAATCCGGCACCGCGTTCTCCGACACCCTTTCCAGCTACCGGATGGTGATTTTCGTGCTGCTGGTCTTCGCAACGGCTCTGCTGATCGCGGCACTGGTTTTTCTGGTGATGCTGATCGGCTTGAACCGCCGCATGGCGCAGGTCGAACAGGCGGGCATTCAAGTGAATTCGCTGCTCATCAGCCGGGATCAGAACCTCGTCTATCTGAACAATATGGAGTTCAAGCTGACGGAGGCCGCGATTGAGACCCTCTCCGTCCTTGCCGAAGCGCGCATGGACGATGATGTGCTATCGGGCGCCGAGATCGAGGCGATGATTTCCGGTCGCGCCGCTTCAGACTGCGACGAGGCCGCTGGCGCCACCCGCATAAAGCGGCTGCGCGATACGCTGGGCAATCAGATGGTCAGCGACCTTCTAGTCCGCAACATTGCGCGCAAGGGTTATATGCTGTCGATAGATAAAGACGTGATACGAATGGTCTGAGCCGGCGACGCTTGTTTGCAGCACAAAGGTCTACCTTGAGCTGGGACAACAACGTTCGCCTCGTAGAGCGAAATTCGGCACTTTTTTCACAGGAAAGCCGCAAGATGATATCGCAAGGCATTGCACGCTGACGGAAGGGTTTACTGTCCTGCGGAGCGCGTGTGCTTAGGTGCTTCGAAAAAGTCGAAAGCTCATCATAAATTTGCCCAGATTCAAACCTAGCAACCTACAGAGACCGCTCAAAGTGGCCAGGTGAGGTAACGCAGTAAATGATTAACATAGTTCAAAACCAGCGCCAGATGCAGAAGAGAGCCCAACGGCCCATCCCGTCTTCAATTGCCAAGATCGACACTCAACGCCATTCACCGGCGGCAAACGACAATCACCCATTTCGATTGATGGCTTTGGCGGATGTTCATGTGCAAGTCGGTGTTATGGAACGAGAGCAACTGCAATCCGTCGATGATCTGATCGAAGGGGATACTTGGTCATTTAAAGGCTGCAGAAACATGGTGTCCGCGGACATACAGGACGAGGGATGCTGCACGTCGATTAACTTCGCGTCAGGGATCGACGTTGGTATGGCTTCATTCGTGATCGGCACAGCCGTCAATCTGACGCTGATGTCCTCTGGCGGCACAATGCTTTTCTGTCGTCATATCACCAACCGAGACAGCGACGGGCAAAGCTACGTGATCCTGCCGGCAGGCTTCGACCCATCGCAGACCTACCAGTTGATCGCCAAATCCGGCGGTGCATGCTGACCAGAAATTCCTTCGGGAGTTTTTCTAATCACTTCGTTCCATTTTACCAAAAATTGAGACTGCACTGTCGTAAATCCTTGAGATTTCATGCTCTTGCCACGTCTCTGCCCAATTTGATGCTCATTCCCCTCTAGAACAAAAGCGACCGGTTCGAGTGGCATAAGTTTTAGGGGTATCGAGCGATGGCGACCATCAACGGTGACAACACCAACAACACATTAAACGGCACCGCAGACGCCGATGACATCACCGGCGGTGCTGGCAACGATACGATCAACGCCGGTGGCGGTGATGACGTTGTTGATGGCGGCTCTCCGACACTGACCAATACAAACCTGTTCCTTGGCTGGATCGCTCAGGGCGCGAATAACACAGACCTCTCGGGCGGCTTCACGCAAGATACTGGCGGCATCAACGTGGCCGTCAGCTTCGTAGATGGCGGGCCAGGTACGTCGGCAACGGTCGAAACCGGAGCGCAATACACCGAAGCAGGTGAGCCCTTTGCCACCAATTCCGGTCTCGATCTGCGCTCCAACGGCAATGGTACGGGTTGGACAACTGATCTGAACTTCTCCGCTGTCAGCGGTTCGGGCCTTGCCGACGAAGTTGAGAATGTTTCCTTCCGTCTTCAGGATATCGATCAGGGCGGCTGGCAGGATGTCGTAACCGTCAATGCCTTTGATGCTGACGGAAACCCTGTCTCGGTCACATTGACGCCCGCCGGTGATGATACGGTCAGCGGCAACACTGTCACTGCCGGAGCATCTTCCACGAGCACAACTGACGCGCAGGGCTCTGTTCTGGTGTCTATCGCAGGTCCTGTCGCCCGCGTTGAGATCATCTACGAAAACGCCGGCGCTGGTGGTCAGCTTCTCTACGTCAGCGATGTTCACTTCGAAGCGGTTCCCACCGACGACGACACTATCTTTGGCGAAGCCGGGAACGATACTCTTTCCGGTGGCTTCGGCAATGACTTGATCGACGGGGGTGCGGATAACGACACGATCGATGGCGGGTCCGGCAACGACACGCTAATCGGTGGCGACGGCAGCGATACTCTGACCGGCGGAACCGGCAATGACGACCTGTCTGGCGGTGCCGGTGCTGACACGCTCGATGGCGGTGAAGGCAACGATATTCTGTCAGGCGGTGGCGGTGCCGATATCCTGACCGGCGGGGACGGCGACGACAATATCAGCGGCGGCAGCGGCTTTGACACGCTTACAGGTGGCGCAGGGGCCGACATTCTTGACGGCGGCGCAGGCAACGATGTGTTCTTTGCCGGCAGTGGCGATACGATCATCGGTGGTGAAACCGGCACAGATACCAACGACGAACTGATCGTCAATGACGTGGCCTTCGTCATTTTCGACCCAACCAACAGCGAAAACGGTACGGTCACCTTCAACGATGGCTCGACAGCGACATTCACCGGGATTGAGACGCTCACCGTCAACGGTGGTCCGGATGGTATTGTCTCGGGCACAGGCGGCGCGGATATCATTGATGGCAGCTACGTCGATGAAAACCTCGAACAGGTCGACAACAACGACGGAACGCTTGGTACGACAGGCGACGAAGACAATATTCAAGCGGGTCTGGGCAATGACACGGTCTATGCAGGTCAAGGGGATGATGTCGTGTCCGGTGGACCCGCGACCCTCACCTCCGCCTCTGAGAACCTAAGTTGGGTCGCGGAAGGTGGCGGCACTGACGTCTCGGGCGGCTTCACACAGAATACCGGCATTGCCAACATCAGCGTCTCGATTACCAATGACGGTGCGCTGAACCAGTCCGACATCGACAACTCAACCCAGTTTGTGGATGCAGGCGCGGGCGAGCCGTTTGCCACGAACTCTGCTCTCGCTCTTGGAGGTAATGGCGGGCCGGACGTCGCGACCGTCAATTTCTCCTCAGACGTTCCGCTGGAGACCGTCAGTTTTCGGATAAACGATATCGACAGCGATGCTTGGCAGGACATCGTTACAGTCAATGCGTTCGATGCCGATGGAAATCCCGTCCCTGTGACCCTGACAGCGGCTGGAAATGAGACGATCACCGGTCAGACGGCCACAGGTGGCGCTGGCAATGACAGTCAGGCGGACGCCAATGGCTCGGTTCTGGTCGAGATCGCCGGCCCAATCGCCAGTTTTGAGGTCGTCTACGAAAACGGCTCAACCGGCGGACAAGTGACTTACATCACAGACGTCCACTTTACGGCCTTTGAGACTGATGACGATCTGATCCACGGCGATCAGGGCGATGATACGCTTGACGGCGGGGCCGGTGACGATGTGATCTTCGGCGACCAGCTTGCCATTGATCCAACTGATTTCGCGTCCGGAACGGCGGGTACGGCGACAAGTGTCACATTCGATAACCAATCCCCCTACGCGGTCGACCTGGCGCGGATTGACGACACCGGGGCGGTCGTTCCCGTTATTACGATCCCGGCGGGCGCGAACTTCACTCCCGCCTCGACGACCGAAACCAACTGGGTGCTTCTTGACCCTGACACGGGCGATATTCTGGAGCTTTACGAGGCCCCAGCCGATGGCGCGACCCTTGTTTTCGCCAGCAGCGGTGAAGATACGCTGACCGGCGGCGCGGGTGATGACACCCTTTCCGGCGATTGGGGTAACGACAGCATCGATGGCGGCGCGGGCAATGACAGGGCCAGTGGCGGCTCTGGCGACGATACGATCACCGGCGGTGCGGGTGATGACACGCTGGATGGCGGCTCCGGGAATGATGTTCTGTCTGGAGGAGACGGATCCGACAACCTCTCTGGCGGCGAAGGCGACGACACTCTAACAGGTGGCGATGGGTCTGACACGCTGGACGGTGGTGCGGGCAATGACACCATCATCGCAAACGATGACGCGACGGGCGGGGCCGCTGGCGCAACCGATCCGAATTTCGGCGATGTCATCACGGGCGGCACCGGCGATGATACGATTTTTGCCAATGGCTCTGATACGGTCGATGGCGGAGAGGATGCGGGCGACGGCGATACAGACACGCTCTTTGTCAGCGATGTCGCTTCGATCCAGTATCAGGACACAGACGGCACCAACGTCGCTTTTGAGACCGAACAAGGCATCGTCACCTTCAATGACGGCTCGACGCTGACATTCAGCAATATCGAAAATGTCGTAAACCAGGCGCTTGACGGGTACGTCGAGGGGACGACCGGGGACGATATCATCGACGGCAGCTACACCGGCGATCCCGAAGGTGATTTCGTTGACAGCAACGACGAAATCCTGCCCGGGGAAGGGCCACAGGATGATATCATCCTCGCAGGGGATGGGAATGACACCGTTCTTGGCGGGGCCGGTGACGACGAAATCTACGGTGACACTGCAGCTTTGCCCGGCACGGCTGGCGGAACACCCGGCTCTGATCAGACACCTTGGGTCTATGAGTATTACGATCTCGACCCCAATGGTGAGCCTGCCAACCTCGCCGATGCCGGGTTTACCGCAAATGGTGGTCGCGACAACACGGCGACACCAACCCAGACAGGCGTCTCGGCGTCCATCACACCAACAGACTACGACACCGCAGACGACTTTGCGCTGAAATTCACAAGCGAGCTGACGGTCACAAGCGGCGGCACCTATACGTTCTCCACGTCTTCGGATGATGGCTCAAAGGTCTTTATCAACGGCGTGGAAGTCGTGGACAATGACGGTCTGCACGGCACAGCGACGGAGTCCGGCACAATCACCTTGCCGCCCGGCGAACACCTTATCGAAATCATCTATTTCGAGAATAACGGCGGTAACACACTCAGCGGCACAATCTCGGGTCCAGACACAGGTGGCAGCGCAGTTGATCTCGCAAGTTATCCGCCACTCACACAACCGGGCCTAAATGACGGCGCGGGCAACGACAATCTCGATGGCGAGGCCGGGGATGACATCATCTTCGGCGAAGGTGGCGATGATACGATCCAGGGTGGGTCAGGCGCTGACATCATCGACGGCGGCGACGGCGACGACACGATCTTTGGCGATGCCTCAGATGGATCGGCAGATCCGGTTATCGTCACGACCGAGAATTTTGAAGGCGGCGTAACTGGCTGGACGAACAACACGACGACGGATGGCGGTGCCAATCTCAGCGAATTCCTGGGCCGTTTCGGCGACTCCAATGGATCAGAAGCGACGTCCAAGACCTTCAGCCTCGCCCCTGGTGCTGACTATGCGATCTTCGAATTTGATTTCTACGAAATCGACAGTTGGGATGGCGGCGGAGACACGTTCTCCATCTTTATCGATGGCGAGGAAGTCTTCGTTGAGAGTTTCAATGACGCAAATGCGGAGCAGTACTCGTCAACATTCACATTGTCCGACGGGCGTGTCGTCACAATCGAGATGGGCGCAGGCACATCTACAAATCTGGGCTTTGCCGGGACGAACGATGAAATCCATCCGGTTAAGGTAACAGTCGAAAACCCAGGCACCTCCGTCACGCTCGGCTTCGGCGCCGACCTCTCCGCAGCGATCGACAACGAGAGCTATGGCATCGACAACCTTGTGGTCAGCACGGCTCAGGACCCAAGCAATGATGACGTCATCACAGGCGGTGCGGGTGAAGACACGATCGACGGCGGCGCAGGTGCGGACACCATCAATGCCGGCGACGATGCAGATACGATCTTCATTGGGGCCGGCGATGTTGTCGATGGCGGTGAAGGCGGCGATGACAACGACACGCTGATCCTGAATGATTTCGGCGCAACCGTCGTGTTCGATGGCGGCAATCCGGAAAACGGAACAGTTACGTTCTCGGACGGTTCAACAGCCACCTTCACGAATATCGAGAATATTGTGCCGTGCTTCACACCGGGAAGTATGGTTGCGACACCAGATGGCTCTATTGCTGTCGAAGACCTCCAAGTCGGAGATTTAGTTGAAACGCGTGACCACGGACCACAAAAAGTGCGTTGGATCGGGAAAAGGGTCATGTCAGCTTATGAGCTGCAAGCCGCTCCGCATCTGCGACCAGTTCTGATTTGCAAGGATAGCATTGCGCCGTCGGTGCCGGATCGGGATATGCGCGTGTCTCCACAACATCGGATGCTCATCGAGAATAGCGCAACACAGCTTTGGCTCGGGGAAGATGAGGTCCTCGTTAGGGCCAAGCACATGACCCATAAGCCCGGCGTGGATCAGATTAAGGCTGAAGAAGGCGTTACCTATATCCATGTCATGTTCGATCAGCATGAAATCCTACTAGTCGACAATGCCTGGACCGAGAGTTTTCAGCCTGGTGAGATGGTCACGTCAAACGACACTGACAGTGTATTCAACGAACTGGTCGAACTGTTCCCCGAGCTTGCCACGCTAGACGGCCGAGCAGCCTACACGGCCGCCAGATTGTCCGCAAAACCCCATGAGGCACGGTTGGTTATCTAAGCCGGACGTCCAACTGCAACTGCTTGTCGAATGTGGCGCTGAAAAAATCACAAAGACGAGCACTTCAAAGCAGTGGCGTATACATGGCAACGGTCTACGTTCGCGTCGCATTTGAGGACACGACAAACCTGCAGATCAGCTTTGAGCCCGGATGAGTGTATCCGGCGAGGTGGAGTGTATCTTTACCCTTATCCACACCTGTAATGACGATAGCATCGCTATCTTCGCGGCATTGAACCTCGCGACGTTCTCTCTTGGTTTGCTGAGGTAGACGATACCCAACTCGATGGGCGAAGCGGCCGGTCCATCCCGTTCCTGAAAGGCGGCGTCTTTGCCTCATCGGAACACATCTGGATGTACCGGCTTCTGTCTGATTTGGGCGCGCGGACTACCAGCGGATCTGCAAGCCAATATCGCCTGTCACACCGCTGAAATCATCGTCGCCAAGCCCCTCTTAAAGAAGGATCTCACCATAGACCGATGACTTTTCGTCGATTTGGTAGGTTCCTCCCAAGCCAGCTTCGAGCCACGTCTTCTGTCTGCCGCCGTCAAGCGAAACGCCACTGATATCGGTTTCGTATTCCGCCGCGAAATCATGAAGCACATTCACGATCCCATAGAGCTTGTTTTGATAGTTTCCGGCTCTTGCGTTCGGCTTATTCTCGTCAGCGATATACTCAAACGCAACGCCCAAGCGCGCAATCTGACTGTCACCGCCCTGAAACGAGACGTCGTTGCCAAGATTGTCAGTGAAGTCCTCGATCTCTGTATTGCTCCACATGAGCTGTGCCTGCGGAACCAATGACCAGTTTTCAAACTGGTCAAACCGCTGACCGATCTCAGCACTGACTGCAAAAGTGCTCGCATCGATGGATTCTGCCATCTTGCCACCCGCACTGCTGGTGAAATCAACCGAGCTGTTTTCAAATGACAACTGCCCATCAAAGTAAAAGCCGTTGTCCCCGTACAGAGTCGCACTCACACCAAAACCAAGGGCAGTTGCATCGACTTCACTGCTGCCATTCTGAGACGACATCTCACCAGAGTTTTTGGAAGTCTGCGCATAAGCGCCCAAATGCGCCGGTCAATCGTCGTTTGGGACGTTGAATTTTCTGGCGTGATTTCGGAGTAGGCTCCGGTCACGCGCAGCCAAGCTCCGTCAAGCTCGCTGTCTTCTTTGCCCTGGCCCCAGATACGTTGCCCGACGCGTTGCTCGAGTGTGGGCAAACGCGTTCCAAGCACATGAAGGGCGGATTCATACGCGACGCCCACTGTTCCGATCTCACCGGTTGAGCGCAGGTACCAGTCCTGATCTGATCCCTCAAACTCAAGATTATAAATAAAGGCACCGCCCTCCGCAGGCGCTCCGAGACGGAAAGCATCCGATGTTGAGGTGCCCGCCACATCAACGACTTTGACGCCTCGGTCGGTGACAGCAACAGCACCGCCCGCATTTCTGACGAAAAGCGCTGTGTTGCCTGATGCATCTCCTGCAATGACAAGCTGGTCGGTCGGCGATCCATCATCACCAAGCTCCGTGTCCAAACGCAGCGCACCAGAGCCATTATAGTTACCCGCGACAGAAACTGTATCGCCGACATTGCCATCTGAGACGTCGATTTCCCCGTCGTTGGTGAGAGCCCCACTGATCGAATAGGGATTTGCACCGGATCCATGGCCGACAAAGCGACCGCCCGTCGTCGTCAACAGATTACCCGCAAGTGCAAAATTCCCGGTGGGACGAAACCGCGTGTTGTTGCTTAACGTCAGTCCGGTTGTTGCTTGACCAACAGTTCCGACAGCCATCGTGCCGTTGGACACCGAGATATTCGAGGCACTGATTTCAACATTTTCCCAATTCAGAATGTCGGTGGCCGCGAGCGTGGCGTTGACACCCGATAGTGTCAAACTGTCTATCGCGCCATCGGCGGTGGATAGATCGTCACCGCCATCCAGTACGTTGGCGCCAGTGTAGGATGACGAACTGATCGTCATAACGTCGCTACCTAGACCCAGATCGACATCGCCGACAAAGGTGCCACCCGACCAGTCTAACCGATCATTACCGCCGAATGTGCTGACCGACCCGGTCACGGAACCACCAGTAAACGAAAGACGATCCGCGCCTCCTTGGGTGCGGATGTCACCCCTGATGACACCAGCATTTGTAAGTGTCACACGATGCGCGGTGAAAGTAGACGAAGACGACTCAATTGCTATGTTGCCGCCGGTCAGGTCTTCTATGACGCCCGACGCACCATTGATGATGCGGTAGTCCGAGAGCTGTCCGTTTATCCCGAACATGGAAACGGCCGATCGAACATTTGCATTGTTGACGTTCGCACCTTGCAAGGTGATGCGGCCGTTGTTGATCAAGGTCGTAGCACCTGTCGTTGGCGTGAACGATCCCAAAGCGATGCCGCCAGCCTCCCCTGTTCCTGCGTCGAAGTTCAAAACTGTGCCGTTATTGGTGAAGGTTGCAGCATTCGCAATCACACCATTGGACTATCCGCCAAAATAGACAGTGTTGTTGTATTGACTGGATGTCGCGCTTGAGACGGAAGACGAGATCGAACCATTATTGACGGCAGAGACAGTGTCACCAAAGACTGTCACGGTTTGTAGCGTATCCGATACTGCGGATGCTGAAATAGAGCCGTCATTCGTGAACGATGCCACCCCGCCTCCGCGAGCTCCAACCGCAACACCGCCAAAAGATCGGAAACCTGTGTTCGTGGTACCTGTGGCCGTAATTACACCGCTCGCTGCGTTTGAAAACGTGACATCGCTTGTCAAACTGTTGCTAAACAAACCTAAGAAAAATGCAGCCGAAACGCCGAAGCTTTGCGTACCTCGCGCGTTATTCCACGCAACGGTTCCTGAGTTTGTAACGATAATATCAGAAACTGCGAGGTTACCAGGTATCCCAATATGCGACCCCGATGTCGTGCCCGTACGTGTCTACGTGCCAAGATTTGACACTGTGACATTCGACCCTTGAATGCTCAACAAGTCGGTGCTGGTGCCCGTACAGCTCACCGATTGGCCCTCGCTAATCGTACCAGAGGCTGAACAACTTGCATGAGCAGTCGTTGTCATTGCCACGACCAAAGCGGTTGCGCTCACGGATAGCTTTAAAGAAATAGTGCTGCTCCGCGCGAAAGATCGCGCCGAAATGAACCTGTTAATCATCATACTCTTCCCTAAACCAAAGCACTCCCACACCCGGCTGGGCACAACTAAAGAATGAAAAAATATACCCCTCAAACTTTATATCACTTTTCCCTTGACCAAGAATAAGCTGGCCATCTGAGTTAATTTGTTAACTTTTTTCAAAGAGTTATTTACACACTGCGCGATCTGCTCAACTGCGCTTGAAAGCAGGACAAGCTGGAAGCACGCTTGCAATCCAATAGCCCCTCGCAAACGCGAAACATCGTACAGTTGCAGCAAAAGTGCTCTTCAGCGACGCAAGCCGCGTTTGACGAATGACCAAGGTTCGTGAACCGGCGAGAAAAGATATTTGGTCAGTGATAAGAGCCCGGTAAGCGTCAAATCTGCCAGCAGATTTTCACGCTTCATCGTGCTGCACCGATTGCTGCTCAGAAAAGATATTGAACATCGACCGATTTCATATCGCCCGGAAACCCGCCCTCTTGACGAGCTTTCATCCGTCCTCGAGATGCGCGCAGCTTCTCAAAGGCTCTTTAAGGGTCTAGCCCCACGCTCAAAGGTGTTACCCCCCCAATAAGCCAAGCACTTTCTCCTGCGCTTTGGCCCCGGCACATCGTTCTCGGCCTATACGGAATCCTGGATCCGCCAACTGCGCATCGCGCTCCCGCCCGACCTACGCATTTGCCATCCACCAGCTCATGAAAACGCCCCACAAGCCACACAGACGTGCGAATTTTGTGTCGGTTCTATAAGAAACTCCGATCACCTTTGAGAACCTGACTGAGAACAAAACAGGCGTCTCCGCAGCCTCAGACAGGGGCCTTTACAGGCATACCATATCTTCCGAGCGTTTTGGCGACCCCGGCAGGATTCGAACCTGCAACCTGCCCCTTAGGAGGGGGCTGCTCTATCCAGTTGAGCCACGGGGCCGTCCGCGCAATATTTCGCTCTATTTGACGCAGCGCGCAAGGTGCTTGGTCCTTGGACTTTCCGAATGTTAGCGGCTAACATTTGTAAAAGATCTGCAGATGAAAGACCCAAATGGCTCCCAATGATATGAAACGCCCGCTGACCCTTCGTGATGTATCGGAGGCCTCTGGCGTGAGTGAGATGACCGTCAGCCGGGTGCTCCGTAATCGCGGGGATGTCAGTGCGGCAACACGGGAAAAAGTCCTCGAAGCGGCGAAAACGCTGGGTTATGTGCCCAACAAGATCGCGGGCGCGCTGGCCTCGCAGCGGGTCAATCTTGTGGCGGTGATTATCCCCTCGATGTCCAACATGGTCTTTCCCGAAGTCATGACTGGTATCTCGGAGGTGCTGGATGAGACGCCTTTGCAGCCCGTTGTCGGGGTCACACATTATTCCCAAGACAAGGAAGAGGCCGTCCTTTACGAGATGCTGTCTTGGCGGCCCTCGGGGATCATCATTGCGGGTCTTGAGCATTCCGATGCCAGTCGCGCAATGCTGAAAGCCTCGGGCATTCCGGTGGTTGAGATCATGGATGTCGACGGAACACCCATCGACAGCATGGTGGGTATTTCGCACCGCCGCGCCGGGCGCAAGATGGCGCAACAGATCGCGAAAGCAGGCTTTCAGAATATCGGTTTCATGGGCACGAAAATGCCCCTCGATCACCGGGCGCGGAAGCGCTTTGAAGGGCTGATCGAGGGGCTCGCGAAGCATGGCCTCGAAGTGCAGGAGAAAGACTTCTACGATGGCGGGTCTGCGCTGGCCAAGGGGCGCGAGATGACGCAAGCGATGCTTGAGCGCAACGAAGAGCTCGATTTTCTGTATTATTCCAACGACATGATCGGTGCGGGCGGGTTGCTTTACCTGCTGGAACAAGGCGTGAAGATCCCACAAGAGATCGGGCTGGCCGGGTTCAACGATGTCGAATTGCTGCAAGGCTTGCCGCGCAAACTGGCCACGATGGACAGTTGCCGTCTTGAGATCGGGCGCGCCGCAGCCCAGATCATTGCGGACCGGTGTGATAATCCACAGGCCGAACCTGGACAGGTGATCGAGCTTTCGCCAAAGGTCAGCTTTGGCGATACGCTGCGTCGAACAAAAGGTTAGCGCCGTGGACAGCGCGCGCGCTTTGGTATTTAAGCCCGCCGAACAAAGAGACTCTATGCCATGACCGCCGTTTCCATCGTGATCCCAATGAAAAACGAGGCTGGCAATGTCGCGTCCGTTGTGGCCGAGATTGCCGAGGCCTGTGCAGAGGTCGCCTACGAGATTATTATCGTGGATGATGGCTCGACCGATGGCACCGGCGACATCGCGCGCGGGCTGGATCATCCAGTGCGCGTTCTGCGCAATGACCGTTCGGGTGGGCAAAGCGCAGCCGTGCATAGCGGTGTTCTGGTGGCCAAGGCTGACGTGATCTGCACCTTGGATGGCGACGGCCAGAACCCACCGTCCGAGCTGCCCAAGCTCTACAAACCGCTGCTAGCGGACACCGAGAACCGGGTGGGGCTGGTGGCCGGACAACGCGTCGACCGGCAGGACACCAACGCCAAGAAATGGGCCTCCAAGGCCGCCAATAAGCTGCGCTCTGCCATTCTGAATGATGGCACGCGGGATACAGGCTGCGGGCTCAAAGGGTTCCGCCGGGACGCCTTCCTGCGGCTACCGTTCTTCAACCATATGCACCGCTACTTGCCTGCGCTTTTCAAACGTGATGGGTGGGAGGTTGTTCTGGTCGACGTCAGCCACCGCGAGCGCGCGGCGGGCAGCAGCAACTACACCAATCTGCAGCGCGCTTTCGTCGGGATTTGGGACCTCATGGGGGTCGCTTGGCTGATCCGCCGCCGCAAGACTGCAACGCCAACGGAGGTCAGCGATGGATAGCGTCTTTGCGTGGCTCAAGGTCGACAGCTATCTGGAGTTTTGGTGGGTTGCCTTTGGCCTCTTTGGTCAACTGCTATTCACCGGGCGGTTTCTGGTTCAATGGATTGCGTCCGAGCGGGCGAAGCGATCCGTTGTGCCCATCGCGTTCTGGTATTTCTCCATCGGGGGCGGTTTGATCTTGCTGGCCTATGCGATCTACCGACAGGATCCCGTTTTCATCCTGGGCCAATCGATGGGCCTGTTCATCTACCTCAGAAACCTATGGCTGATCCGTGTCGAACGTCGCCTCGACACCTGATCGCGCTTGGTTGAAACCCGTCCTCTGGGGCGTGGGGCTGCTGACGCTCTACCGGGTTTTTGCGCTTTGGTGGGGGCAACTCGATCTGTTCGTGGACGAGGCACAATATTGGTTTTGGGGTCAGGAGCTGGCCTTCGGCTATTACTCCAAGCCTCCGATGATCGGCTGGGTCATTCGCGCTTTTGTAGAAGCCGGTGGAAGCGACGCCGCTTTCTGGATTCGCCTCCCGGCGCCGCTGTTTCATGCCGCTACTGCATTGATCCTCGGCGCCATCGCGCGGGAGCATTTGGGCCACCGCGCCGCCATCGCGACAGCCCTGGGATACATCACACTTCCAGTGATAGCTGTTGGCTCGACACTGATCTCGACCGATACGATCATGTTCCCGTTTCTGGCGCTCGCTCTGGGCGGCTATCTGCGCCTCGTCATCGCACCATCGCGGAACCTGGCCCTGTTTACCGGAGCGATGCTGGGGCTGGCATTCCTGTCAAAATACGCCGCGATCTACTATGTGCTTTGCGCAGGCATCGTGGCTTTGGCGCTTCCCCTCGAACGGCTCCGGCTGCGCGATTACGGGCTGATCCTATTGGCCTTTGTTATCACGATCTCGCCCAATATCCTGTGGAATGTCGCAAACGGGTTTTCGACCCTGCAGCACACAGCCGATAACGCCGATTGGGTGCGTGATCCCAGCACGCGGGCTGGATTGAACCTGATCGGATTGACAGAGTTCTTTGCCGCACAGTTTGCCGTTATGGGGCCGCTGGTCTTCGCGGCATTGCTGACAATGGGCTGGCACGCCATCCGCGGGCAATTGACGCTTGTTCAGGTCACGCTCCTGCTGTTTGCCCTGCCCATCATCGCGGTCGTCTGCGTCCAGGCGCTGTTGTCAGAGGCTTACGCAAACTGGGCCGCAGCTGCGTCGGTTGCCGGGGTCGTGGCCGTGATGTCTTGGTTGATCGACCGGCCGGGTTGGCTGCGCGTGTCGTTCTGGATCAATGGTGCGGTCAGTGTGATCCTGCCAATCCTGACACTTTTTGCAGGTAGCCTCACGCTCAATGGTAAGACCCTTCTCTTTGAGCGTTATGTCGGGTTAGACGAGATGTCGGAACAGATTTTCGAGGTTGCCGAGCAAGCCGGTCAAGACGTGATCGTTGCCTCGAACAGGGATATCCTGGCGAATCTGTTCTACACCGCCAAAGGACGTGACTTCACGATCTACGCTGCCCCGGTCGAGGGACGCGCGCCGCACCACTACGCATTAAAGCATCCTTATGATGGCGACGACGCAACGGTTCTTTACGTGCAAAAGCAAGGTCGATCCCGGCCCTGCCCCACCGATACGATCATCCCGATTATCGGCAAAGTCGGCAAATACGAGACGCGGCCCTACCGGGCGTTGATCATCGAAGGCGCTTGCCTGAAATAGGGTCTAGATTACCCCGTCTGCGCGCAGCGTGGCAAGATCCTCTTTGCTCAGACCAAGTGCGCTCAACACATCGTCTGTGTCAGCCCCCAAGGCAGGGGGCGGTGTCTCAACGCTCAGTGGTTTGCCGTCGATCCGGGCCCCGGCCCGCACAACGGTCGCGCCCGCAGGCACTCCGGGCACATCATCAAACTGCGCAAGAAACCCCCGATCAGCGATCTGCGGATGCGACAGGATCTCCGGCACGCTCATCACCTCGCCGGTGGGCACGCCGATTGCGTTCAGCTCACGCACCCAATGCGCGGCAGATTGCGTGACCAACACCGTCTCAAGCTCAGCCGTGAGCCGCAAACGATTGGCCTTGCGGTTCTCCCGCGTGGCGAAATCGGGATCACTCAGCAGCTCCTCACGCCCCAGATGGCGCGCAAGGTTCTCCCACTGACTGTCTCGGTTCGCAGCGATGTTGATATGCCCATCGGCCACCCGAAATGTCCCAGACGGGGCTGAGGTTGGGTTCTCATTGCCATTCTGCCGCGGGGCAACCCCGGCAATCAGATGGTTGGAAATCGCCCAACCCATCGTCGCTAAAGTCGCCTCCAGCATCGACACATCAATGACGCAGCCGCGGGGGGAGGCGTTGAGCGCCGCGCAGATGGCCATCGCCGCAGTGAGCCCGCCTACCGTGTCTGCCACCGGATATCCCGCGCGCAAGGGCCCACCGTCCGGTTGCCCGGTCACGGACATCACGCCGGACACCCCCTGCACAATCTGGTCATAGGCGGGGCGGTCACGCCAAGGGCCGTCCTGCCCAAAACCGGAAATAGCGGCATAAATCAGCGTCGGGTTCTCGCCCCGCAAAACGTCCGGACCAAGACCAAGCCGGTCCATCACTCCGGGGCGATAATTCTCGACCAGAACATCGGCACCGCGCACCAACTGCTTGAGCAGATCCACACCGCGCGGGTCCTTCAGGTTCAACGTAACGGACGCCTTCCCTGCATTCTGCGCCAGGAACGAAACACCCATATCGACGGCATTCAATGCCGCATCAGCGCCCAATTGGCGCGCCAGATCGCCGCCGCCAGGACGCTCGATCTTGATGACTTCCGCCCCCAGATGAGCAAGCTGATGGCAACAGAACGGACCGGCAAGAACATTGGTCAGATCAAGCACCCGCACGCCGGACAGCACAGCATTAGTCATGGCATTCCCCCCAATCTTCTTCAGGCGACGCTAGGCCAAGAGCGCATCAGCGTCCAACCGACAATTTGTCTGACTATTTTTATCAGGATTGACGCGCATCCCGCTTTTCCTTATCGTCAAAGCCTCAACAGAATCCATCCAAGCCACCCTGCGTTCAGGTCAGCCCGGAGCCATCGCGCAACAGGAGAGACCATGACCATGCCGATGACCCGCCGCCTTTGGCGCGCTTTCATCGAGGCCACCCACACAGGCCTCTGCCCGACAGAACGCCGCTTGGCCCGCAGTCTGGACCGGATCGAAACATGGGGATGATGATGACAGCAACCCCCGCCCCCAGGCCGCAACTGGTTGATGAAACACCCAGCTACGATGCTCAGGACCTCACCGGACAGGATGGGTTGGCGCGTATCGTGCTGAAGGATCAGATCTACACATTGCGGATTACCCGTGCAGGAAAACTGATCCTGACAAAATAGGCGCAATACATTTGACAAAACAAAACACCAGCAGGCGAGAAAACACGTGCTGGTGTTTGTTTTTTCTCAGCGCATCAGGAAGATGCAGCTTCGGCCTTAACGGCTCGGGCGCTTAGCGCAGGTGAGCGCGCAACATCCAGGCAAACTTCTCGTGAGTCTGACCGCGCGCAATGCACAGATCCTCAGTCAAAGTATCGCCATGCTCGGCAGCCAACTCGCCCGCTCCCGCCAGCGTGGCGGCCAAGGTCATTTGCGCATCCATCATCGTCTTGATCATGGTTTTGTCGTCGGCATGCCCGTCATGCTCGCCCACTTTGGAGCGCTCCAGCATCCCGGCCAGCATACCCTCCGCGTGCGCATCAAGCGCTTTGATACGCTCGGCCAGATCATCCTGAGCCGTGAAGTGATCCTCGTAGATTTCCTGAAACAGGGCGTGCAGCGGGCCAAAACCCATGCCTGTAACGTTCCAGTGAAAGTTCTGTGCCAGCATTGTCGTGATAGCCGTTTCGGCAACTGACTGATTCAAAGCATCCGCGATCGCCGTATTGGCGTCGGGGCTCAAATTTGCAGCAGTCTGTGTCATCGTTGTGTCCTCGTCATTGATTTAGCTGGCTCGCAGATGCTGGCTCGCATCATCAATAGATAAGCGGGTTCAGCAGAAAGCCAAGAAGAAGTTTAGAATTATTCTAAAACTGAAGTTGAGCGAGCAAGGACAGTATCATTCGATGTACGTATTTCGGCAGGCGCGAGCTGAGGAGGAAAGCCGCACTTTCGCGATCCCCAACGCGCTGCGCCTCAATCAGGGACAGCAACCACGCCTCGTCAAAAGATGCGACATGCACCGTGGGATTGAAGACCACCGGCGCTTGACCCCAGGCCTCGCGCAGCAACTGCACCAGCGTCGTCGCCAAAGTCTGGCGCTGCTGGGCAATGCCGCAGCCGACCGCAGCACATACACATGGCCCGTGCACACGACGCGATACGAGTGAGGCCCGCAACAAGTGGCGCAACGATACCAGCGTTACGCGCTGCGCTTCATCTACGCGCACAGTGCGCGGGGCGGACGGTGTTATAACGGGCGAGGCTAGGGGGACAGCACGTAATGCCATATCGGGCGTCTTTCCAACTGTATTCCTGATGAAAATAATAAGTTTTCTAAGATTCGCATAGCGGCCCGGTGACGCATGCGTTCAAAACCCTTAAAAAAAGGGATTGCATAGGTATTCAATGAGAGTAGTCTTGACCCTGAAGAATACGGAGAGACACGATGACCCCCGCAGAAATGGAAGCTCGCATCGTACGGTATGGCGATCTTGTGCCCTGTAAGACCGCCTTTATCGATGCGCACACACCCGGAAGCGATCAGAAAGAGAACTTCACGATCATCGGAGGCGGTGTGTCGGAAAGTGCGGATCAGCATGTCCATATCCGCGACACGCCCGGTTTCAATATTGGTGCGGCGGGGCAGCCTCCGAAATGCCGGAACTCCCTACACAATCACTCCACAGCCGAGGTGTTTTTTGTACTCAAGGGCCGTTGGCGGTTCTTTTGGGGGCGCTGGGGCACCGCTGGCGAAGTGGTGCTTGAGGAAGGCGATATTTTCAACATTCCCACCGGCATCTTCCGCGGGTTCGAGAATATTGGCACCGATTACGGAATGATCATGGCGATCCTTGGCGGCGACGATGCAGGTGGCGGGGTCCTCTGGGCGCCGCAAGTGATTGAAGACGCAGCCGACCACGGCTTGGTTCTAGGCGAGAACGGCAAGCTCTATGATACCAAGAAGGGAGAGGCTTTGCCGGAGGGCGTCGCGCCAATGCAGTTGCTGGACCAAGCCGTGCTGGACCGGATGCCAGAGCCATCAACGGCAGAGGTGATCCCGAACTACGTTGCGCGGTATTGGGACATGATGGCGCTGGCAGATCGGCAGCCCGCAGACGTTATATCAGAGACCGGCATGCTGCGCGACAAGCCCGGTTTCACGGTTGAACTCTTGGCGCGCAGTTCGATCCCGGATGACAGCTACAACACGGAGCGGCACGAGGTGCTCATGCCCATCCGCGGGCATTGGAAGTTGACCTATGATGGAGGGGAAACTGTCTTGAACCCCGGCGACACATGCGCTGTGCCCCCTGGTGTTTCGCGCAGCCTCAAACCGTCCATGACGGGGGAGGCGAGCCTTTACCGGATCCGGAACACGGATGATCCTGCCGGTCCGACGATGCCGCTCTAGGAGTTAAATGAATCCGAGCCGGCCCAGCGCATTACGGGCCTGCTCGCTTTCCTTGGGGGTGCCATCGAGCAGGGATGTATTCAGGCTTTTCACGACAGCGCTGAGCTTGTGATCCGCAATTTGCCCCCGCAATAATGTCATGAGCTGGTCATCTTGCATCTGCAAAATGGTACTCGCGAGGTCTTGTTCGACCTTCTCCAAATTCGTCATGGCAGTCCCCAGATTATGTCGCAGGCCCCTAATTTCTGGCAGGCCAACCGATTCTCACCAAACGATTTCTTCGTATGTGAGGACAGCGCCGGGTCCGGGCAGCGGAGTCTCCAAACACGTGATCGCTACCCCATCAGGTTGAAGGCATTTTAGTTTCAAAGGCTTGGCTGCAGCATCAACCGAAGCGCTCAAAAAAGATGCATTAACTTATCCACAAGCAGACCGCGCGCGACCAAATCGCCTAAAAATGAGGCATTCACCCACATTCCGCTCCAAGCCAAAGCGACTACATCTCGCGCTTCGCCAACCTATTGCGCGCCCATAAAAGTGGCCGCAAAAACACCGCCGCGCGCCTGATGATTGAAAACACACGGTAAAACCTGTTTCTGCCTCCGCTTGTGTGCTTGTTTAGCCTCATGACGTTCCAGAATTCCTCAGACACGCCCCTCGCCAGCCTAAGCCGCGCGCTGACCGCCCGCATCGCGGTGATCTATCCCAATATCGATGCCGACATCCTGGCCAGCAAGATTGTGGAGGCGTTCTGGCCGGAAGGCACCCTGCGCCGCAAACGTGCGCGCAAGGCTGGCAATGCGCTTTGGTCGCAAGAAGATGCGCTGCTTATCACCTACGGAAACTCGCTGATCGACGGAAAGCACAAGCCTTTGGACTTGCTACATCATTTCCTGCGCGCGCAGCTGAAGGACGTGTTGAACGGGGTGCATATCCTGCCCTTCTTTCCGTTCACTTCGGATGACGGGTTTGCGGTGTCGGATTATACCAGCGTCAATCCGCAGCTTGGCGATTGGCCCGATATCAGCCGCATCGCAAGCGATTTCAAACTGATGTCTGATCTGGTGCTGAATCATGTTTCGAGCCAAGGCAACTGGTTCAACGCCTATCGCCAAGGCCAGGCCCCCTATGATCGCTTCTTCTTTGAAGGCGACCCGAATGACGACCTCAGCGCTGTCGTGCGCCCTCGTACGACGCCGCTTTTGCAAGAGGTCGAAACCGCCGACGGCCCACGCCATGTGTGGTGCACGTTCAGCCATGACCAGATCGATCTGGATTTCCGTAACCCGGAGGTGCTTCTGGAGTTTCTGAGGATCATCCGGCTGCATGTAGATAATGGCGTGCAGATCATCCGCCTCGATGCGGTCGCATTCCTCTGGAAAGAGCCGGGAACCCCCTCGATCCACATGCCGCAAACCCATGAGATCGTGAAGCTGATCCGCATGCTTTGCGATTTCGCGGTTGAGCCGATCATCCTGCTGACCGAAACCAACGTCCCGAAGGCCGAGAACCTAAGTTATTTCGGCAAGCAGGACGAAGCGCATGTCATCTACAACTTCCCGCTGCCGCCGCTCATCCTGCACGCGCTGCTGTCGGGCACTGCCAAGCATCTCGTGCAATGGCAACGCGCGATGCCACCGGCGCCGATGGGCTGTGCCTATCTGAACTTCACCTCCAGCCATGACGGGATCGGGATGCGGCCTGCCGAAGGGCTTCTGTCACCCGAGGATCAGGCCACCATGATCGACACGGTCACCAAGGTCGGCGGACGTGTTTCGATGCGCGCGTTGCCCGATGGCGGGGAAGCGCCCTATGAGCTTAACACAACGTTTTTCGATGCGCTGAGCGAGACGTTCAACGGACCTGACGAGTATCACATCGCGCGGTTCCTCTGCTCGCAAACCATCGTCATGTCGCTTGAGGGCGTTCCGGCGTTCTACATCCACTCCCTGCTGGCGACCCCGAATGATCACGAAGGGGTCGAGAAACGCGGCATGAACCGCGCGATCAATCGACACCGCTGGAATTATGAACTTTTACAACAGCAACTGGCCAACCCCGGCAGCTCTCAGGCGATTGTGCTGGATGCCATGCGCGAGCGGCTCAAAATCCGTCGCAAGCAAGTGGCTTTCCACCCCAATGCCACGCAATTCACATTGCAGGCGGTTGATACGCGGGTGATGGGGGTTTGGCGGCAAAGCCTTGATCGCAAACAGTCGATCTTTGCCCTCCACAATGTCAGCGCCGAGACGGTCACACTACCCGCAGAAGCGCTAAACCTGATCGCCGACGAAAGCTGGAGCGATGTGCTCGCCCCCGATGACATCATCGCGGAAGAGATCACCCTCGCCCCCTATCAATGCCGCTGGATCACCAACCTGAGCTACTGAAACGCTTCGACATCCGCGATGGCGGCGGTGCGCAGGTCCCGGATGAAGCTTGGGTCTGCGGCGTGCACACGGCTCCATGTGGGGATGAACGGCGTCTCGTGTGGGTTGTCCAAAAAGGTCTGTCCAGCGCGCATGATCGCTTCGGCAAAAAGCTCAATTGAGACCTCTTCGGAGTGGCGATCCAGCGACAGGCCATTCATCTGCGCGTCGCTGTAATACGCCTCCAAGAGATCAAGCGCGCTGCGATAATAGGTGGCTTTCAGCGTGCGGAACGTGTTGTGCGTGAAGACCGTGCCATCTGCCGCGAGCTTGCGGAAGATCGCCTTGCAGATATCCGTAGACATGCGGTTCAAACCCGCATCTGCATCCTCAGCGCTGAGGTCTTGGTGCTTGTGATCGTAGACATCGGCAATTTCCACCTGGCAGACGGACCGGGGCGCGAGGTTCCGCCAGGCCTCTGACAGCAAGCCGATCTCCAACCCCCAATCTGAGGGGATCCGCAGATCCGGCAGAATATTCGTCCGCATCGCCATCTCGCCCGAGAGCGGGTAGCGGAAGCTGCGCAGGTAATCGAGGTAATCGCGATCCCCGATCACCTTCTTCAGCGCGATCAGTAATGGTGTCACCAAAAGCCGGGTGACACGACCGTTCAGCTTGCCGCCCCCGATCCGCGAATAATACCCTTTGGCCAATTGATAAGGGAAAGTGGGATTGGCGACAGGATAGATCAGCTTGGCCAGCATATCATTGGTGTAGGTCAGGATATCGCAGTCATGGATCGCCATGACGGCGCTGTCTTCGCAGCCGATCAGATACCCAAGCGAGGACCAGACATTCTTACCTTTACCTTGCTCGGATGGGGCCAGCCCCATCGCATCCAGACGCTGGCCAAGCTCCAGCATTCGGGGACTATCGTTCCAGATCACGATATGGTTCTGGTTCAACCCTTTGAAGAAGTCGCGCGCATGGCGGAATTCATCTTCATTGGCCCGGTCGAGCCCGATGATAATCCGGTGTAAATAGGTGACCTTCGATAGCTCTGATAGAATGCGCGGCATCGCGTCTGTCTCAAGCTCGGAATAGAGGCACGGCAGGATCAGCGACATCTTCCGCGTCTGGGCAAACGTCTCTAGCTCGTAGGTCATTTCGTCAACGGAGCGGGTCCGCAAGTCATGCAGTGTCGCGATGTTTCCGCTTTGATGAAAGTCGACCATACCGTTCCTGTCCTATCTGGGCGTAAGTTGTGAAAGCAGCTTGAGAACAGCCTCAGACCAGCCTGTTGGCCCTGGCGCAGCCGTGCGCATGATGCGTCCGGTATCTTCGCCTTTCAAGGGTGGCAGGTCAGGGCCATGCGGGTTGGCAACGATCACGCCAAACTCGGCGGCCTCAAGCATTTCGATGTCATTGGGCGCGTCGCCCAGCGCGATGGTATGCGCAGGTTTGTAAGCGGCAATGACCTTGGCCATACCGTCTGCCTTGGTGCGCCCGCGTGAGAGGGTCAAAAACCGCCCACCAGAGCGCGCATGGATGCCGTGATGTGTCAGCTCGGTGATAAACGCATCGAACGCCGCGTCATCGCCCGACCACAGGCCGGGTTCTGAAAAGCGACGCGCCTTCGCATGGGTAGCGTCTTCAGGGGAAAGCCCGGTCGCCTCTGCAACTTCCGCCGACGTCATATCGCCGAACCCACGGAACTCAGCGCGCAAGGTCGGGGTGATCTTGGCCAGAGCCCCTCGGATCGCCTCATAGTCCGACGCGTCCTCTGCGGGGTCGCCTAGCCCGATCACGCCAGCGCCGTTCTCGACGATGGCAGGTGCACCCTGTAGCCCCATCGCCTCTTGCAGGATCCGCATCTCGGCTTCGGTCTTGCTGCTGGACAGAACGAGGCACGCCCCCCTCTCGGCCAAAGCCGTCAAAGCAGGGCGCGCAGGCTGCCAATCATATGTTTCGTGATCCAGAAGCGTGCCGTCCAAGTCCGAAAACACAATAAGAGCGGCACTATCATCCATAACTCTAGTATCGGGAGAGCATTACGGGCCTGCAACCCGAAATCCAGAGATTTCGAGATCAAGGATATTGACTCCTCCCGCAAAGTATCTAATATTTCTGTTATGACAGAAATTACCGATCATAAAAAATCTGAAGCGAAATCGCAGTTTATCCTCTATTGGGGTGACATGGGCAGCCAATGGGGTGTGAACCGCTCTGTCGCGCAAATCCATGCACTGTTGTTTCTCAGCACGACCCCGATGAACGCCGAACAAATCTCGGCTGAGCTGGAGATCGCGCGCTCTAACGTGTCCAACTCCCTCAAGGAGCTTGTGGCCTGGAAGCTGATCCGCCGCGTGCCCCAATTGGGCGACCGTCGGGAGCATTTCGAGGCCGAGACCGATCCGTGGGAGATCGCCCTCCGCGTCGCCCAAGGTCGTAAAGAGCGCGAGATTGACCCGGCGATGCGCGTCATCGCTGATTGCGTTGAAAAGGCTGAGACAGAGACAGGGCTGGATCCGGAGGTCAAGAAACGGATGCAGGATATGAACACGTTTCTGAAGACCGTCGACACGTGGCACGGACAGATGCTGGGCGTGCCGAAGGAGAAACTGAACATGCTGTTGAAGATGGGGAACAAGGTGATCTCGCTCCTCTCGTTCACGGGTAAGAAATCCGAATAGGCTTTTTATTTGCCGTATTATTTCTGTCCATACAGAAATTACCGTCACAAGAAGTAAAGAGGGATAGCCATGTATTTTCGCCCTGAAACCTCGACTATCGAACCAAAGCCTGACCGCCGGATCCGTGATCTGCTAGGACCTGACGCATGGCGCAGGCTTGCCCCGGCCATCCGCGAACGGTTCGGCAAACGCGTCGAAGGCGGCGCCAGCGTTGCCTATCAAGGCGAGGTGACCGTGCTTCGCATGAATTGGGCAGGCTGGCTTTTGGCGCAAGCGACCCGTCTGATCGGTGCGCCTTTGCCTTATGATAGTGGCTGCGTCGGCAAACCAGCGGTTGTCGTGGTCACCGAAGATGCAGTCGGCAATGGTCAGTTCTGGATACGCCAATACGGACGTAAAAGCGGGTTCCCGCAGATGGTCCACAGCTCCAAACGCTTCTCCGGACCGACCGGGCTGGAAGAGTATATCGGCTACGGGATCGGCATGGCTCTGAGGTTGGAAGCGCAACGCACAGCGCTGCTGTTCAAAAGCGATCACTATTTCCTGTCGATCCTTGGCCGCCGGGTGCGGCTGCCGCGCATCGTCTCTCCCGGCGCCTTGGTGATCGGCCATCACGATCAGGGCAACGGCGCCTTTCGGTTTTCGCTTGAACTCAAGAACCGCATTTTCGGAACGCTTCTGGTGCAAGACGCCGTTTTTCAGGAGGTCAAACCATGACCAATACTGTGATGATCGTCGGCGCAACCGGCGTGTTCGGGCGCCGTCTGACCAGCCACCTCGCGGCCACGAGTTGGGCCCGTCTGATCCTGACGTCCCGAACCGAAAACAAGGCCAAGGACCTGGCCGCTCAGGTGAATGCAGACCATCCAAGCTGCGGCGCAACAGGCATCGCGTTGGACTGCGCTGTCAATCTGCAGGACGTTCTGCGCCTCCACAGGCCTTTCGCCGTGATTGACTGCTCAGGTCCATTTCAAGGTGCAACTTATGATACCGCGCGTGCCGTTCTGAAAGCCGGTGCGCATTTTATAGATCTTGCCGATGCGCGGGATTATCTGGCGGGTTTTGGCCCCGCACTTGATGAACTCGCAAAGCGCAACAAGGTCACGGCGATGACCGGCGCCAGCTCGACACCGGCTTTGTCCAGCAGCGTTGTGGCCGAGTTGGTCGAGGGCTGGCAACTGGTCGACAATATCGACATTGCGATCACCCCCGGCGGCAAGAGCGAGGTCGGTCGCTCTGTCATAGAAGCGATCCTCAGCTATGCCGGGCGCGATGTGCCGATCTGGGAAAACGGTCAGGCTGCAACAACACGCGGATGGACCAAGGGCGACCACATTCGAATGCGCGGGCTCGGAAAGCGCAGGGTCGCGCCTGTTGAAACCCTCGATGCGGTTTATCTGGGCGAGCGCTATGGCGTGACCTCCCGTGTGCGCTTTACTGCGGGTCTGGAATCGCGGCTGGAACAATTCGGGATCGAACTACTCGCAAATCTGCGCGGCTATGGGTTGCTCGGTGAGCTTGCTCCGCTAATCCCGTGGCTGCTCAAAGCGCGTCGGATCACGCAATTGTGGACGTCGGATCGCGGTGGCATGCAGGTGTGCGCAGCGGCGGTCAGTGAGTTGGGCCAACCGGTTCATTCCACCTGGTCCCTGCTGGCGCAAGACAATCATGGCCCTTTCGTGCCCATCCTCGCCGCGGCAGCCGCCTTGCGCAAACTGCAATCATACGACCTGCCCGTAGGCGCAGGTTTTGCGCACCGGCACCTCTCTCTGTCCGAGATTATGGCAGAGGCGCACCCCTATAACATTACAACTGGCGTGACACATGAGCCCCTGATGTCGTGTGGATCAAAGCGCCCTGCAGGAGCCACCTTCTCGCAGAAACTCAAACGCCATGCATAACGACTGAGGCCGCTGCTGACGCCTATGGGTAGCCGAAAGGCGTAAGACTTAAGGCGCACGACCAAAGCCGCATCGACACAATTGGTGGCAAATCTTAAAAAACTGTCAACTTGGGAGGAGGCCGATGTGTCAGCATCGGCGAGCATCCCGATGCAAACACTCTAATGGTGCGTCACTGGCGGACCGAAGCAGAAAGGATGTTTCATATTGCTCTCTCGCCGCACGTTTATTGCCTCCAGCACCGCTCTCTTGGTCGCGCCCTATGTCGCTCGGGCCAATACGCCGTTTGTTGTCGAGATGTTGAACAAGCATCCCGAAGACCGAAAACTTCGTCAGATTTTCCTGCCCCGCTTGGCAGTCATCGACGCAAGCGAGAGCGTGCTTTTCAAAGCAACCGACCGCGGCCATAACGCAGCCTCGGCGGATGACATGATCCCGGAGGGTGCTGAGGCATGGAAAGGGGATCTGGGCAAAGACATCGAAGTCACGCTCACGGTTCCCGGCATCTATGGCTATGTCTGCACGCCGCATGTCTCCACAGGGATGGTTGGGGCCATCGTCGTGCGCGGGGACGGCGTTCTTGATAACTTCGAGGCGGTCAAATCAGTCAATCAGCGTGGCAAAGCCAAGAAGATCTTTGGTGAGATTTGGGACGAAATCGACGCACTTGGCTTGGCGACCTAGAAAGCTAACTATTTATAACTGAACGGCTTTATCCGAAACCTCATCGGCGTGATCCGAGCGCCTGCCTGCCGAGGGCATTCAAGAACTGACTCGAAAGACCATCCGTCATGACACAGGAAAAATTCTATCCGACTGCGGAATTTTCCCAAAGTGCGCATGTCGATGCGGAAACCTATCGCGAGATGTATGGGGCCTCTCTGTCTGATCCGGATGCGTTCTGGGCCGAGCAAGCCAAACGGCTCGACTGGATCACGCCACCCACGAAGATCAGCGATGTCAGCTATGCGTATCCCGATATCTCGATCAAATGGTATGAGGACGGCGTCCTGAATGTCAGTGCCAATTGCATAGATCGCCACCTGCCCATGCGCGCCAATCAAACTGCGCTGATCTGGGAAAGCGACGATCCGAATACCGACGAACACATCACCTATGCGCAGCTCCATGAGCATGTCTGCAAGCTGGCGAATGTGCTCAAGTCGCTCGGCGTCGAGAAAGGGGATCGGGTGATCCTCTATCTGCCAATGATACCCGAGGCCGCCTATGCCATGCTGGCCTGCGCGCGTATCGGGGCGATCCACTCGGTCGTCTTTGCGGGGTTTTCCTCGGGCGCTTTGGCCAGTCGGATTGAAAACTGCGGCGCAAAACTGGTGATCACGGCTGATGAGGCTGTCCGCGGCGGGCAGAGTACGGCGCTCAAATCCAACGCAGACAACGCAATGCTGATCTGTGGAGACGTGCCCACCTTGGTCGTCGCGCATACCGGCGCCGATGTGCATATGAAGAACGGCCGCGATCTGAGCTATGCGGACCTAATGGCAGAGGCGTCTGCCGAATGCGCGCCCGAGCCGATGAGTGCCGAAGACCCGCTGTTCATCCTCTATACGTCGGGCTCCACGGGTGCGCCCAAAGGCGTTGTCCACACGACCGGCGGCTATCTGGTCTTCACCGCAATGACGCATCAGTTGACCTTTGATCACCATGAGGGGGATATCTTCTGGTGCACCGCTGACATCGGGTGGATCACAGGGCACAGCTATCTGCTTTACGGCCCGCTCGCCAATGGGGGTACGACACTCATGTTCGAGGGTCTGCCAACCTATCCCGATGCAGGCCGCTTCTGGGCCGTTTGTGAAAAGCACAAGATCACTCAATTCTACACAGCCCCAACGGTGATCCGTTCCTTGATGGGCATGGGGGAGAATTTCGTCAGACGCCATAATCTAAGCAGCCTGAAGGTTCTTGGCACCGTGGGGGAACCGATCAATCCTGAAGCATGGCACTGGTATAATGACATTGTCGGGCGACGGCGTATCCCGATCGTTGACACATGGTGGCAAACCGAAACCGGCGGGCATCTTCTGACGCCTTTGCCGGGGGCAACTGCCACGAAGCCAGGCTCCTGCACTCTGCCCTTCTTTGGAATCGAACCGGTCATCCTTGACCCTCAGACCGGCGCTGAGCAGACCGATGTGGAGGCCGAAGGGGTCCTTTGCATCAAGACCAGTTGGCCGGGCCAGATGCGCACGGTCTTTGGCGATCATGCGCGCTTCGTGAAGACCTATTTCAGTGATTACAAAGGCTACTATTTCACGGGCGACGGCTGCCGGCGCGACGCGGATGGCTATTACTGGATCACGGGCCGGGTTGATGACGTGATCAACGTCTCGGGCCACAGGCTGGGCACCGCAGAAGTGGAAAGTGCCCTTGTCGCACATCCAAAGGTCTCAGAGGCCGCTGTCGTCGGCTTTCCGCACGAGATCAAGGGTCAAGGCATTTACGCCTATATTACGCTGATGGCGGGGCAGGACTATTCCGACGAATTGCGCAACGAGCTGGCCGCCTGGATTCGTAAAGAGATCGGGCCAATTGCGAAGCCCGACCACATCCAATGGGCACCAGAGCTTCCCAAAACGCGGTCCGGCAAGATCATGCGACGCATCCTGCGCAAAGTGGCGGAGAATAATCTGGACTCGCTTGGCGATACCTCCACGCTGGCAGACCCCAGCGTCGTGGACGAGTTGATTGCGAACCGACAGGTCGATTAACCCACCCGGCTCACGTCCCCTTCACGATCAATCAGCGTCACGCGGGTACCTGTCGCCTCAGCGATGCCTTCAATCTGCGCACGCGATGCAAGGCATAGCGCTGTGGAGAGGCCGTCAGCCATCGCCGCACTCTTGGCCTCTACCATGACGGTCGACCAATGGCGCGCCGCACCCCCGCGCGGGTTCAGGATATGCGTCCCCGCCCCCAACCGCATCGCACCGGGGGAGGACGTCGCAATCGCCCCATCCTGCAATGTGCGCGCGCCAACGGGGCCATGGACCGGGTCTTCCAGACCGAGACGGAAGGGGCCACCGATGGCTGCATGTTCCCCAACCGACACGAGGGCTTTGGTAAAGCCGCGCCCCACCAGAAGATCGCGCACACGATCTGTTGCATAGCCTTGAGCAATACCGTTCAAAGTTAGTTCCTGATCGGTGCCCAGACGAATATGGTCCGGCTCCAGCGTCACCTGATCCCACCCGACGAGATGCCAAGGCAGCGCCTGCTGCGCCAAGGCGGCTTTGAAAACCGGCTGGATCGTGGGGTCGAACAAGCCACCAGTCGAGCGGTGGACCTGATCGCAGAGGGCAAACAGCTCCGCACTCTCGGCAGAGAGAGCGCCGCTTCCCGTTCGATTGATCTGCGACAACTCAGATGTTTCATCATAGATGGAGAACAGTTTCTCCATGCGCGCAATCTCGGCGACGGCGGCATCCAGATCCGCCTGCGTGCCGCCGTCCAAGGTCAAGGATACCTCTGCTCCCATGGCGCGCCCATGCCAGCGCACGGTCGAAGCCCGTGCTTGAGTGGCGACCAAAGCCGCCGCAGAAATGGTTATGAAGCGGCGTCGGTCCATCAGCGTGCAGCCGCCAGATTGCCCTTGGCCTGAGCCTTTTCCTGACGCTTCGCAGCGACGACGAGAGGCACGCACATCGAAGGGCTCTCATGTATCGTGACACAGTCAAGACACTGAAAGCATTCATCATATTTGATCTCGCCCGTCTTCTCGATCGCACCGTAACGGCATTTCACCTTGCAGAGCTGGCAGGGCGATCCGCATTCGACCCGTCGCTCAATCCAGTCCTTACGCCGCAGCAAACCACCAATCGCCATCAAAGCGCCCAGCGGGCAGACATAGCGGCAGAACCCTTTGAAGAGCACCATCGACAGCAAAAGCCAGAACGCGGCATAGGCAACGTAATACCATTCGCGCACAAAGAAGGTGGTGATCGCGGTTTTGAACGGTTCCACCTCGGCCGCTTTGTCCATATGGGCAGGCGCGAAGATAGTCACACCGACCAGCGCGGCGAGAACCACATACTTCAACCACCGCAATCGCGCGTCCCATGTGGGGGAGACGGTGATCTGGCGAATTTTCAACAGCTCCGCAAGTTTGCCTGCAAACTCCTGCATCGCGCCAAAGGGGCAAAGCCAGCCACAAAACAGCCCGCGGCCCCAGATTAAAAAGCCAATGATTGCAGCGCCCCACACGACAAGGGAGAACGGATCATAGAGCAGAAACGCCAGCGATCCTCCGGTGGTCGCGGTTTGCAGAAGGGCCAGCGGGGTCACGATGGACAGCTGCCCCTGCCCCCACCAACCGACAAAGACCAAAACCAGGCCAAGAATTATCAGGCGGAAAGGCTGCAAGTGACGGGCTGCCGCGACAGTATCAAGGCGGGTCGTGAACGTGATCAGCAAAAGCGCAAGCGCGGCCCCCAACACGGCCAGATCAGCGGCACGACCACGCAAAGCCTCCAGCCAAGGCGGGATCGGTTCGATCACTTCGGCGCGCGCGAAGAAACGCTCGTCCGCGCTGGTTTCAAATTCTAACTCGCGGGAGCCGATCTCCGGCTGGAACATCCCATGTTCGCGCACGGCGCTAACGGACAAGGTCCACGGCTGTGTGGGATCAAACCCCAACCGACGGTCGGTACGCAAAATCAGCGCTTGGCCGTAATCCACCGCGTCGTGCAGCTCAAACGGCAGATCGTCATTCAACTCGATGAACAAATCCGCATCGCGAAGGGAGACCGGAAAGCCACCTTGCTTGGCGCTCAGCAAATCCGGCGCGGTGTTGCGCACGAAGCTCTCCGACACCAACCCGTGACGCGCGGTGTCAATGACAAGGATCGGCTCGTCATTGCCCGAGATTTCGAGAAAGGATTGCAAATCCTCATAGCCATCTTCCGATAGGACGGCGCGCGCCACGGATTTCGGGCCAAGGTCAATCACCCAGAGATCGAGATAGGGCGCATCCGGGTCGTCTTTTGCCTCGGGATCGTCATCTTCCCAGAGGGTTCCCGCGAAGGTCGCATCGACCTCGCCATTCGTCCAGACACTGCGCTGCACAAGACCCTGATCCAGGAGGTCCTGCCATGTCAGGTTTTCTTCGACCTCTGGATCAGGATAAGCAGGCGGGCCGGTTGCGATGCCCCCCATCTTCTCGCGCGCCACCTGAAGGGCAGCGGCCAGAATGGATTCATGTGCAATCCGGACAGAGGCTGTCGCCTTCGTCACCCCGTCCAGATAGACGAGCGACGAGCTGTCATTGGCCCCGCCATAAGGCGTGCCGACGACAAGCGAGTCGCCGATAGAATGCCCTTCATATTGTTCGAAAAACGCGTGAAACGGGGCCTCTCCCAAACCGCTCACGAAGATCGGCTCGTTATGCGACAGAAGCTGGACGTCAAGAAATTGCCCCTCCAGATCGAGGACCACCAGAAGGTTGATCGGCGCGCCGCTAAAGCCTGGCAGCGGTGCCATCGGCTCTGTCTCAAACACATAACCCACATGACCACCGCCCGAGTTCAGCAACTCGTAAACGCCATTGTCATTGACGGCTTCGCCCAGTTCCATGGGCGCAAAAATGAGGGGGGCGATTTTGTCACGTGGCAAAGGCTCAGCCAGAACTGACTGAATACACGCCAGAAATCCCAGCAGCAGTGCAAAACATACACGTGACATGACGGGCAGTTTACTGTCGTCAAACCTGACACGACATTCGACCAAGGTCGAACACCCGTTTGGCCGCTGACATAGATATCATCTCGCAATGACGACCCGCACTGTTCCCTTCCTCCTATCGCTCTCCGCGCTCATCGCGCTGTGGATCGCCGCAGCGCTTGCGACGAACGACGCGACCGTTCTGCCCACCCCCCTGGAGGTGCTGCGCATCGCGTGGGCCGAGGCGACGCAAGGCCCCCTCATCTCGCATGTGCTGGCAACGCTCGGGCGGGTGGCGGCGGCCTTTCTGATCGCTATGGGAATTGGCGTTGCCTTGGGGATCGTGCTGGGAAAATCCGAACAGGCTGACCAGTGGATCGGCCCATGGGTGACGGTTTTTCTGAACATCCCGGCACTGGTCGTCATCGTTCTCTGCTATCTGTGGATCGGCTTGAACGAGGTCGCGGCGATTTGCGCCGTGGCGGTCAACAAAACCGCAATGGTTGCTGTGACCATGCGCGAAGGGGCCGGCGCTTTGGATCGCCGCTTGGGCGAGTTGGCGCAGGTCTACCGCATGGGCTTTTGGGACAGATATCGCCATGTGATCGTGCCACAGCTTTGGCCTTACCTCTTTGCCTCGATGCGAAATGGCATCGCGATTATCTGGAAGATCGTTCTGGTGGCCGAGTTCCTAGGTCGGCCAAACGGTGTCGGTTTCCAGATCCACCTTTACTTTCAGCTTTTTGAGACGGGCTACGTGCTGGCCTATGCCTTCAGCTTCGTCGCCATCATGCTGTTGATTGAGGTTGGCATCTTCTCGGTCTGGGAACGGCGCACGAACGAGTGGGCGCGTCAGTCTGCCTAACGCAGCACGGAATCGAGCGCGCCGAGAAGATACTCAATGTCGATGGGCTTATGCACAAGCGGCAGATTATGGATCTGGCACTGCTCTTGCAGTTTTGCACTGCGATCCGCTGACAGAATGAACGTCGGCACAGGCTTATAGCGCGTTCGGACGATCTGGTGCAGTTCGACGCCGTCAATGCCAGCCCCAAGCTGATAGTCGAAGAGAGCGGCGTCGGGCAACAATTCGATCTCTTCCAGAAGCTCTATGGCTTCCTCGCCAGAAGAGGCATGCAGCACATGTGCGCCACTGCGTTCCAGCCGCAATGTCATCGCATGCGCCAGATCCTCGTCATTCTCGACAAGCAGCAGCATCTTACCAACGACTGCGTGATCGCAAATCTGAACGTCACCAGGCCCGACCGTATCGGGATTGTTCCCGCGATGCAGCGCGACACTCACCGAGAAACACGAGCCCTGCCCCACTTCGCTATGCAAATGCAGGTCGTGGCCCAGCGCCTCGCAAACCCGTTCCACAATGGCAAGGCCCAGACCAATGCCTTTGGCGCCGCTATGGGAATCGTCAAGCCGTGCAAACTCCTGAAAAATCCTTTCCCGGTCCGCGGCGGCAATTCCGGGGCCGGTGTCTTCGACATCAATCGTGACCGCATTGTCAGGCCCGTCACGCAGGCTCACGCGGACCGCGCCTTCGTCGGTATATTTGATGGCATTGCTGATCAGGTTTTGCAGCACGCGCCGCAGAAACATCGGGTCTGAGACGATCGTCGCCTCAGAGGACGCCACTGTCAGGTCGAGCCCCTTGTCCTCTGCAATCGGCATCATCTCGTTCGCCAAAGAATTCAGCACGGAATCTAGCGAGAAGGGTTGGATATCGAAGGTCGCATGCCCCGCATCCAGCTTCGAGATATCAAGCAACGCCTCGATGATGTCTTCGGCACCCTTCAGTGCCCCTTCCGCCTTGCGCGAGATTTGCATCATCTGCTCGTCCTGCGCCGCATCCTGAAGCGTCGCGAGATAAAGCTTGGCCGCCGACAAAGGTTGCAGCAGGTCGTGGCTGGCTGCCGCCACAAAGCGGTTCTTTGTGACATTTGCACGTTCAGCATCGCGCAGCGCAGCACCCAATTCTTCGGTGCGATCCGCAACGCGCTGTTCAAGGGTCTTGTTCAGATCGCGCAGCTTGTTGGCTGAGATACGTTCGCTGGTGACATCTGAGAAAGACATCACAAACCCCTGGTCCGGCATCTCCTGCGCAAAGACGCTGAAGATGCGGCCTTTGACGTCGTTCAGCTCAAACTCGATAGGTGGCCTGTCAGAGCTGCGCTCAGACCATGCGATGAGCTTTGCGCTCGAATAGGAATCCGCGAAGGTGATATTACCCTTCATCAAATCCAGGATCATCGAAAAGGCAGTGCCGACCCGAACGTAGCGCGGGGGCACGCGGATCATCCGCTCAAGCTCGCGGTTCCACCCCATAAGCTGCGCCTTCTGATCAAAGATGCAGACACCCTGCGCCAGGTGATCCAGTGTCGCGCGCAGCATCTTGTCCTGACTATCCACAAGCTGATCACGCTCGCGCAATTGCTCGCGCATCACGTCGGAAATGTCGGTTTGCAGGATCGCGGTGCTGCCTTCGTCCGTGCGGTGTTCGCTGACCTGCATCCAGCGGTTTTGGGTCAGAGAGATATTAAAAACGACGCGGTTCTCGCGATGCCGGTCAAGACGGTTGGCGACCCAATCATGGCTCGACATGCTTGGCGGGAATTGCAGCTCGCCCGAGGCACTGATGATGTCGATATAGTCATTGAACGAGATGCCAAGCTGCAAGCTATCGCGCACATTTCCAAGCTCGCGGCAAAAGCGGCTGTTGAAGAGCAATAGCTTGTCGTCTGAGTCAAACAGGGCAAAGCCTTCATCCACGCTTTCGATGGCTTCGTTCAGAATGGCGCGCGACTGCTCAGAGTCGCGCTTTGCCGCAGCAAGCTCTGCATTGCTTTCGTTCAGCAGATCCAACGCGCGCTCAAGATCCTTGGTCCGCTGACGCACCCGGGCATCAAGCAACGCAGCGCGTTCAAACTGTGCGAAAGCGCTGCTTTGATCCACCGGCGGTTGCTCGACCCGGCGCATCAACGCCGTGCAGATGTTGAGCAACTTGTCACGCTGCCGCTCAACGGTATCTGAGGGGTTCAGAAGGCCGTCCATCTCAGCTCCCGGATGCGGGCGGGAAAAGTGCGACACCGGTCAGGGTGTGGTTCACATGCAGCGGGCCGATCTGTTCGCCATAGGTGGAAAACCCGACGACCCCATGCTTGCGCAAAACAGTGTTCGTCTGGTGCCGTTTCTGCGATCTCTGCGCCTCGATCCGGCGCAGGATACAATCGCAGGCGAGGATATCCGCCGCCTCATGCCCCTTGATGACATCAGACAGTTCGGCATCAAGATGCTCCGCGATGTCCTCTGCATGGGCCACTGACAGCACCATGCCTTCGTCAATGGCCGAGAAGAACACAAGATGCCCGTCTTCGTTTACCCTTTGAATGGCGCGGACGTGGAATTCGTCGCCGACGCGAACGGTGACTGGATTTCCGGCAAAAATGAACTCGTCCAACTGGTTTGGGTCTTTGCCGATCAATCGGGCATATTCCGCGGCTGCGGGTTCGTCATTGATGCTGCACACAATCCGCTCACCGGGTTCGGCCTTGGTCACGACCATACGCGTTTGCCCGGGCATCATGTGATTGACCGAAAAGACGCGCACGCCGCAATTCGTCACAACGAAAGTCAGCGTCGCCGCGTCCTCATATATCTTGCCTTCAAAGGCCACAGCCGATTTTTGAAACTTCAAACCGTCACCAGCCGATCCGCCAAACAGCGGAAAGCCAAACAGACCCGGAGAGATCGCGCTGACCAGCTGGTCTTCGCAGCGCGACAGACCGTCGACCATCAGGAAGCTGAACCCATTCGTCTTGCGCGGGTTGGAGGTCGTCAGCGCCAGACGGTTCTGGATGAGCATGTCATTCAGCGTACTCAAATCTGTGCCGGAGAGGTTCTCGATCAAAACAGACCGCGCGGCAAACCAGCGCTTGGGCAAACCGACGACAACGACATGACCTTCGACAAAGCCGTCCTCCGCAATCTCGCCCGCGCTGGTGCATCCGACCACTGGACAAGCCAGATGCGCATGCAGCGTTGCGATCAGATTGGCGAAGTCCGCCTCCGGACTTGCGAAGACAATCACGTGGGCAAGGGGCGCATCCGACAGCGCGGCCACGATGCGGTCCATGTAGTCGGGCGCATCAATCGGTTCACTGAAGGAGATAAGGTGCTTGCCGTCAACAGGACCACAAGCACGCTCGCCCATAGGTCGAAGCGCGTCGTCCATTTCTGAATTTCCTCCCACTGGAAGAATACAGCTTTTTTCAGTGCTTGGGCAATATTGTTTCAAGCTTCGCGTCTTTTGCGACGAGAACGGCTTGGGTCCGGTTATTCACGCCCAGCTTGCGCATAATTGCGGTGACATGGGCCTTCACAGTCGCCTCCGCAATCGAAAGCTCATGCGCGATCTGCTTGTTCAAAAGACCTTCGCTGATCAGATCGAGGATCCGCGCCTGTTGCGCGGTCAAGGTCGACAGTGCCTCCAAAGCCTGGCTTTGCTCGTTTGAAAGTTCGGACGCCAGGAAATTGTCTGGCACATAGACCCGACCACTTTGGATCGTATCAATCGCCGCTTTGAAAACCGAGCGGGGTGAGTGTTTCGGCACAAAGCCGGAGGCGCCGATTTTCAAAGCCGAAGTGATGACTTTATTGTCAGTGACGGAGCTGACAACGACCAGCGGGCAGGTGGACACCAGCGCCAGAATGCGGGTCAACCCGTCGAACCCTTTTACGTCCGGCAGGTTTAAATCTAGCACCACCAAAGAGGGCGGCGCGTTCTCTTCGATCAGGGCGGTCGCCTCCGCGATGCTGTTGGTCGATTTGATTGCCGAGAAATCACAAATGGAGCCCAACGTCAGTTCAAGCGCGTCGCAGAACATCGGATGATCGTCGATCACAAGCGCCCAGGCATCCTCGGCGTATTTGATCGCATTTTGGTTGGGAAGGGATGACGAAAGAACCATGAATTACCGCTACCATAGAAAAGACAGGTCGTATCTAAGCAAAAGGTAGTAATAGGAAACGGGCGCGCAGGGATGCACGCCCGTTCTGTCGCGACAGGGAGGATCGCGTCAGTTGGCCGAAGCCAGCTGCTTGGGTAGGCGGAACGTCCAGAGCGTGCCACCTTGGTTCAGGTAGTTGACTTTCTTGGCAACCTCACCGCCCCAGAGCGGGACAGCACCGCCCCAACCCGAGATGATGGAGACATACTGCTCGCCATCCTGTTCCCAGGTGACAGGCTGACCGACAATGCCGGACCCGGTCTGGAAGCTCCACAGCTCTTCACCGGTCTGGTCATCCAGGGCGAGGAACTTGCCCTCGGGCGTGCCGAAGAACACAAGGCCACCGGCGGTTGTCATGACACCCGACCAGAGCGGAGCGTCGTTCTTATACTCCCACTTCCATTCGCCGGTCATCGGGTCGATGGCCTTCAGGCTGCCGATATGGTCCTGGTAGTTCGGCTTGATGGTGAAGCCCGCGCCCAGATAGGCGGCACCTTTCTTGTAGGTGATTGGCTCGTTCCAGATGTCCATGCCCCACTCGTTCGAGGGCACATAGAACAGACCGGTCTGCTGGCTGAACGCCATCGGCATCCAGTTCTTGCCACCCAGGAAGGACGGCGATGCAAAGATCACTTCACCCTTCTTGCCATCGGCCGCGTCTGCCGGGTTGCCTGGACGGTTCTCTTCCACGAAGAGCGGACGCCCGTTTTCATCAAGCCCAGTCGACCAGCTGATATCCTTCACGAAAGGATAGCCGCCAACAAAGCCACCATCCGCCGCGTCGAGGACGTAGAAGTAGCCGTTCCGGTCTGCGGTCGCCAAAAGCTGCTCGCCACCGGGGCCGTCAAAGGCCACTACTTCGTTCACACCGTCATAGTCCCAGCCTTCGCGCGGCGTGGTCTGGAAGTGCCACTTGATCTCGCCATTCTCCGGGTCGATGCCAATCCGGCTGGCAGCATAGAGGTTATCACCCGCATTGCCTTCCGTCGGTGTGCCAGCATTGCGCAGGTGGCTGTTCCACGGCGCCGGGTTACCCGCACCAAAGATCAGCGTGTTGGTGCGTGCGTCGTAAGACCCGCCAAGCCAGGTCGCCCCGCCGCCAGTCTTCCACATATCGCCGGGCCATGTCGCGTTGAGCGTGCCGGTCATCGTGGAAGGCTCACCATTCAGCTCACCCATGTGACCTTCAATCACGGGGCGTTTCCAGACCAGCTCACCGGTTTCAGCGTCGCGGGCTTCGACTGCGCCAACAATCCCGAACTCGCCACCCGAGTTACCGGTGACCACAAGACCATTCACGATCAGGGGTGCCGCAGTATAGCTGTAGCCCGCTTTGTAGTCGTCGATCTTCTTGCGCCACACGACATCACCGGTCTTGGCGTCAAGTGCCACGATGCGTGCATCGAGCGTGCCGAAGTAGACCTTGTCATTGTAGATCGCCGCACCGCGGTTGATCACGTCACAGCAGGGCAGAATGCCTTCGGGCAAACGCGCATCATACTGCCAAAGCTCTTCGCCCGTCTTCAGGTCGATCGCATACATCCGGCTGTAGGAGCCTGTGATATACATGATGCCATCGTGAATAATAGGCTGCGTTTCCTGACCGCGCTGTTTCTCACCACCAAGGGAGAACGCCCATGCAGGCACCAGGTTTTTGACGTTGTCTTTGTTTAACGTATCAAGTGGCGAGTAGCGCTGCAGATGCCGCCCCATGCCATTTGTCAGAACATCACCAGCCGACGCCTGATCCCCGGCAAGATCGGCTTCCGTGACACCTTCGGCATGCAGGCCGGTGGTCGCCAGCAGGCCGATAGCCGTTGCTGCTAGTAGCTTTTTCATTTGGTTCCTCCCGTTGGTATAAGCGGGGCGCGCACATGCTCAGCCCGCTTGGACTGCGCAATTATCTTCCAATCGAAGAGAGCTTGTGAATTAGGCTTTGGTCGTAAGACCATCGTGCAGGGCGGTGCAGACGCCGCGCTTATGGGCTGTGTGACCAACAACCACTCTAACGCGAAAGTCTTATATCGTGGATCGGCAGCACTGCTAAATTGGGCTAAAAAGAAAAGCCAAGGGAGCCGCCAACACCATGACTATTCGCCACACCTTTCAAGCCATCGCGACCTCAATCGCCGTCATCGCAAGTGCGACAATCGCCGCTGCCGAGACGCAGGTGCTCAAAGCACATGTGCTGAAGTTCGGCACCGTGAATTGGGAGTTGGACGTCATCAAGCATCATGGCCTCGACGCGGCCAACGGGTTTGAGCTGGATGTGCACGGTGTCGGTGGAGGCTCTGCCGCCAAGGTTGCGTTTCAGGGCGGTGAGGCGGATGTCATCGTCTCCGACTGGCTTTGGGTTGCGCGGCAAAGGGCGGTGGGCAAGGACTATGTCTTTATTCCCTACTCCAAAGCTGTTGGCGGTGTGATGGTGCCCAAGGATAGCAGCGCGCAAAGCCTCGCAGACCTTGCCGGTGGCAAGATCGGCATCGCAGGCGGGCCTTTGGACAAATCCTGGCTGATCCTCCAGGCCTATGCTGCACAGCAAGGGCTTGAGCTGTCAGCCAACACCGAGCAGGTCTTCGGCGCGCCGCCCCTGATCTTCAAGACAGCGCTTCAGGGCGAGTTGGATGGCGCGATCAACTTCTGGCATTTCATGGCCAAGATGGAAGCCTCCGGCATGCGCAAGCTCATTGACGTCTCGGATGCAGCAGAGGCTTTGGGGCTTGATCCCAACACACCGCTTCTGGGTTATGTCGTGAAGGGCGACATGCTGCGCGAAAACCCCGAACTGGTCGCAGGTCTTGCTAATGCCTCCCGCGCTGCGAAGGACATTCTGGCAACAGATGATGCCGAATGGGACCGCATTCGGGATCGCATGAAAGCGAAGACCGATGCGCAGTTTGAAGCGCTCAAGGCGGGCTTCCGCGCGGGCATTCCGGCAGCCGCCCCGATTGACGAGGCTGCCGCCGAAAAGATGCTGCAGCTTATGGCGCAGATCGGTGGAAGTGAACTGGTCGGCGATGCAGACACCCTGCCCGCCGGCACGTTCTTCGCACCCGGAAGCTGACCCGACTTTGACCGACGACACACGCCCTGTCGCAAACCTTGAGCTTACGGGGCTGCGCTTTGACAAGGCGGACATCCTGGGCGCATTACACCTGTCGGTCCTGCCCGGTGAAACCGTCGCGATCCTCGGTCCCTCAGGGATCGGGAAAACATCGCTCCTACGCATTATGGCAGGGCTTGAGACACGGTTCCAAGGCACGCGGGCCGTCACGACCTCCCTTGCTTATGTCTTTCAAGAGCCCACACTTCTGCCTTGGCGCAGCGTTCTCGCCAACATCACAATCCCAACCGGTTGCGCCCCTGCGTTTGCGCAGGAGCGGCTGGCAGAGGTCGGGCTCACTGATCACGCCGATCTTTTTCCAGATCAACTCTCCCTTGGTCAGCAACGGCGCCTCTCCCTTGCACGTGCATTTGCCGCGAAGCCTGCGCTTTTGCTGATGGACGAGCCCTTCGTCTCCCTCGACCCGTCACTGGTTGACGAGATGCTGAGCGTCTTCGAACGCCTCCGCGCCCGCCATGGGACGACGACCGTTTTCGTGACCCACGCCGAGGCGGAGGCCGCGCGGCTTGCGGATCGCATTCTGACCCTGGAGGGCAAGCCCGCCACGATCACGAATGAACGCAGCAACCAACCCGGTGCCGTACCTGCCGGGCGCGACTAAAGTCCCCTTGGGGCGTGGCGGTAAGCTGCGCTAGCCTACGCTCAATGGTCCGAACCTTCGCAATGATCAGCGTGTTATGCCTGCTTCTGGCGGGCGTTTTTGCTGTCCAGAAAAGCCCCTTGGACACCGCAAGCCAGAAAGCCGCCGCGGACGCGGCCCTTCTTTCCGACCTCGCCGGACAGCCCAACAGGGTCAGTTGGCGGCTGTCCGAGGACCTTGCACTCAAGCGGGTCATGATCTGGACCAAGCAGGGCCACCAGCAATATCCACCGCAGGACGTATTGGTCCCACTGATTTACGAGTTCTCCGAAGACACCACGCGCATGCTGACCCAAAAGCAGCAAGCCACCAATGGCACGGAATGGAGCTGGTTCGACACCGCCCAGAGCGAACTGATCCACTGTCGCCAGGACCCGGCAATCTGTCTGATCTATGACCGCGCCCTTTTGGAAGACGTGCTCGAACTACAGGACGGCGCTCTGACTCTCGCCAATCACAAGCGCATCGGTCTGATCGCGTCTGCCCTGCTCGGTTTGCTATTCCTTGCAGCCTCCTTTTTGCTGTCGAAAAGACCGCACCCTGAAAGCCCCATCTCCGACCCGACGACCACGCTCGAGATCATCGCGGAGCGTCACGTCGCACGGCGCGGCGCGTTAGAGGTGCCTCTCACCCCACGCGATCTGAAATTGCTGCGGGCCCTTGAACAAAGGGACGGTGCCGTTGTCACCAAGGATGAGCTTTACGACGCCGGCTGGGGGCGCGATTACATGCCCAACTCACGCGCGCTGGATCAGCATATGATTACGCTGCGCCGTAAACTCGACCCAGATCACTCGATGCCCGCCGTAATCGAAACCGTGCGCGGCGTCGGGTATCGGCTGCTTATGTAACAGTGTAACAGCGTTTGAAGACGCCATGAGTTACCGCCCCCTCTAGCGGATCACGACCGCGACCGCATCATCCCGCGCGCCGGGTCATACCCCCAAAGCGCTGCGGCCCCGAAGACCAGTGTTGCCAAAACCGTCCAGCCCAAAGCAGCAAGGTTAAGCTCTGCATAAAGCGCAAAGCGGATCAGTTCGACCGCGTGGGTGAACGGATTCGCCGCGCAGATGTCGTGCAAAAGCCGCGAGCTTTCCGCCATTTTCCAAAGCGGATAAAGCGCCGATGACAGAAAGAACATCGGGAAGATCACAAAGTTCATGACCCCCGCGAAGTTCTCTAGCTGCTTGATGATGGACGACAAAGCCAGACCCAGCGCGCCCAACATAAGCCCTGCCAATAGAAGGGCCGGGAAGGCGAGCAGATACCCCTCGGCTGGCAGAGTGATCCCGAAAAGCGCAGCAATCAGCAGGAACGTATAAACCTGCGCGATAGAGATCAGCGAAGAGCCGATCAGCTTGCAGGTCAGCAACCACCAGCGCGGCAAGGGCGAGGTGAGCAAAAGCCGCATCGACCCCATCTCGCGGTCATAAACAAGGCTGAGGGAGGATTGCATGCCATTGAATAGCAGCACCATGCCGCACAGGCCCGGCACGATGTAAGTCTCGTAGGTGATGTAGGTCTGATAAGGCGGCGTGATCGACAGACCGAGGGCCGCGCGAAAGCCCGCAGCAAAGACCAAGAGCCACACCAAGGGGCGCACGAGTGCCGCGATAAACCGCTCGCGCTGGTGCACGAAACGCAGCCCTTCGCGCGAGACAATGGCGACAAGTGCGGGCATCCAACTCATGGCGCATCCCCGCCCGTGACCGATAGGAAATGCTCTTTCAGAGACCTCGCGCCCGCGACATCGCCGGTGCGGCCTTCAGCGATGAATGCGCCCTGATGCAGGATCAGCAGATGGTCATCCTCGCCAATCTCATCGGTCAGATGGGTCGCCCACAAGACGGTCATGCCGTCCTCCGCCAAGGCATGCACATGATGGGTGATCGCCGCGCGCGACGCTGCATCAAGGCCCACGGTTGGCTCATCCAGCAGCAAGACCTGTGGATCATGCAGCAGAACGCGGGCAATCTCGGTCCTCCGTCGATGACCGCCATTCAGCTTGCGCACCTTCTCCCCCGCGCGATCCGCGATATCGAGCCGCTCCAACGCCGCCTCGATCCGCGCCGCCGCATCGGCCCCGCGCAACCCGTGCAGGGCCGCAAAGTACTTAAGGTTCTGACGAACGGTTAAATCCAGATCCAGCGTGGGTTGTTGAAAAACGACACCAAGCGCCGCCAACGCTTTGCGGGGCGCTTTGTTCAGATCGTGACCGGCAATCTGAATGTCAGCTCCGGGCGCCGTGAACAGCCGCGTAAGCAGCGCGAATAGAGTCGATTTACCCGCCCCGTTCGGCCCCAAAAGCGCAGAAAAACCAGGGGCGAGCGTACAGCTCACCCCCTTCAAGGCTTCTTTTCTCCCATATGAAAAAGAGAGATTTGAAACGCTTAAACTCACTCGATGGTAATCTCCAGCCGCTGGGTTTCACCGGTCGAGCCCGGCACCTTGAGATAATAGCTGCCGGGTTTGATGGCGACAAAGCCAATTTCCATTTCACCCGCTTCATCGAACTCAACCGAGTCGACGCCAAGAGGGCGAATTTCCAGACCTTCGACAACGATCTCATCCACCCAGATCGCGCGGAAGAACTCGGGGCCGACCAAGGCCAGTTCCTGGCTGCCGTCGCCCTGAATTTCGAACTCGTAATATGTGCCGGATTTCAGAACCCAAGGGGCAGAAGTCAGCGGCATACCCGCGCTTAACTGGATCGGCTCAAGATCCTCTTTATTCTTGGCCGACAGGATGCCTGCCAGACCGAAGCCATTGTCGTCGTCATCACCGTCAGCCAGAACCGGCGTGACCGAAAGAGCCAGAGCGGCCAGAATAGCGGGCAGAGTTTTGAACATCAGTTTTCCTCCAATTGATGTAATTCAGCGGACGGTCTCAAACCGCCTTAGTTCGTCGGCCGGAACGCAGCACCCCAGGGGAAGCGGCCGACCTTGATGGATTTGATCGCCTCGCGCTTGGCGACGTCGATCACGGTGACATCGCCGGACACGCCATTGGTCGTGAAAGCAAGGCTGCGATCGGCATTGAAATCAATGTGCCAGACGCGGCGACCGACAAGAATGTAATCTTCCACCTCATAGGTTTCGGCATTGACGACGGCGACATGGTTGGACGGTCCAAGCGCAACCAGCGCATGGGTGTCGCCTGCGGTCATTTCGAACCCAACGGGCTGCACGCGGTCGGGATGCACGCCCTCCACCTCAAAGTCGATTTTGACCTTCTCTGCTTGAGTGGCGACATCAAAAACTGAAATCGTCCCGCCAATCTCGGCGGAAACCCATAGTTCGGTCCCGTCCTTGATGAACTCAGCATGGCGCGGGCGGCTGTCGACAAGGGTGTTGGCGAAAAGCTCTTGCTTTTCGGTGTCGATCCAATGGGCCATGTTGGTGGTCTCGGACGTTGTGATCGCGATCTTGCCATCAGGGCTGACAGCCATGCCCTCTGGCTCGATCCCCACATCAATCTGCGCAACCACAGTGCGGCTTTCCGTATCTACGACGGTCGTGATCGCGTCATCTTCATTCGCGATGTAGAGGTGGCGATCATCGGGATGCAGAACGAACTGCTCAGGATCCTCACCCGAGGGCAACTCATGCAGAACCTTGCCCGTTTCCGGGTCAATCACCTGCACCGTGTCGCTGTCTGACGCGCAAACATAAAGCACCGAATAGTCCTTGGAGAATGTGATCCCCCGCGGACGCTCCCCAACCTCAATGGTGCGCACAACCTCAAGCGTTTCGATGTCGATCACGCTGATCGTATCGTCCTTTTCGTTGGATACCCAAATTTCATCGGCATAGGCCGGGGCGGTCGCGAGTGTTAAAGCGAGCAAGCTCGTGCGTAGCATGCGGTCTCTCCCAGGTTGGTTCTAATTGAATGCGGCGCAGGTTGTTTCGGGTTCGTCAGAGCCAAGCGTATCAAGCTCGGTCCGCTGGTGCAGGAAGCCCTCAAGCGGGGCGTTGGCCACCAAAGCGCGCGGGTGCATCAAGGGGATGGGCTGGCGGAGCTGGCCGTTCCATGTGCGGAATGTCAGCGGGCGACCCTTGAAGCCCGCAAGCTCAAAGTCGTCCCCTAAAAGATGGGCGCGCACTGTCGGGACATCTGCGGCTTTGGTGCGGGTCACAGCCTCGCCAATCGCCCGCAATGCAGCCCAAGCGGCATAGTCGGCGGGGCGCATATCGCGCTCATGCGCCTCTTCGAACCGGGACTGCAATTGCGCAGCACCCCATTGTTCGACGACCGCGCCCCAGGCCTCTGCCTGAAGCCCTTCGGACCCAGCCACCGGGCGCGGCTCCCACGTGTTGTAGAGAACGTAGCGACCGAAATCATGCAGCTCGTCCGCGATGATCAATGCATCATACTCGCCGAACTCCTGTGTAAAGAGCGGGACTTCCTGCGCCGCATTCCGGCGCATATCCGCATCAAAGCGCCACTCTTTGCGCGCCTTCAACTCAAGCCCGAATTTCGCCAGCGAGGCCTCCATTGCGCTCGCGTAAGCCTGATCCTGCGGATGGCCACCTGCGATCATGACCAGATCGAACCAGCGCTTCTTTTGAAACATCTGCGCCAAGGCATCTGTGCGCATCGAAAGGGAAGGCAGCGTGTGCAGCACATTGGCCCGACATGCCTCGCCGCGCAGGTTAGTGTCTGCCGCACCGCTGTTGAAGATCAGCGCCTCCGCGGCCTCCGGCAAATCGGCAATGGCCAGAAGCGTGTCCGCGGGCGCATCCACAATCAAGAACGGGGCTTCGGCAAGTGCGGCCCGCGCAATCTCAAGCGCGTCGTCACCCAGAAAAGCCGTATGTTCGGCCAGCGACCAGTCCTGGCCCAGAAACTTTCCGGTCGTCTCATTGTCTTTCAGCGCGGTCAGCGCACCGGCCAACCCAAGGTCTTCCGGGACCGGATCAAGGTTGGATAATGTGGGCGGCAACTCCTTCTCAACCTTGAGCCAGGCCACCGGGACCTCTTGCGCAAGTGACACACTTGCCCAGCTGCCCAATAGAAAAAGAGCCAGTAATTGCCGCATGATAGGGTTCCTCCACGCCTTATCCTGCCGGATGAAAGAAGCGATCGCACCGCGACTTTAGTGGTATGCCCGCCCCCCACTAAGGTATAATTTCAGCCTTCGCCCCGTGTCGTTATCAAGTGTCAAAACGGAATGACGAGCCACCGGGAGGAAGTCACATGTCCAAATATCGTCACTACATCATTGGCGCGGTTGCCACACTTGGTGTTGCAACGATGGCGCTGGGCCACGGCGATGTTGCACCACAGCCCGTGAACACAGACGCGCTTCCCGATGTGGGTGAGGAGTGGCTGATTGAGAGCCCCTACCGCGTCGGCAATATCACGGAAGACGAATGGCTGGCAGCGCTGGAAATCGGTGCCTCGGGTTACAACCAGAACTGCGCGCGGTGTCACGGTCTCGAAGTCGTGTCAGGTGGCCTTGCCCCCGATCTGCGGTTTCTTGAGGCGGAAGAATACGGCGATGAGTGGTATATGGAGCGCTATATCCATGGCTACACCCAAAACGGTGTGACGCGGATGCCCGCCTTTGGGGAGCTTCTGGGCCAGAAAGCCGGCTGGGCCATTCGGGTCTATATCGAAACCCGTCCCGATGACGAAATGATGGCCGAGATCAGCCCGCAGCTGACCGAAATCCGTGACCAGCTTGTGGCATGGGATGCCGATGCGACGGGGGCCGATGCAGAAGCAAGTATTGCGCAGCTGCAAGAGATTGCAGACGGGATCGAGACATTGTCAGGTGCCCCTGTTGCCGATAGCGTGGCCTTCCGGGCCGCTCGTATTCTCACGGCAGACCCGACCAACTTCAAAGGCGCGGCCGAGACGTTGACCATCGGGCTGTCTGCCGCGAACTAACTGTCGAAAGGCCCTCTGCGCGGTGATGAAAGCGACAGCATTTGCACTTGGATTAGCCGTTATCGCGGGGCTGGCAGGCCCCGCTTTCGCCAAGGACCCTTGCGCCGATCATGTGCCGCAAGCCAAGCCCCAGAATGCCAGCCGTGACATCGTCGGCCAGGAGCTAGATCAGATCCTCGATCAGGGCCACATGCTTTTCGCAGTCTACGAGGATTATCCGCCCTATTCGTGGGAAGAAGGCGGCAAGCCCAAAGGCATTGACGTCGAAATCGCGCGTTTGATCGCCGAAGATCTGGGTGTCGACGCGCGGTTCAACTTCGTGGCCGCTGGCGAGACGCTAGAGGCCGATCTTCGGTTCAATCTCTGGAAAGGTGCATTGATTGGCGGGCGGATCGCCAATGTGATGATGCGCGTTCCGTGGGACACCGCCTTCGCCTGCCGGGTGGAGCAGGTCGTCTTCACCGGCCAGTATTCCGGCGAAACGATTGCGATTGCCTATCGCAAAGATGCCTATCCCGAAGAAAAACCCGTTCCGGCCTATTTCCGCTTCGACACCGTCGCGGTGGAGAATGACAGCATCTCGGATTTCTACCTCAGCAGCTTTGCGGGTGGGCAGATGAATGCCAATGTCAAACGCTACACCACGATGGAAGAGGCGATGGAAGCCCTTGCCGCCGGTGAGACGATGGCCGCGATGGGGCCGCGCAGCCAGATTGATCATGGTCTGACCGATGAAATCGGTGTCCATGAACCCCCGCTTGCGGGATTTGCGGTTTCCAAATGGACGATCGGGCTAGGTGTGAATTTCCGCTATCGGCCCTTGTCCTACGCGGTAGATGACGCGGTGCGCTATGCGCTCGAAGACGGGCGGATCGCCGCGATCCATGAGGCCTATGGCGTCACTTTTCGCGCGCCAGAGCGGTAGGGTTTTTCGGCTCTGACGACCGCTCTCAGACTATAGTCTTAATATCAAAGTCCAATAGTCAGGATTTTCGACGGCTTCTACCCTCTAGCCATTCTGGGAGGAGAAGACGTGGTTCCACCTGCTCAACTCGCCGTAAATCTCGTGCGGAAAATCCTGTCGCGGAACCCTAAGGAGGACGTCATGAATCAAATGACAAACTTGCAGGCAGAGGCGCAGACGTCGCCCTTTGCCGCCCGCTACAACAACTTCATTGGTGGTGAATTCCGCGCTCCCCTGTCCGGGCAGTATTTCGAGAATGTCAGCCCCATCACCGGTGGCGTCATTGGTGAAATCGCACGGTCCAACTCGGCCGATATCGAGGCAGCTCTGGACGCCGCACACAAGGCGGCTGATGCCTGGGGCATGACAAGCGTCACCGAACGCTCGAACATGCTGCTGGCCATTGCGCAGAAGCTCGAAGACAATCTCGAACTGCTGGCAATCTGCGAAACATGGGACAACGGCAAAGCCATCCGCGAAACGCGCGCCGCTGACCTTCCGCTGGCCATCGACCATTTCCGTTACTTCGCAAGCGCCATCCGCGCTCAAGAAGGCACGATGGGCGAAATTGACAACGACACTGTCGCGTATCACTTCCACGAGCCGCTGGGTGTTGTGGGTCAGATCATCCCTTGGAACTTCCCGCTGTTGATGGCTGCGTGGAAACTGGCACCGGCCTTGGCAGCAGGTAACTGCGTTGTCCTCAAACCGGCTGAGCAGACCCCTGCGACGATCATGGTCTTCTGCGAACTGATCGCCGACATCTTGCCAGCTGGCGTTCTGAACGTCGTCAACGGCTTCGGTCTGGAAGCAGGTAAGCCGCTGGCACAGTCCAACCGGATCGCCAAAGTGGCCTTCACCGGTGAGACCACCACAGGCCGTCTGATCATGCAGTACGCGACCGAGAACATCATCCCGGTCACGCTGGAGCTGGGTGGCAAATCGCCCAACATCTTCCACAAGGACATCCTGAACGAAGACGACGCGTTCTTCGACAAGTGCCTTGAAGGCTTCACGATGTTTGCGCTGAACCAGGGTGAGGTTTGCACCTGCCCGAGCCGCGCATTGGTCCACGAAGACATCTATGACCGCTTCATGGAGCGCGTGATTGCACGTACCGAGGCCATCAACTGTGGTGACCCGCGTGACGGCGCGACAATGATGGGCGCGCAAGCCTCGTCCGAGCAGCAGGAGAAGATCCTCTCCTATCTCGATATCGGTCGTCAGGAAGGCGCAAACGTCGCCACAGGTGGCGGCAAGCGCGAGATGTCCGGTGATATGGCGGGTGGCTACTACATCCAGCCCACTATCCTTGAGGGCAACAACAAGATGCGTGTCTTCCAGGAAGAGATCTTCGGCCCTGTCGTCTCCGTCACCAAGTTCAAGACGGACGAAGAGGCGCTCGAGATCGCCAATGACACGCTCTACGGCCTCGGCGCCGGTGTCTGGACCCGCGATGGCAACAAGGCCTATCGCTTCGGTCGCGGCATCAAGGCCGGTCGTGTCTGGACGAACTGCTACCACGCGTATCCGGCCCACGCGGCCTTCGGTGGCTACAAGCAGTCCGGCATCGGTCGCGAGAACCACAAGATGATGCTGAACCACTACCAGCAGACCAAGAACATGCTGGTCAGCTACAGCCCTAACAAACTTGGTTTCTTCTAATTTAACCAAACTGAGCTAGGTAAAAGACGGCGGGGCCATTGGCTCCGCCGTTTGCCTATCAGAAAGGTTGTTAGATGAATTCGTATGTTGCCGATTTCGACCTGAACAATCCCATTGCGGGCGCCGACACGGGTGAACATGTCGAAGCGACGGCATCTGCCCTCAAACTGTTGAAAGAAATTCAGAAAAAACACGGTGAGGTGAGCATTCACCACGAAGGCGGTTACGCCAACGGCTCAGACGCCATGTGCTTGCCTGTGGGGGAATTGCGCATCAGCGACCGGGACATCCTGCTGGGTGTCGTCGCAGGTTCCCCGATCTTTGTTTACGGACGGAACGTGCAGGATTGGGATGATCGCCGCTTTGTGCTGGATGCGATTCCCGGAACCGGCGGCGCCTTCAGCCTGGATGCGGGCACTGGCTATCGCTTCTTTGTGCGCAGCAAACCCTTTGTCGACGCCCCTGCAAACACGCAGACTTGAACGCACTGGCCTACGACTTTAGCCGCCTTGACCGAATTCCATTCCCAGGCATGCTATCCTTCTAGAATTGGAGGAGTTCAATGTCCCAAGCCGACACGACGATTACCTGCGTCACCGATGATGGCCCGGTCGAAGGGATCGACCCGAACGCCCGCGTGGCTGCCACCGAAGGCGCACGCGCCCTGCTTAACGAAATCAAAGAACGCCACGGCGAAGTGATGTTTCACCAATCCGGCGGCTGCTGCGATGGCTCCTCCCCGATGTGCTACCCTAAGGGCGAGTTTCCCTTGGGCAGTACGGACGTGATGATGGGCGAGATCGACGGCACCGAGTTCTACATCTCAGGCCCGCAATATGAGGCGTGGAAGCACACGCAGGTGATCCTTGACGTGGTGCCCGGCCGCGGCGGCATGTTCAGCCTCGACAACGGGACAGAGCGGCGCTTTCTCGTGCGCTCCCGCCTGCTTCTCCAAGACTAATGGCCGCCTTTCGCGCAGCATCGGCAAGACGCGGCACATGCGCCGCGCTGGTCTGCGCGGCCTCTTTCGTCGGGGCTTCCGTTGCCGCGGACGGCTGCGCGGATGAGGCGATGATCGTCTTTGACGGCTCAGGCTCCATGGCCGAAATGGGTTTCAACAAGATCGACGAGCCGCGCATTTTCGAAGCGCGGCGCGCGGTGGCAGACGCGCTTCCCGAAATCGCCCGCCACAGGCGGATCGGGCTTCTGGTCTATGGCCCGGACGGGCCTGATGGCTGCACCGGCATTGATCTGCGCTTTACCCCGATCCCCGACGCCGCTCCGCGCGTGATCGACGCGGTCAATACTCTCCAACCGGCCGGCGAAACGCCTTTGACCGAAGCTGTCAAAGAAGCCGTCACTGTGCTTGAGCAAAGCGCGGGCGGTGGCACGGTGGTCTTGGTAACCGACGGGAAGGAAACCTGCGGCGGCACACCTTGCCAACTCGCAGCGGAGCTTTCAGCCAGCGCGTTCACCGTCCATGTCATCGGCTTCAAGGTCCGCGGCGACTACTTCGCCTGGAGCAGCGATGACGACAACGAATATGACAACGCCGAAGCGGTCTCCCGCTGCTTAGCGGACCGCACAGGCGGGCTTTATGTCGGTGCCGAAAGCGTAGACGAGCTGATCGCCGCTTTTCACAAGACGCTCGGATGCCGCTTGCTGTTCTGACCATCGGCGCACTCTTCCACCTACCACCATGGTCTTAATTGAGAAGTGACCGCGCTGAGGTAGTGTCGGGACATAAGTAGGAGGAGACCCGCTATGACTTGGAACAAGCCGACCGCCCGCGAAATCAAATGCGGCATGGAAATCAACATGTATGGCCCGGGCGAAGATGACGACCGTCGCAGCGACGACGACGTTCTCTAAACCGGTTTCGCTACACCAACAGTGATGAAAGCTATTGTCCTTGGGGCAGCCGCAGGCGGTGGTCTGCCTCAATGGAATTGCGGATGCCAGAACTGCGCAGATGCGCGAGATGGCCAGCTGCCACCGATGACGCAATCATCGGTGGCTGTTTCTGTAGATATGGAGAACTGGGTGTTGCTGAACGCCTCGCCCGATATCGGCAAGCAGCTGATGGCCACGCCACAGCTGCATCCGCGCAGCTTGCGGCATACGCCGATCCATTCGGTGATCCTGACCAATGGCGACATTGACCATATCGCAGGCCTTCTGACGCTCCGCGAAAAGACGCCCTTTACTGTCTGTGCCACGCAAAGCGGCCACGACATCCTGAACGCCAATTCGGTGTTTGGCGTGTTGGACCCGGATCTTGTGGCCAAGACAACCCTTGCGCTCGAGACGCCGCAGGACGTCGCCCCCGGCCTTCGGGTGACGGCTTTCTCTGTGCCCGGCAAGGTGGCGCTCTTTCTCGAAGACGAGGATGCGCTCGACCTCAAAGCGATGGGAGAGCAGACCATCGGCCTGATCCTTGAGGGCGATGCCGGACGGCTCGCCTATATCCCCGGCTGCGCGGATATTCCCGACTGGTTGCTGGATCGGTTGGAGGGTGTCGATGCGCTGCTCTTCGATGGCACCGTCTGGCACGACGATGACATGCCCCGCACCGGGGCAGGTCAAAAGACCGGCGCGCGGATGGGCCATATCGCCATCAACGGGCCGGAAGGCTCCCTCGCGCGGCTTGCACCGCTCGGCTGCCGCAAGATCCTGATCCATATCAACAACACCAACCCCGTCCTGCAGCCCGCCAGCCCGGAACGCCACTTGGTCGAACAAGCGGGCTGGGACGTGGCCTTCGACGGAATGGAGATATCGCTATGAATGCACAGGCCCCTTCCAGCGCCGCATTCGAGGCGCGCTTGCGCCAGATCGGCGTGGACCGCTATCACGACAAGCATCCATTCCATACGATGCTGCATTCCGGTGCCTGCACTCCCGATCAGGTCCGCGCCTGGGTGATCAACCGCTACTATTACCAATCGCGCATCCCGATGAAGGACGCCGCCTTCATGTCCCGCGTCTCCAACCCTGCACTGCGGCGCGCGTGGAGATCGCGAATCGAAGATCACGACGGCACCGCAGAAGATGAAGGCGGGATCGCGCGCTGGCTGAAGCTTGCCGAAGGTGTGGGCCTTGATCCCGACTATGTCGCGTCCGAAAAGGGTATTCTTCCTGCGACCCGCTTTGCCGTCGATGCCTATGTCCGCTTCGTGCGCGATGAGCCTTTGCTGCGCGCTGTGGCGTCTTCTCTGACAGAGCTTTTCGCACCCACAATCCACAAGCAGCGCATCGCGGGTATGTTGGAGCATTACGACTTCGCCAATCCCGACACGATGTCCTACTTCAAGCGCCGACTGTCGCAGGCCCCAAAAGACGTGGCCTTTGGCCTGTCCTGGGTGTTGGAGAACGCCACGACCGCCAAGGATCAAGACGCCGCCGCAACGGCGTTGATCTTCAAGACCGATGTTCTGTGGTCCCAGCTCGACGCGCTCTACTCGGCATATGTCGCACCCGGTCGCATCCCACCTGGCGGCTGGCAGCCCGGTGAAGGGATGCTGGAATGAGCCCCGACGCCATTCCCACGCTGCCTCGCGGCGTGCGCACGTATTTCGACAAAGTGCGCAACGTGCCCGTCCTGCTGGGGCCAGAGCGTGTCCTGATGCTGGATCAGATCGGCGACGCCGTCCTGAACGAGGTCGATGGCAAAAGCTCGATCACCGCGATCTCCGCCCGGTTGGCTGCGAAATACAACGCGCCAGAAGCGGCGATCAAAGCGGATGTGACCGAATACCTCGTTGATCTGGCGAACAAGGGCCTGGTGGATATGCACCATGATTGATCGCCCTATCGCCATGCTGGCCGAGCTGACGCATCGCTGCCCGTTGGCGTGTCCCTATTGCTCCAACCCGCAAGAGCTAACCGGCAAATCAGCCGAGCTTGAGACGGATGTCTGGGTCGATATTTTCAAACAAGCCGCGCGCCTTGGCGTTTTGCAGCTTCATTTGTCAGGCGGGGAGCCTGCGGCCCGGCGCGACCTGCTTGCTCTGGTGATCGCAGCCCGCGCGGCTGGGCTTTACACAAACCTGATCACCTCTGGCATCGGGCTGACCCCGAAACGTCTGGCAGAGCTGGACGCGGCGGGGCTTGACCACATCCAACTGTCGATTCAGGGGACAAACGCCGGGATCGCCGACCGGATCGGCGGCTACAAAGGCGGGTTCGACCGCAAAATGCACATCGCAGATCACATCGCGCAGCGGGATATTCCGCTCACCGTCAATGCGGTCATGCATCGTGAAAATATCGACAACCTGCCCGCGACACTCGACATGGCTGAACGCCTCGGCGCGCGGCGGATTGAGGTGGCCTGCGTTCAGTTTCACGGCTGGGCCCTGAAAAACAGAACCGCGTTGCAGCCGACGCGCGCGCAAGTGGACACTGCCAAGGCCATCGTGAAAGCCGAGCGCGAAAAGCGGATGGGCCGCCTTGTCATCGACTTTGTGCCGCCAGACTACTATTCAGACTTCCCCAAAGCCTGCATGAGCGGATGGGGCACCACCGGGCTGAACATCACGCCCGACGGCACCGTTCTGCCCTGCCATGCCGCCGAAACGATCCCAACGCTGGAATTCGCCAAAGTGACCGAGATGCCACTGCACGACATCTGGTATCACAGCCGCGCTTTCAACGCCTATCGCGGCACCGACTGGATGCCCGAGACCTGCCAAAGCTGCGAGCGTCGCGACATTGATTTCGGCGGCTGCCGCTGTCAGGCGATGGCCATCCTGGGGGATCCCAATGCGGTCGATCCGGTTTGCAAAAAATCTCCGAACCGCGAGATTATTGATCGCCTTGTCGCGCAAGAGGCTGATGTGCCGGACCAGTCAGATCTGATCTACCGGCGGTTCTAGCAACGGCACAAAAAGGACAAGTGGCAGCTACGGGATCGCGTTGCTGATACCTCAGTCTCAACCCTTAAACACGTGCAGCAGCCTTTGGATTATCCCGCGCGCTTCGCAAGGTTGGCCGTGTGATTGCTTTGGCGAATCCGCTTCCACTGGCCGTAGAACCCGTAAGCAAGCGATGCGATGCTCCCCAGTAGCAAGATCGCCGTGATCGGACGCGCCACGAACTCCAGATAGTTGTAGTCGGCGATAACCAGACCCTGGCGCAGGCTCCGCTCGGCGATGGGGCCAAGAACAAGACCAATCACGAAAGAGGCAATGGGGTATTTCAGCTTGCGCAACAAAAACCCGAAGGCCCCCATGGCAAGCATTACACCCACATCGACAATGTTGGAATTCAACGCATAAACGCCGGTCATGCACAGCACGACGATGGCAGGACCGACCAGAGCATAGGGCGCCTTGAGGACCAGCGCGAAGTAGCGCGCCATGCGGATACCGAAGATCAACATCAGAATGTTGGCGATGAACATGCCGATGAACACAGTATAGACCAGCTGAGTATTGGTCTCCATCAGCAGCGGGCCGGGAATGATCCCGTGGATCGTCAAACCCCCCAGCATCACCGCTGTTGTGGCAGAACCGGGAATGCCCAGCGCCAGAAGCGGGATCATGGAGCCCCCCACGGCCGAGTTATTCGCAGATTCCGGAGCTGCAATGCCTTCCGCAACGCCTGTGCCAAATTCTTCGGGGCGTTTTGACCAGCGCACCGCTTCCGAATAGCTGATGAACGCCGCCGTGGTCGCTCCAACGCCGGGCAAGGCGCCGATGAAAGAACCGATCACCGATGAGCGCAGCAGGGTGATGCGGGTGGCGAGAAACTCTTTCAGGCTTGGCAGCTTGGTTGACACATCAGAGATGACATCCTGAGTGGAGACCCGCTCTCCTGCACGCTGCAACACTTCAGCCAAGGCAAATGTGCCGATGATGGCGGGGACAAAGCTGATGCCCGTCAGAAGCGAGAGGTTACCGAAGGTGAACCGTTCTGTTCCAGTGATCGGATCTAGACCCACGGTCGCGATGCCAAGGCCCAACAGGCCAGCGACCAATCCTTTCAGAACGGACCCGCCACCGATGGCCGAGATGGCCGTGATCCCCAGAACGGCAAGAGCGAAATATTCAGGTGGGCCAAAGTTCAGCGCAAATTGCGCCATAGGCGGTGCCAACAACATCAACACGATTGTGCCGAAAATCCCACCGATCGCGGAGGAAGCAAGCGCGATGCCCAAGGCCTTTCCGGCTTGCCCTTTCTTCGCCATTGGATATCCATCCAGCGCCGTGCAGGCGGCTTCTGGACTACCCGGTGTGTTAAACAGAATGGCCGAAATTGAGCCTCCGAATGTGGAGCCCACATAAACACCGGCAAGCAGCAAAAGCCCTGCGGTCGGATCGAAGACGAAGGTAAAGGGGATAAGCAACGCCACGCCCACTATACCGGTCAAGCCGGGCACCGAGCCGAACGCGATGCCCCAGATCACCGAAAAAATGATAAGCAAGAAGGAGGACGGGTTACCAAAGAGGTAGGCAAGTGCGGATCCATAGGCTTCCAACATGACGGTGTCTCCTTGCGGTCTTCAGTAAAAAAGGATGTTGATGTCGTAGAACGCCCCAACACCCCGAGGCAGCGGCAACTCAAGCGCGCGCGTGAAAAAGAGCACCAGCGCTATGGTAAAAGTGCAGGCGAATAGAAAACGCATCCACATATTGCGATAGGGGATCACGAAACTGGCCAGAACCAGAAAACCGAAAGTGGCCAGAATGAAACCCGCCGTCTGGAAAGCCCAGAAGTAAAGCAGGATCAGACCGCCCATCGCGCCAATGCGGATGGCGGTGTAGCGGAAATCGTCGGTCATATTGAATGCGCCTTGCATGGTTTCCCCACCGCGGCGCAGCTCAAGAAACGACCGGATCACAAGTGCACCCGTGATAAGTGCCATCGTGCCGAAGATGATCTTGGGCCAGAAGTCAGCATCAGCTTGCGCGAAGCGGCGCGATTCAGGGAAGCCATCGGCGACAAACCAAAAGAAGATCGACGCACCAAAAAGCAGGGCTGCGAACCCCAGATCAAGCAGGCGATGAGCCATGGCAAACGTTCCTAGACAAAGGTCGGCAAAATGAGAGCCGCCGCGCGCCAGCCTGGGAGCATGGCTATCAACGCGCGGCGATCCTAGCGGAGACTACTCGACCAGACCGAGCGCTGTCAGCACTTCCGTGTAGGTCGCGATCTCCTGCTCGATGAATTCGGCGAACTCATCTGGCCCAAGCAGCACCGAACGATACTGCAAGGCAGCCTGTTCCTGAACGTCCTGGTAGGCGTCGGATGCCACGGCCTGGCTGACCAGATCGAACATCTTCGTCACGTGCTCTGGATCGGCGTCCGCCGGCATCGCAAAGGCGCGCCAACGGCCCAGCGTTACGTCATAGCCCAGCTCTTTGGCTGTTGGCACGTCGGGCAGCACCGGCAGACGCTCGTCCGAGAAGACGACCAGCGGGCGCATGTCGCCGGATTCAATCAGACCACGCGCCGGACCAAATTCCTCGTGCATGGCATCAACCTGACCGCCAAGCGTATTCGACACCATCTCGGACGATCCGAAGGGCACGGTTGTCACTTCTGCACCGGTTTCAATGTTCCAAAGGCCCATGGCCGTGTCATCAAATCCGGCCGCTCCGGTAATACCGACGGTTAGATCGCCAGGATTTTCACGCGCATGGGCGATGAATTCCTCAATCGTCTGGAATGGGCTGTTTGCGGGCACGACAATCATGCCTTGGTCATACTGGACCCGCGCAAGCGGCTGGAACTTTCCCATGTCCTGACGACCCAGCACATGCGCAATGATCTGGTCAGGGCTAATCGCCTTCATCGTGTAGCCGTCGGTCCGGCGCTGTATGAAATTGGCATAGGCCGGCATGCCGCCACCACCCTGAATAGAGATCGGGACCATGGACTGGCCGGCGATCTCCTCGAACGGCTGCGCGACAGCGCGCACAAAACGGTCGGTGCCGCCACCGGGGCCGTAGGCGTGGATCACTTCAACCGTGCGCGAGGGGTAATCCTCTGCCAAGGCGGCAGGCCCAGCAAATAAAGTGGTGACCGCGAAGGCGGCAACGGTCGGGATTGCTTTCAATGACAACATGTTCTCTCCTCCAAGAAATCTGTCGGTATCGTGTAGCGTTTTCTGCAAAGCGCCCGCGGCCACACATCGCAGGGGCGCTTTTTGGTCGTCACTCAGCAGCGAGCGAATGCGTATATTCCTCCTTGAGAACCTCCATCGCAGCAGCGGTCCCGCTCTTCTCATGCGGGACACCGGCTTTCTCGAGGCCCATCTCGATCCCGGACAGGGTTCCCATCAGCATCGCATCATTGAAATCGCCCAGATGGCCGATCCGGAATACCCGGTCCGCGACTTTCGACAGGCCATTGCCCAGCGAGATATCGAAGTTTTTCAGAACAGTCGCTCGGAATGCGTCTGCGCTGTGACCCTCGGGCATAAGCACTGCGGTCAGCACACCGCTTTCCTGTCCTTGCTGCGCACAAAGCACTTCAAGACCCCAGGCGCGGACAGCCGCGCGAGTTGCGGCCCCGTGGCGAGCATGACGCGCAAAGACGTTGTCGAGCCCTTCCTCATGCAGCATCGCGACGGCCTCGTTCAGGCCGTAAAGCATGTTGGTGGCCGGGGTGTAGGGAAAGTAACCGGTCTCGTTCGGGCCGATCATGTCCTGCCAGTCCCAATAGGATCGCCGCATCCCACCTTTGCGCGACACATCCATCGCGCGGGGACCGACACAGTTGAATGAAATGCCAGGCGGCAGCATCAGACCCTTCTGCGAACCGGACACGCAAACATCGACGCCCCATTCATCAAAACGGAAATCCACCGAGGCGAGGCCCGAGATACTGTCGACCATCAAAAGTGCCGGATGGCCAGTCGCGTCGATCGCACTGCGCACATCGGCAATAGGCGAAACTGAACCTGTCGAGGTTTCGTTATGGACGACACAGACGGCCTTGATCTCGTGTTCTTTATCCTCGCGCAGGCGTTTGGCGATTGCTTCAGGATCAGCCCCGCCTCGCCAATCGCCTTCGATGAATTCAGGATTCAAACCAAGGCGCTTTGCCATCTTCATCCAAAGCATGGAGAAGTGACCGGTTTCATACATCAGGACACGATCGCCTTCCTGCAATGTGTTGATCAATGCCGCTTCCCATGCACCGGTGCCGGAAGCCGGGAAGATAATCACTTGGCCCGCCTCGGTCTTGAAGATCGTCTTCATGCCATCAAGCGCGGCGTTACCGACAGCAGCAAAGTCGGGTCCACGGTGGTCGATCGTCTGGGCACTGATTGCCCGCAAGATGCGATCCGGCACAGCACTCGGACCTGGAATTTGCAGGAAATGCCGTCCGGCATGTCTCGATGTCATGATGTCTCCTCCACATTGATTCAGCTAAAGCGATAGGCGATACTGTTGCCGAATTCATAATATTGAATTATGAATACAATCTGAGATCGAGATGTGTCAAGCCGCAAGAGACTTGGGGAGGTTACGATGCCGCTAGACGAGCTAAAGCACCGTTTTTCAGGAGAAATTCTGGAAGATCGCTTTTCACGCGGGCGGTATGCGACCGATGCATCATTCTATCAGATGATGCCCTCAGCCGTTGCGATTCCACGGTCCAAAGACGATATTTCAGCCGCGCTTGACGCCGCGCGACAGGCCGGGATTTGCGTGACGGGCCGCGGCGGCGGCACTTCACAATGCGGCCAAACTGTCAACTCAGGGCTCATCCTCGACAATTCCAAGCATTTTAACGGTATCCTTGAGATCGACGTCGAAAACCGCCGCGCTGTTGTGCAGCCTGGCGTTGTTCTGGACGAGTTAAACCGCGCATTGAAACCGCATGGGCTGTGGTATCCGGTAGATGTGTCCACCGCCTCGCGCGCCACGATTGGCGGTATGGCTGCGAACAATTCATGCGGCGGACGATCTCTGCGCTATGGCACCATGCGTTCGAATGTGCTTTCGATCGACGCCATTCTGGCTGATGGCACCCAAGCGACATTCGGGCAGGTGCAGGCCGGCGCGTTGGCCAATCATCCCGCACAAGAGATCGTGTCGGACATGCTGCGTCTGGGAGAGGCGCAGTCAGAACTGATCGACGCCCGCTTTCCAAAGCTTAATCGTCGCGTGGGCGGATATAATCTAGATGCGCTTGTGCCGAATGGCGACGCCGTGAACCTGTCGCATCTGCTTGTCGGTTCCGAAGGGACGCTCGCCTATTTCACCGCAATCGAGTTGAAACTCTGGCCTTTGGTGGGCGAACGTGTTTTGGCCGTTTGCCATTTCCCAAGCTTCTATCAAGCCATGGATGCAACTCAGCATCTGGTCGCGCTAAACCCACTTTCGGTCGAGTTGGTCGATAACACGATGATCGATCTTTCGCGCCAGATCCCTCTGTTCCGTCGCACCATCGAAGAGTTTGTTGACGGCAATCCGGCTGCGCTGCTGCTGGTAGAATTCGACGAAGGCTCCGCCCCTGCCAACGCCGCCAAGCTGCGAGAGATTGACGAACGCATGGGCGATCTGGGCTTCTCGTGGCAAGGGGCGGGCCGTAACTGGGGCGGCGTCAAACCGATCACTGATCAGCGCTTGCAAGGGCAGATTGCTGAGGTTCGCAAATCCGGGCTCAACATCATGATGTCGATGAAACAGGACGGCAAACCGGTGTCTTTTGTCGAGGATTGCGCGGTCGAGCTGCCCGATCTGGCTGACTATACCGCCCGCCTGACTGAAGTGTTCGAGAAGCACGGGACCCAAGGCACGTGGTATGCCCATGCATCAGTCGGGTGCCTGCACGTGCGTCCGGTGCTGAACCTCAAACAAGAAGGCGACGTCAGAAAGATGCGTGCCATCGCCGAGGAAGCCTTTGCGCTGGTCGCTGAATACAAAGGCTCGCATTCCGGCGAACATGGCGACGGTATCGTGCGCTCGGAGTTTCACGAGCGCATGTATGGCACCGAGATCACCGATCTATTCCGAGAGGTAAAGCATCGCTTTGACCCCGAGGGGCTCTTGAACCCCGGCAAGATCGTCGACCCACCGAAAATGGATGATCGCAGCCTCTTTCGCTTCGATGCGAATTACAAAGTTGCGCCGCTCAAGACCGCCTTTGACTGGTCGGCTTGGCCTGGCGCCGGTGGCGGCTTTCAAGGCGCAATTGAGATGTGCAACAACAATGGGGCCTGTCGTAAACTCAATGGCGGCGCCATGTGCCCCTCTTATCGGGTGACGCGCAACGAACGCGACGCAACGCGCGGGCGGGCCAACAGCCTGCGCCTTGCAATCTCTGGTCAGTTGGGCGCTGACGCCCTGACCTCGGATGCGATGGCTGACACGATGAAACTGTGTGTGTCCTGCAAGGCCTGCAAACGTGAATGTCCGACAGGTGTCGACATGGCGCGCATGAAGACCGAAGTGCAGGCAGCCCGTGTCGCCAAAAAAGGGTTAAGCCTGCATGATCGGCTTGTTGGCTACATGCCACGCTATGCGCCCTATGCAGCACGAGTGCCTTGGTTAATGAACCTGCGCAACCGTCTCCCCGGCGTCGCCAAGTTGACCGAACGGCTTACCGGATTTGCGGCGTCACGCGATCTGCCGGAATGGTCAGCCAACCCGTTCCGCGATACCGAGGCCACGGATCCCGACCCCGACGTGATCTTGTTTGCTGACGCGTTCAATCGCTATTTCGAGCCTGAAAATCTGCGCGCCGCATTGCGTGTGCTACGTGCGGGCGGACTTAAGGTGCAAGTCGCAACGCCCACAGACGCAACGCGCCCATTGGATTGTGGTCGGACGCTTCTCTCTGTTGGTCTGGTTGACGCAGCGCGCGCCGAAGCAGAGCGTCTTTTGACCGCCTTGGAACCGCATCTGGCGGCCGGCAGACCCATTGTGGGGTTGGAGCCGTCTTCCCTACTGACAATGCGCGACGAAATCCCAGCGCTCATCCCTGACGAGCGCGCAAAAACGCTTGCCGAAGCCGCCATGCTTTTTGAGGAATACCTTGTGAAGGTCCCCATTGATCTCTCCCTCAAACCACTTGGTCAGAAGATTCTCCTTCATGGCCATTGCCATCAGAAGGCTCACCAGGTGATGCCGGATGTGCAAGCAGCATTGAAGCGTATCCCGGACGCCGATGTCTCCGTCATCGAGACAAGCTGCTGCGGCATGGCCGGGGCTTTCGGCTACAACCGCGATACGGTAGATGTGTCGATCAAGATGGCAGAGGCCGATCTGCTCCCCGCTGTACGAGCGGCAGATCAAGATACGCTCATTGTGGCGGATGGCACCTCGTGCCGTCATCAGATTGCAGACGGGACAGATCGAACGGCTGTTCATGTCGTCCAAGTATTTGACCGCGCCCTGGCAGAGAGAGGCCGTTAAGATGAACCTGTCCACTCCACTCGCTCGTCCTTCCTTGCATGAAGAGCTTGTCGCCCGCCTGCGCCAAGCCATTGTCGAAGGTGCTTTGGAACCCGGTGCCAAAGTGCCGGAGCGTGAGCTGTGCGAAACGCTTGGCGTCTCCCGAACCCCGTTGCGTGAAGCCCTGAAGGTGCTCGCAAATGAGGGGCTTGTCACACTGGAGTCAAATCGCGGAGCGCGGATATCCAAAGTGACGATGGAAGGGCTCGAAGATGCCTTTCCCGTAATCGCTGTGCTGGAGGGACTGGCGGGCGAACTGGCATGCAAAGTGGCCTCTGACGAACAGATCGCGCAGATTGTCGCCCGGCACGAAGATATGTTTCGCCATTACGAAGCCGGAGATCGCCCAGCCTATTTCAAAGCCAACCACGACATTCACTCTGCCCTCATGACTGCAGCGTGTAATGAAGTTCTGAGCCAGCATTACGCGATGCTTTCAGCCCGGGTGGAACGAGCACGGCTATTGGCAAATGTCTCTGACAGCCGCTGGGCGGAAGCCGTTGAAGAGCACCGCGAGATCGTCAAAGCGATCAAAGCGCGCGACGGCGCACGTCTCAGCGATTTGCTACGGCGCCATCTGAATAACAAGTTGTCCGCTTTAAAGAAGGCGCTGTCATAATGACCCTTGCACGACCTGCCCCGCAGCTTACTGGAACCGCATTTGCGAAAGCTTTGCTTCAGGCGCACCGCACAAATAATCGGTTCGCACCAACAGGCCCTGTGCCCACCAATGCCGACGAAGCGTTCGCAGCCCAGGCCGCAGTCATGGAAGAGCTTGGCCCCGTTGGTGCATTCAAAGTCGCCGACAAGGCCGGACAACCCTTCGTCATGGCCCCGATCCGCGCAGATCGCGTTTTCCAAAGTGGGGCGGATATCCCCATCATCGATGAAGCCGGAATCGAACTGGAGGTCGGGTTCGAGATTTTGTCACCCCTGCCCCAAAGCGCTGATCTGACAACTTTGGCGCAGCATCTCTGGCCCCGCCCCGTAATCGAGATTGTCGACACACGAATTGCCGGTCCTTTGGCCAGCGATCCATACGTAAAACTTGCAGACCTTCAGGCCAACTCCGCCCTTGTGGTCGGCCCGCGCGCCACCGCTTGGAACCGAACAGACTTCAACACCTTGACCGCGCATCTGACCTGTAACGACACCCAAGTCCTCGACGGGGAGGCCACTGTTCCGGGCGGATCAGCGCTGGCGATCCTCGCGAAACTGATCCGGCGTATCGGCGAGCATTGCGGTGGCCTACAACCAGGGCAGATCATCATCACCGGGTCGTTAAACGGCCTGCCCTATTTTCCGGCCGGTTCAGACATCCACGGAACCATCGCAAATGTCGGGGAGGTCAGCTGCCACTTGTCAAATTGACGTGCCAGCGATTTCAGCTGCGATAAACGCGATCAGAAGTGACCACTTTTTCGACTAGCGAACACCGTGGCCTGGCTCCCATAAAATCCTTGAGCGCCTGCGAAATTGTAGCTGCATTGAACTGCGAGTTCGGCATCCGACCCGAGCAGCAGCAAACCTTATGCCCTACAGCACCGCGTAGAAGGTCGCGCAAGTGGTTTTGTCTGCAAGACTTCTCAGCCAGCCTAAGCCCATCAACCTCAAACCACGCGCCTCTCACGTCGAAGCAACTACACAGCTTTAAAATGACAGCGCGACTTGAGCAGCCGCATGCTGCGCGACTTTCCCGCGATATTCTTACAGAGAGAAAAGTGGTGAGCCCTGCAGGATTCGAACCTGCGACCCACTGATTAAAAGTCAGTTGCTCTACCAACTGAGCTAAGGGCCCACGAAGCGCTTATCTAGAAAAGCACCCCAGCGCGGTCAACCCCTTAAACGTCGCGCTCCCTTTCAAAAAACAGCCGGTGAGGCTATATCGCGCGTCATGGATGGACCGACTCCTCAAACAGGCCTGCGTTTTATGAAGATGCACGGCCTTGGCAACGATTTCGTTGTGATCGACTCGCGTGGGCGCGAGCCGTTGATGACGCGCGAATTGGCCGCGGCGTTGGGGGATCGGCACCACGGTGTGGGCTTTGATCAGCTGGCCGAGATTACGGATCACGATTCGACTGACATCGGGCTAGCCTTCTGGAACAGCGATGGCTCCAAGGCGGCCGCCTGCGGCAACGCGACCCGCTGCGTGTCCGAGTTTATCCTGAGCGAGACGGGTGCGGATCATCTGACCCTGACCACGCCCCGCGGCCTGCTTGAGGCAACGCGCGACCGACGCATGATTTCGGTCAATATGGGGCAGCCCCAATTGGCGTGGGACGAGATACCGCTCGCCGAAGACATGGACCCAACGCATCTGCCCATCGACGGCGATCCGATGGCCGTTGGCATGGGTAACCCCCATTGCGTCTTTTTCGTGGACGATGCGGAGACCGCGCCAGTCGACACCCTTGGCCCCAAGATCGAGACGCACCCGCTTTTCCCCGAGCGCACCAACGTGGAGTTCGCCCAAATCCGCGCCCGCGACGATATCCGTATGCGAGTATGGGAGCGGGGCACGGGCATCACCCTCGCCTGCGGCTCTGGCGCTTGCGCGACGCTGGTTGCGGCCCATGCGCGCGGGCTGACCGATGCCCGCGTCAGGATGGAGGTCGATGGCGGCTGGCTCATCATCGAGCAGCGCGAAGATGGTATCTGGATGACCGGCCCCACGATGCATGTCTTCGACGGCATACTAACCGAAGACTTTCTGGGCTCACTCTGAGATGGACCGCAAAGCGCCCATATTCTCGACACTCGGCTGTCGCCTGAACGCCTATGAGACCGAGGCCATGAAAGAGCTGGCCGGCACCGCAGGCCTCGGCGATGCGGTGATCGTGAACACCTGCGCTGTGACGGCCGAAGCCGTGCGCAAAGCCCGTCAGGAAATCCGCAAGCTGCGGCGTGAGAACCCGACCGCACGTCTGATCGTGACCGGTTGTGCGGCCCAGACCGAGCCGCAGACATTCTCCGGCATGGAGGAAGTCGACGCCGTCATCGGCAATACCGAGAAGATGCAGGCGGACACGTGGAAAGGCCTGGCCGCTGATTTTCTGGGTGATGTCGAGCCTGTGCAGGTCGACGAAATTATGTCCGTCAGGGAAACTGCGGGCCATCTGATTGACGGCTTCGGTACCCGCTCCCGCGCTTATGTGCAGGTGCAAAACGGCTGCGATCACCGCTGCACCTTCTGCATCATTCCCTACGGTCGCGGCAATTCCCGCTCCGTCGCCGCGGGCATCGTGGTTGACCAGATCAAACGCCTCGTGGATCGCGGCTATAATGAAGTCGTGCTGACCGGCGTTGACCTGACCTCGTGGGGCGCTGATCTGCCAATGCAACCTAAGCTGGGCGATCTGGTGATGCGCATCCTCAAGCTGGTCCCTGACCTGCCGCGCCTGCGCATCAGCTCGATTGACTCCATTGAGGTCGACCCCGCGCTCATGCAAGCCATCGCGACCGAGCCGCGTCTCATGCCGCATCTACACCTGTCCCTACAGGCAGGCGATGACATGATCCTCAAACGGATGAAGCGCCGCCACCTACGCGACGATGCCATCCGGTTCTGCGAAGACGCGCGCAAGCTGCGCCCCGACATGACTTTCGGCGCCGACATCATCGCCGGTTTCCCGACCGAGACCGAAGCGATGTTCGTCAACTCCCTCAAGCTGGTGGAAGAATGTGACCTGACCTGGCTCCATGTCTTCCCCTACAGCGCGCGCGAAGGCACGCCCGCCGCGAAGATCCCACCTGTTGATAGCAACCTCATCAAAGACCGCGCAAAGCGGCTGCGGGCTGCAGGCAAAGCGCAGGTCGCCAAGCATCTGCGCGCGCAGCATGGGCGAACCCATCACATCCTGATGGAAAACGCCCGCATGGGCCGGACCGCGCAATTCACGGAAGTTACCTTCGACACCGATCAGCCTGAAAGCCAGATCGTCACTGCCAAAATCATCGGGAATGACGGCCGACAACTGCTGGCCGAATGATCCTCTATTCCTTCCGCCGCTGTCCCTACGCAATGCGCGCGCGGCTCGCATTGCTGGTCGCGGGGATCCAGGTAGAACTCCGCGAGATCGTCCTGCGCGACAAAGCCCCCGAGTTTCTCGAGACCTCCCCCAAAGGCACCGTCCCGGTCCTTGTGACCGCCGATCAGGTCATCGAAGAAAGCCTCGACATCATGCTCTGGGCGCTGCAACGAAACGACCCCGAAGGCTGGCTCGATATACCCGACGAGGGCCACAAGATCATCGCCACCATCGACGGCCCCTTCAAAACAGCCCTCGACCGCTACAAATACGACACGCGCTACGGCTCTAACGCTGAGGAAGAGCGCGAAAAGGCGGCTTTGATCCTGCGCGATTTGGACGAGCGGCTCCAGAAAACCCGCTGGCTGATGGGCGACCGCCCGACCCTCGCCGACATGGCCACGATCACCTTCATCCGCCAGTTCGCCAATACGGACCGCACATGGTTCGATGCTCAACCGTGGACGGCCTTGGGCCACTGGCTCGATACATTCCTCGCGTCCGAGCGATACAATGCAATCATGGACAAGTATCCGAAATGGAGCTCAGGTGACGCTCCGATTTACTGGCCGGAGTAGCCCATGCATCCCAACCCAGCGTTTCGCAAGGCGGATCAGAAACACGCCCTTGCCTTCATCCGCGACCGCGCCTTCGGACAGCTCTGTATCAACGCTGAGGATGGCCCGCTGATCAGCCATGTGCCGTTCCTGCTGAATGATATGGCGGATATGGCTGAACTGCACCTCGTGCGCTCCAACCCGATTGCGCGCATAACAGACCCTAATCCAGCGGTAATCGCCGTAACCGGTCCCGACGCCTATATCTCACCCGATTGGTATAACGTGCCGGATCAGGTCCCCACATGGAACTATGTCGCCGTCCATCTGCGCGGCACGTTGGAGCCCTCAGACACCGATATGCACGACCTACTCGACCGTCAAACCGCCGCTTATGAGAGCCGCCTCGACAAGGCCCCTTGGCTGACCAGCAAGATGAGCGACGGGGTGATGGAGAAGATGATGCGGCAAATCCTGCCCTTCCGCTTCCACATCAGCGATATTCAAAGCACCTTCAAACTGGGCCAAAACAAGCCCGATCAGGTGCGCATCGACGCCGCCAATCAGGTTGAGACGGGCCTTGGCAGCGAACTTCCCTCCCTCGCCGCGCTCATGCGCGATCCGCCACAATACTAGACGCCTGACCCAACGCCTCCTACATTAACGACAAGAGGAGACGTCATGCCCCTACCCATCGCCCCCATCGCAGGCCTTGCTTTCCGCTACGGTGCGGTCGCGCTTGCGACTTATGCCGTGACGCGCAACCTACCCGCCACGCCCCGCGATCAGCGCGCCGAGGATGCGATGGATGATGTGAGCGAAGGCATGTCCTTGGGCAAAAACGACGAACAGATCAACGGTCACGCGCGTTTCAAGCGCACGATCCGGCTTGGCACCACCGGGCCAGGCATCGAGATCGACGCCACAGCACTCACCCGCATCAAGTTCAAGAAAGTCTAAGCGATGAAACTGCTGCTTGCTGGGCCGTCGCCCTTTGTGCGCAAAGTGCGCGTTCTGCTGCACGAAACAGACCAACTGGACGATGTCGAGATGGTGAGCGTCACCGCCTCCCCCCTTGGCCCCGATCCAGACCTTGTCGCAGTAAACCCTACCGGCAAAATCCCGGCGCTCATCCGCGATGATGGCCCCGCGATCTACGACAGCCGCGTGATCTGCCGTTTTCTGGATGACCGCGCGGGTGCAAACCTCTACCCCGCCTCCCGCCTGTGGGAGACGTTGACGCTTGAGGCCACCGCCGATGCCATGATGGATGCCGCCGTTCTGATGGTCTACGAGGCGCGCTTCAAAGACCCCGCCCAGCAATCCCATGACTGGATCGAAGGCCAATGGGCCAAGGTCGACCGCGCGCTGGATGCCGTCAATACGCGCTGGATGAGCCACCTCTCCAGCCGTCTTGACATGGCGCATATCGCGATGGGCTGCGCGCTGTCCTATCTGGATTTCCGCCATGAAGGTCGCAACTGGCGACAAGGTCGCGATGCGCTTGCCAATTGGCACAAGACATTCGCGGCGCGTCCCTCTATGCTGGCCACTCAGCCTGAATAGGACCCTCACGATGATCAAGCGTCACCGGTAACCGGACTTCCCCCGTTTCCTGACTTTACGCCGCCTCAAGCGGCCCTGACGCTATTTCACCCTAAGGACCCCATGCCCCGACTTTCCAACAAGACCTGTGTCATCACAGGCGCCGCCCGCGGGATCGGCGCCGCAATCGCCAAAGCCTTCATCACCGAAGGCGCCCATGTCATTCTGACCGATCTTTACGACAGCGATGGCGCTGCCACCGCCCAGCGCCTTGGGGCGGAGTGGTTGCCGCTCGACGTGCGCTCCGAAGAAGACTGGCAGGTGCTCGCGCAAAACCATCCCAGCTTCGACGTGCTGGTGAATAACGCCGGGATCACCGGCTTCGAAGAGGGCGCAACGCCTCACGACCCAGAGAACGCGAGCCTGAAGGATTGGCACGCCGTGCATGCGACCAATCTCGACGGCACTTTTTTAGGCTGCCGCACGGCGATCCGGGCGATGCGCACCAACGGCGCTGGCGCGATCATCAATATCGCCTCCCGCTCTGGCCTTGTCGGCATTCCGGGTGCAGCGGCCTATGCCTCTTCCAAAGCCGCGATCCGCAACCACACGAAAACCGTCGCCCTTTATTGCGCGCAGCAAGGGCTCAACATCCGCTGTAATGCGATCTTCCCGGCGGCTGTGCTGACACCCATGTGGGAACCGATGTTGGGCGATGGCCCGGACCGCGCTGATCGTATGGCCGCGCTCGTCGCCGAGACCCCCCTGAAAAGGTTCGGCGACCCCGAAGAGGTCGCCGCCTTGGCTGTCATGCTCGCCAGTGACAAGGCCACCTATATGACCGGGGCAGAGTTGACCATCGATGGCGGCCTTCTGGCCGGCTCTGCTGCCGCACCCGGCTAGATCGCGATGCCTTCCGCATCAAGCGTGACCGAATACAGCTCGGTATCTGCTCGATCCATCAGTCGCACGGTCATCTGCTGCGTATCTCCGTCGATATCGACAAGGCCGAAGAATTGCAGCCCCGCGCTGGGCGGCAGGTTCGACTGGCCTTCGGGCGGTGCTTTGACAAACCGCACCTCCGGTCCGAACGTCGCATCCAGCGCGTTCGGGCCAAAGCTGCCAGCATGAAGCGGGCCAGAGACAAACTCCCAGAACGGATTGAAATCCTGAAACTGCGCCCGCTCCGGGCTGTAGTGATGGGCGGCGGTGTAGTGCACATCCGCGGTGAACCAGACCGTATTACGGATATCGCCGGTCTTGATGAACCGCAGCAGGTCCGCGATCTCGACCTCGCGGCCCATTGGAGCATCGCCCACCCCATCCGCAATGCCTTCGGACCCGGACTGTTCGCGGAAATTGTCCCAGACGATCAGACCCAAAGGCTGATCACTTGCGATGACCTTCCAGGTGGCGGTTGACTGCGCCAGCTCCCGTTTCAGCCATGCCATCTGCTCGGCCCCTAGAACGCGGGTCTTGTCTGACAGCTCGGCCGTCATTTCTGCATCGTTGGGCCCGCGATAAGAGCGCAGATCAAGGAAGAACACATCCAGCATCGGGCCGTAATTGATTTTACGGTAGACGCGCCCCGGCTCTGCCGGTGTAAAGCGAATGGGCGCCATCTCATGGAACGCCCGCGCTGCGCGCGCCGTCAGAAGTGGCACTGACTTCTCGGTATAGCGGTCGTCATTGGTCAGGTCTTTGGCTGCAGACCAGTTGTTGACCACCTCATGATCGTCCCACTGCATCATCACCGGAACCAGCGCGTTCATCTCTCGGACATGGGTATCCAGCATGTTGTATTTCCACTGCGCGCGGAACTCATCAAGGCTCTCGGCCACTTTGCGCTTTTCGTCAGGCAGCACCGCGTTTTTCCAAAGACTGCCATCCGCCAGCTCGACCTCATCCTCCATCGGGCCGTCGGCATAGACCGTATCGCCGGAATGGATAAAGAAATCCGGGCGGTGCTGAGCCATCGTGGCATAGGTCCGCATGCCCTCGGCGTCGATGCCCCAGCCCTGTCCCGCAGTATCGCCAGACCATGCAAACCGAATGTCGCGGCGTGCAGCAGGCGCTGTCTTGAACTGACCGATGATCGGCTCCGAGACGACATTCACATCGCTCAGATCAGCCGCCGTGAAGCGATAGAAAATCGTCTGATCCGAAGGAAGGCCATCAATCAGCCGCTTGACTGCAAAGTCCCCGGTGGGGTCGGCATAAAGCGGAGCCAGCTTGCGCGCGTCGGCAAAACTTTCGGTGGTCGAGACCTCCATCATGATCTGCGCCGGGCGATCAACACGAGTCCAGATCATCCCAGAATTCAGATCGACATCCCCGGATTGCACCCCATGGGTGAACGCCGGGCGACTGGCGGCACGGCTGATCGCGGGCATCGCAAGAGACACCGCAAGCGCAGACCCCCCAATCAGGGTCTGGCGGCGGGACAAGGGGGATAATTGAGACGGTCTATGTGGCATATCGGGCTCCATGGAAAAGGCGAAAACCCATTCTGGATAGACCCGCGATGTGTCAGCTGTTTTGAGCGCGTGTATCAGTAAAACTAAACTATTGTGACGTCGGCAGGTGCTTGCCGAGAGATCAAAGCCCTAGGGCTGCGCACCTTAAGGCTTTGTCACCACTTATAGGTGACGCCCAGATTGATCGCGTTGGTAACGATGTCAGTGCTCAACTCGCCACCACCATCCAGCTCAGCCGTGTTGGAGGAGAAACTGCCTTTGTATTCACCGAACACCGCCCAGGTGTCGTTGATGTCATAGCTGACACCCGCCATTGCAACGACAGCGAAACCGGTGATCTGATAGCCAAAGGTCTTGTTGTCCCCAATCGTGACATCCACATGCGGGATCGCAAGACCGGCGCCCGCGCCCACGTAAGGCGTCCAGGGACTGTTCTCGCGCTGCCAACGGTAAAACCCGTTTACCGTCAGCAAATTCAGGCCATCCGTAAACTCCAGATCGTCGAAGCCGTTGTCGTCCAGCGTGTCATCATCGGCATACACCTTGGCGTGGTTCAGCTCGACGCCCCAACCCCAGTTCTCGTTCTCCCACCGTGTATAGCGAAAACCGTAGTAAGGCGGGGCCTCACCAGACCGGCCTTCCCACTCGACATCGAAATCGAAGTCATCGCCGTCATTATCACCCTCGATAGAGCCATGCGGCGCTGTCTGAATGCCCGTGTAGAAACTCAATTCTGACTCTGCAGCTGCAAAGCCGGTCAACCCGACCAGGGCAACGCAAGATAATAAAATGTGTTTCACGGCGAACACCTGTGTCGACTTCGTAGAGCTTAAAAATATGACTGGACGAGGCGCTATTCAATGCGGCAGTGCAGCAAATATCCCAATTGTGATCTTTCTGCCTGCGTCAAACTGCACCACTTTTAAGGTGCGTTATTATGAACGCTGGACGACTCCGCACTCGGGCTCTAGGTAGCGCGGTTGAGAGGCTGCACTTCGCGTGTGGCCTTTAGCAAGTTGAGTATGACCAGCTATGACGAAAGGGAGTGCACCTCGTGTCCCATGCTGAAGACCACGACGGAACACGGCGAGATTTCCTGTATTACGCGACAGCGGGTGCAGGTGCCGTAACCGCAGGCGCCGCCATCTGGCCGCTTGTAAACCAAATGAACCCAAGTGCAGATGTCTTGGCACAGGCCTCGATCCCGGTTGACGTGTCCACGGTTGAGCCCGGCACACAGCTGACGGTTCTGTGGCAAGGTAAGCCTGTTTTTATCCGCCGCCGCACCGAGGAAGAGATCACAGCCGCCCGCGAGGTGAGCATGGACGACCTTCCCGACCCGATCGCACGTAACGCAAACGGCGAAGAGACTGCGCCAGCCACTGATGAAAACCGCGCCCTTGATGAGGCAGGTGAATGGCTGGTACAAATGGGCGTTTGTACACATTTGGGTTGTGTTCCGCTTGGCGATGCCGGTGATTTCGGCGGATGGTTCTGCCCCTGCCACGGCTCGCATTATGATACGTCCGGACGCATTCGTCGCGGTCCCGCACCTGAGAACCTTCCGGTGCCCACCGCTGCGTTTGTCGACGAAACAACAATCCAACTCGGTTAAGGGAGAAAGAGCGAATGTCTGGAATTCCTCACGACCATTACGAGCCGAAGTCTGGCTTTGAAAAATGGATGAACCGTCGCCTGCCGGTGATCGGTTTGATGTATGACACCATCATGATCCCCACACCCAAGAACCTGAACTGGATGTGGATTTGGGGCATTGTGCTGACCTTTACGTTGGCGCTTCAGATCATCACCGGTGTCATTCTTGTCATGCATTACACGCCGCATGTCGATCTGGCCTTCGCCTCGGTCGAGCACATCATGCGCGACGTGAACGGCGGTGCGATGATCCGCTATCTGCACATGAACGGCGCGTCGCTGTTCTTTGTGGCCGTGTATGCGCATATTTTCCGTGGCCTCTACTACGGCTCCTACAAGGCGCCGCGCGAGGTGACATGGATCATCGGCATGCTGATCTACCTGTTGATGATGGGTACAGCCTTCATGGGCTACGTTCTGCCCTGGGGTCAGATGTCGTTCCACGGGACTGCCGTGATCACCGGCCTCTTCGGTGCTGTGCCTTTTGTGGGTGACGCGCTGCAGACATGGCTGCTGGGTGCAACAGCGGTGGGTCAGCCCGCGCTGAACCGCTTCTTCTCGCTGCACTACCTGCTGCCCTTCGTGATTGCAGGCCTTGTCATCGTGCATATCTGGGCGTTCCACACCACGGGCAACAATAACCCGACCGGTGTCGAAGTACGCCGCACAAGCAAAGAAGAAGCCGAGCGCGACACGCTTCCGTTCTGGCCCTACTTCGTGATCAAGGACCTCTTTGCCCTCGGCATCATCATGGCGGTCTTCTTCGCGATTGTCGGCTTCATGCCCAACTATCTGGGCCACCCCGACAACTACATCGAAGCAAACCCGCTGGCGACGCCTGCGCATATCGTACCCGAATGGTACTTCCTGCCCTTCTATGCGATCCTGCGTGCGTTTGACGGTGAAGTCTGGCTGGTGATCGCAGTCGAATGGATCACCTTCGGCATCGTGGATGCGAAGTTCTTCGGCGTGCTCGCCATGTTCGGCGCAATCGTCGTAATGGCACTGGCCCCGTGGCTCGACACGTCGTCGGTCCGCTCGGGTCGCTATCGCCCGATGTTCAAGATTTGGTTCTGGGTCCTGGTCGTCGACTTCTTCATCCTGATGTGGGTGGGTGCAATGCCCGCCGAGGGTATCTACCCCTACATCGCGCTGGTCGCATCGACCTACTGGTTCGCCTACTTCCTGGTGATCCTGCCGCTGCTCGGCGTGATCGAGAAGCCGTTGCCACAACCCGCAACCATTGAAGATGACTTCAACGCCTCCGTCGCGAAGGGCAAATCCGGCAAGTCCGGCGCTGCCGTCGCGACACCCGCTGAGTGAGAAAGGACGACTCATGTTTAAGAAACTCACTCTAGGCATCGCCACAGCCCTCGGCCTCACGGCCGGGGCAGCCTTCGCGGCAGGCGGTGCAGGCGAGGTCACGGATTACGACTTCTCGTTCGAGGGCCCGTTCGGCACCTATGACGAAATGCAGCTGCAACGCGGCCTGCAGGTTTACACAGAAATCTGCTCTGCGTGTCACGGTCTCAAGTTCGTGTCGATCCGGACGCTTGGTGATGAAGGCGGCCCCAATCTGCCCGATGACCAAGTCTCTGCTTATGCAGAGTTCTGGGAAGTCTACGATCCCGCGATCGATGATTTCCGGACCGCCATACCGAATGACAAATTCCCCGAGTCCTCGCTCGAGAACGCGCCCGATCTAAGCCTGATGGCAAAGGCGCGCGCTGGCTTCAGCGGCCCATATGGGTCGGGCTTGAACCAGCTGTTTAAAGGTATGGGCGGCGCTGAATACATCGCCTCGCTCCTGACAGGCTATACCGGCAGCGAAAAAGAAGAAGCCGGTGTCGTTCTGTACGAGAACAAAGCCTATGGCGGCTACCTTGCTATGGCACCCGTTCTTTATGGTGACGATGTTGTCTACGCCGACGGCTCCCCGACAGATATTGAATCTGTGGCGCAAGACGTAGCGGCCTTCCTTATGTGGACAGCAGAGCCCAAGATGATGGCCCGCAAACAGACCGGCTTCATCGCCGTAATGTTCCTGACGGTTTTGTCTGTGCTGCTCTACTTGACCAACAAGCGCCTCTGGGCCCCGGTCAAGGCACGTGCCAAGAAGCAAAATCAACCGGCAGAGTAATCGGTTCATCATAAAAATCGAAAAGGGCGCCCATCGTGGCGCCCTTTTTCACGTCCCCAGATAAGCACGCATCGCCTCTGGTGGATCGTTCAAAAACGTCTCCATCGCGACCGGCGCTTCAACGCGGCCATCGGCGACCAAGACGCAGTGATCCGCAATCAGGCGCGCGTCCTCAGGATCATGGGTAATCATCAACAATGTCGCCCCCGTCTCTGCCACCAGATCGCGCACCAGCCCCAGCATCTCCACGCGCATGGCAGGTCCCAGCGCGGCAAAGGGCTCATCCAGCAGCACAAGCGGCTTGTCCCGCAGCAGCATCCTAGCCACAGCCACGCGGCTTTGTTGGCCACCAGAAAGAGCCGCTGGCTTGCGGTCTTCCAGACCAGCAAGCCCGACGCGCTGCAACGCCTCCATCACACGCGCTCGGTCGGCATCCGACAGACGCAACTTGGGCGAAATCCCCAAGCCAACATTCTGAAACGCAGTCAGATGCGGAAAGAGGTTGTTGTCCTGAAAAACCATGCTCACAGGCCGGGCGGCCGGGGGCAGACCGCCGATATCCTGCCCGTCCCACAGCACGCGCCCACTCGCATCCTGAAAGCCCGCAATCACGTTCAGCAGGGTCGATTTCCCAGCACCTGACGGCCCCATCACCGCAACTCGCGCGCCCTTCGCAATCTCAAACGTGCCGTCCATCGTGAAATCACCCAGATCGACATGCATCGCCTCAACCGTCAACATTCACGCGCCCTCCCCGGTCGCAAATCCAGAACGCAGCCAGGCTGAGCGTAACCAGCATCAGCGCGGCGGCCGCTGCCTGCTCCAACCGATACGCCCCCATCAAGCGGAATAAGGCCAGCGGCAATGTCTCCACCTCCGGATTACTGAAAAGCGCTATCACGCCCAGATCACCCATCGACAGCGCCGCCGCAAGGCCCGCCCCAAAGCCCAAAGGCCGACGCAAGCGCGACAAAGCCACCCAGCGCAGCCACGCAAGACCGCTGATGCCCAGCGACGCACTCAGCCGCCCATAGCCCGCCTGCAAGTCCCGCACGGCAGGCACCAGCGCGCGCAATGCAAACGGCAAGGCCATCGCCGCGTTCACGACGGCTGTGACGGGCAAGCTCAACGCCGTTGGGTCGGCAAACGGAAAGATCATCACGAACAGCCCCGTTCCCATCACCAAAGGCGACGCAGCAATCGTCAGGAACCCGATCCCTTCGACCAAAGCGCCAGCCCCCGCCGACAACCGGCTCACCGCCAGCGCCATCGACAAGGCCAACGCCATGCACAAAAGCGTTGAGACCACGGTCACCCAGATCGAGTTCCACGCGGCCTCCAGCACCGATCCCGGCAGGCTGAACACGCCGCCAATCCCTTCGATCACGATCATGCTCAGCGGCCCCAGCAGGAAAAGCGCAGCCAACGCGATGCAAGCCGCATCAAGCAGACGCAGCCCGATCCCGTCCGCCTCCCAACGCCGCACCACGCGGTCCAACCCGACCCCGCTCGTCGACGGCAGCCGGACCTTGAACACCAAAGCCCCCGCGACAACGCAGATCATCACCTGCACCAGCCCCAGCAAGGCCGCTTTCGACAGATCAAAGTCAAACCGAAACGCCTGATAGATCGCCAGTTCCACCGTGGTGGCCTGCGGCCCACCGCCCAGCGCCAGCGCGACGGCAAAACTGGTCGTGCAAATCAGAAAGATCACAAGGAAAACGCCCGGCACCACATCGCGCAGCATCGGGCGTTCCAACACCCGGGCCACATCACTGGCGGAGAACCCAAGCGAGGCCGCAAGCCGAAACCGTTCTCCGGGGATTTGGAGCCAGCCTTGCAGGATCAGACGCGTCGCAAACGGCAAGTTGAAGAACACATGCGCCAACAGGATGCCGTGGACGCCGTAGATCGAAACAGGCTCTAACCCGGCCCAACTCAACACGTCCGAGACGATGCCCGTCCGCCCGAACACAGCCAGCAGGCCCAGGATCGCCACGATTGTCGGCAAGATAAACGGCGCACCCAGAACCGTGATCAGCGCACTGCGCCCCCAGAACTGCCGCCGCGCCAAAGCGCGCGCCACCGGGATCGCCAATACAACGGAAATCGTCGCCGACGCCGCCGCCTGCCACACTGTGAACCACACATAGCCCCAGTCACGCAGACCCAACGCGCCGAACCCATCAGCCCGCCAGACAACCGCGCCCAGCGTGCCAAGGGTCAGCGCCAGAACCAGAGCGGCCGAAACCGCTCCGGCCCAGATGCTTAGCGTCCCAGTGCGGACAGCCATTCTTCAACCGCCGGATCGCGCAAGGCTGCGGCTTCTTCCTCGGAATAGAGCAGCGCTTTGGGCGGTGTCGGCAGGTTTTGGAACGTCTCTGGCAGCTTTTCGAAATCCAGCTTTGCCGGATAGCTCCAATTGCCTTCCGGAATGATCGTCTGGAACGCATCCGTCAGAATGAACGACATGAACTGGTCCGTCAGCTCCGGCTGATCCGTGCTGGCGATCTTTCCGATCAACTCAGCAGTCATGTAATGACCTTCCTCGAAGATCGCGGCAGATTTCGTCAGATCGTCCTCTGCCATGATGTGGTAGGCGGGCGACGTCGTGTAGGAAAACACCATATCCGCCTCACCATCCGTGAACATCCCGTAGGCCTCCGACCAGCCCGCCGTCACGGTCAAAATCTTCGGCGCCAGTTTCTCCCACGCCATTTCTGCGTCATCGCCAAAGACTGACTTCACCCACAACAACAGCGCCAGTCCGGAAAAGGACGAACGCGGGTCCTGAATGACGATCTTCCAATCCTCGTCCGAGTTCACCAGCGCATCGAAACTGCTGGGCGGGTTGGTGATCTTGGTGTTGTCATAGACAAATCCCGAATAGCCCCAGTTGAACGGCATAAAAATCTCGTCCGTCCATTCGATCGGCATCGTCAGCGCGCTGGTGTCCTGCCCATGCGGAGCAAACAAACCAGTTTCACGCGCCTGCTTGGTCACATCTGTGTTCAACCCGATCACCACATCCGCTTTGATCCGCGCGCCTTCCAGCATGATCCGCGGCATCAGATCGCCCGTGACAAACTGCAGATCGCAGGCACATTCCGCCTCAAACGCGGCTTCAATCGCAGGGCCCGGGCCCCATTCAGAGCCGAAATAATCCGGCGCGTAGACAGTGAGAACAGGGGTCTCAGCCAGCGCGCTCGTGGCGCTCAGCATAAGTCCCGCGGCAAGTGTGAGATGGTTCATATCATCCTCCATATGCGCCGGACGGGGTCAGGGTGGAGGAGATCCAATCACCTTCCCTCCGCCGGTCTTAACCGGTTCAGGTTCAACGGGTCCGCAGAATTGCATCTCAGCCACAAAGGCCCCCCGAGGTAGCGCAGACGGTAGGGCGCGGTCAAAACTTGTGCAAGCCGATTTCCCCCGCTAGACCGATCCGGCAAAGGAGCGCGGCACATGAGCATGAACAGTTTCGGCCACCTGTTTCGGGTCACCACATGGGGCGAAAGCCACGGGCCAGCCTTGGGCGCAACCGTCGATGGCTGCCCGCCCGGTGTGCCGATCTCCGAAGAGATGATCCAGCACTGGCTCGACAAGCGCAAACCGGGTCAGAACAAGTTCACGACCCAGCGGAGAGAGCCCGACGCGGTCAAAATCCTCTCCGGCGTCTTTGAGGGCCAAACAACCGGAACGCCCGTGCAACTGATGATCGAGAACACCGATCAACGCTCCAAAGATTACGGCGATATCGCCGAGAAGTTCCGCCCGGGCCATGCCGATATCACCTATTGGCAGAAATACGGCATCCGCGATTATCGCGGCGGGGGTCGGTCCTCTGCCCGTGAAACCGCCGCGCGTGTCGCCGCCGCGGGGCTGGCCCGCGAAGCGATCAAGATGCTCGCCCCCGATCTTCAGATCACCGGCTACATGACCCAGATGGGGCCACATGCCATCGACCGTGATCGCTTCGATTGGGATCAGATCAGCGAGAACCCATTCTGGACCCCTGACGCCGAAGCCGCCACCGAATGGGCGGATTACCTCGACGGTCTGCGCAAATCCGGCTCCAGCGTCGGCGCAATCATCGAAGTAACGGCGCGCGGCGTTCCTGCAGGCCTTGGTGCGCCGATTTACGCCAAGTTAGACACTGATTTGGCCGCTGCGATGATGTCGATCAACGCCGTCAAAGGCGTCGAGATTGGCGAAGGCATGAGCGCCGCGATGCTCACCGGCGAGCTGAACGCGGATGAGATCACAATGGGCCCCGATGGCCCCGAATACAGCTCCAACCACTCCGGCGGCATCCTTGGCGGCATCTCCACCGGGCAGGACGTTGTGGTGCGGTTTGCGGTGAAACCAACCTCCTCAATCCTGACGACCCGCAAGACGATCACCAAGTCCGGCGAAGACACAGAGATTATCACCAAGGGCCGCCACGACCCCTGCGTCGGCATTCGCGCGGTCCCCGTGGGCGAGGCAATGATGGCCTGCGTGATCCTCGATCATCTGCTGCTGCACCGTGGTCAGATCGGCGCGAACCGGGGCAAAATCGGCTGATTTAGAGCCTATTCAACGGTATCCAGCAGCGCTTTCAACTCGCGCTTGTCGATGCTGGCCTCAAGCCGCTCGACAACCTCGCCACCGCGCATGATCAAAAGCGTGCCATGCCGCGTGACCCGCAACCGCTCGGCCATGCGCGACTTGCCATAAGTGTCATAATCCACCGTCACAAAGGTCAGCTTTTGCGCGTAGTTGGGGTCTTCCGACATGATCTCGTTCAGGATTTCTTCCTGACGGGCGCTCGTCGGGCTCCATTCCGTCTGGAACTTGACGAGCAGCGTCTCACCATTGTCGAACCGCTCTTTTTTGAGGCCGGGTATATACTCAATCGGCTCCGGCGCGCCCGCCTGCGCAACACCTGCCATCAAAACCAATATGCCTGCCAAGATCCGCATCATGACCCCCATCAATTCGACCCTATCTCAGCATAATCTGCCCAAAACCACCGGGCTTGTCATGCCTCAACTTTGTGCTGTTTGGAAAGCTGCACCGCCAGAATGCCCCCCGCGATGATCGCAACACCGACAATGTCGAGCGGTCCCAGCTTTTCCCCCAACAAAAGCGCAGCAATCGCGACCCCAAAGAACGGGTTGAGGAAGTGAAACGTCGCCGCTTTCACGGCCCCGATCCAGCCCACCAGCAGGAACCACACCACCGTCGCAGCCAACCCCGGCACGAGCGTCGTGTAAACAAAGGCCACCAAAAGCGTCCAACTCGGCGTAAAGACCGGCTCTTCCAGCGCAAAAGCTGGGATCGCCAGCACGACAGAGCCCACAAGCATCTGCAAGCCCACGATCATCAACACATTCCCGCCCGATGATGCACCCCGCACCGCCAGGGTCGCGACGGTTAACGACACGACCCCGATCCCGCACAGCAACACGCCGAACAGATCGACCCCGCCCTGCATCCGCGCGCCCATGATCAGTGCCACGCCGATCACACCAGCGACCAATCCGGCCACGCCCAAGGGGCGCACTTTCTCGGAAAAGACCAGCCACCCGGCCAAAGCGACCAGCAAGGGCATCGTCGATGCGATAATCGCCGCCAGTGACGCCTCGACCGTCTGCATCGCGACGAAATTCAGACCCAAATACAGGGCATTCTGGCAAATCCCGAACAGGATCGTCGCGCGCCACTGTGCGGGCGTCAGCCGCCAGCTTTGTCCTAACGCCCGCGCGATCAGAACCGCCAGCAGACCCGAGATAAGGAACCTAAGCGACAACGCCATCAAAGGCGGAGCACTGGCCACGATGATCCGCGCTGAGGTGAACGCCGATGACCACATCAGGGCAAAGGCCAGCCCCATGAATATCGCGCGCAGATCCATCATCTCTCCAAACAAAAAGGGCCGCCAAAGCGACCCTTCCGTTAACCTTGATCAAACGTCAAGATCAGCCGTTCACGCTGTCTTTCAACGCCTTGGCGATCGTCATTTTGACAACCTTGTCGGCCTCTTTCTTGATCTGCTCGCCCGTGGCGGGGTTGCGAACCATACGCTCGGGACGCTCGCGGCAATAGATCTTGCCGACGCCCGGAAGCGTCACAGCACCACCGCCGGAAACCTCACGGGTGATGAGACCCGTAATCGCTTCCAGAGCGGCATTCGCTGCTTTTTTGTCGGTGCCCATGTCTTCTGCCAGTGCAGCCACAAGCTGGGTCTTTGTCATCGGTTTAGCCATCGTATGTCTCCTCACGATTGCCCATTTTATAGGGCGTTATCGGGGTCACTAAACCGTATCTTGGGGGGGCACACAACGATTAGGTGCGCATTTCCTCATAAAATAGCGCATTTTGTGCGTTTTTGACGGGTCAGAGGAAGGCCGTTTCCTCAAAACTGCGCAATTTCCGCGAATGGATGCGCTCAAGCGGCATTTCCCGCAGGTGTTCCATCGCCCGGATTCCGATCATCAGATGCCTTGAAACCTGCGTTTTATAGAAGTCTGACGCCATGCCCGGCAGCTTCAACTCCCCATGGAGCGGCTTGTCCGAAACACACAGCAGCGTCCCATAGGGCACGCGAAACCGGAACCCGTTCGCCGCAATGGTGGCGCTCTCCATGTCCAGTGCGACGGCCCGGCTTTGCGACAGCCGATGAACGGGGCCGGACTGGTCGCGCAGCTCCCAATTACGGTTATCAATTGTCGCCACCGTGCCCGTCCGCATGATGCGCTTCAGCTCAAACCCTTCCAGCTGGGTGACCTGCGCCACTGCCTGCTCCAACGCGATCTGAATCTCCGCCAGCGCCGGGATCGGCACCCAGACGGGCAGGTCATCATCCAGCACGTGATCTTCGCGCAGGTAAGCATGCGCCAGTACGAAATCCCCAAGGCTCTGAGAGTTCCGCAACCCCGCACAATGGCCCACCATCAGCCACGCATGGGGCCGCAGCACCGCGATATGATCCGTCGCCGTTTTCGCGTTCGACGGGCCAACGCCGATATTGACCAAAGTGATCCCGCCCTGACCTTCCCGCTTCAAGTGATAGGTCGGCATCTGAGGCAGCTTCGCCGGCACCGCCATCTCGCCCGCGCCATCGGTAATCTCGACATTGCCAGGGCCAACAAATCCAGTGTAGCCACTGTCGGGGTCATCCAGCATTTGTCGGGCGAACGCCTCGAACTCTTCGACATAGAACTGGTAGTTCGTGAAGAGAACATGGTTCTGAAAATGCTCCGCCGCAGTCGCCGTGTAATGCGCGAGGCGGGCCAGCGAGTAATCAATCCGCTGCGCCGTAAACGCGGCCAGAGGGTGCGCGCCATCCTCATAGCGAAAATCCGTGCCGTTCACGATGTCATCGTTTGTTGTGCTCAGATCCGGCACGTCGAAGACATCGCGCATCGTGAAGTTCAGCACACCATCCTGCGGCACGTTCAGCGCGGCATCGCCCGCAACAGCGAAATGGATCGGGATCGGTGTCGTTGACGGCCCGATCAGCACGGCCACGCTATGATTGTGCAGCAACAGCCCGATCTGCTGTTTGAGGTAGTTCTCAAACAAGTCCGGCCGGGTGATGGTCGTCGCATATTCCCCCGGCTGTGCCACATGGCCAAAGGACAAGCGGCTGTCGACCTGCGCAAATGTCGTCGTTGAGATACGGATCTCGGGATAAAAAGCGCGAATCCGTCCGTCCGGCGTTTTGCCTTCCAGCGCACGCGCGAACTCCCCCTGCAAGAAGGCCGTTGCCTCTGAATAAAGCGCGATCAGCTTGTCGACGGCGGCGGCGGCATCGGTGAAAGCGGAATGCTCTTGATGCGGTGGTGTTCGGATGGTGATTGCTGGTGTCACGGAACGCTCCCTTTCGCGCAAACTGCACGCAACCGCGCGTCCCTTCAAGCGAATTGCTTGCGCATTTTCGCGCCAATCGGCATCACTTGGCGCATGGGTAAAACGCTTCTCTCTTTCGGTCATGGGTATTCAGCCCGCGCGTTGACACGTCGCTTGTTGCCACTCGGTTGGACGGTGATCGGCACAACCCGATCCGCCGAGAAAGCCGAAACCCTGCGCGCCGAAGGGGTGGAGCCGCTGATCTGGCCCGGCGCGGATATGAGCGCGGCGATTGCGCAAGCCACCCATCTGCTGATCTCTGCCGGTCCCGATGAAAACGGCGACCCTGTGCTTGCCCAGCATGCCGACGATATTGCCGCCAAAGCGCCGGAGCTCGACTGGGCGGGATACCTTTCCACCACCGGCGTCTATGGTGATCACGACGGCGGCTGGGTCGATGAGACCGCTGCCCTGACACCCGCCACCAAACGCGGCCAGCTTCGGGTGGAGGCCGAGGCACAGTGGCAAGCGATCCCTGATCTGCCACTGCACATCTTCCGCCTCGCGGGCATCTACGGCCCCGGTCGCGGTCCGTTCAGCAAGGTCCGCAACGGCACAGCCCGGCGCATCATCAAGAAAGGGCAGGTCTTCAGCCGCACTCATGTTGAGGATATCGCCCAGATCCTGCACGCCTCTATCGACAAACCGAATCCCGGTGCCGCCTATAACGTCTGCGACGATGACCCGGCCCCGCCACAGGACGTCATCGCCTACGCCGCAGAGCTTTTGGGCCTTCCCGTGCCGGAAGCCGTCGCGTTTGAAGACGCCGACATGAGCCCCATGGCCCGCAGTTTCTACGCGGAATCCAAGAAGGTTTCGAACGCCCGCATCAAGGATGAGCTGGGCGTCAAACTGATCTATCCAGATTACCGAACGGGGTTGCAGGCTTTGCTGGAGGCCGAGACCTAGGCCCGCTTGCTTTCCAGCGAGACGACGCCAAGCACGTCCAGCACTTTCGCCTCGATATGCTCGCAATTGAGCGCCGCAACCTCGTACATATCGCGCGGGCTGGCCTGATCAATAAAGATATCCGGCAGCACCATGGAGCGGAATTTCAGCCCATGGTCAAACACGCCCTCGTCCGACAAAAGCTGCGACACGTGGCTGCCAAAGCCACCCACGGCACCCTCTTCAATCGTGATCAGCGCTTCATGCTCGGCAGCCAGTTTCAGGATCAGATCCCGATCCAAAGGCTTGGCAAACCGTGCATCCGCAATCGTGGGCGTAATGCCTTTCGCCGCCAGATTCTCTGCCGCCTTCTGCACTTCCTGCAGCCGCGTTCCAAAGGACAGGATCGCAACGCGCTTGCCCTCGGCAATCATGCGGCCTTTGCCGATCTCCAGCGGCTCCGCATCCTCGGGAATGACAACGCCAACGCCTTCGCCGCGCGGAAAGCGGAACGCGCTCGGCCCCTCGTCATAGGCCGCGGCTGTTGCCACCATGCGCACCAGTTCCGCCTCGTCCGCCGCTGCCATCACGACAAAGCCCGGCAGGTTCGCCAGATAGGCGACATCAAACGCCCCCGCATGGGTTGCGCCATCGGCGCCGACCAGCCCCGCACGGTCAATTGCAAAACGGACCGGCAAGCGCTGCAAAGCCACGTCATGCACAACCTGATCATAGCCGCGCTGCAAAAACGTCGAATACATCGCGCAGAAGGGCTTCAACCCGCCTGCCGCCAGACCCGCGCAAAACGTCACGCCATGCTGCTCTGCAATGCCCACGTCAAACGTGCGCGACGCAAAACGCTCAGAGAACTGCTTCAACCCGGTGCCGTCCGGCATCGCCGCCGTCACGGCGCAAACGCGGTTGTCCTTCTCGGCTTCCTTGATCAAAGCCTTAGCGAACACCTTGGTATAGCTCGGCGCGTTCGACGGCGCTTTCTTCTGCGCGCCAGTGACAATGTCAAACTTGGCAACCCCGTGACCCTTGTCATCGGCCCCTTCGGCAGGTGCATAGCCCTTGCCCTTGGTCGTGATCGCATGGATCAAGATCGGCTTATCGGCACGCGCTTTCACCGTGCGCAGCACCGCCAGCAACTGATCCATATCGTGCCCGTCAATCGGCCCGACATAGGAAAACCCAAGCTCCTCAAACAGTGTCCCGCCAACGGTCATGCCTTTCAGCAAATCCTTGGCCCGCTGCGCCCCCTCCTGAAACGGAGGCGGCAGAAGGCTGATCGCGCCTTTGGCCGCCGCCTTGAACTCCTGAAACGGCGCCCCCGCATAAAGCCGCGACAGGTAAGACGACATCGCCCCCACCGGTGGCGCGATGCTCATCTCGTTGTCGTTCAGGATCACGATCAGACGCTTATCCAGATGGCCTGCGTTGTTCATCGCCTCAAAGGCCATGCCCGCGCTCATCGCACCATCACCGATCACGGCAATCGCGTCGCCCAGACCATGCTCCGGCAGGCCACCCAGATCACGCGCAACGGCAAAGCCCAAAGCGGCAGAGATCGAGGTGCTCGAATGCGCCGCGCCAAACGGATCGTAAGGGCTTTCCGAGCGCTTGGTGAATCCGCTCAGCCCATCCTTCTGGCGCAAGGTCCGGATACGGTCACGCCGCCCGGTCAAAATCTTATGCGGATAGCACTGGTGACTAACGTCCCAGATCAAACGATCCGTCGGCGTGTCAAACACCGCGTGAATGGCGACGGTCAGTTCGACAACACCCAGCCCAGCGCCCAGATGACCGCCGGTCTCCGATACGGCCGAGATCGTCTCCGCCCGCAACTCGTCCGCCACTTGACGCAATTGCTTGTCGGAAAGCCCCTTCAGATCAGCAGGGCTTTGCACCGTATCCAACAGCGGAGTGTTCGGTCTGTCTGACATTGTGCTGGCCCTTCAAGCTGACACTTACTTATCTCGGGAGATAACGAACCGCGCCGCTGCTCGCAAGTTTTCCGCCCTGTTTCCGTAGGGCGATAACGCCGCATCTGCTTCATCAACCAGGTCTTTCGCCCGCGATTTTGCAGCACCCAGACCCAGCAGAGACACAAATGTGGCCTTTCCCGCATCTGCATCTTTTTGCAGCCGTTTGCCTGCGGTCTCAGCATCTCCCTCGACGTCCAAAATGTCGTCCGCGATCTGAAAGGCAAGGCCCAGCGCCTGCGCATAAGCGCGCATCGGGCCGATATCGGCGTGCCCCATCCGGGCACCCGCCTCCGCCGACCAGCCGATCAGCGCACCGGTCTTGTTGCGCTGCAGCTCCATGATCTGTTCCAAAGTCAAAGGCACCTGTGCGGTCTCTGCCGCGATATCCTGCGCTTGGCCCAGCACCATGCCTTCCGCCCCGCTGGCCTTCGTGAGAGAGGCAATCAGATCGACACGCACATCCGCATCCGCGTCCATCCCAGCCAGCAGATCGAAAGCAAGCGTCTGCAACGCATCCCCCACCAGCACGGCCGTCGCATCATCCCATTTCACGTGAACCGTCGGCTGGCCACGCCGCAGATCATCATCGTCCATGCAAGGCAAATCATCATGCACTAGCGAGTAGGCGTGCAGCGCCTCAATCGCAGCCGCCGCCTGCACCGATACCGCATCCGGCACGTCATGCAGCCGCGCGCTCTCCATCACCAGAAACGCCCGCAACCGTTTGCCGCCATTGCACGCATAGCGCATGCCCTCCACGACAGGCAGATCGCCAAATCCCGCCATCGCAGCGTCCAGAGCCCTTTGCGTGGCCTGCGCCGCCTCTTCCAGAACTGTCTTGAACAAAGGTTAGAGGCCCTCGACAGGCGTGGTCCCCGTCGGCTGGCCACCTTCCCCGAGCGTGATCGCAGCCACCTTTTCTTCCGCTGATTTCAGCTTGGCTTCGCAGTGCTTTTTCAGCTCCGCCCCACGCTCGTAAAGCGTGATCGACTGCTCCAGAGGCACATCGCCGCTTTCCAGCTGACCCACCACCTTTTCCAGCTCGGCCATGGCCTGCTCGAAACTCATCTCTGCAACGGGGGTGTCACTCATGGGGCGCTCCTGAAATCCAACTCCGGGACCATAGCGCCGCCCGTCACAGGGTTCAATCGGGTGCCAGCATATAGCCAGACCCACGCACCGTTTGCAGATAGCGCGGCTGTTTCGGGTCCGCTTCGATCTTGCGCCGTAGCCGCGTAATCTGCACGTCAACTGCGCGTTCCTGCGCCTGCCCGCCATCGCGGCCCAGATCTTCGACCAAACGCGTCCGGCTCACCGGCTCCCCCGGACAGCTGGAGAAGATGCGCATTAACTGCGCCTCCGTCGCGGTCAGGCGCACAAGGCTTTCGCCCTCCCACATCTCGCCACGTTCGGTGTCATAACGCACCGGCCCCAGATGCAGTACTTTTGGCGTCGTCACCGCATCTTCCGACGCAGGCACGCGCCGCAGGATCGCATTGATCCGCAGTAACAATTCCTTTGGCTCAAATGGCTTGGCCAGATAATCATCCGCGCCAGCTTCAAGCCCCACGATCCGGTCTTCCGTCTCGCCCTTGGCCGTCAACAGCAGGATGGGCGTCGCGCGATCCTCACGGATCGCTTTCGTCAGGCTCACGCCATCTTCGCCCGGCATCATCACATCGAGCACGATCATGTCGAACTCAAGCCCCTCCAGAAGCCGCCGCGCATGAGCCGCGTCCCGCGCTGCGGACACCATGAACCCGCTGCGCATCAGAAATTTCTGGAGCAATCCACGGATGCGTTCATCATCATCGACGATCAGCAGATGGGCATCAATTTCGATCATTGGCTTGCATCCTTCAGCGCAAGATAGTGGCGCCGCATGTCGCCATCCATCATGGCCACAAGCACCTGTCTGAACCCTTGTACCGCTTCCGGCCCCGCCTTGCGATAGGCGTCGCGCATCCGGTTGCGCTGCGCGTCACTTAGTGCGCGTTCCAACTCGCGGCCCTTGTCGGTCAATGTCAGATGACGCTCTCGCTTGTCCTTCGTTCCGACCTTGCTTTCAACCAAACCGTCCTCAATCAAGGTCCGTAACACCCGATTAAGGGACTGTTTGGTCACCCCAAGGATCGACAACAGGTTGTTCACCGTCGTTCCGGGCGAGCGATGAATGAAATGCACCGCGCGGTGATGCGCGCGGCCATACCCGCGTTCTTCCAGAATGCGGTCCGGATCAGCCGTGAAGCCGCGATAGGCGAAAAACATCGCCTCGATCCCTTTGCGCAGCTGCTCGTCTGTCAGAAACAGAAGGCTTTCACTACTTGGCCGCGCGCTTTGATCTGCCATACCGATCTCACTCTGCCTTCTTTTTCCTCAACCTGCCTCCGTTTTAAGTCAGCCTTGTTGACATTCCAAGAATCAATTGGTAGCGATTTGCAGTTTTTACGCAACATTATGTCCGATGCGGACGTAGTTCGTGAAATAATCGAAAAGCCAACGGGCGAAACTGGAAGGACCAAGGCAATGGCCGGTGGATATGACGACCGCGACGGAATGATCTGGATGGACGGCAAAATGGTGAATTGGCGCGACGCCAATGTCCATATTCTGACCCACGCGATGCACTACGCCTCCTCCGTATTTGAAGGCGAGCGGGCCTATAACGGCAAGATATTCGAATCCGTGAAGCACTCTGAGCGTCTGAAGAAATCCGCCGAATATATCGACTTCGAAATCCCCTACACCGTGGAAGAGATTGAAGCCGCGAAAGAGCAGGTCCTCAAAACCTCCGGCCTGCAAGACGCCTATGTGCGCGCGATCGCATGGCGCGGTGCGGGCGAAGATATGGGCGTCGCCTCTGCAAAGAACCCCGTCCGCATGGCCATCGCCGCGTGGGAATGGGGCGCCTATTATGGCGACGCGAAGATGAAGGGCGCCAAGCTCGACATCTCCCAATGGAAGCGCCCCAGCCCCGAAACGATCCCCTGCCACGCCAAGGCGGCTGGCCTCTACATGATCTGCACCATGTCCAAGCACGCGGCCGAGGCCAAAGGCTGCTCTGACGCCATGATGTTCGACTATCGCGGCTACGTGGCCGAGGCGACCGGGGCCAACATCTTCTTCGTGAAAGACGGAGAGGTTCACACCCCCAAGCCCGATTGCTTCCTCAACGGCATCACCCGCCAGACCGTCATCGGTATGCTGGAGGACCGCCAGATCAAGGTCCACGAGCGCCATATCGAGCCGTCCGAGCTTGAAGGGTTCGAGCAATGCTGGCTCACCGGCACTGCCGCAGAAGTCACGCCCGTCGGCACAATCGGCGACTACAATTTCGAAGTCGGCGCCCTGACCCGCGACGTGGCCGAAGGCTACGAGACGCTGGTACGCAGCTAAAACCCACCGCTCAAACAACGCTCAAGGCCAGCCCCGAAAGGCTGGCCTTTTCTGCATCCGGAAGTTGCATCTTCTTAAAAAGAAACAATTTCACACGAATTTTCGCCACATTTCCGACGTGAAGATACCTCTCTGCGGTCCAACCCCCGCCCAACCAAAGCGCGAAAACGACCCGGTTAATTACGACTGGGAAGGGGCTCCCAATGACCGCTTTGAACGCAAATATTTCCGCCAGCGCACTCGCCATGGCGGCCGAGATTTTCGGCACCGGATTTACCATCAACAGCGCGACCTACTCGGGCGACAACGATTCCTCGGGCACCTACAGCAGCGGCAACACCACGAACCCGAACGTGTTGCCCGCAGATAGCGGTGTCATCCTCTCCACCGGGGATGTCAGCGATTTCGGCAATGCGACAGGAGCCAACAACCAGGGCGGCGGCACGGGCTCCAACACGGGCGGTGTGGATGGCGACGCGGATTTCAACGCCGCAGCGGGCGGGGCCACATTCGACGCGGCCTTCCTAGAGGTGAACTTCACCCCGCTGCCGGGTCAGACCTCCCTCAACCTCGAGTTCCGCTTCTATTCCGAGGAATACAACGAATACGTCTATTCGAACTTCAACGATGTCGCCCTCATCATGATCGACGGTGTGCAGGTGCCGATCAGCGTCGGCACCGGCGATATCTCGGTGAACTCGATCAACAACGCAGGCGCGAACAACCCGCAATTCGGTAACCAGAACAATGACCCGAACCCGGGCAACGGCACGTTCGACAGCTCGAACCCAAACCTCTATATCGACAACACAAACGGCACCTTCGATACCGAGATGGACGGCTTCACCGTCACCCTCTCGCTCGACATTCCGGTGACGCCAGGCGTCGCACAGACCCTCAAGATCGGCATCGCCGACAAAGGCGATGCGGCCTACGACTCTGCGCTCGTGATCGCAGGCAACACGACCGGCACGGGCATGGACCCTGACCCGATTGCCACCGACGACAGCGGCTTTCAGACCTGGGGCACCAACCCCCGCAACGTTGATGTGCTGGCCAATGACACCGAGCCGGACGGTCAGTCCCTGACGATCACCCAGATCAACGGGCAGGCCGCGACAGTGGGCTCACCGATTACGCTTAACAACGGCGATACGGTGACTCTCCTGGCCGACGGCACGCTTGATATCGTGAACACGTCGGGTGGCACCGAAGGCACGTCGAGCTTCAGCTACACAATCTCTGATCCCGACGGGAACACCGACAGCGCCTTTGTCACCTACGACACCCAAGCGCCCTGCTTTACCCCTGGCACCCTGATCGACACCCCCTACGGCCCGCGCGCGATTGAAACGCTCGCGGTGGGCGATCTGGTGCTGACCCGCGATGGCGGCCCAAAACCGCTGCGCTGGATCGGCGCGCAGACGGTCGATTTGCACGAGCATAACCCGCATCTCCGACCGATCCTGATCCGCAAAGATGCGTTCGGCCCCGGCAGCCCTGCACGCGACATGCGCGTCTCTCCCCAGCACCGCATGCTGTTGGGCGACACGCAGACCCAGCTTCTATTCGGCATGGAAGAGGCTTTGGCCCCCGCGACATCCCTGATCAATCACAACACAGTTCTGGTTGATCACGGTGCCTCTTCGGTCACCTATCTGCATATGCTCTTTGACGCGCATGAGATCGTGCTGGCCGATGACACGCCCACCGAAAGCCTCTTTCCCGGAGAACAGGCGCTTGACGCTTTCAGCGATCAGAACCGTTCCGAGGTGTTTGAGCTTTTCCCCGAGCTTCGCGCGATGCCGGGCACCTTCGGTCCAACCGTGCGCACCGTGCTGCGTGCCTATGAAGGGCAGGTCTGGACGCAATCCGCCGCGACCGAAATGGCCTAAAGGTTTTCGCCCATACGAGGCGGGCGCGGCTTCTTCAACTGCCGCTCCCGCAGCACAATCGCAACACCTGCCGCGATGATCAGCACTGCGCCCAGCAACATCGGCAGGGTCGGCACCTCGGCAAATACGAAATACCCGATCAGCAGCGCCCACAGCATCGACACATAGGTGAACGGGGCCAAGACGCTTGCATCGGCAAAGCGATAGGCCGACGTCAACAACAACTGCCCAAATCCACCCAGTAGACCCGCCGCAATCAGCAAGACCCACTCGCGCGGGTCCGGCCAGACCCAGCCGAACGGCAGTGTCAGCAAAGACAGAACCGTGGCCGTCGCCGAAAAGTAAAAGACAATGGCCGAGGTTTTCTCCACCCCCGCCATCTTCTTGATGAACACTTGCGACAGCGCCGCCAGCACCGCCGACCCCAGCACAAGGCCAATGCCCCAAGCCTCCCGCGATCCGCCGTCAAAACTCAGTCGCGGCCACATGATGATCAGAACGCCGATCAGCCCAACGATCACCGCGCTGAGCCGGATCAGCCGAAACCGCTCTCCAAGTAACAGCGCAGCAAACACCACTAGCAGGATCGGCGTCGCAAAGCGCAGCGCCGTGACCTCTGGCAAAGGCAGGAACTTGAGCCCAGCAAAGCCCAGCCCCATCGCCATCGTGCCCGCTAACGCGCGCCCCGCATGGCCTTTCCAGTTGTTTGTTTTTAACCCGTCCCGCAGGTCATGCTGCCGCCACAGCCAGACCAGAATGATCGGCATCGCGCAGATCGAGCGAAAGAAAACCGCCTGCCCCGCAGGCACATCTTCTGCCGCTTTGATACAACTCGACATCACCACAAACAGCGTGATGGCCGAGATCATAAGAAAGATACCGCGCGTCGGGTTCATTCGGAGGGGCCTGTCAGATCAGCCCTCCCCGCTTATCCGGTTTGCGCGTCTATGGCGAGGCGTCAGACCTGCCGCGCGATCCGCAGAAACGCCCGCAGCTGCGCGGGGCTTTGCACAGCACGCGCCCGGCGCTGCAGCACTTTGGTGGCAGTCGTCGGACGCTCCGCTTTCTCGACACGCAAGAAGTGCTTCAGCCGCGCCGTCTCACCGCGTGTTCTGGGATGGTCAATCAGATGCTTGGTCATAGTCGTCTCCTCCCTGGTGGGGTCAGAATAACACATCCTCTGCGTGTGCTCCAAACCCATGGGCGGCGTTACGCCAATCGCTCCGCCGCCCAGCGCGCCGCGTCGCGGACCGTTTCATCGGCATCCTCGGTCAACGCCTGAGCGCTCTGCCGTAACTCTGGCGCATCCGAATTCCCAATCGCATAAAGCACGTTACGCACGAACCGGTCCCGCCCAATCCGCTTGATCGGGGAGCCGCTGAACATCGCACGAAACCCCGCATCATCCAGCTGCGACAGCGCGCGCAAGTCCGGGGCCAACAGATCCTCCCGCGCGGCATATTTCACCTCCCGCGCATCAGCCGCGAACTTGTTCCAGGGGCACACCGCGAGACAATCGTCGCAGCCATAAATCCGGTTGCCCATAAGGCTGCGCAACTCCTCCTCCACCGGCCCTTTATGCTCGATCGTCAGGTAGGAAATGCACCGCCGCGCATCCAGTTGAAACGGGGCCGGAAACGCATCCGTCGGGCATATATCCAGACAGGCCGTGCAGGTCCCGCATTTCTCGACGCCTGCCTCGTCCACCGGCAGTTCAATGGTGGTAAAGATCGCACCCAGAAAGAACCAATTGCCAAGGTTCCGGCTCAGTAGGTTCGTATGTTTTCCCTGCCAGCCAAGTCCCGCAGCCGCCGCCAAAGGTTTCTCCATCACCGGGGCGGTATCGACAAACACCTTGATCTCGCCGTCAGCCTGTTCCAGCAGCCAGCGCCCCACTTTCTTGAGCCGCTTTTTGACCACGTCATGGTAGTCACGGTTCTGCGCATAGACACTGATTGCGGCCTTCGTTTTCGTCTCTAACACAGCCAAAGGGTCATGTTTCGGTGTGTAAGGCTCCGCCAGCATGATGACTGATTTCGCCTCGGGCCATAGCTGATCCGGAGCCCCGCGCCAGTGCATCCGCTCGCCCATCCAGCCCATCTGCCCGTGCCGCCCCTCAGCCACGAAAGCCGCCAGACGATCCGCAATTTCGGGCACCGCGTCAGGCCGGCAGACGCCGACCTCCGCAAACCCGGCCTCTTGGGCAAATGTGGTTAATCGCGCTTTGAGCTCCGCGCTCAAAAATCCAGATCCGCGTAATGCGCGGGCGGCGGGAATCCGGGCACCTGATCGGCCAGAATAGACCGGAACGCAGGCCGCGATTTGATCTTCGCGTACCAGTCCTTAACCGTGGCCGAGCGGTTCCAATCCACGTCGCTGATATAGTCCAGCGCCGACAAATGCGCCGCCGCCGCGAAATCCGCCAGCGACATCGTATCGCCCGCCAACCAGCGCCGCTGATCAAGCAACCACGTCATATAATCCAGATGGTACTTGATCGCCTTCGCCCCGGCCTTCACGTTCTTGCTATCCGGATAGCCCTTGCCCATGACCTTCTTGTTCACCCGCTCATAGAGCAGGTTCGACGTCACCTCGTGATGAAACTTATCGTCAAACCACGCCACCAGCCGCCGCACTTCATAGCGCGCTTCCGGCTTGCGCGGCAGCAAGGGCGGATCGGGGTTCAGCTCTTCGATCAGCTCACAAATCGGCCCGCTTTCCGCCAAAGTCCGCCCGTTCATCTTCAGAACCGGCACCTTTCCTGCCGGGTTCCGGCGCAGGAAATCCGGGTCCTCTTCCCAATACCGCTCTTCGACCAGCTCCACCTCGATCTTCTTTTCGGCAAGGCTCAAACGCACCTTCCGGCAGAACGGAGACAACGGGACATGGAACAAACGGTTCATTGCAATCACTGCTTTTTATCGGTTTCAACTTCAATGCCGCGAAGCACGTCTGAATTCAACTCTCGAAACAATCTGCGCGGCCATCCGCCTTGATCGTCGCCGCCCCGTCCACAATCGACGCCGCCCGCTTGCGCACAAAGCTCGACGGGTTGGAGGCAGAGCGTTCCTTGGGGTTCGGCAACACCGCCGCCAGCCGCGCCGCCTCCACTGCAGTCAGCTCTGACGGGCGCTTCTTGAAATAGTGATATGCCGCCGCATCGACGCCAAAGACGCCCTCATCAAACTCGGCAATGTTCAGATACACCTCGACAATCCGCCGCTTTGACCAAAACGCCTCCACCGCCGGGGTCAAAAGCGCCTCCAGCGATTTGCGCGTCCACGACCGCCCATGCCAAAGGTAGACATTCTTCACCACCTGCTGAGAAATCGTCGACGCCCCCCGCGTCCCGCCATCCTCCATCGCATCGCGAATGGCATTCACATCCAACCCCCAATGCAGGCAGAAATTCGCATCCTCCGCCGCCACGACAGACCGTGCCATCACCGGCGCAATCTCCTCCATCGGGGCCCATTGCCGGTCGATATCCCCCAGCCGCCGCGCCTCCGACAGCATGTAAAGACCGCCGGGTGGATTGATAAACTTGTACGCAAAAAGACAGATCGCAACCAAAGCCAGCACCGCAAAAACACCACGCCAAACCCACCGCCGCACACGCGCCCTCAGGCTGCGTTTCGGCTTGGTCTTGGCTTTGGTCGTCTTTTTCGACGCCGTTTTCTTGGTTGCTCGTTTTGCCACGCCCCAAGTGTCATGGGGCGTGGCGAAAGGTCAAGAAAAACGGGCTCTATTCCGCAGGAACAGCCGTTTCCTCGATCCCCAGCGGGGCCGGAATATGCACCAGCATTTCCTTCGGGCAGACCTGAATGAAATGCGCTTTTTCCGTATCCCAATGCTGCAAGATCTCGGCCGCCTTGACGCTGTGCGTCTCAGCATAGTGACGCTCGATCAGACCTTTGAGCTGCCGCTCCCAATGGGGCACTGTCACCGGACAGGTCACCAGCGTTTCCATGTTCATCATGTCATCCGCAAGGCCCTCAGGGTCATAGAGATACGCCATCCCACCGGTCATCCCGGCCCCGAAATTCGCGCCTATCGTCCCAAGGATCACCGCGACACCGCCGGTCATGTATTCACACCCGTTGGACCCGCAGCCCTCGATCACAACCTTCGCGCCGGAGTTGCGAACGGCGAACCGTTCCCCAGCCCGACCTGCGGCAAATAAATACCCGTCAGTCGCGCCATAAAGCACCGTGTTGCCGATGATCGTGTTGTCCGACGCGGTCAGCGGGCTCGCCATCGGCGGACGCACGACGACCGTGCCACCCGACAGACCTTTGCCCACATAATCGTTGGCGTCACCCGACACTTCCAGCTTCAGACCGGGCGCCGCGAACGCCCCCAGCGATTGCCCGGCAGAGCCCGTCAGCTTCACCGTCAGATGATCCTCCTGCAGCGCGTTGCGCATGCCGAAGTTCTTGACGATATGGCTCGACGTGCGCGTCCCGATGGTCCGCAGCGTGTTCTGCACCGCGTATTGCAGTTGCATCTTCTCGCCATCGTTCAGGAAGCGCGCCGCGTCATTGACGATCTGCGCATCCAGCGTATCCGGCACCGCGTTACGATCCTTGTTCCGGTCGTAAACGATGTCGGCCGCGCCATCGACAGTGATCAGAAGCGGGTTCAGATCAAGATCATCCAGATGCGCCGATCCACGGCTGACCTGGCTCAGCAAGTCCGCCCGCCCGATGACATCATCCATCGACCGCGCGCCAATCTGCGCCAGAATTTCCCGCACTTCCTGCGCATAGAACGTGATGAGGTTCACAACCTTGTCGGCATTGCCGGTGAACTTCTCGCGCAGCGCTTCATCCTGCGTGCACACGCCCACGGGGCAGGTGTTCGACTGGCACTGACGCACCATGATGCAGCCCATCGCGATCAGCGCGGCGGTGCCGATGCCGTATTCCTCGGCCCCCATCATCGCGGCCATGACGATGTCACGCCCCGTGCGCAGACCGCCATCGGTCCGCAGGGTCACCCGCTCCCGCAGGTTGTTCATTGCAAGCACCTGATGCGCCTCGGTCAGGCCCATCTCCCACGGCAGGCCCGCATATTTGATCGACGTCGCAGGCGATGCACCCGTGCCGCCATTGTGACCCGAAATCAGGATCACATCGGCCTTCGCCTTGGCCACACCAGCGGCAATCGTGCCAACACCAGAGGACGCCACCAGCTTCACCGTCACCTTACAACGGGGGTTGATCTGCTTGAGGTCGTAGATCAGCTGCGCCAGATCCTCGATCGAGTAGATATCGTGGTGCGGCGGGGGCGAGATCAGCGTCACACCCTTGGTGGAGTGCCGCAGCCGGGCGATCAGATCAGTCACCTTCATGCCAGGCAACTGACCGCCCTCACCGGGCTTGGCCCCCTGTGCGACCTTGATCTCCAGCTCTTCGCAATGGTTCAGGTATTCAGCCGTGACGCCAAAGCGCCCAGACGCCACCTGCTTGATCTTCGCAGACGGGTTGTCACCATTCGGCTCCGGCACGAAATGCGCCGGGTCCTCGCCACCCTCACCCGAGTCGGACTTCGCGCCAATCCGGTTCATCGCCACGTTCAGCGTCTTATGCGCTTCAGGGCTCAGCGCGCCCAGCGACATGCCCGGCGTCACAAAGCGCTTACGGATCGAGGTGATGCTCTCCACCTCTTCAATCGGGATGGCTTTGCCAATCGGCTTGATGTCCAGCAGATCACGAAGATGGATCGGCGGATTGCTCCGCATCTTCGCCGAATACTGCTTCCACATCTCGTAGGAGGCTTTGTTGCACGCCGTCTGCAGCATGTGCATCGACTGCGCTTCCCACGCGTGCTTCTCGCCGGACCGGCGCGCTTTGTAGAAACCACCGATGGGCAGCACATCATTGCCACCCCGCCACCCGGCGCGGTGCACCTCTTCGATCTTGCGCTGGATACCGGTCGTGCCGATGCCGCTGATGCGGCTCGTCATGCCGGGGAAATACTCCGCCACCATCGCACGGCTCAGACCCACAGCCTCAAAGTTCAGACCCCCGCGATAGCTGGAGATTACGCTGATCCCCATCTTCGCCATGATCTTCAGCAGACCCTGATCAATCGCATTGCGATAGCGCTGCACGGCCTCGGTCAGCGAACAGTCGATCAAGCCACGCTCAATCCGATCCGCCAGCGAATCCTCCGCCAGATAGGCGTTAACCACAGTCGCACCGCAGCCGATCAGCACCGCGAAATAATGCGGATCAATGCACTCAGCCGACCGCACATTCAGCGAACAGAACGTCCGCAGACCCTTGCGCGTCAGCCAGCTATGCACCGCCGAGGTCGCCAGGATCATCGGCATCGCGACGCGGTCCTCGTTCTGCCCTTGATCGGTCAGCACGATATGCCCAGCGCCAGACGCCACCGCATCCTCCGCCTCATCCCGAATACGCTGGAGCTCAAGGCGCAGAGCGCTTGGGTCAGAGTTGGCCGGGAACGTGCAATCAATATCCACGCAAGGCGCGTTGAACCCTTCGCGCAGCGCCGCAAACTGAGCGTTTCCGACAAAGGGCGTATCCAACACCAGAATGTTGGTCTGAGAGCTGTCCTCGTCCAACACGTTCTTCAGATTCCCGAACCGCGTTTTCAGGCTCATCACGCGATACTCACGAAGCGAGTCAATCGGCGGGTTCGTCACTTGAGAGAAGTTCTGCCGGAAGAAATGGCTGAGCGGGCGATACTTCTCGGACAGCACCGCAGAGGGCGTGTCATCACCCATCGAGGCCAGCGCCTCTTTCCCGTCCTCGGCCATGGGCGCAAGGATCTGTTCGAGCTCTTCAATCGTGTAGCCCGCTGCGATCTGCCGCTTGCGCAGCTCGGCCCCGGTGTATTCCGGCTTCTCAGTGACAGCGGACAAAGGCCCGTCCAGCTCGGTGATTTTGCCGACCCACTCGCCGAAAGGCTGAGCTGCCGCCAGCTTGTCCTTGATTTCAGTATCGTGGAACAGGACGCCTTCTTTCATGTCCACGGCCAGCAACTGCCCAGGACCAAGCGCGCCTTTTTCAACAACCGTCGCCTCGTCCACCGGCACCATACCGGCTTCCGATCCTGCGATCAGCAGACCGTCACCGGTCACGACATAGCGCATTGGACGCAGGCCGTTCCGGTCCAGCCCTGCGCACACCCAGCGCCCATCGGTCATCGCCAAGGCGGCGGGGCCGTCCCACGGCTCCATCACGGAGTTGCAGTAGGAATACATGTCGCGCCACGCCTGCGGCAGCTCCACCGCCTGCTTGGACCAGCTTTCCGGCACCAGCATGGTTTTCGCCATGGGGGCAGAACGCCCCGCACGCACGAGAACCTCAAACACCGCATCCAGCGCCGCCGAGTCCGAGGACCCCGCCGCCACAATCGGCTTGATATCTTCCGCCATGTCGCCAAACGCGCCCGAGGCCATGCGGATCTCATGGCTCTTCATCCAGTTCAGGTTGCCCTTCAGCGTGTTGATCTCGCCGTTATGAGCCAGCATGCGGAACGGCTGTGCCAGCCACCATTGTGGGAAGGTGTTGGTCGAATAGCGCTGGTGATACAGCGCGAACGCACTCTCGAACCGCTCATCTTCAAGATCGGGATAGAACTCCGCCACCTGTTCGGCCAGCATCATGCCTTTGTAGATGATCGACCGGCAAGACAGCGAACAGATATAGAGCGACGGCACCTGCTGCGCCAAAGCCGCCTTCTCAATCCGGCGACGGATCACATACAGCTCCCGCTCGAACGTCTCTTCATCAACGCCCTTGGTATTTGAGATCAGAATCTGCTCAATCTCGGGCCGCGTCGCATTGGCCTTCTCGCCCAGACATTCGACCGAGACGGGCACGTGACGCCAGCCATAGATGTAATAGCCCATCCGCAGCACTTCGGATTCAACAATCGTCCGGCAGGTTTCCTGCGCCCCGAAATCCGACCGCGGCAGGAACACTTGACCCACTGCGATCATCTGGTCGACATTCGGCTCGTGCCCGGTGCGGCGGATCTGGTCGTAGAAAAACTCCACCGGGATTTGCACATGGATACCGGCGCCGTCGCCGGTCTTACCATCGGCATCGACAGCACCGCGGTGCCAGATCGCCTTCAGCGCGGTGATCCCGGCTTCAACGACCTTGCGCGACGGTTTGCCGTCAATCGACACAACCAAACCAACACCGCAAGACGAATGCTCTTCCTCTTCGGAATACATACCGTTCTCGGCCATCCATGCGCGCTTGGCTTCCTCAGCCGCAACCCAATCAGCATCAAACTTGGTCATGTCATTTACCTTCCATTTACCCGGTGGGTCAGGAGTGTTGTCCTGTTTTAAATCCTATCGGCGGCGCACATGCATGTCGGATGCATATCGAAGCCATATCTGGTCTGTATCGAAACCTTATGCGGTTTCAGGCATTATTCGGCAGCGACGGCAGAGGCTCCGTTCAGGTAGGCCAGCATCGCTTCAGCCGCGTCGCGCCCGTCCTTGATGGCCCAAACCACAAGGCTCGCCCCGCGCACGATGTCGCCCACGGCATAGACACCTGGCAGGCCGGTGGCACCTGTGTTGAAGTCCGCCTTCACCGTGCCCCAACGGGTCACTTCCAGCTCAGGCACACCCCACAGCGTCGGCAGGTCCTCCGGCTCAAAGCCCAACGCCTTGATGACCAGATCGGCCTCTTCCACATAGTCAGAGCCTTCGATCACTTCCGGCATCCGGCGGCCCGTCGCATCAGGCGCACCAAGGCGCATCTGCTGGACCATGACACCCTCGACCGTATCGCCCGTGAACCCTTTGGGCGCGCTCAGCCATGCAAATTCGACGCCTTCTTCCTCGGCGTTTTGCACCTCCCGCTGAGAGCCCGGCATATTGTCCCGGTCCCGACGATAGAGGCACTTGACCGAAGTCGCGCCCTGCCGCACCGCCGTGCGCACACAGTCCATCGCGGTGTCACCACCACCGATCACGACCACGCGTTTGCCCTCTGCATTCAGATCACCGCTATCAAACTCGGGCACCGCATCGCCAAAGCTCTTGCGGTTGCTGGCGGTCAGGTAATCAATCGCGCGGACAATCCCCTCAGCGCCTGAGCCCGGTGCCTGCAAGTCCCTTGTTTTATAGACGCCCGTGGCAATCAGCACCGCGTCGTGCTTCTCGCGGATCTCCTCGAACGAGATGTCCTCGCCCACGTTGCAATTCAGAACAAACTCGACACCGCCTTGCTCAAGCTGGTCGTTGCGGCGCATGACCACGTCTTTCTCTAGCTTGAAGCCGGGGATGCCATAGGTCAGCAACCCGCCCGCGCGGTCATAGCGATCATAGACGGTCACCTGAATGCCCTGACGGCGCAGCACATCTGCTGCGGCCAAACCACCGGGGCCGGCGCCGATGATGCCAACACTCTCGGTGCGCTCTGCAAAAGGCTGGATCGGCTTGACCCACCCGTTTTCCCAAGCGGTATCTGTAATGTATTTCTCGACCGAACCGATGGTGACGGTGCCGTGACCCGATTGTTCAATCACGCAATTGCCTTCGCACAGGCGATCCTGCGGGCAGATGCGGCCACAGATTTCGGGGAAGGTGTTGGTGGCTTGGCTGACCTCATAGGCCTCTTGCAAGCGACCCTCAGCCGTCAGACGCAGCCAGTCGGGGATATTGTTGTGCAAAGGGCAATGGGTCTGGCAATAGGGCACACCACATTGCGAACACCGGCTCGCCTGCTCTTCCGCCTTCGCCTCAGCGTACTCTGCATAAATCTCATCAAAGTCTTTATTGCGCAGATTCGGAGCACGCTTCTCGGGCATATCCCGTTCCACCTGCGTGAATTTCAGCATCTTTTGACCAGCCATAGCTATCCCCTCCGTGACGAGATTTGCGAGCCCTCCTCCTAATAGGTCCGCTTCGGAAAGAAAAGTCATAATATTTGACCTATTTCAAAAAATCTTTGTGCAATCATATGAAAATTACATAGTTGTGCAAAAATTTAGGTAAGTTTAGTTTCCCTATTTAGGCGCTAGCCCCTGAGTCTCAAAGGGTTACGGTGCCAATCAACGAATCACAGGCCGCCTCAATGACGCTGTTTCACCTCTTTCTCGTTGCCGTCATTCAAGGAATTACCGAGTTTCTGCCGGTGTCTTCCTCGGGTCATCTGATCCTTCTTCCGCAACTGACTGGAATTACAGATCAAGGCCAAACCATTGATGTTGCAGTCCATATCGGCACGCTGTTCGCCGTCGTGTTTTACTTCTGGCCCGATGTGAAAACCGCGCTCGGCGGTCTGGGGCGGCTGGTGCAAGGCAAGATAGATACGCAAGGCGCCTTCCTCGCGTTGTGCCTTCTGACGGCAACGATCCCCGTCACCGTTGTTGGTCTGATCTTTCACCTGACCGGTCTGTCCGAAATGCTGCGCTCCACCGCCGTCATCGGCTGGATGATGCTCATTTTCGGAATTGTCCTCTATTGGACGGACCAACGCGGCGCGACGGTGAAAACTTCCGCGGGTTGGTCGCTTAAAGATGCCACAATCATGGGGCTCTGGCAGGCAATTGCGCTGATCCCCGGCACCTCCCGCTCGGGCATCACGATCTCAGGCGCGCGGCTTTTGGGTTACGCGCGAGAAGACGCCGCAAAGCTCGCCATGCTGATGTCGATCCCGACGATATTCGCCTCCGGTGCCCTACTTGGTGCCGATGTCGTTCTGTCCGGAAACGGTCTGATCTGGCACGACGCCGGCATCGCCGCCGCCTTCGCCTTCATCGCTGCACTGCTTGCACTGACCCTGATGATGCGGCTGCTGAAATCAGTCAGCTTCACACCTTACGTGATCTACCGCGTCATCCTCGGCATCATCCTGCTGGCCCTCGCCTACGCTTAATCAACCCGCAGATTCTTAGCGCTGTCCTTGATGGCGTCATACTGGCCCGACGGACGAAAGCGCCACAGATATTCGGGCAAAACAGCCTCGAGCGAGGTCGGCTTGATCCCCAGATCCGCAAACGTCATCACATCGCCAGATACGACATTATCACGGCGCAGGTTCTTGACCTGATCGCGGGTGATCATGCCGTTGGTAAAAAGGCCAAAAGACAGCTTTTGGAGCATATCAAAACCCCACCCCATCAACCGTGCCATGAACCACGGCGTATTCAGGATGAGCTTACGGCGATTGATCACCTCCAGCATCTGCTGCATCAGCTCTTTGAACGTGTTCACATCCGGCCCACCCAGCTCGTAGATGCCGGGCTTAGCCTGACCCAGAACGCCCATCTCGGCCGCCTTGGCTACATCGTCCACATAGACCGGCTGGAACTTGGTGCCTGCGCCCACCACAGGCAAAACGGGCCCCAAACGTGACATGGCCGCAAACCGGTTGAAGAACTGATCTTCCGGCCCGAACACAATCGACGGGCGCAGGATGACGGCGTTCGGCTGATGCTCCAGCACGCCTTGCTCGCCCAGCGCTTTGGTCTGTGCATACTCACTATCGCTCTCGGCATCCGCACCGATGGCAGAGATTTGGACCATCGTTGTGATCCCCTCTGCCGCCGCGATCCGGGCAATGCGCTCTGCGCCCTCATGCTGAACGGCGTCGAACTTGTTGTTGCCCACTGCGTTCAGAATGCCCACGCAATTCACAACTGCATCCGCGCCTTGCATCACCACACGCACCGAGGCGTCATCGCGGATGTTGCAAAAGACGGGCTCAACCTGGCCCACAGCACCATAGGGCTTCACGAACATCGCCTCATTCGGGCGGCGCACCGCAACGCGCACACGCCAGCCTGCTTTGGCCATGCGTTGGGTGATGTAGCGCCCCACAAACCCGGACCCGCCATAGATTGTCACCAATTTCGACATCAGTCACTCCGATCTCATCTGTTGGGTGTTCCTAGTGAGATAGCGCGCGCGCGACAACAGGCTATCGAATCCCGTTGACACCCCATTTGCAGAGGTCTAAACGCCCGTCTCACGACACCTGCCCAGGTGGCGGAATTGGTAGACGCGCTAGCTTCAGGTGCTAGTGTCCGTATGGACGTGGAGGTTCGAGTCCTCTCCTGGGCACCAAAATCCCTCTTTTGATATTACGATCACGACGCCTCGCGGTCTTGTGCGTGGTGGCCTGTGCGATCGCTCAAGCACCATATTGCGTCTATTTTCACGCTTCTTTGACGCTTTTCACATCGTTCGTATTGAGCGCATCCTACGCGATATCTGCCCTGATTTTATTGAATTTTTGGCCTGAATAAAAGCACGCAGCGGATGCTTTACACGCCACCTTTACCCAGAATCCCTCAGACAACGGATAGACAGACGCGCCTCACTTCGCGTTCATTTAAGAGCGCCTGACTTTTGCGCAAACGATCATTTTGAACCAGCCGGTCTGCCGCATTTTTCGGCAGAACCTCACAACCAAATATTAAGAAAACCGTCCATTTCTCGGAGCCTATTGTCGTGTCTGGATATAATGTCATCACCGATATTTCCCGCGAGTTGCGTCAGCAGGTTTTCACCTCGCTGAAAACAGCGCCGAATGACACGTTCGAGATCTCAGGCCCCGATGCGATCACCTTGCGCCCGCCGGTCGAAGGGTTGCCTGACGGGCTGGTGGCAAGCCTTTTTCTTTATCACATCGAGATTGACGGCAGTCTGCGCAATCAGATGCCGCTGCCCGATCGCACAAATGCCGCGCAGAGCTTCAAGCCGCCACTGCCTGTCAGTCTCAGTTACATGTTCACCCCGCTCGGCACAGGCGAGGAAACGAACCAGTCAATCATCGGGCGCATCCTGCAGCACTTTCACGACTATCCGACCCTGACCGAGCTGGAAGGGGTTCCCGTCGGCGATAGCCGTGGTGCCGCCGCACCGGAGCTAAGGGTCCGGCACGATGTGATGCCGATGGATCAACTCACCAATATCTGGAGCGCTTTTTCGCAGCCTTTCCGCTTGTCCATCGGGCTGGAGGTTGAGGTCGTCGCCGTCGATAGCGGCCTGCCACCACGGGTTGCTCCACGCGTCGAAGAGATGGTGCGCGCCGTCGGAAAGGTGGGTGCGTAATGCTGATCTATTCGCCGTCCCGCGCAACTGGCATGCGCCAGACGCTGATCACCGGGCGTGTTGCCGACGGTGTCACCGATCTTGGCATCGACACGCGCTCAGCCCGTCTGGATTTCGCCTACACCGTGGCGCCTGATCCCGCAAAAACTGGGACGCTAAAGGTCAAGCTGCATCCCAAACCTGCGGGCTACTTTGCCCTGGCGCTTGAGGCGGGAGCCGATTGGCCTGCCTTTCCAAACGGCGTCACGGTTACGTTGACCGTCAGTCTCGAAACCGATGGGTACGGCACTCTGACAGACAGCTTCGATGTGCCCTCGGGCGCGCTTGAGATTGAGGCGCGGCCCGTCACGCTGGATGGCATCACATTACAGACCGAGCGGATCGCAGGCGCACCTTTTTCAATGTCATTCGCTCCTATGCCCGCACCCGTTCTGCTGCGCGCGCAGGTGCTGGAGGACAACGACCCCGACCGGCCTGTGGCGGATACCGACATCACCCTCGACGGTGTTGCACAAGGCAAAACGGACAGCGATGGGCGCTTCACGATCAGCGTGGATGCCAGCGGCGCGACCCCCGCAAAACGCACGCTGAATATCGCCCATCCGACAGCAACGGGTACTGATTTCACCTACCGGCCCGATTTCGACAAGCCTTTGAATACAAGAACGTTTTCTATTCTCAGAACGATTTAACGACAGGAGATTTCCATGCCCGAATACCTCGCCCCCGGCGTTTATATCGAAGAAGTGCCTTCGGGCAGCAAACCCATTCAGGGGGCCAGCACCTCGACCGCTGGGATGGTTGGCGTCACAGCACGTGGTCCGGTGAACACGCCCACTTTGGTGACCAGCCTTGGCAACTACGCCCGCGTCTTCGGCGGCAAGCTGAACGGCGCGCTCTACACCAACGGGCGGGATGCCCTGCCCTACGCGGCGGAAGGCTTCTTCGCCAATGGCGGCTCCAGGCTTTATGTCAGCCGGATTGTGGGGGAGGCCGCAGCTGCCGCGTCCCTTACGCTATCTGGTCTATCAGGCAAGGCGGTCGCACGGCTCTTCTCTGAAACAGCAAGTGGTGCGGACGCCGCCCTGCGGATGAGCAACGCCAAGGAGCTTGCCGCGAATGACACGCTTCTGCTTGCCGGTCGTAACGGGGCCGAGACAGTCACCGTCTCAGCCGCGCCCACAGATGCCAGCTTGCGCGTCAGCGTGACCGAAGCGCTGACAGATGACCTGCCCGGCACTACGAAGGTTGAAACCTTTGAACTGCTGGAGACCGTGATCGTCAAGAACACGGACATCGCCAGCAATGACAAGGAAATCGAGCTGGAAACCGCCCCCGTTACCAGCCCGACCCATATTCTTGATGGCGATCTGAAAACCGGAAAAATCCTGAGCATCGACACATTCTCAAACGCAATGCTGACAATGGATGACGCCCTAACCGAAGATCTCGAAAGCGGCAGCGAAGTGACGTTGCTGAAACTGTCAGGCGACACGACACTCGGTGCACCGCATACGGGTGCGCCTGGCACGGCCCATCTGCCCATGACAGATGCCACAGGCATCGCCGACGGACAGATTCTTGTGCTGACGAATGGCACGGATGTGACGCGCCGGATGGTCTCGGCCGTGACCCACGAAGTGATCGTCACCCAACTCAACGCCACAATCGAAGACGGGGCGGCGGCTTATCCGAGCGTCTCGGTTGCAACGCTTCATGCGCGCTCTGAGGGGGCCTGGGGAGACAATCTGCGCGCCACTGCGTTGCCTGCCGCAATGCTCAGCACAAAGACCGATACAGTCACATTGAACGGGTCCAAAACGTTGTCTGTCGAAAGTGCCGTCGGTGTCTATGTCGGCTCATACGTGTCCATCGACGGGGCTGCTGCGGTCGAGGTCGAAGCCGTTGATGCGGGAGACGGTATCATCACGCTCAAAGACGCCGTGTCGAAAGAGATCGCCATTGGAAGCTCCGTCACCTCGCAGGAATTCTCACTCCGTGTTGAGTTGCTGGATGGCGATGGGCAGCGCGAAGAGGAGGAATTCTTCGAAAATCTTTCCCTCTCAGCCACTCACCCACGTTTCGCGCCTGCGATCATTGGCAGCTGGTCACAAGGCCCTTCGGACGCGGGCAGTTCATCGCTGATACGGATGGAAATCCCCGTCAACGTCACTACACGTGACAAGCCGCTGATCTCTGGCGTGGCGCAGATGCTGGATGGCGGCGGCGACGATCTGAGCACCATCGACGACGGCGCCTATATTGGCGAGCCGTCTGAGGACCCTGGCGACCGCACCGGCATCTGGGCATTGGAGAACGAGCCGACCCTGTCGATCGTTGCGGTTCCCGGCCAGACCTCTGTCGCGGTGCAAAAAGCGCTGGTCGCCCATTGCGAGAAGATGCGCTACCGCTTTGCGGTGCTGGACACGCCGCTGGGCTCCAACCTTGCCGCCGCACGCACACACCGGCAAAACTTCGACAGCACGCGATGCGCGATCTATTACCCCGGCCTCTCCATCGCAGACCCGTTTGGGGGCAACGGCGCGTTGCGGACGATCACCCCGTCGGGCCACATGATGGGGCTCTATGCGCGCACCGATAACACGCGCGGTGTGCACAAGGCTCCGGCTAATGAGGTCGTGCGCAACATCATGGGGTTCGAGACGAAACTCACCAAGGGTGAGCAGGATATCCTCAACCCGATCAACCTGAACTGCATGCGCGATTTCCGGTCAGAGAACCGCGGGCTGCGCTGCTATGGCGCGCGGGTTGCGACCTCAGATCCCGAGTGGAAATACATCAATGTGCGCCGCCTGCTTCTCTATATCGAGCAGTCGTTGGATGTGGGTCTGCAATGGGCCGTATTCGAGCCGAATGATACGCCGCTCTGGGACACTGTGCGTCAGTCCTGCACCAACTTCCTGAACACCACATGGCGGTCCGGCGCGCTGCAAGGCACGACGCAGGAGCAGGCGTTCTTCGTGGATATTGGCCTCGGCACGACGATGACGCAGGACGATATCGACAATGGTCGGATGATTGTCCGTATCGGCGTCGCCCCGGTGAAACCGGCCGAATTTGTCATCGCCCGTATAAGCCAGAAAACGCTTGAGGCGGCTGGGTAACCCCGGCCTCCCAACCCCACTCATTCAAGGAGATGTCCCATGCGTAACGATCCTTACGCCCAGTATAACTTTATCGTCGAGATTGACGGGCTTGTGTCTGCAGGCTTCACCGAAGTCGGTGGCCTGACCGCGGAATCCGATATTATCGAGTTTCGCCAAGGCGACGAACCGGCCCGCATGCGCAAGCTGCCTGGCCTGTTCAAATTCGGCAATATCAGCCTCAAGCGCGGCTACACCCAGAACCGCGAGTTGTGGGACTGGCGCAAGACGACGCTGGACGGCATGACCGAGCGCAAGCAAGGCGCGATCATCCTGCGCGACGAGGCCGGAGAGCCGCAGCTGCGCTGGGAGTTTTTCGAGGCTTGGGTCAGCAAATACGAAGGCCCCGCCATGAACGCCACCGCCAACGAGACCGCAATTGAAACGGTCGAACTGGTCGCCGAAAACGTCGTTCTGGTGGCTTGAGGCCGATGAGCTTTCCCCTGACCCCCGGCCTGTATCGCAAACCTGTCGAGCCTGTGCGCGCGGCAGGGGCGCTGGCCCGTGGCGATATCCCGGTCTTTCTGGGATACGCTCATCGCGGGCCTGTGGGTGCGGCGGTCAGGGTGCAAAGCCTCACCCAGTTTGAAGAGATTTACGGGGATGCGCTGGGGTTTCTCTGGCACGCCGTCAAAGGGTTTTTCGAGACTGGCGGGCAAGCGCTCTACGTGCTGCGCGTTACCGATGATGGCGCGCAGGTGGCCACGGCAAACCTGCCCAATGGCTGGCAGGCGGAGGCGAGTTTTCCTTGGCCGATGATCGACCCCAAGCGCCTTGCGGGCAGCGATGCGGCTGGCGCGCTGGCTTGGGTGTCTGTCTTTGAGGATTACCAGCGCAGCTTCGGCGACCGCTCTGCCGATCCGGGGCAGTGGGGCAATGGGGTGAGCGTTCAGATCACCCGCACCGCCCGCGCCCGGACGGAAACCTTGCCCAATATTGGCGGAGATGATCGCAGCGCCTTGATCGCCTCGCTCGCCGGGATTGAGGCGGGATCGGTGCTGGAATTGAGCCAGATCGATGGTAGCGGTGCAAGCCTTGTCACCCATGTGATCGCCGCTGCGCTGGATGTACCGGGGCAGCGCCTGACTTGGCCCGTGCCGCTGGGCGTTCTGGGCTTCGATATCAGCCGCCCCGTGCGCATCACCTCCGTAGAATTCGACATCACGCTCTTCGAGCAAGGCCGCCGCCTGCAGGAATTCCGCGCCCTGTCACCGAACCCCGATCACAGCGCCGCACTGATCGCGACGCTAGAGCGCGAGTGCCGCAGCCTGACGCTGACACATGCTGATGCAGACTGGACGGACGAGACGACTTGGCCCGTGGAAGGCACCTATGCGCTGAGCGGTGGCACAGACGGTCTGACCGACATCCGCGCTCGCGACTACATCGACGCGCTCAAAGCTGTGGCCAAGCTGGATGAGGTGGCCCTGATCGCAGCGCCCGATCTGGTCTTGCCCGATACGACCCCGCCGCTTCCAGTGCCACCCGCACCGAAATCAGAGGATTGCACCGACCTGTCGCCGCCGTCCGATCACCTGATCTCGGGCCAAGTGTTTTATGTCGATGACGCAGGGCAAGAGGTGCCGCTCAAAGGGGTCACTGTCGATGTGGCGGGCGAGAACCTGTTACTGACGACCGACAGCACGGGCGCTTTCACGGCGACAGGTGTGACGCCGGGGATCATCAATCTGCGCCTCTCCAAGCAGGGGTTCGAGCCGCTGGAGTTTCTGGCCCAGACCACGCGCTTTGCCTCGGCCAAGCCGGTCTCTATCCCGATGACGCGGATCGCCCTGCCGCGCAGCCTTGAAGCGGATGAGGTCTTGCTGGTGCAGCAATCCATGACACTGCAAAACCTTGTTGGTCCCTACAAGATCGCCATCGCGGACCCGGTCACGCCCAACGAAAGCATCGCAGCTCTCAAGACATGGCGCGCGCGTCTCGGGGACGATATGCGCATCGGCTTTTTCGCACCGTGGCTGCGCCTACCCTCGACCAATAGCCAAGGCAGTGGCGGGTATTTCCCCTACCCACCCTCGGGCCATATCTGCGGGGCCTTTGCGGCGGGCGAGGCCAGCACCGGCATTCACCGCGCGCCTGCCAACATCCCGCTGCGGTATGTCGAAGGGGTCACTTTGGCCATCGACGATCCCGTGCAAGACACGCTGAACCCCATCGGCATCAACGCGATCCGCGCCTATCCCGGGCGGGGCATTCGGATCAACGGCACGCGGTCGATCAGCTCGGATTCCGAATGGCGCTACCTGACGGCCCGGCGCGTGACCGACGCGGTCGAGAAGACGCTGGAACGCGCGCTGAAATGGATGGTGTTTGAGCCGAACAATCTGATGACTCGCCTTGCCGTGCGTACGACGGCTGAGACGGTTCTGGCCCGCATGTGGCGTCGCGGCATCCTTGCCGGGGCCGCACCAGAGGCAGCGTTTACCGTCAAATGTGACGAGGAGAACAATCCGGAGGCAACCCAGAATATCGGCCAGCTGATCGTGGATATCGCCATCGCGCCGACAACCCCATTTGAATTTATCACCTTCCGCTTGGGCAATACCGACGATGCCAAGCGTGTGACGGAGACGGCGTGATGCTGAGCGAACCCTTCCCTGCCTTCCATTTTTATATCGCCCTGATCGAGGATGATTTGAGCGCAGAGGGCGCCCTTATGGCGACCGCAGATTTCCTGCTCGGCGGCTTCTCTGAATGCACCGGGCTGGAAAGCGAATTGCAGATGGAGGAATACGCGGCGGGCGGCGAAAACGACCGGGTCTACAAGTTTCCCAGCCGCGCCGCCTATCCCAATATCGTGCTGACGCGCGGGGTCGGGTTTTCAGAAAGCCTCTACCTCTGGCACGAGGATTTTCTAAAAGGCGAAGGCATCCGCCGCAACGGGCTGATCTTTCTCGCCAATGAAACGCGCGTTCCGATCAAAACGTGGAAATTCGAAGGCGGCATTCCGATCAAATGGACCGGGCCGTCGCTGAATGCGGGCAGCTCTGCGCTCGCGATTGAGAAGCTGGAGATCGCCCATGAGCGGCTCGAACTGGTGCTGTCGCCCGGCAAACTTCTAGACAGCGCTTTGGGCGCAGCGGGGGCCTAAGCGATGGCGGTTGATGTAAATATCGGCACCGTTGAAACGGTCATGCAGGCCACTGATCCGGATGCCCTGCGCTCCCCCGCCTTCGTGCGCCAGATCACCGCTTTGGTGAAAGCCGAGCTGGCGAAAGAGGCGCTTGAGGATGAGCGTCGCGCCGCTGATCGCTCCCCCGATCCGAAACCCACGAAGGACCGGTGAGATGAGCAACGAGATCGCAAAACTCACCATCACTCGACTCAAGCCCGACGGGACCAGTGACGGCACTGATCCGATCACCGTGAAATACGCGCCGCCGGAATTATCCTTCTCGAAGGCCGCACAGTTCGCCGATGTGGCGATCCCCGGCCTCGAACAACCCTTGATGCAGTTTGTGCGCGGGGATGCCGAAACGCTGAGCCTTGAGCTGTTTTTCGACAGCACCGAAGGCGGCACCGGCAAGGACGCAACCTCCGTGACCGCAGAGGTGCACCAGCTGCACAAGCTCGTCGCGATTTATGGCGAAACGCATATGCCGCCGCTGGTCGAGATCGCGTGGGGCGACGATTTCCCTGGCCTCGCCATGGGCGAAAGCGAAGAGCCGGAGCGCACGTTCAAAGCGGTCGTGCTGTCCTGCGCGCGGCGCTTCACGCTCTTCAGCCCCTCGGGCAAGCCGCTGCGTGCCACCGTCACGCTAGCGCTCAAGCAATACACAACGCTGGCCGAGCAGCTAAGCCGGATCAATTACCAATCCGCCGATCACACGCGGGTGCATGTGGTGCAGGAGGGCGAGACGCTGCCGCTGATCGCCCATGACGCCTATGCCGATGCCAGCAAGTGGCGCGTGATCGCCGCCCATAACGACCTTGCCGATGTGCGCAGCTTGACGCCCGGCGATCAACTTGAACTCCCACCCTTGGTGTAGCCCATGTCCAGTGAAGCCTTTTACAAAGACCGTCAGTTCCTGACCCCCGCCTTTCGCATCAAGATCGAAGGGCGCGAGGCTGGGCCAGAACTGGTAGCTGATGTAGCCGAGGTCAGCTTCAACGACGATCTGGAGAATATCGACAGCTTCGAGTTCGTGGTGAACGACTGGGACCCGATGGCGCTACGCCCCAAGTATTCATCGCCCTGGGATGAGAATGGCGTGCCGCTTACACAGCCTGACACGGGCTCTGAAATTCCCAACTTTGAGCCAGGGACAGAGGTGTCGCTGTATTTCGGCTACCTTGAGGATGGCGATCTGCCCTTGGTGATGACCGGCGAAGTCGTCTCGATTGCGCCGACATTTCCAGCGGGCGGTGCCCCAACCTGCCGCATCCGGGCGCTGAACAAGTTTCTGCGCGGGCTTCAGAAGATCAGGATCGACACGACTTATGATGGCACCGCGAAAGCCATCGTCGATCAGATGTGCCGCGACAACGCGGTGCAGGTCGAATGGGACCCGGTCGAGGAAGAAGGCGAAGCGGGCGAACGCGTTGCCGTCGAAGGGTTGCTGTATGACGAGGTCGCCAAGCGCGCGGGCGAATACGGCATGACGTTGAGCGTGCTGCCGGGCAGCGAGGACAGCCAACCGACGTTGCTGATTTCAAAGCCTGCCGGATCGGACCCGGTTGCAGAGTTTGAATGGGGCCGGACGCTGATTTCCTTCACGCCCGCCCTATCCACCGCCGGTCAGTTCGCAGGCGTCACCGTGCGCGCAGGCGATCCGGCGGCAGAGGAAGATCAGATCGAAGTCACCAAGACGTGGAGCGACATCAACCTCGCCCCAGATGCGTTGGGCCCGACCGGCACGACCGACATCACCACCGGGATCGACGGGCTTTACGAGGTCATCAAACCCTCCACCGTCGAGACGGAAGCGGATGCGGAACGCGCCGCCCTCGCGCGTCTGACAGAGCTTGCAGGCAACCTGATCACCGGCTCTGGCAGCTCCATCGGATTGCCGCAACTGCGCGCAGGCACGACCGTCAAGCTGATCGGCCTCGGTGCACGGTTCAGCGGCGTCTACCGCATCACCAAAAGCACCCATGCGCTTGGCGGCTCTGGCTATCTGACGAATTTCTCTGCCCGCAAGGAGGTGCTGTGATGACCACGCTGACCCCATCGCTTGTTCTGGGCCGTGTGATCGAGGCCGAGGAAACCGTTGAGGGCCTGAAAGCCCGCGTGAAGCGGCTTGATCAAGGCGGCGATATCGAGAGCGACTGGATGCAGGTCGCCATGCCCATGGCCAGTGCCGAGGGCGGCATGTCGTTCCTGCCTTACGCCAGTGATGAAGACGGCGACATGGCCGTGATCGGTCAATATGGCGCAAAGCCTGTGATCCTTGGGTTCATCTACGGCAAGAAACAGGCCGTCCCCACGGACAAACCCGAAGAGCTGACGATCCTGTCGCGTAAGAAAAACAAGCTGGTCATGACCGACACCGATGAGGGTGGCATCTTGCTGGAGGACATGCATGGCAACAGGATCGAGATGGGCAAGGAGGGGATCAAGATCACCTCTGACAAGGACATCACCGTGGAAGCTGGCGGCACGGCCTTCGTCAAAGGCACAACGGTGGAGCTGAACTGATGCAGATCACGGTTCCCGATCCCGACCGCTACGCTGCTGCTTTTCTGGTCAGTGCGCTTCCGAATGAAACGCTGGCAACAGTCGTCGTGAAGCAAAGCTTCGATCTGGTGCTTCAGGGCGACGGCACTCATAACCTTGTCCCGCTCGCCGACGCTGCAGAGCACGCGATTGCCTTTGAAGACACCGTGGCAACGATCACCAATACGGACGACGATGTCATCGGCTACCGGCCCATCATGGAGGCAGATACCGCCCCCAAAAAGTCCCACACGGATATCGCTGTTCTTGGCCTTGGGTCTTCCGGCTCTGGCGGGGCTGTGCATGTGGATGGCGCAGTGTGGATGGTTCGTCAAACGCGCAGCTATACCGATGACAAGGACGCTATCGAGAACCTGTTTGGGTTCCAGGCCAAAGGTTCTAACACGCGAGGGATCGGGAGTGTTGTCTCAAACAGTTTTCCCGATTTGCCGCTTCCGGAAGGCACGGCCCTTACACCTGCTGAAACACAAGCCATCGCCGATGCGCAAATTGCTTGGCGTCCTCAATACACCTCGCATTTCAACAATTTCCATCGCCGTGGCGACGGATTCAGTTTCTTTGGCAGCGGTCCGGCGCTGAGCAGCAATCAACTGATTGAGGTGTTCCAGACGCCCGATGCGTCTGACACGCCAAAGCGGTATCTGCTGCCCGATCTGTCACTCAAGGCGCGCTACAGATTTCATTCGGGTCATTGCCCCGACAAGCCCCATCGCTGGGCCTTTGTCTGGCTGAATGCGGTGGAGGCGGACACGATTGTCTTCGATATTCCGAACGCGCGCGCCTTTGTCTTGTGGCGTGCAAGCTGGCCTTTCACCGATCAGCCCGCAGACGCCTATCGGCAAATCGAAATCCTAAAGGCGGTGGCGTGATGGGTAAGCCAATCGCCAGAACCGACGGCATCTGTTTCGCGTTTCCCGACGTGTGCCTGACCCCGACGCCAACCGGCGAAGTGCCGATCCCTTATCCGAACATCGCGCAACTCTCGGACGCCACCGGCGCGGAAAGCGTCAACGCAGGCGGCAAGCCGGTCATCATCGAGACAGACGAAATCGCAAGCTCGACCGGGGGCGAACCCGGCTCAAGCGGCGGCGTTCAGAACGGCGCGCATCTGGCCGCGACCACATTCACCAGCGCCTCAGGCAGCGTGAAGGCCAATGGCGAATTCATCGTCCGCCAGTTCGACACAACCGACCAGAACGACGGCAACGCCGTGGGTCAGGTCATGGTCGGCTTTTCGACTGTCATGGTGGGGGATTAACCGATGAGCGCAACATTGGGACAAGGTTGGAAATGGCCGATCCGCGTGGACGGGCGCGGCGGGCTTGGTTGGTCAGAAGGCGAGCAATCGGTGCAGGAGGCGATCTGGCTGATCCTATCGACGCCCAAACGCTCGCGCATCATGGAGCCGGATTTCGGCTGCGGGCTGCACGACTATGTGTTCGCCCCCAACAACCCCGGCACCCGCGCGCAGATCGAGACCGAAGTGCGCAGCGCCCTGACCCGGTTCGAGCACCGCATTGATGTGCTCAAAGTGTCCGCCACCGCCAATGCCGACGCGCCGAACATGCTTTTGATTCAAGTCGATTACCGCATTCGGGCCAACAACATGGCCCTCAATATTGTCTACCCCTTCTACATCAACGAAGGGCCTAAATAGAGGCCGCCTTATGTCATTACCTGCGCCCAAGCTCGACAGCCGCACCTTTAAGGACCTCGTGGACGAGGCCCGCGAACGCATTCCGCGCTACACGCCGGAATGGACCAATCTGAATGACAGCGATCCCGGCATGACGCTGGTCAAACTGCATGCCTGGATGTCCGAGACGATTCTCTATGAGCTGAACCGCGTTCCTGATCTGAACTACATCAAGTTCCTCGATCTGATCGGCATCAAGCCGCGCCCGCCAGAGCCTGCCCGCGCCGAGATCACCTTTACGCTCGATGCGCTTTCAAAGCCTACTGATCCGCTAGTCGTGCCTGTGCCGATGGGTGCAAAACTCGCTGTCGACGATCCCGATCTGCCCGTCGAAGTCACATTTGAGACAGACCGTTCGCTGGTCGCGCACAATGCAGCCGTCGGAATGATCGTGACCGCTCCCAAGGGCATCGACGGCAAACGGCAATTGATGACGCGCTATGATGAAACGGTCGAATTGCTTGGTCCCTTCGCGCCATTTGATGAGAGCACCCCAGCGCGTGGTGCGATGTATCTGGGCTTGTTGGTACGCCCCAAGCTGGACGGTGCGCCGGATACATTCCTGCAGGATACGCTGACGGCCGGGCCGCTTGATCTTTATTTCGACGGGACGGATATCTACGACGCGATCCCCGATGGCGAAGGCGGCGTGACGCCTTTTGAGGGACCCGTCCTGACGAAGTGCCAGCGCGAAGACGCTGTCTCCTCCAAGATCGAGTGGCAGGTCTGGACGGGGACAGGGACGCCGCCGGAGACTTTTCCGCAAGACGCCTCGAACAGTGGCTGGACGACCCTTTCGCTGTCACGCGATGACACTAACGGGCTGACACGCTCCGGTCATGTGGTTCTGGAAATTCCGCGAGGGGCAGTGCCGCTTTCGCCCAACGCGTTGTCGTCCGGTTTCTGGGCAGATTTCGGTGGGCGGCGTCCGCCGCAAACCAAGGCTGATCTGTTGGATGCGATTGCGGATCTGGGCAAACCGCTTCTGGACGGTCTCAGCGATGACATCTGGGCCAAGATGGGCGTCACGGATGTCGATCTGCTCGCGGCTTGTAACGGCACCCCGCAACAGGCCGAGACCGCTTTGTCCCCGGCCAGTGTCACGCTCACACCGCAGAATGTGAGCCAGACCGACTGGGTCGAAGCGCATCCCGATTTCGTCGCAGACCTGCCGATTGCCGCCGATGAGTTTCGCCCGATGTATTGGCTGCGCGCCCGGCTCAAATCCACGATCACGGAGGACGATATCCCGCCCGCGATCCTGCAGGATTTGCGGCTGAACACTGTGCCCTCCACCCAGGCTGCCACGCAACTGGACGAGCGTCTGGGCAGCGCCACCGGGCGTCCATCCGAGCAATTCACGCTCTCCAAAGCGCCGGTTCTCATTGAGCCACAAACAGGCCTTCCCGCGCTGGAACTGACGGTTGGTGAAACTTCCGGTACCCCTTGGCAGCGGGTGGAGGATTTCTATAAATCCGGCCCCGCCGATCCGCATTACATTCTTGATCCGGCCAAGGGCACGGTGACCTTCGGCGACGGGCGGCGCGGGCAAATTCCGGTGGCAGGTCAAGCGATCACCGCCACGCGCTATCGCACCGGGGGCGGCAGCATCGGCAATGTGCGCGCCGGGGTCATCAGCAAGATCAAAGGCAAGATCCGACTGGTCAAATCCGCTGTGAACAAGGGCGATGCCCATGGTGGCTCCGACGGGGATGATCTGGAAAGCGTCAAGTTGCGCGCGCCCCATGATCTGCGCCATCGCGATCGCGCCGTCAGCGCGCAGGACTTTGCTGATCTGGCTTTGGAAACACCCGGTGTGAACCTGCACAAAGCCTATGCGCTGGCAGGTAAAGTCCCGAATGGTGATGGCACGTTTGACGACAAGCCCGGTGCCGTGTCGCTTGTCGTTCTGCCAAAGGGCGATGACCCCGCGCCACAGCCCACGATCGCTCAAACCCGCGCGATCTGTGCCTATCTGGAGCCGCGCCGCCTCATCACGACTGAGCTATATGTGACCAACCCGGTCTACACCCGCGTCGCCCGTATTCAGGGCGATCTGACCGTGCGCATCGGCTACGATCTGGGCGCCGTGAGCGAAGCGGTTTACGCAGCCCTGCTGGACTTCATGCACCCGATCAAGGGCGGCATCGATGGCACCGGCTGGGGCTTTGGCGAAGATATCTATCACGGTGATCTTTACGATCTGATGCTGGGCACAGAAGGGGTGCGGCGCGTCACCGGGCTGGGCGTTCAGCTGGAAGGCCAGGGCCTGGTGACGGCCCGTGATTTCAACACGCTTAAGGACGGGCATCTGCCGCAGCTAGAGCGCGACGCAATCGCCTTGGTGGCGCGCTATGAATAAGCCGATCCGCCCCACGATCGCGCCTTTTTTGCGCTTTAGCCCGGCCATCGGCTGGCCGCTGGAGAATGCGCAACCGGGCGTGCCGGATATCAGCAACACCCTGCGGCTCAACATCGCGGGGCAGCAGCCGATTTCGGTGACGGAGCCCTTTGGCAGCTTCGGCGGACGCACCTTGCCGCGCGGGCTCGATATCCACTCCGAGGGCCGGGTGTTTCTGGCCGATCCAGAGGCGCGCGTCATCCTGACTAGGCAAGTCGATGCGCTTGACCAGCTGACGCCGCTGTGGCCCGCGCGCCCTCTGCCGAATGAGGCTGACCCCTATACGCTGGTCGCCCCGACAGATGTGGCCGTTGCCCCGACTGGAGACCTCGTGATCGTGGATCAGGGGGCGGGCCGCGTCTTAGTGATGGCATACCCAACCGCGTATTTGCGCCATGTGATCGAGGTGGACGGGAGCCCCATCGCAGTCGGCTTCGACCCCCAAGGTCGCGCCTATATTCTACGGCAAGAGGCGGGCGATCTGCTGCGGTTCGACACGAATTGGCGGCTTGATCCTAGCTTTCCGAAACGCGCAATCACCTTCAACCAACCCCGCGCTCTGGCGATGCCAAACGGATGTGCCGAGGACTGCACCTGTGGTTGCGAATGCGATAGCATCGCGGCCCCCGAACCACTGGCCTATGTGCTCGATAGCACGGGGCTGTACGGCGTGCTGCCCAATGGCCGGACGGAAGCGATGGATCGCCTTCCTGACACTCGCTTTGCCCGCCCCGCCCTCCGCAGGATCAGCGCCACGACGCTGCTCTACAACGACCCGCACTATCCGGGTCATGAACCGCTCAAACTGCACGGGCTAACGCTTTCCAAAGACGGGCGGCACCTACCCTCGGGCCAGCCGATCCTTGCCCTGCCTGACCGGCTTGAAGTGCCGCGCTATGGGCAAATCACGACCCAAGCGCTCGACAGTCAAAAGACAGGGTTCGTCTGGGACCGCATCGCGCTGGATGTGCAAATGCCCATCGGATCGCGCCTGCTGATCCGCACGATGACAAGCGACAGCCTGATCGAAGACGACCGCCTCGACAGCTTCGTCGCCAACCCCTGGTCAGACCCGTTGGAGATTACGCCGACGACCACACCCGAGGTGCTGATCCAAAGCGCGCCGGGGCGCTATCTATGGCTGCGGATCGAGATGTTTGGCGATGGCGAAACCTCTCCAGAATTGGCCGAGATCGACATTTACGGGCCGCGCCGCAGCAGTCTGAACGACCTGCCCGCCAGCTTGCGGCAGGACCCCGAAAGTGCGGCCTTCCTTGATCGCTACCTCAGCTATTTCGACACGATCTTTTCCGAGATCACCGCCCAGACCCGCGGCATCGCGCAGCTTTTCGATGCCCAAGCCGTGCCGGACGAGTTTCTGTCCTGGCTCGGCTCATGGTTCGATCTGCAGTTTTTCGCCAACTGGCCGGAAGAAACGCGGCGCACCGTGCTGCGTCAGGCCATCGCCTATTACCGCATTCGTGGCACCGTCTCCGGCTTGCAGCAAATCCTGCGCTGGCACACTGGGTTGCCCGCGCCCCTGCCGCAGGTGATCGAACATTTTCGGCTGCCGTCCGAAGGGCTGGCCGTCGGGGGTGCCGCTCTCGCTATGCCTGACACGGCCCACCGCTTTACTATCGTGATCCCGGCCAGTGCGGTGCGCACCGAAGACGCAGATCGCCAGATCAGACGCCTGATCGACGCGTCGATCCCGGCGCATACCTCCTACGATATTCGGCTTGTCTATCCCGGCCTTTCGGTCGGTCAGCAATCCATGATCGGCGTCGATACGCTGCTGGGATCTCTCGACGCGCCTGCCTTGGGCGACGGCCAACTGGGCGGCACTTTTTCAACTGATGGGCCTCTGAAATCCGGCCCGCTCTCATTCCAACCCAACCCGACACGGGGGACCTGTTCATGCTAGATGATAAAACCACCGACACCTGCATTCCCTGCGGCCTGCATGCGCCCAAGCGCAACACGTATTTCGATGGCAAGCTGCTGACGAGCGCAGATTTCACGGCCGAGCAAAGTTACAATATCGGCCATCGCAACATGCACAACGCGCTACTACATGGCGACGGCGTGGTTTGTGGGCTCAAGCTGGTGCAGCACCCTTCGGATGGCTGTCGTGACAAGTTCATGGTGCTGGAACCCGGAATGGCGCTGGATTGCTGCGGGCAGGAGATTGTCGTGCCGGAGCGCGCGCTTGTTCGCATCCGCGACCTGATCGCAGCCGATGAGGAGCTGCGCGACAAGCTGGATGGCAGCAACTCCCTTATTGTGGGGATCAAGCGCTGTGACGAGGGTGAGGCCCCCATTCCGATCATTCTGCCGGGCTGCGACAGTGCAGGCGTGCCGACGGAATTCAACCGCATCCTAGAGGGCTTTACCATCGTGCTGGATGCTGCCCCAATCACAGTCGCGCGCAATGAAGAAACGCCATCGATCCCCGACTTCACATGGGATCACAGCATCGTTCTGGGGGGTCAAAGCCCCGCCGGTCTGTTCATCCACGAGGGCCGGGATTGGCTTCAGGTGGCTGCAAATAATGACAGCGAAGGTAGCGCGCTACAGCTGTATGATCTGGCTACGCATGACCTGATTACGCGGCTCATTGGGCCAGATCAGATTGCGCATACCAGCGCGTCTATCGCAGCCAATCAGATCTACGCCTCCGGCTCTGGTTTCAGCAATTTTGACACGGATATTGCAAATGGCATCATGGTTTGGGCCACCGACTCGGTCACCGAAAGAACCGAGCCATTTGGCATCATCGACACAGGCCGGGGCCGCCCTGCCGTCATCCTCTCTGACTCGAATACGGGTTCGCTTTATGTGCTGACCTTCCCCAGCAGCAGCCGGGCGATCCTAACTGTCTACGGCATCAAAGAGCTGACTGATTGGGCTAATAAAAACCCAAGCAGGGACCAGCCAAAACCGCTCGTCACCAAAACGATCCAATATAATTTCGGCAATGGCCGATCCTATCTGGATCGTCACATCGACAGCATGGTTTTGTCACCTGCAGGAGACAGGCTTGCCATATTCAGCGCGCGCGCAACGGCAACTGCGGGCGCAAATGACGGATTGTTCATCATTGACCTGCCCCAACTCTTTTCAAGCGATACGGGCAACCTGCCGCTCGAAGAAATTCGCCCCAAAGGTCTGTCCGAAAACGGTGCGCTTGAACGGCTCACCGCTGTTCGCTTCAGTCTGGATGGGGAGCGTCTTTATACCCTCTCCACCCTTGAGGACCGCGAAGCCCCCCGCGCCACGTTGAACCGCTACACGTTCACAGGCGAGGGCATCAACGTGGAGCAAACCGGGCGCGGGGCGACCTTCGACAGCCTTGCGCTTGATATGGAACTGGCCCCGACCGAAGGGCAGATTTATCTCGCTATGCAGGACGCGGGAGAGGCCACCCGCTTCATGGCGGTCGATGCAGAGTTGATCAAAGAAGTAGACGATACGCCTGCCGCGCTTTCCATCCCCGGAGATGCGTTGCGGATCGACGGGCGCGGGCAAAACACCGCCATGCCAATTCGGGGCGGCGCAATTTATCTTGCCGCGAAAGATGCCGAAACCGGCGCACAACCTGATCGCGGCCTGGTCGCTGTAATTGATCTGCGGGAGGTGAATTGCGGGGCGAAGCTGACAGCTTCTCTTGAGGGATGCGACAGTTGCGCTGACTGCGATGAGCATGTCGTTGTTCTTGGTCATCTGGACAGCTTCACATTTGACGGTGAGGGCGATGATCTGGCGCTGCCAAAAATGGTTGATGAAGGCCTTGGCGGTAAGGGCGTGGTCGAGATCGACAACCTTACCCTGCGCAAGATCGTGCCCTCGGCAGAGACGTTGCGCGATGTGATTGAATGCATGCTCCGCCAAGGGGTCGCCGAAGGCCCCCCGGGTGCAAAAGGTGAACCCGGTGTTGCTGGGCCGCAAGGGCCCAAGGGCGACAAGGGCGACAAGGGCGATCGCGGTACGAACGGCACAAACGGTCTGAAAGGGGACAAGGGCGACAAGGGAGATAAAGGCGACAAGGGCGATCCGGGCATCGGCCTCGATCTCAACAAGATCATCGGGCTCAGCTGGGTGCATCGCGGCACCATGACCTCGAGAGAATTTAACGCCTTTTTGCTCGGAGATGGCTTTGCCTTTGCGTTCGAACAAGCGGTGAAATTCGATCAATTCACAGGCTCTGAACGCCCCGGCAAAACGGTGCTTGTCGAATTACAGCGCCTCAATAAAACGGAAGATCCATTTGCAAGCTGGCAGACGTTCGACATCCTCGCCTGCCACCCCATCACCTTTGACGATAACACGATCGAAGACGGTCTTCTGAAAGAATGGACGCCTGAGGACACCGCGAACATCACCCGCGGGATCACATTGAAAAAAGCTGAGGCGGAAGACTCATCGGATGACGGGCAAGGCTCAGACGACTTAGGAAACTTAGAGGAATTTGCCGAAGGAAGCTACCGCATGGTGTTCTACACCGATTTCGTCATCGACGTGAAAGAGCGCCCGATGAACGGCTCGTTCCTTGGCGGTCAGTTGCCCAATGAGGGCGGCGTTCCCGGCTCTGTCTTCACAAGCTGGTTCGAGGTGAAAGGGTAATATCATGAGCGAACTGCCCCCGAACCTCACCCTGCTTTCGCACAAAAACGGTGTGTCAGAGCCGCTTTACTTCGACCGCCAGATCGTGCGGGCCTCTGATCTGAACCTCGGACGCGAAAGCCAAAACGCAGAGCTGGACAGGATGCGACGCTACGCGCTTGGCACCGGAATCGTCGCGGGTCTGACCCTTGATCTGAGCGAAAAGGGTGTGGTCATCACCAGCGGGTACGGCGTCTCTCCCAGCGGGAACGAAGTATTTCTGGAAACCGATCTACAGCTTGAAGAACTTGTCGAGGCGATGAAAGCGCTTTGCCCGGAGGGCAGTGAGGCCTGCGCCTTGGATGAGGTCAAAGAGACGGACGGTTTGTCCGCCTGGGTCCTGATCCGACCCGGTTTGGCTGAGGCGGAAAAACGCCCTGGTGTTTCGGATGACTGCGGCCATCCGGCGAATGTGCTCCGCCCTGCGCGCGCCTGTCACAGCGTAGAGATTCTCCTTCTCAAGCACCTCCCCGATGAGTTGCGTCAAAAGGATCTGACCTGCGACGATCGTAATCCCTTTGTCTGCTTCGGGCGGAACGTGCCCGATGTGAAAATTCCGCAGGCCTATGACCCAGATGAAGACCTTCTGGTTCTGGGTCGGATCAGTTGGAACGAGGATGGCTTTGACATCGAAATGATCGAACGGCGGCGCCTTCTGCCGATGCAGCTAATGCAGGAATGGCTGACCGCCTGTATCTGCGCGACCAAGCCAGATGAAGACAGTGACCTCAACATGGAAACCTGGGCACTTTTCGATGATCTCAGCCTCCGGCTTGGCTATGACAGTCGCCTGACAGACCGGCCTGCTGAAACAAATCCGGTTTTCAGCAATATCGCTCAGCAGCCAAGGGTGATGGATCCCAATTTTATTGAGAAACTCATCTCGCTTGACGTCTTAGGACCGATCCAGTTCTTGCGCCTGACCCAGCGCGATGCGGTGCGTTTTCTGGGGGAAAGCGCCGCCTTGGTGAAGGAACTTCGGGAGGAGTTGTCCCTGTTCATCGACGCGATTGATACGCTGCGATGACCAACCGGTTGAGCATAGGTTCGATCGAGACGCGCTGCGCCTTTTTGGGCGATCCCGTGGCAGCAGATGGCTTGCGCCTGACGCTGAACAGGGCGTTGCGAGAGGTGTTGCCGCATCTTCTATCAGAGGCCGCTGACCCTGTTCTGAAAGAAGCCGAAGGTGTGATCCGTATTCGCAGGTTGCAGCTACGCATTGATCTGAGCGCTCGCCTCGATCTGCGCGACCTCGCGCGTCTCATCGCTGTGCGCATTGTTGCAGCGCTGCGTGGTCTGATCCAGCGACATTCGACCGATATTGCAACATGGCCGGATGAGGCCAGCTATACCGCTGCCTATGTTCGCCATCGTCTGGGCATTGAAACCGCACCAGACTGGGCCTTTCCGGACTTTGCCGCCCTGCGCTATCTCTCCGCGCCGGAAGCAGCGGTGGAGGTGCTGGCGCAACGCCCTGATGCGGTACGATCCATGTCAGACAGCTCAACGGCTGACGGGATTGAGGCCATCGCGTCTTGCCTCGCCCTATCTGATCAGTACGCGCTTTTGAAAAGGATGACAGAACATCATCCGGTGCAACCTCGCATGGGTGATATTTTGCAGAAAGCAGTTTCGTTTCTGCAAGGCGGAAGATGGACAAATTTAGACACTGTTCCGGCGCAAAAGCGACCGTTTATATACCTAGCCACGGTTCTCAAGAGCGAAGCCTCGATCCGGGACGCCGCTATTCTGGCGACGCTGTTTGATTGCATCGCAACTCATCGCGACCCGCTGGATGCCGCCAGCATCGCACGGGCATCAGATGATCCAATCGACGCGCTTTTGTCCCGCATGGCCAGGCGCTTGTCTCTACCTCAAATCAGCCAGGCCGCGCGCGATGCAGAGGTTCGGCGGAGTATTGAGCTTTTGATTTCCGAAATTGACGTCCAATCGCATAGAACGGCGCAGGGCCCATCTAGGCGGCGTGGGACGCCAGCTGAAAAGCAGCCAGCATCTTGTCATTCGCAATTCGCTGGTTGTGCGCTTCTATTGCCGTCGATCTCTCGCCTCGGTCTGCTTCGCGCCCTTGAACCACAAAGCGTCACGGACGCACTGATTGCTCTCTTCCCCGACGAAGATCATGCCGCTCTGCAACGTGATCCTCTTGTCGCTCAAATCGCCGAAATCGAGTCTATTAAAGCAGAAAATAAGCTGTCATCGCTCATATCCGGCCCCCATTGCCAGCAGCTTCAAAACACCTGCGCGCAACTCTTTGCCGGTGACATACCCGAAATCAGCGCCCTCCTTTTAGCAGACTTCGCCGCGCAACTCCCTGGTCTGCAAGCCAGTTCGCGCGCCTACCTCGTGCGGGAGTTTCTGGCCCGCCCCGGTCGCGTGGAACGAACTAAGAAGAGCCTAACGATTGATCTAACGGACATGCCGCTTGGGGTCGTCCTCCAAATGGGAGGACATCTTGGGCATCGGGGGCCCGCTTGGCCCGAAGGTCCGGAACTGACCATTTTGCTAAAAGGGCGGACCACATGAAGGATCTGACCGAGCATCCCGTAGACGCTGGTACTTGGCTGTCACAAGCACTTCAGGTTCTGTCCTTGCGCATGAAACATGAGGTTGCGATCACCCGCACCTTAAGAGGCGATGATCGCAAAGAAGGTTTTTTGGGCCTTTTCGTCTCTGATGATGAGGCCGAAGCGCTGCTGGACGCCCTTTCCGGACGGATCGAAGTGGAAGGGGGTTTTGCCACCGCAGAACAGATCGCGCAGGCGTGGCATCAACTGCAAACTGCCCGCGAGGCGTCCCTTTGGGGCGCGTACGGCACAGCGTTTGGTCTGAGCCCGTTTGAGTTGGATATCCTTGTTCTTGCCGCCGCACCCGCAATCGATCCACGTTTTGGCCGTGTCTATGGCTATCTGAACGACGACATGAGCCGCCGGTCGCTAACCCCGTCTTTATGCCAGCGCCTCGCGCTTTCCACTGATGTTGACAGCCTGACGTTAAGGCGCAGTCTACAGGCCAAATCGCCGTTACGCCGGTTTGGCTTTATCGAATTTGACCCCAAAAAACCTTTTATAGAGTCTAATATCTCACTGAATGAGACATTTCTTGATGATCTGATTGATGCCGATGAAGCACTTTTCGAAGGGCTCGTCATCCCGCCCTTGCCCATCACGCAATTGGACGCGCCGCTGCCCCATCTGATCGCCGATCATCCCGATGACCCAGGCCCAACACTTCTGTCGGCTGCCGCGTTCGAGAAGCGCGCACTCGCAGTGCTGAGGGGGTGCGACTACATCGACGCACACTCCCTGACCGCCAGTATAAGACGCGCCGTTTTGGCCAAATGTCACGTCTGCCTCGACGGCTTTTCTGACGCAAAACACCCGCTTCATACGTATGTGCAGACACTTTCCGGACCGCGCGTGACAATTCTTCAGCGGCTCAACACCGCTGAAAGCACACATTCCGGCAAGCCTGCCTCAAAACCAGACGTTATTGACGCGCTACAAGCTATATTTGGCAGCGATCAACCAGATCTGCGGAACACCTCCAGCTTCAGGGTGTTCGACATCGCCTTTGCGCTGCAAAACGCGCGATCTGCGCCTGCGATCATGACCCGGCTGAACGCCGATTGCACAACGGCTATGGGCGGTCTTGCAACGCCTGTCACCTCAAATTTCGGGATGGACGATCTGATTGTTCGTCAAGCAACGAAATCCGCATTAAACCAGATGATCACGTGGCGGCAACAGTCGGGCCGTATCCTCGATGATTGGCAATTGGGGCAAACCTTTGGCAAATCGCGCAGCGGAACAGCTTTGTTCAAGGGGCCGCCTGGAACTGGCAAAACCATGGCGGCAGGGATCGTCGGGACAACCCTGAATCTGCCTCTTTATAGAGTAAATTTGGCTGGAATAGTCTCGAAGTACATCGGTGAGACGCAGAAAAATCTGGATCAGGTTTTCTCTGCTGCAGAACAAGCAGAAATCATTCTATTCTTCGACGAAGCAGACGCGATCTTTGGCAAGAGGTCCGAGGTGTCAGACGCCCGAGACCGCTATGCCAATCTTGAGACGTCATTTCTGCTACAGCGGATGGAGGCGTTCTCTGGCCTCTCGATCCTTGCGACGAACCTGCATCAAAACATGGATGATGCGTTTTTGCGGCGGATTGATTGGGTCATCGACTTCCCCGCGCCTGGCACCGCTGAACGGCAAGCGCTTTGGGAACGGCTTAGAAACGGGGCAGCCCCGATTGATCCTGATGTGAACTTCGCCCATCTGGCGGATACCTTTGAGCTAACCGGGGGCGAAATCCGCAATTGCGCGCTGTCTGCAGCGCATCGCGCGGCTCAGGCGCAAACGAATATCACAACCGCTTTGCTTTACAGCGCCATTGCGGCAGAGCTGCGCAAGCAAGGCAAACCAGTCCGCAAATCGGTCTTCGGTGAGCATTATGCTGCGCTGAAAGGCAGCTGGTAATGCCCAGTCCCGCTGACCCTCAGCAGGTGCCTACGCGCACCGAGCCGACGCAAGCACCTGAGCCCACGCCTAATCAAGAGGTCGCGGCGGCTGTGCCCGCTGCAGCTTGGGGATTGCTGGAGGATGGCAGCTTCAAAGTACGACTTGGCACCGGCCTCACCATTGCCGCGGAGATGTTGGAAGGCCGAGAGATTGATCTCAGTACGGTTCCCAATCCCGTTCCAGGTCTTGCGCTGAAAACGGCTACTTTCCGCAGAGATAGACTCGATATCAAAGCTGATGTCGCTGTGCCCGGGCTTGATGAGGCGGAGTTGACGGTTCGGGTCAACAGTGACGGTAATGCGACGATCCGCGGCCGCGCGTCCCGCCAATTGGACATCGCAGCTTTGGGTAACCCCAACATCACGTTGTCGCTGACGGAAGAAGGCGCGGTTGCGGGAACGGTCACGGTCGAAGCAGTCAATATGGCTCCGTCGATCGCCGGACTTGAAGCCGAAGGCGGTGGAACGCTGTCGATCAACACGGGCAAAATCAGCGGTGATGGCAACGCTACCCTGCGCTACCGCGACCTAGGCCATGGCACGGTGAATTTCAACTTTGGTGAGGACGGCGCCTTTGCAGCAAGCGGGACGCTCACCATCACGCCGCCTTTTGCCGATGAAATCCGCGCCGATATCAGCGGGGATAGTGCGGGGAACCTGAGTGCAGAGGTTGTGATTGCCGCTGGCGAGTTGAGCACACCGATCCCCGGTCTGCAGATGAACGGCGGCACGATTACCGTCGGCTATGACAATGGTGACCCCAGCCTTTCGGTCACCGATTTCAGCGCGACATATCGCAACCTGGGCACAGTCACCATTGCCTCCGCCGCCCTTGGTCGCGACCGGCGCATTGCGGGCACTGGCGGCTTTGAGGTGAACCTTCCTGCAATGGATCCGGTGACCGGCACATTGCGTCTCGCCAATGGGACTGTGTCCGGGCGCGTCACTCTCTCTGCGTCTGATTTTCCGGACGGGCTGCCGATCACGTCAGGCTCTATTACAGGAATATTGAGCGAGAATGGCGCACTCAGCTTCAGCGGCACTGTCGGTGTAGACCTTGGTCCCGGTGGGACCGGTGCGCTTTCCGCAAGCTATAGCGACACGGGCGATCTGGCGATTGGGGCTGAGGTTGACCTGACAGTACCAGGCCTGCAAGGCGCGCGCATCAGCCTGGCCTATGTGAACGGCGATATCGAAGGCGAGGCGCAGGTGCCTATTGATACCGCAGCCTTGCCGGGGCTCGGCGGTGACATAACTGTCCGCTTTGCCGACGGCCGCTGGTCTGGCGAGACGGAGATGTCTTACAGTGCGGATAACGGCAAACTGTCAGGCACCATCCGTGTGACAGTGGCGCAGACAGAGGAGGGCGATTTGCAGGTCGGCGGCGGCGGATCGGTCACCGCTCAATTGATGCCCCGTCTTGAAGGTACGCTTGAGGCGACGATCCTGCCGGAGGGCGGTATCGATATCTCGGGCGCGATTGAGGTCACCGAGCCGCTGGAGCTTTTCCCTGAGAAACGGCTCGATAAAGAACTGTTCAAATATTCCCAGAACATTCCGCTTTGGGCGATGCTGGTTGCTGTGATCCGGGTCCGCGCCGGGATACGTGCGGGTATCGGTCCAGGCGTTTTCCGCAATATCAGGGTCGAAGGATCCTACACGATTGGGGCCGATGAGGCCGATCCGACCTTCTCTATCTCAGGCGAGATGTATATCCCCGCCTTCGCCGAAGCCTATGTCGCGTTCGGCGCAGGGCTTGGCTTGGACGTCGTGCTTGGCAGTCTAACCGGCGGTATCGAGGGCGTCGCAACGGCCGGGGTTTACGGTGCGATTTCCGTCGTGCCGGAACTCAACTACGCCGATGGCGATTGGAGCATCGAAGGTGTCGCAACCATGGCCGCCGGAGCAAGGCTGACCTTGGGGCTAAACGCTTGGGCCGAGATCGAAGCACTTTTCGTCACCGTCTGGGAGCGCGAGTGGAAGCTGGCCGAACATGTCATGTCAGTCGGCCCCGATTTAGCGCTGCAAGCCAAGATGAACTACGTCTTCGGGTCGGGTGAGGCGCCCGAACTGGAGATGACGACCAGCGATATCGACACCGACAAGCTGATCCAGGACGCCATGCCCAAAGACGGCCCCGGTCCATCAGGCGCGCGGGAGGCATTGAAGAACAAAGCCGAATGGAAAGGCGCGCTGAAGGAAAAGCGCGAGGCAGAAATGCCGCCAGAGGCAGAGAATGCCGGTCGACCGGGGAAACCGCCTGAGCCTGCGGGGCGGCCTCCAAAACGCTCAAACGTTCCTGATCCGAATGCGGACCCGAAAGATAAGCCGGTGCCGAAGACCCCTTCGGCAGATGCGCAGAACGATGCGTCCTCGCCTGACTCTTCGGTCAAGCCAGCTCTGCCAGACGACAAGGTTCCTGATAGCAAATCGCCTCGGCACCCTAGGCCGATTACCCTCAAGACTCTTGAGGAGCCACCAGTCCCCGCAGAACGTACAAAAGCTCAGGAAAAGGAGGACGTCGAGGCCGCTGGCAGAGCCGTCAAAGCTGTATCTAAGGCAGTCGAAGGCACCGACGCGCTTGATGACTACTTCCCGGCAATTAAAAGGCGCTTTCGACTTGCATCCATTGGCTACAAAGGAACTCTTACCTCAGGAATCTACGTAGAATGCGCGATCAACCCACTAGACAAGACGCCCGTTGCCGAGAAGATCGACGGGTCGAGCCTGTCCGCAGTCACATCACTCAAGACCCAAGTCGAATGGTTTACAGATTCAGCAGCACTGCCCATCACGGTTGGAACCAAGATGGTCGCTAGTCCGGTTGGTCCTGACCATCCCAAGGGATCGGGAACAGACAGTGAAAAGCAAACTGATGTCATGGACCTTCTTCCTGCAGCGACAGGCGCGCGCGCGACAACACGCACTACGGGTGACAAACTCTATATCCGGGGGCATCTGCTCAACGCGGATTTGGGAGGAACGGGGGCGGACAAAAACATCTTCCCGATCACTTCAACAGCGAACACGCGACACAAGAGTTCAATTGAAACCGATGTCAAGGATTGGGTGAATACCCGCAGACTTTGGGTGAACTATACAGTCGAGGTTAAATCCTTCGATTCGAACATAAAACCTGATGGCTCGATAGATCCTCAGTCAACACATACCCAAGCATACATCAACGCTGATTTTGACGCGCGAGCTTCAATTTTAGATACCGACGGCAACGAAAGAAATGATCTGACGCTACATAAGATCATCCATTCCAAATTCAGATTTGGTGCAACCGTTGCCGATGAAACAGGTAATGGAGGTGATAACAAAATCATTCCGAGGCAAGCACTAGACGACGCTACTCAAGAGCGCCGGCAGTTAATCGAAAGCGGAGATCTAAAAGATCATAATTATCAGGACTTTGAGATCGATCCGCTTGTGGTCACCCGTACTGACGATGAGTACGCTTTTTCAACCAACATGATTTCAAACATTCAAGACTTCCGCTTCCGGAGAAGAGACGGGAAGGCCGGTCGCCTTGCTTCGGGCCGTGCCTATCAAGACGTCTTCGACGAAGTTGCAAAGATAGACGGGATTGGAGAGACACGACTTGGCTATTTCAAGACTGCGCTCAGGTCAGTACTCAACAAATCCAATAATACCGTTACCGTTTTCGATGGTACCACCGATCGAAAGGCCGCTTTGGCTGCGCTTAGACATATCGAAACGGTTTGGACGAATATCTAGCGTTCATTGGCATGATCGAATAAGGCAAAAGAACCCAACTCGAAGATGCTTACAAAATGACCAACCACCTCTACCAAAACGACCTCCCCGATGGCCTCGACCTCGGCCCGATCGTCGCAATCGACTGCGAGACGATGGGGCTGAACCCGCATCGTGACAGGCTCTGTGTCATCCAGATGTCGGGCGGGGACGGGAATGCGCATTTGGTGCAGGTCGCCAAAGGGCAGACGGAGGCGCCGAACCTTTGCCGGATGCTTGCTGACCCAAATGTGCTCAAGCTCTTTCACTTCGGGCGGTTCGATATTGCGGCGATGTTGAACGCGTTTGGGACGGTGACGTCTCCCGTCTATTGCACCAAGATCGCTTCGAAGCTGGTGCGGACTTATACGGATCGGCACGGGCTCAAGAACCTCCTGCAGGAGTTGCTGGAGGTCGATATCTCCAAACAGCAGCAATCCAGCGATTGGGGTGCGGATACGCTGAGCGATGCACAGATCGCATATGCGGCGTCCGATGTTCTTTATCTGCACAAACTGCGCGAAAAGCTGGACGAGATGCTGGCCCGCGAAGGACGCACCGAGATGGCGCAGGCCTGTTTCGACTTCCTACCAATGCGCGCGCAGCTTGATCTTCAGGGATGGCCTGAGGTCGACATTTTCTCGCATTAAGTGGCCCGGATTATGACTGATACGGAGAACCTCCTCAGCACCGCCCGCCGCGTCATCAAGACCGAGGCGGAGGCGCTATCCCTACTGGAACAGAGCCTGAATGGCGGGTTTGCCGAAGCGGTTGAGCTGATCCTGAATGCACCCGGTCGCATCATCGTGTCGGGTATGGGTAAATCGGGCCATATCGCGCGCAAGATCGCGGCGACTTTTGCTTCTACTGGGACGCCTGCGCATTTCGTGCATCCGGCTGAGGCGAGCCATGGCGATCTGGGGATGATGGCGCAAGGGGACGTCGTGCTCTTGCTGTCGAACTCCGGCGAAACGCCAGAGCTGGCCGATGTGATCGCCTACACCCGGCGCTTTTCGATCCCGATGATCGGGGTTGCAAGCCGCGCGGACAGCACGCTGCTCAAACAATGCGATGTGGCAATCGTCTTGCCGAAGGCGGAGGAGGCGTGCGGCACCGGCGTTGTGCCGACTTCTTCCACCACAATGACGCTGGCCTTGGGCGATGCGCTGGCCGTGGCCCTGATGGAGCATCGCCAATTCACGCCTGCCAATTTCCGCGACTTCCATCCGGGCGGCAAGCTGGGCGCGCAACTCGCCAAAGTGCGCGATCTGATGCATAGCGGCGATGCGATCCCGACGATCCATGAGACCGCCCCGATGAGCGATACGCTCCTCACAATCTCGCAAAAAGGCTTCGGCGTGGTTGGTGTGACCGACCAGAATAACTATCTTGTGGGCATAGTAACCGACGGCGACTTACGTCGTCACATGGAGGGGCTGCTCGATCTGACGGCAGCCGAGGTGATGACGAAGTCACCGCGCACCGTCAGCCCCGATGCGCTTGCCCAGGAAGCCGTTGCACTTATGAATGACCGCAAGATCACCTGTTTGTTCGTCGTTGATCCCGACGGGACAGACGCGCCTTTGGGGATCCTGCACATCCATGATTGCCTACGCGCTGGCGTAGCGTGATGACGGCTCATGGCCAGGGATATTCCCGCGCCGTCGCAGGGCTGAAGATTGTCTTGCCGCTTTTCGCGCTTGGTCTTTTGTCGACCCTGTTCCTGCTCTCGCGCCCCGTCGATCCCGAAGCGAACCTGCCCTTTTCCGAGGCAGAAGTTGAGGAGCTGAAGCGCGAGCAACGCGTGGGCCGCCCCACTTACACCGGTATGACTGGCGATGGCTCTGCCATTACCGTCGTAGCCGACACCGCACGCCCTGACATCACAAACCCCGCGCGGTTCGATGCTGACAACCTGAGCGCTCAGATCGAGACAGAGCGCGGCGTACTGATCGACATTAATGCGCCCACCGGTGTGATCGACAATGACACAGAGCTTTTGACGCTATCCGGTGGGGTGGAGGTGCAAACCTCTGACGGCTACACCGTGCTGACAGATGAGGTGGAAACCACCCTCGACAGCACGCGCCTTGAGACGACAAGCCGCGTTCAGGGCCGCGGCCCGGCTGGTGATCTTTCCGCTGATCGAATGGAGATGACACAGCAGGAAAACGGCACGACGCTGATGGTTTTCAAAGGCGACGTTAAAGTGATATACAAAGGCGACTAAATCGGGGTTTTGACAGACATGCGTTTGAGCCATCTTGCATTTGTGCTCGCCTTTGCGGCGACAGGGGCTTTGGCGCAAGGCGCTCAGGTCAATTTCGGCGGTCTGGAAAACGACCCGGATGCGCCGATTGAGGTCACATCGAACCAGCTTGAAGTGAACCAGGACGAAGGCTGGGCGATCTTCACCGGAGAGGTGATTGTCGGCCAGGGCGCGATGCGGCTCTATGCGCCTTGGGTGAAAGTTTTCTATACCGAAGGCGGCGGCGATATTGAGCGGGTGGAGGCCAAGGATGGCGTCACGCTGATTAATGGGCCAGAAGCTGCCGAGGGCGAAACGGCTGTTTATACACTCTCAGACAGTATGGTTGTGATGGTCGGCAATGTGCTGGTGACCCAAGGCGGCAGTGCCGTGTCGGGCGACCGCTTACGTGCGAATATGGACACCGGCGAGGCCCGCGTTGAAGGGCGCGTGAAATCGCTGCTCACCGGCAACGACGATGAAGAGCCCTCTGATGGCTGAGACCCCGACGCTGAGCGTCGCCAGCGAGCAGCCGCGGGGTCTTGTGATCGAGAACTTGCAAAAGAGCTACCGCAAGCGCCCCGTGATCCGCGATGTCAGCATGACGCTGGGCCGGGGTGAGGTTGTTGCCTTGCTGGGGCCAAATGGGTCCGGCAAAACCACCTGCTTTTATGCGATTGCAGGCCTGATTACCCCTGAAGGCGGATCGGTCGCGATTGACGGGCGCGATGTGACGACCTTGCCGATGTATCGCCGTGCGCAGCTTGGCATCGGCTATCTGCCACAGGAAATGTCGATTTTCCGCGGCATGACCGTCGAAGACAACATCATGTCGATCCTTGAGATCACCGAGAAAAGCCGCTCTGCCCGACAGACGCGACTTGAAGACTTGTTATCAGAGTTTGGCATTGAACATTTGCGCCGCGCACCTGCGCTGGTTCTGTCGGGCGGTCAGCGTCGCCGGGTGGAGATCGCACGCTGTCTGGCTGCGCGCCCGAATTACCTTCTGCTGGACGAGCCCTTTGCAGGCGTGGACCCGATCGCCGTAGGCGATATCCGCGCGCTTGTGGCCGATCTGACCAAGCGTGGCATCGGTGTGCTGATCACCGACCACAACGTACGCGAGACGCTCGAAATTGTGGACCGGGCTTATATTCTGCATGACGGCAAAGTGCTGATGAGCGGGAGCGCGAAAGAGGTGGTCGAGGACGCGAATGTTCGCCGAGTCTATCTGGGCGAAAGCTTCCGCATTTCTTGATCCGATCTGTCGCAGGCGCTGGCGGGATTTCGCTTTGGCGACAGAAAAGCGTTTTGAAACAATGAACTCTTTATGTTTCGCGGCTGCGACCTCTGACCAGTAAGTACTCGTTTTCAAATTACAATGATTGACAGAAGGGCCTGCAATAGCGCCAACTGAGCATGATGAGAGTCGTTGCACGCCAGACGCTGCCCTCATGGCAAACAGGACGCAGATGCGCCCTATTAAGCCTACGCACACGACAGTTTCATCGCCTCCATTAACGACGCTGTAACTCTTTTAAGGCCTCAATCGGGACCAGAGGAAAGCTGTCTCAAACGACTACGGAGCTTGTATGCAATACCAGATCAGCGGCAAACAAATTGATATCGGATCAGCCCTTCAGACACATGTGAAAGAGGAAATGGACGACGTCGTCGCGAAGTATGCAGAGCGACCAACAGACGCAAATGTCATTTTTTCGAAAAGCGCGCATGAGTTTGTCTGCGAAGCCACCGTGCATTTGTCGACCGGTCTGACAGCGCAAGCCAAGGCACATGCCACTGAAATCTATGCCGCTTTTGACAGCTGCAATGCAAAGATGGAAAAGCAGCTGCGCCGCTACAAGCGCCGGTTGAAAGACCATCACCGGGAACGTGCGCAGCCGGTTGAACTTATGGAAGCATCCTCGTATATCCTCGCCTCTCAAGAGGACACAGACGGGTCCGAGCCAGAATCGCTCCAGCCGATGATCATTGCCGAGATGGAAACGAAGATCCCTTCGATTTCTGTTGGTGAAGCCGTGATGCAGATGGAGCTTCAGGAAGCGCCCGTCCTTGTGTTTCGAAACGAGGGAAATAATGCGGTGAACGTGGTTTACCGGCGCGATGATGGAAATATCGGCTGGATTGACCCGAGCAGTCTGAAGACGTAAAGCCGCCGAACCCAGCAAAGGGGGCTGGGCTAAATGGAACTAGATACGATTCTCAAAGCTGAGGCTGTCAAGGTCGTCAGCAGTGCGACCAGTAAGAAACGCCTGTTTCGCGACCTGAGCGAAACCGCTGCGGCCGCTTACGGGTTGGACTGTGGTGTTGTACTGGACCGTTTGCTTGAGCGTGAAAGCCTTGGCCCCACTGGTGTGGGCCATGGCGTTGCGCTGCCCCATGCCCGGCTAGCCGGTCTGGAGTCGGTTCTGGGCCTATTTATCCTTCTGGAAAAGCCGCTCGATTATGAATCCGTTGATCGTCAGCCGGTCGATCTGGTGTTTACCCTTTTCGCACCCGAGGATTCAGGTGTTGAGCATCTCAAAGCGCTGGCATTGGTCTCCCGCACACTGCGCGATACGGAGTTTTGTGCCAAGCTACGGGCCAATCCCAGCGCTGACACGCTCTACACCATCCTCACGGAAACACAGGCCGCCATCCGCGCGGCTTAAGCCCAGCTTCCAAATCCAAACGTCATGTAGTCGCGCTGATAGACATCGCGGACTGCCGCCTCGATCTCGTCGTCGTAGATGTCGACGAGTTGCACAGGGTAGTCATTGTCAAACTCGACCAATGCGGGCGGTGTATACCCGATTTCACTGGCAAGATAGGCCATCCCAGTATCCATCCTATCTGCGTGGATCGTGACATCTGGCAGAGCAAACTGCGCAAACCCCTGCAGACATTGTGCCTGACTGGCCCAAAAGCCATCGACACGGATGCCTGTCTGATTGTTCAGATTGCCCTTTAAAAACGCGATGAAGGCCAGAAACGCCTCCCGATGCTGGCGGCGGTCCCAAGTGGCGTCGACATCGCCCACCGGGATCGGCAATTTGTAGACCCGGCGCAGGGTATTGCGGATCTCCCTGAAGGACCCTTTGCCCGCGTTCAGGATCTTTTCGCAAAAGGCGACATGGGCCCGTTCTACCGGGTGCTGAACAACGGTAAAGCTGCGATGACCGGTATGCTGGCGCTTCCACTGGCGCAGGGCTTTCTGGTTAAAATTGCCCCGAAGCTCCCCGGGCTTCACCCCATCAAGCGCGGCCATCCAGGCCTTTACCTTACGATCCGGCCCACCACGGACAGGAAGATACATCAACGGCGCCTTTGCGGCGGTCAGAAAGCTGGGCACCTGCGGGCCCCGTCGCGTTTCAAAATTTGGCGTGCGTGACAGATCGAAGTGATCGGTTTTGCCCAGCGCGACCTGCATCTCGCCAAAGTTCTTCACCTTCGCAGAGAGCGGCGCTGGGTTCTGCTTCTTGAGCTTCTTGGACAGGCTATCAAGCTGTGTTGTCTCACCTAAAAAGCCTGCAAGCCCGTTCATGACATCGACGTCCTGCACATCCTCATAGGCCAAGTAGAAGGCCGTCTGCCCTGTGACCTGCAGCGTGTTCAGCAGCCGCACCTGAAACGCCTGTAAAGCGGTTAGATGCCGGTCAAACTCATCCGGATCAAAGGTGATCTGCGCGGATTTCTGGTGCTTCATGTCGGCCAGTTTCCACTGCCCGGTCTGCTGCGCGATCTTCCACGAGACGTAACTTTCCACCGGATTGCGCGTCAGGATGATCTTGGCACAACGCGGGTTCGGCAGAACGTGGTCCAGCACGCGCGCGTCATGGTCGTGAAAGAAGCGAAAGCCGGGCAGACCGTCGGTATTCTGCCGCATCGCTTCGATTAGTGATGCCGGATCGCCCTCTCGCATGGCTTGGGTGATCCCGAATAAATCGGTCTTGTTCGGATAGCAGATGAAATGCGGATTGAACGCCTCCCCATAACAGGCGAGGCCGGGAAACTCGTTGATATTGGTTTCCAGAAAGTTTGATCCGGTCCGCATCTCGGCAAAAACGACAAATAAGTCAAAGTCTTGAGGCATGCCGCTTTATCGCACCAGATAGGGTTTGCGCGGCTGATCTTTGGGTTGGACCGGATCATCCCCAACCGGGAAATCCCCCATCAGATGCGGATGCATGCCCTGGTTCTTCAGGTTTTGCAGGAACTGGCCAAAGCCGGTCAGATCCACCATGCGCGGCACCTCGGTCAGACGACGCAGGTTCCGCGGGCCGATCTCATCAATGATCATCTGCAAAGGCTCCATCGGGCTTTCCACGAACTCCGCCATCGTCCAGATCCGCACCCGAGCCTTGGCATAATAAGACCGCAGAACGTCCAGATGCTGACTTTCAATCTTTTGCAGGCGCGCAGCCTCTGCCCGTAGGTCCGAGAAATTGCGATTGGTCTTGAAAAGCGGAACCGCCCAGGCACCCGTAATGACAGAAATCTGGGCGTTTGGATCCTTCGCCATCATCCACTCAACCGTCTGATCATCGTCCGGCCCGAACTGAAAACACTGTCGTTCCCCCCGCGTATTCCAGATCAGATTGGTTAGAAATGCGTTGGGCCGGTAATCCCGCGCCTTCGCTGAGTTATAAAGCGCGCCGGCATAGCTGCTTTCGTTATTCGCAAACTCCACCTTATCCTTGGCAAACAGATGGCCATGCACTTTGGCCCCGGAGGCGCGGGTGAGCCATGGTTCAAAATCCTCGAACAGCTCCGTAAAGCCTTCGAAAACCGAATAAGGCGCGCTTGTCATGCCGTTTTCCCAACCATCGTTGGGCATCCGGCTTTGCATATAAAGCCCAGCGCGCCCGCGGGTTCGGCGATCCACGGCTTTGGCGAAGATACGGTCGATCTTGCCTGGGTTCGGCTCTGTCCGTTTCATGGCGCCGTCCGCGTCGGTCAGAAATGCAGAATAGAGCCGATCCGCCTTGGACCAGATCTTGCGCGCGACAAAACAGTCAGACCGACGCAGAAGCTGCAAATGATCGTCATAAAAAATGTGCGGTTTGCCCTGAAAATCGAACTTCGACAGGGTCAGAGACCGGCTTTCCACGTTCGAGGAATAAATCCGGCAGAGCGTTTGAAAATAGCTCTCATCCGGGATCCAGACGCGTTTGAAATAGGTGTCGTATACGTTGCGATCCGGGTCTTGCAGAATGGCCGAGAGGGTCTGCCGCGTCAGGCACCACCATTGCGATCCCATATGGGGCACCAGCCCAGCCGGGATCTTGCGCTTGTAGCCAATCTTGCGCTGCAGCTCGACGAACCGGTCAAAGAAATAGCGACGCTTCTTCCAGGAGAATGGGAAGCTGAGCGTGAATCGTTCCGCATCAAGCCCGCCAACGGTCCAAGGCACATCCTCTGTGGTGGCCGATTCAATGAAATCCGTGCGCGGGCGATCCGCTAGATAATCGACAAGCTCCTGCACGGGCCGCAAAGGCAGGCAAGAGCCAGAGGCCAGATAGACATGCGTGATCTTGTCATCGGTGCGCAATAGCTGTTCGGAAGCGGCTTGCGAGGCGGCAACAATGCCCCACGTGCCCCATTCACAGCGATAGCGCGTTTTGCAAAACGAGATTTCGTCGACATCCGAGAGATTGCGGACAAAGGTCTGGTAGGTTTTGCGATCCACGAACTTGTCGCAGTGAATAACGACCGGACAGCCGCTTGCCGCCCAATGCCGCGCGACCTGCTCGGCGCGATGCAGTGCTGTATGCACCAGCATGACGATCCCAACGGTCACCGCGCCCTCCTCATGCCCAGTTGCCCTTGGACATCAGGCCAAGGATCTCAAGCTGACGCCAGTTTATGTATTTTTCCGACCATTTGCACCACAGGTCCGGATTTTCCTGCAAACCTGCGGCATAGGCGCGATATTCGTGGCTGTTGGCATAGTGCTGTTTGCGCTCAAGCTCTTCCTGAGCCTTTTGAGGGAAGGTGTTAAGAAACTTGGCGTGCAGCAGACAGCCCGACGCTTTCTCCCCACCCCATTCATCATAAACCTGATTCAAACCGCGCGGCAGCAACATATGAGAGGAACTGGCATAAGCATAATTGCGGTGCCATTTGACGAGCGGAATTTTATTCAGCGCTGGCGCACGTTCGGGCTTATCTGCAAAGAATACGCGCGCGCGGGGTCCGCCTTGTATCCACAGATTCCCAAACCGCTTGTTCCGCTCAATCGTGTAGTTGCCGGAATCAAACCACGACGCGATCTCAATCGGGTCCTGCCCCTCATGGTAGGGCGTATCGTTCAACGGGCCCTTGGGATACATGTCCAGCAGCATCGCGCTGAACGACTTGATGGACGACGCGTCTAGCCAGTCAGTCAACGCTTGGATCGGGCGCGTGTCGCAGAACGGGTATACCAGAAACTCATCCGGATCGACGACCAGCGACCAATGACCATGGGCATATTTGAGTTGTAGGTAGTTCAGCCAATCGACCCCGAAGCGGGAGCGTTTGTAGCTGCCTTGCGTGCTCCAAACCGAGACATCTGATTGGTCCTGCAGATACTCCAAAGACCCATCATCGCTATCGTTATCAACAAAGAAGAAATGGTTCACGCCCATGTCGCGATAGTAGCGCAGGAAATAGGGCAGGCGGATCCGTTCGTTGCGCTGTGTCGTGAAGGACAGCACGTCACCGGGCTTGATCTGGCTTGTGCGATTGACGGCCGCAACCAGCTCCCGGCTTTTGCGATATGCACGAAGCCGAAACCGTTTGCGACGCAGCCGCAGTCGATATGTTTGTGCCAGTCCCAAAACGTCCCTTAATCGCCCTTGCCTGCGTTCACGTCGGTATCATGCAACCCTTAAGACGATGTTGAAGTGGTCTGTCCATGTCGGAAGCGCAAAATGATCAGACGTCGCCTGCGTACCCGATATATTTTTTCCCCGTTCCAAAGCCGTCTCGACCGCTTTTTTCCAAAGATACCCGTCATTTACATCTAGGTAAACGGGGATGTCGCCCAGAAACTCGCGGTAGACGGGCAGGTCTGCGCAGATGACCGGTGTTCCCAGCAAAGTGGCTTCGGCCGGGGGAAGGCCAAAGCCCTCGGTGACGCTCGGAAAAAGCAGTGCAGTCGCGCCTTTCAAAAGCACGAAAAGATCGGCGTCTGACAGGGTGTTCAACTCAATGATTGCCGGGCCCGAAGCGTCAAGCCTATGAAAAACCTCCTCATTCTTCCAGCCGCGTGCGCCGGCGATAACCAGTTGAGGCATTTCATCAGCTCTGCGCTCTTTCGCGAGCGCCTCCCAGACATCCAGCAGCAACGCATGGTTCTTCCGGGGTTCGATCGTGCCGACAGAGACAAAAACAGGGCGCGTAGCATCAACCGCGTCCGGCCAGTAACCTTCCATCAGATCAGGCTCTGTTACACCCAAAAGCACCACAATCCCCTTGGGTGAGAGCCCCCATTCCCTGAAATATCGCTGCGCGTCGCGCTGGCTTTGCGCCGAATTATAGATCACCAGATCGGCCAGCTCGCCGACACGTCGCAGCTTTGCTGCGAAGGCTTCGGGAATGCCGTCGGCTTGATGTTCCGGATAATCAAGCGGGATCGTGTCGTGGATCATCACCACCCGTTTGGCATGCGCGAAAGCCTCCAGCACGCAGCGGGTGAGGTTGGCGTGACCAACGTTCAGATAACTGGCACCCTCCGGAATATGCGCGGCGATCATGCGGGCGAGCCCCTGCGGGCGACATCTTGCGAGTGCGTGGCGGCGGACCAGGCTTTCAGCCTGTTGGCGCGTCGGTGCAGCGCGGTTGGTAAACCTGCTCAGCAGATCACGTGCGGGCCAATTGCCCTTTGCCAGACACCCCTCAAGGGCAGCGACGCCCATCCGCTCCAGCAGGACATACCCCAGAGACGTCCGCACAAGCCCAAACAGTGGTCCATCCAGCTGCAACAATTGGGTCAGATACGCCATCTCGACCCGGTCAACACCGGTCATCCGCCGCCCCGCGCGCGAAACGAGGCGCGTCAGGTCAAGACACCGGGTCTGTCCGCTATTGATCGTAATGCCCTGTTTGGTGCCAGCGCCATGCATCGGTAATCATCTGCTTCATATCCGACCGCTTTGGCCGCCATCCAAGCTCAGTTTCGGCTCTAACGCTGCCGGAAACAAGTTTCGTGCAGTCCCCAGCGCGCCGCGACCCTTCGGTCACCGGGACGGCCTTATTGGTGACAGCGCGGCTTTCTGTGACCACTTCGCGCACGGAAAACCCGTTCCCGGTGCCAAGATTGAAAACCCGGCTGTCTTTGCCATCCTGAAGCCATTTCAGACCCAAAACATGGGCATCGACCAGGTCCATCACGTGAACATAGTCACGAATACAGGTCCCATCGGGTGTGTCGTAATCCGTACCAAAGATCGTCAGTGCATCCCGCTTGCCATCAATCGCATCCAGCATCAGCGGAACGAGGTGGGTTTCGGGTTGGTGAAACTCCCCCACCTCGCCATCGGGATCAGCCCCAGCCACGTTGAAATAGCGGAAAATGACAGAGCGGAGGCCGTCGCTTTCCCCAAAACCGGCAAGCATATCCTCAATCGCGCGTTTGGAAGCGCCATAAGGATTGATCGGCTCTTGCGGACAGTTTTCGTTCAACACGACATTGTCATGGTCGCCATATGTGGCGCAGGTCGAAGAGAACACGATCTGCATGCAGCCTGCCTTCACCATTGCCTCGAGCAGAGTCAGCGAGCCAACGACATTGTTGCGCCAGTAAAGCGCGGGCTTTTGCATGCTTTCGCCAACCTGGCTCAGCGCTGCAAAGTGCATGACGGCAATAGGCTCATACTTGGTAAAAACCGCTTCAAGGCGGGCCGCATCTGTTAGCTCGCCCTGCTCGAACGGGCCGAACTTGACGGCATCCTGCCAGCCGGTGGACAGGTTATCGTAGGTCACGGGTGTAAAGCCCGCCGCTTTCAGCGCCTTGCACGCATGCGAGCCGATATAACCGGCACCGCCCGTCACCAATACATGTGTCATGGGTGCAGCTTACTGGGCTGCATTCTGCTGGGAAACCATATGGCTCAGATATTCCGAGAACTCGTCCTTGAGGTCATCGCGCCCAAGGGCAAAAGCGACGGTCGCCTGCAGAAAACCAGCTTTAGAGCCGCAATCGAAGCGCTGGCCCCGGAAACGATATCCATAGACATTGCGCTCTTCGCTGATCTCATCGGCAATGGCGTCAGTCAGCTGAATTTCCCCACCCGAACCTGACTTCAACCGGTTCAAGTTCCGCAACACATCGGGCGTCAGAATATAGCGACCGATGACAGCCAGATTGGAGGGCGATTCCTTTGGATCAGGCTTTTCGACCATGCCGTTGACCGACACCATGTTGCCCATATCCTCGCGCACGTCGAGCATACCGTAAGACGACGCCTTCTCTGGCGGCACTTCCATCGCAGCGACCATGCATCCGCCGGTTTCTTCATATGCCTCAACCATCTGCTGCAAACAGGGCTTTTCGGCGGCGATCACGTCATCGGGTAGGATTACCGCAAAGGGTTCATTCGCGATCAAACGGCGGGCACACCAGACAGCGTGACCGAGGCCAAGCGCTTTGTGTTGGCGAATATAGGCAATCGCGCCACTGTCCATATTGGTGCTTTTCAAAGTCTCCAAAAGCTCTGTCTTACCCTTTTTGCGCAATGACGATTCCAGATCAGGCGCGTGATCGAAGTAATCCTCCAGTGCGTTCTTGCCGCGCGAGGTCACGAAGATGAATTCCTTGATGCCCGCCGCGCGCGCCTCATCAATAGCGTATTGGATGAGCGGTCTGTCGACCAACGTCATGATCTCTTTTGGGACGGCTTTCGTTGCGGGCAAAAAGCGGGTTCCCAAACCCGCGACCGGAAAAACGGCTTTCGTAACTTTGCGCTTCATTCTGTCCTCGCCTCTTTTCTGGTCCTTCGACGCTCAACCGCGCCATCGCGTATGATCGGTATACCACAAGTCTTTCCGAACGGTATCTGTCCTGAAGACTAACCGCCTTATGTTGCTAATTTGAATCGTTTTTTAAGCGGATGTCTGCGCAACCCTGACTAGAAAATGCGCGTTGCTCAGAGCAGCGCTGCACTTCATGTGCCACGCGCGCATGAAACCCCTTTCCTAAAACGGGTTTTTGTGATCGGTCAGATCTTCCCCAAAGACCACCTGACTGCACCCAGATTCCCGGTGCTTCAAAGCGGACATGGTGCCTGCGAAAAGATGGACCGAGCAGAAAGACTGTCACGATATGCCCCGCACTGCGCAGCTCACGCGCCTGCGCCCTGAGTTTTGCGCGTTGCCAGGTGCGCCCTTTCAACACCATCGACCGCCCTGTCGCTGTCGAGCGGAATGGCATGAATTCTGATGGCTCTGCGTGAAGGGGGTGAGGTGAGAGCGCTCGCTTCTGCCCTTCGGCAAACCCCTCGTGAAGGCTTTTCATCAGAAGACCCACGTCTCGCGGTTCGATCACGCCAAACACCAGATAGTGCAACAAGCGCTGTCGCTGAGCCTGCGCGTAGTCATTGAAAATCGAGTCTATTTTCGCCAAATTCGCATGTTTTCTGAGAAAAACCGCCTTGCTTGCACCCAGCTGATAAAGGCTTTTGGGAGCACGGCCCCGACTACGCGTGGAGTTGGCGGCAAAACCATGATGCACTTCGGCTTTCGGAGCAAACGCGATCCTGTAACGCGCTTTAGCGAGACGCAAACACAGGTCGGTTTCATCGAGATAATAGTGAAACGCCGGGTCGAACCCGCCAAGCGTCAGCAACACGTCGCGGCGGATCGCCATATTCGTGCCTTCCAACTTGGCCGTCTGACCATCAGGCAAATCAGGTACAAACGGGCCCTGTTGGCTTGGATAATCGGTGCGGTCACCGGCTTGGTCAATCGACCCAGCCTTCCACTGGAAGGAAATCCCGTTTCGGCCCCGCACGTAACCACCGACAGCGGACACATCTTTTAACGCAAAGCCCTTCACCAATTCCGACAGCCAAGTCGGTTCCGGCACGGCATCGTCGTCAAGGAAGGCAATGATCTCGCCGCTGGCTTGCAGAATACCCATGTTTCGCGCGGCAGAGATATTTGGCGCGTCAAAGGCGATCGTCTTGATCCGGTCGGCGTAGCTGGCCACGGCGTCCAACCCGGCCCGATCCGCGACAACCACAACTTCGAACCGTGGATAAAGCAGCTGCGACACCCCCATTACGCAGCGCTTCAACAGGTCCGCCCGATCACGGCTGACAATGACAACGCTGACGGAGGGTTGGGTCATTTTTGACCCATTTGGGCCATCATAGACTCAATTTTCAGGACATCCTCGGGGTTATTCAGCTCCCAGAACTGCCGCCCCTTTGCCTCTACCTCAACGCACAGAATACGGCGGCCGTTTTCAAGGAAACGCAATTGTTCAAGGCCTTCCAACTGCTCTAAAGGGCCCTGCGCCCATGTCGGATACAGCGCGAGAGCATCGGGCCGATACGCATAGACACCCACATGATGAAAAACGGGGGTTTCAGCGGTATCCGCATAGGGTTCGGGTGTGAAGGGGATCACTTCCTTGCTGAAATAGAGCCCGCTGTGATCGGCATCGAAAACTGCAGTTGTGCCGCCGACGCGCCCTTCTGCCCGATCCTGCTTGAGCCCCGCCAGCATAGCGCCGTCGCAGCGTAAAACTGGCGTTGCGATGTCGGATTGAGTGTCTGCCTTCAACCCCGAGACAAGGTCTTCCACGAACCATGCTGGGGTCAGCGGCGCATCGCCTTGCAGGTTAATCACAATCTCAAACCCACCGCCTAGCGCCTCATGCGCCTCTGCGCAGCGTTCCGTTCCGTTTTCGCATGTTTCAGAGGTCATCACGACCTCGGCCCCAAAGGCCTTTGACGCGGTTCGGATACGGTCGTCATCTGTGGCGACGACAACCCGGTCCACGCCGCGCACCGCACAAGCCGCCTCCCAAGAGCGTTGAATCAGGCTCTTTTCCTGCCCATCAGCGCCTTTTAGGCCAACAAGCGGCTTGCCGGGATACCGGGTAGAGGCATAACGGGCCGGGATAACCAACAGAACGGACATCAGGGCTTTTCCAGATCCACACCCGGCGCATAGGCGATGAAGAACGGGTTGGCGAAGCCGTCTTTTCCATAAGCAAGATCGGTATGGTCATCGAACCGCACAACGCGCCCGCCCGCGCCTGAGAGCACCGCATGACCTGCGGCTGTATCCCATTCCATTGTGCGACCCAAACGGGGATAAAGATCAGCCTCCCCCGTCGCGACAAGGCAGAACTTCAACGAAGACCCAGCGCTTTTGCTGTCAGCGACCTGATATTTGCCAATATAGCTGTCCGTATCGGCATCACGATGCGACTTGGATGCCACCACCATAAGAGCCGAATTGTCTGGTTTAGAGACTGATATCGCCTCCACCTCGCCAATACTGTCTTTCGCGAAAGGGCCGGTCTCTTCCACCGCGCGCCCCGTGGCCTGCGTGTAGAACAAGCGTTCCCGCGCAGGGGCATAGACGACACCACGTGTCGGCACACCGTCTTCGACCAACGCGATATTCACCGTAAAATCACCCCGACGGTTGATGAATTCCTTGGTGCCGTCCAATGGATCAACGATCAGAAAGGTCCGAACGGACTGCTGATGGGAGGCTGATTGCTCCTCCGTCACCAGCGCGATATCCGGGAGCGCCGCGCGCAGCCCTTCAGAGATATGCGCATCGGCGGCCTCGTCCGCAGCGGTGACAGGGCTGTCGTCAGACTTCACCTTCACGTCAAAATCATCGGAGTTGTAAATCTCCATGATCAGGTCACCTGCTTCCAATGCAAGACGGCGGATCGTGTCGGTTAAGGCCTGATAGTCCACGGGCGCTCTCCTTTCATCGCAAATCGTTGCGATATTGAATTAATTGCTGATTTCCTTATGATTGCATGCAAAGAGAACGGCAAGAATTCCCTGATATTCCATCACCGCACCCGACGCGTGCGAGAGGCAACGATGTTCCAGTTCGAAACGACCAATCGAAAGCGAAGCTCCGTCTTCAGCATGTTCGAGCTGATTTATCACAGCGTCGTCAGGTCAATTCGCAAAACGCACAACAACGCAGTGATGAGCCTTGTGATTAACATGCTGCAGACGGTCACCTTCGTTGCGGCTTTCTACGTGATGTTTACAGTTCTTGGATTGCGCGGTGCGGCCCTTCGCGGGGACTTTGTTCTTTATATAATGTCAGGTGTGTTCCTGTTCATGACCCATACAAAGACGGTCAGCGCTGTTCTTAACGCAGAGGGGCCGTCTTCACCGATGATGAAACACGCGCCGATGAATACCATCATTGCGCTGGCGGCGGCGGCTTTTGGATCGCTCTACATTCAATTGCTCTCTTTGCTGTCGATCCTGTTTATCTACCACATGGGGTTTACCCCGGTCGTGATTGAAGATTACCCAGGTGCGATTGGCATGTTTGCCCTTGCATGGTTCACCGGCGTTGGTGTCGGGATGATTTTCTTGGGCTTGCGGCCATGGTTCCCATCATTCGTCGGCATCGCCTCTCAAGTTTATAACCGCGCAAGTATGATCGCATCAGGTAAAATGTTTGTCGCCAACTCCTTACCCAGCTTCATGCTGGCATTTTTTGATTGGAACCCGCTTTTTCACGTCATTGATCAGGCGCGGGGCTTTTTATTCATCAATTATAATCCGCATTACACAAGTTATGAGTATGCGCTGATCGTGGCGATTGTATTAGTCCTGATAGGTTTGATGTCGGAATTCTATGCCCGAAAGAATGCATCACTATCGCAGCAGGCAGGCCGTTAATCAACGACACGCAGCGTCAAGTTGATACGACCGGGCTTCGACAAAAGCGTGCTTGATCCCGGCTTGATGCGGTCGACACCATGATAGGTCAGACGCGCCGAACCTCCCATCACGACCACATCCCCGGACTGCAGCCAAAGCGATTCTGTCTTGCCGCCACGTTCCGTATTGCCGATCCGGAAGAGCCCCTCATCCCCAAGCGAAACGGAAACCACAGGATAGCTGAAATCAGCCTCGTCCTTATCCTGATGCATGCCCATCCGTGCATCGGGGCCGTAAAAGTTGATTAAGCAGCAATCCGGAGCCCGCGACGTCTCTGCCACAAGATCCCATATATCGCGCACGCGGGCTGGGATCGCGGGCCACGGGGTGCCAGACGGGTGTTCCGACGCGTAGCGATAACCGGACCGGTCCGAATACCACCCATATCGCCCAGCAGAGGTCATGCGCACCGACATCGGCTTTCCATACGGTGTTTGCGGCGAAAAAAGGGGCGCGGCGCGGATCACCTCCCGCAGATCATCGACCAGCGCGGATTGCATCTGCGGATCCAGAAACGCTTTGAAAACCTTGAATCCCCGCACTGTGAGCGTCGGTTGCATCATCAACTGCCTTTTCCTGACTGCTTTCTCACCAAAACCTTGCGTTTTTTCCGCCAAACCCGACAATTCGGACGCTTGCAGGGGCCTGACCCCCTCCTTATATACCCATCGAAGCGGGGCGGTCAGAGGGCCGCTCTTAACTGTTATAGACCGCGCTGATGCCGAAACGTCGGGTCCGCGCTTCCACATCGCCAAAAGAGAGGGATGTTAACCTATGGCTAAAGTAATTGGCATTGACCTTGGAACCACCAACAGCTGCATCGCCATCATGGACGGCTCGCAGCCCCGCGTGATCGAAAACGCCGAAGGCGCGCGCACGACACCGTCGATTGTCGCCTTCGCAGATGACGAGCGCCTTGTCGGCCAGCCTGCAAAGCGTCAGGCCGTCACCAACCCCGAGAACACTATCTTTGGCGTCAAGCGCCTGATCGGTCGTCGGTTCGATGATGCAGATCTGGCCAAGGACAAGAAAAACATGCCGTTTGAAGTGATCAATGGCGGTAATGGCGACGCATGGGTCGAAGCCCGGGGTGAGAAATACTCCCCCTCGCAGATCTCTGCGTTCATCCTGCAGAAGATGAAAGAAACCGCCGAGAGCTATCTTGGCGAGGAAGTCTCGCAAGCCGTTATTACCGTGCCTGCTTACTTCAACGACGCCCAGCGTCAGGCCACGAAAGACGCCGGAAAGATCGCGGGCCTCGAAGTGCTGCGCATCATCAACGAGCCGACCGCGGCTGCGCTGGCCTATGGCCTTGATAAGAAGGAGACACAGACAATCGCCGTCTATGACCTTGGCGGTGGTACGTTCGACGTGACCATCCTTGAGATTGATGACGGTTTGTTTGAAGTGAAATCCACCAACGGCGACACGTTCCTCGGCGGTGAAGACTTCGACATGCGTATCGTCAACTACCTGGCTGACGAGTTCAAAAAGGAAAACGGCGTCGATCTGACGAAAGACAAAATGGCCCTCCAGCGCCTGAAAGAGGCTGCTGAGAAAGCCAAGATCGAGCTGTCCTCCTCCAGCCAGACCGAGATCAACCAGCCGTTCATCTCGATGGACCCCAACGGTGGCCAGCCGCTGCACCTTGTGGTGAAGTTGACCCGCGCCAAGCTGGAAAGCCTTGTGAACGACCTGATCAAGCAGTCGATCACCCCCTGTAAAGCCGCGCTGAAAGACGCGGGCCTCTCCGTGGGTGACATTGACGAGGTTGTTTTGGTCGGCGGTATGACCCGCATGCCCAAGGTCATCGAAGAGGTCACCAAATTCTTCGGCAAAGAGCCGAACAAGGGCGTGAACCCCGACGAAGTGGTTGCCATGGGCGCCGCCATTCAGGCCGGCGTTCTGCAAGGCGACGTGAAAGACGTGGTCCTGCTCGACGTGACCCCGCTGTCGCTGGGGATCGAAACGCTGGGTGGTGTCTTCACCCGCCTGATCGACCGCAACACGACGATCCCGACGAAGAAGTCTCAGGTCTTCTCCACCGCGGAAGACAACCAGAACGCGGTGACGATCCGCGTCTTCCAGGGTGAGCGCGAGATGGCCGCCGACAACAAGATGCTTGGCCAGTTCAATCTTGAGGATATCCCGCCCGCACCGCGCGGCATGCCTCAGATCGAAGTGACCTTCGATATCGACGCCAACGGCATCGTGTCTGTGGGCGCTGCTGACAAAGGCACCGGCAAAGAGCAGAAGATCACGATCCAGGCCTCTGGCGGTCTGTCGGATGCGGATATCGAACAGATGGTTCGCGACGCGGAAGAGAACGCCGAAGCCGACAAAGAGCGTAAAGAGCTTGTCGAAGCCAAGAACCAGGCGGAAAGCCTCATTCATTCGACCGAGAAGTCGATGGAAGAGCATTCCGACAAGGTGGACCCGACGACAATTGAAGCCATCGAACTGGCCATCGCCGCGCTCAAGGATGATCTTGAGACCGAAGATGCTGGCAAGATCAAAGGTGGTATCCAGAACGTCACAGAAGCTGCCATGAAACTGGGTGAGGCCATCTACAAGGCGAGCCAGGAAGAAGCTGCTGGCGAAGCGCCTGAAGCCGATTCCGAGCCGAGCGGTGTAGACGATGATATCGTGGATGCCGATTTCGAAGATCTGGACGACGACAAGCGCGCCTCCTAAGGCCCGCATGGACTTCGCTGGACCGGCCCGTTTGAACGTGGGCCGGTCTTTGCGTTCTCTCAAGGGGGAGATCCATGAGCAAACGTGACTACTACGACGTGCTTGGCATCCAGAAGGGCGCATCTGCAGACGAGATCAAGAAGGCCTATCGCGGCAAAGCGAAAGAGCTTCACCCGGATCGCAACGCCGACAACCCTGACGCCGAAGCACAATTCAAGGAAGCCAACGAGGCCTACGAGGTCCTGAAAGACGGCGACAAGAAAGCCGCCTACGACCGCTATGGCCATGCCGCGTTTGAGGGTGGCATGGGCGGTGGCGGGCGCCCAGGCGGTGGCTATGGCGGCGGACAGCAAGGCGATTTCGCCTCTGCCTTCTCGGACGTGTTCGACGACCTGTTCGGCGATTTCATGGGCGGTCAACGCGGCGCCGGTGGGCGTCAACGCGCCTCCCGCGGGTCGGACCTGCGCTATAACCTGCGCGTGTCGTTGGAAGATGCCTATGCGGGCCTGCAAAAGACGATCACTGTGCCCGCCTCTGTCTCGTGTGGGTCGTGCAATGGCACCGGCTCCGAAGGCGGGTCTGAGCCGGCAACCTGCCCGACCTGTTCCGGCATGGGCAAAGTGCGCGCGCAGCAGGGCTTTTTCACGGTGGAGCGCACCTGCCCGACCTGTTCCGGTCTGGGCCAGATCATCAAGAACCCATGCAAGACCTGCGGCGGCGCTGGCCGTCAGGAGAAGGAAAAAGCGCTGAGCGTGAACATTCCCGCAGGCGTTGAAACCGGCACGCGCATCCGCCTTGCCGGTGAAGGCGAAGCCGGAATGCGCGGTGGGCCGACAGGTGATCTCTACATCTTCATCGAGGTTGAGAAACACGACCTGTTCGAGCGGGACGGTCAGCATCTCTTCTGCCGTGTGCCTGTGTCGATGGCGACGGCAGCGCTTGGTGGTGACATCGAAGTGCCCACGATTGACGGTGGCCGCAGCCGGGTGAAGATCCCCGCAGGCAGCCAATCGGGTCGTCAGATGCGTCTGCGCTCCAAAGGGATGCCCGCGCTGCGTGGTGGCGCACAGGGCGACATGTATATCGAGATGGCGGTGGAAACACCGGTCAACCTGACCTCGAAGCAGAAAGAGCTTCTGCGTGAGTTCGAAGAGCTGTCAGAGGACAATAACCCGGAATCCTCCTCGTTCTTCTCGTCTGTGAAGAACTTTTGGGACAGCATGAAAAGCTAGGTTAACCGCTTTTTCATCCTTTCGGCGAAGGATCAGGGCATGACCCAGGATGCCTTCGCCGAAGCCCCGCTCCCCCTTTTTGAAGGCGAACCGATTACGACAGGCGCGCGCCTGCCCAGCTATCTGCGTGATCATCGCAAACGGCTTCGCGCACGCTTTATGGATGGCGGCGCTGACGCTGTGCCGGATTACGAGTTGCTCGAACTGGTGCTCTTCCGTGCAATCCCCCGTCAGGACGTGAAACCGATTGCGCGCGCGCTGCTGGATCGATTCGGGGATTTCAATCGCGTCATCTCGGCCCCGATAGATCGGCTGGCCGAGGTGAAAGGCATCGGCGATGCGGTGATCTGCGAGTTGAAAATCATTGAGGCAAGCGCCCACCGTCTAGCCCGCGCACGGGTGTTGCAGCGGCCCGTCGTGTCAAGCTGGGACGCGCTTCTGGACTACTGCAAAACCGCGATGTCCCACCTTGAGACCGAGCAGTTTCGCGTGCTGTATCTGGACCGCAAGAACGTCCTTGTCGCAGATGAAGCGCAAGGCAAAGGCACCGTCGACCATGTGCCGGTCTATCCACGCGAGGTCGTCAAACGCGCGCTGGAGCTAAACGCCTCTGCGTTGATCCTAGTGCACAATCACCCTTCCGGCGACCCGACCCCGTCAGAGGCGGACATCCTTATCACCAAACAGATCGAGGCCGCGGCAAAGGCGCTTGATCTGACCTTGCACGACCATCTGATCATCGGAAAGTCCGAGACCCTCAGCTTTCGCGCACATCAGCTTATTTGATCCAGACCTCAACCCGCTGGTTCTGCGACCGGCCCAAAGCTGTCGCGTTGCAGGCGCGGGGCAATGCCTCCCCAACGCCAAGGACAGCGGTGTTCGCTGTCTCTGGCAAAAGCGTCTGGACACTGGCTGCAAGACCCTCCGCGATAGCCTTGTTATCAGCGAAAGAGCCTTCTGACGCCGTATGTCCGGTCAGCAAAACAGACCGGTCGGCATACCGGCCCTGCTCAATCTGGGCGGCAAAACGGTCCAAAGCGGCACGCGATGGCGTGGTCAGCGTCGTATCGTCATCCTCAAACTGCAGCGACAGCGAAAGGCGTTCGTGACCCGCCAGATCACGCAGAATGCCTTGAAGCGCGGAAAGCGGCACCTCGGCACCAGCTTGCTCAATCGCAGCGGCCAGGCGACCGCCTTGCGCGCTAAGGGGGATCACGCTCGGCAACTGATCGACAAAACCCGCGCGCTGCACCACAACCTGCGCGGCCGGAGTCTCAAGATAGGCCATAAAGTCCTGCATAATCGGTGGGAGCCGCCGCATCGGACGATAGAGATAGATCGGCGCGACAAGCGGATAGTCACCCGATTTGAGCGCTTTCAAATCTGTGCGGTAATCCCGCGCGCAAACCCCGGTCAGCGGCACAGCGCGAAGCCCGGCAGCATCTGACTGCGCCATAAGGCCAAGGGCCTCCGGATCACTTTGCAACGCACTTTTCAGGGCATCCAGGTTGTCGTGAAAGACAATCTGAGGCGCAGGTGACAGCCCACTGGGCGCAAGCGCACGATCTAGAAACAGCTCAAACACGCCAGACCCTCGGGAGAGCGTATGCACCGGGCGTGTGCTGTCGGGGTCAGAGAAGGCTGCGATCAGGTCAGGCAGTGTCAGGGCATCAAACGCACTTTGCGGGCTCACCACAGGGACAATCGCATCGAGGGCCAGCACGCGGGACTGGCGCGGTTCGGTCAGATCGCCCCGTCCGGCCTCACGCTCCAGCTGCGCTTCGCCGGAGCGGATCGGGCGCAGACTGGCAACAAGATCGGCTTCATCGACGATGAGGTCGGCAAACCCCTCACCCGAGCTGCTGATCCGGAATGCAATCTCAATGAGGGACGCGCCGGTTGTGCCATCAACAAGGGTATAGCTGAAATGCGTCGCATCGGTTGTCACCCGCGCGAAAGCATAGCCGTTACGCAGCGCGAACCCTTCGACCAGAGCGGGCAATAGAACAGATGTCGCCGACGCGGCGCCAGAGACCCGAACGCGCACCATTGGCGTACTGGGTGAGGGACAGCCATTGCCCGCGCAGATCATCGCATCCCCATCGACCGTGACTTCGCCATACACCGTCTCTAACCGGAAAAAGCGCCCGTCATAGCCCAAAACCCGGCCTTCCAACGCAAGGTTCCCGTCCTTGGCAGACAGTGTGACCGTCTGCGCAACAGCGATAGAGGACCAGAACAGGAAAAGTGCGGCGACGCGCGCCGCACGTAGGATGTGCATAGGGGGTGGAGCCTTTGGCCAGCTTTACTTTGCGGCCAGTGTCAGGTCTTGCACCATGTTTTTCAACACAAGAAAGTCGCCGATCGCATCGCAGTCCGGGACAGAGAGCACCAAATCCACGACCGCTGGCTCTGCCTCCGGGCTGATCTGAATGGATTGCGCTTCGATATCGCGGGCGCAGTTCTGGGCGGTCACCTCTGCCTCGACCGACAGGGCGACTTGCCCGTCATCGGTCATGAAACCAGACGGAAAACTGTAGACTTCAGCCAAAAGCGCCGTGTCGTCGGAGCCGGTGCCAAGCGTGGTGATGAACCCGCCTTGACCGGTCGCCGCAACGCTCGCATCGCGCGCGGTTTCGGACCACACATGGCCATCCTCACCGTAGTCAGCACCAAACTCACGCGCGTGCAATTGCAGCGCATTTTCGCCACGCCATTGCAGAACAACACGGTCGTAGAATTCCAGGGAGGGCACATCGATCTGGCCCATCGCGCCTTCATTATTCGCAAACGCGGCAATGAAGATCGCATTCTGATTCAGCGCCGGTACATCAATTGACATGGCCCCTGCATCATCCGTCAGCGCGGTGAACATCATACCTTCATGGTGGATGGTCACGCGATCGTTCGGATGGCAGGCGGACACCAGATCAAGACGCACCATAGCGGCTGCAACCGCCTCGGCCTGCATAGTCGTCTCACACACAAGCTCAGGCTCGGCGGCCTCAACGGGATCTGGCGTGACATCTGTCATCGTTTCAGTTTCAACCGCAGCCATCTGAACCGGCTCTGGCTCAATAGCCGTTTGCACGGGCTCCGGCTCATCAGCCACTTGCACTGGCTCAGGCTCTACGGCTGTTTCAGGCGAGGTTGGCAAAACGCTAGATTGAACAACGGCGGGTGCCTCAACAGGTTGCTGCTCCGGCTGCGGCTGAGGCGTGTCACCGAAACGAGACGCGACAGCATCCCCGTTTTGCATGACAAATCCTGTCGCCAGCGCGATGCCCAACGTGGCCCCTGCGGTCACAATCTGCTTTTTGTTCAACATACCCAACTCCAATGCCAAAACCGTGGCTTCGAGCGGGATATTGCCGATCAATCGTGACCGCTTTAGGGCGCGGTCGGTATTTCAATGGGGCAGAGGCGTGACGACCGAAAGGCGATCAGACCTTACCGTGGCAATGCTTGAACTTCTTGCCGGACCCACATGGACAGGGATCATTGCGCCCCGGATTGCCCCAAGTCGTAGGATCGTTCTCGTCGAAACCTTCCAGAGCAGCACCAGACGCATCTGCTGCAGGGGTAGGCGCCGAAGCAGCAGGTGCTGCCGCAGCAGCCAGCTTCTCTTGCTGAGCACGCATTTGCGCCATCATCGCTTCCTGCTCTTCCTGTGTCATCGGACGGATTTGAGACAATTTCTGTGTCACATCCTCACGCAGGGAGTTGAGCATCGACTCAAAGAGCTGGAACGACTCGTTCTTGTACTCGTTCAACGGGTCGCGCTGCGCATAACCCCGGAAACCCACGACAGAGCGCAGGTGCTCAAGCGTCACCAGATGCTCACGCCATTTCGCGTCGATGGTCTGGAGCAGCACCTGCTTTTCGATGTTGCGCATCGTGTCGGCGCCAAAGGCTTCCGACTTTTCCTGCATGTAGTCGTCGGTCGCCTTCTCAAGGCGCTCGCGGATGTCCTCGTCGTCGACACCTTCCTCATCGGCCCAGTCTTTAACCGGCACGTCAACGCCCAGCTTCTCGCGGACCTCAGTATGTAGCCCTTCGGTATCCCACTGATCCGCATAGCTTTTCGGCGGCATGTAATGCGTGACCAGATCATCGATCACCTGATGACGCATGTCTTGTGCGATCTCGTGCAGGTCTTCGGCTTCCATGATTTCCCGGCGCTGGGAGAAGATCACCTTGCGCTGCTCGTTCATCACGTCGTCGAACTTCAGAAGCTGTTTACGAATGTCGAAGTTACGCCCCTCGACCTTCGCCTGCGCTTTTTCAAGCGACTTGTTCACCCACGGGTGAATGATCGCTTCGCCCTCTTTCATGCCGAGCGAGGAGAGCACCTTGTCCAAACGGTCCGAGCCGAAGATGCGCATCAGATCGTCTTCAAGCGAGAGGTAGAACGAGGATTTGCCAGGGTCGCCCTGACGCCCGGAACGACCGCGCAGCTGGTTGTCGATCCGGCGGCTTTCGTGACGCTCTGTTGCCAAAACGAACAGACCACCCGCCTCTTTGACTTTCTCTTTTTCCTCGGCGACCTCTGCCTCAATCCGCTGTCGCGTCTCTTCGGGGTCAGCCTCGGGGTTTTCGGTCAGCGCCTGCAGCACACGCATCTCGACATTGCCGCCAAGCTGAATATCCGTGCCGCGCCCTGCCATGTTGGTCGCGATGGTCACAGCGCCCAGCTTACCAGCATCGGCCACGATCTGAGCTTCCTGCTCGTGCTGACGCGCGTTCAGGACGTTATGCGGGATGCCCGCCTCTTTCAGAAGCTCGCTCAGGAATTCGGACTTTTCAATCGACGTGGTGCCGACCAGAACGGGCTGCTTTTTCTCATGCGCCTTGGCGATGGATTTCACGATGGCGCCGAATTTCTCCTGCGCGGTACGGTAAACCGCGTCGTGATTATCTTTGCGCGCGACAGGCTGGTTCGTGGGCACTTCGACCACGCCCAGACCGTAAATCTCGGCGAATTCCTCGGCCTCGGTCAGCGCGGTGCCAGTCATGCCAGCCAGCTTGTCATAAAGGCGGAAGTAGTTCTGGAAGGTCACCGATGCGAGCGTGACGTTCTCAGGCAGGATATCCACGCCTTCTTTTGCTTCAAGCGCCTGATGCAGACCCTCCGACAAACGACGCCCGGCCATCATACGGCCTGTGAATTCGTCAATCAGCATCACCTTGCCGTCACGCACGATGTAGTCCTTGTCCTTCTGGAACATCGTGTGCGCACGCAGGCCCTGATTGATGTGGTGCACGATGGTCGTGCTTTCGGGATCATAAAGCGACTGATCTTCGGGAAGGATACCTGCCTCGTGCAGACGCTCTTCGAGGAACTCATTACCGGCATCGGTGAAGGTCACGTTACGCGCCTTCTCGTCCATCGTGTAATGCTCGTCAGTCAGACCCGGGATCACTTTGTTGATCGTCAGATACATCTCCGAGCGGTCCTCGGCAGGGCCTGAGATCACGAGCGGTGTCCGTGCCTCATCCACAAGGATCGAGTCCACCTCGTCGACGATCGCGAAGTTATGGCCGCGCTGAGCGATCTGGCTCAGCTCTGCCTTCATGTTGTCGCGCAGATAATCAAAGCCCAACTCGTTGTTGGTGGCATAGGTAATGTCGGCAGCGTAAGCGGCGGCCTTCTCGTCATCGGGCATGTCGGGGTAGATCACGCCGGTGGTCAGACCCAAAGCGGCGTAAACCTTACCCATCCATTCCGCATCGCGCTTGGCAAGGTAATCGTTCACGGTGACGATATGCACACCCTTGCCCGTCAGCGCGTTCAGATAAGCGGGGAAGGTTGCGACAAGGGTCTTGCCCTCACCTGTCTTCATCTCGGCAATATTGCCCTGATGCAGGAAAATGCCCCCCATCAGCTGCGTATCAAACGCCCGCAGACCCAATGCGCGCTTCGCGGCTTCCCGACAGTTGGCAAACGCTTCCGGGATCAGTGCGTCAAGGCTTTCGCCCTCCATCGCACGCTTGGCCAGCGCCTCGGTGCGGTCCTTTAGGCCCTCATCGCTTAGCGCTTCGAACTCGGGCTCCAATGCGTTGATCTTAGCGATAAGCGGGCGCGTTGCCTTGACCTTGCGATCATTTGGCGTGCCAAAAACCTTTTTGGCGATTGTTCCGATACCCAGCATAGTCTCTCCGCACGGTGGCTTAACAGGATCGTGTCATAAGGTTGCTTGCTCGCCCCCTCTGGTGTTCATAGAACATGGGCGGAAGGCTAGCCCTCGCACGACATCTAGGCGATGTAAGGGCCAGTAAACACAGTGTCAACGTCGCCAGAGCCTGCGGCCGATCAAAGGAACGATAGATGTCGAAACACCATAACTTCATGCTGGCTGTTGCAACAACGATCTGCGGCGCATTTCCCGTACTCGCCGAAGAGGTCACAGCCGATACGGTCGTCGCCAATGTCAACGGAACCGAAATCACCGTCGGTCACATGATCGCAGCCCGCGCGCAGCTTCCGCAACAATATCAACAACTTCCTGATGATGTTCTGTTTGACGGCATTCGCGAGCAGCTCGTGCAGCAAACGGTGCTGTCCCAGCAGACCGAGGATGCGCCCAAAAGCGTTGAACTGAGCCTGCAGAACGAGCGGCGTTCAGCCCTGGCCGGTGTCGCCATCAACGAGTTTCTGGCGACCGCGATCACCAATGAAATGCTTCAAAAGCTCTATGACGAGAAATACGCAGGCGTCGAGCCTGAGAAAGAGTTCAACGCGTCCCACATCCTTGTGGAATCCGAGGAAGACGCAAAAGCCCTCGTGACCGAACTGGAAGGCGGCGCAGACTTTGCGGAGCTCGCGAAAGAGAAATCGACCGGCCCCTCTGGGCCCGGTGGCGGTAGCCTTGGCTGGTTTGGCCCCGGCATGATGGTAAAGCCCTTTGAGGACGCAGTCGTCGCACTTGAAGACGGCGCAATCTCGGCCCCGGTAGAGACACAATTCGGCTGGCATGTGATCAAGCTGAACGAAAGCCGCCTGAAAGACGCGCCCACCCTAAACGACGTCCGCGACGAGCTGACCAGCGAGCTGCAGCAAGCCGCGCTTGAGACGCATATCGAAGAGCTGACAGAAGCCGCAGAGGTGACACTCCCCGATCTGGGCGAGTTCGACGCAGGCATTCTGCGGAATGTGGAAGCCCTGTCGGAGTAAGTAAAAATGACCGTGTCGCCCCTCGCGCCCAAACGTTTCCCGACCCTTCCAACGGTGGCTGGCGTGCGCTTTGCCTCCACCGCGGCCGGGGTGCGCTATGAAGGGCGCGATGATGTCATGCTGGCGGAACTTGCGCCGGGTACGACCGTGGCGGGCGTTTTCACCAAGTCATCAACACGGGCCGCGCCGGTTTTGGATTGTCAGGCGAAACTGAAATCGCTGCCTGATGAAGGGGCGGCGTTTCTTGTGAACTCCGGCAATGCCAACGCCTTCACCGGCAGCAACGGTAAGAAATCTGTTGAGGCGATCACCCAAGCCGTGGCCGATGTGATGGGTATCCCGCAACGTCGGGTCTACACCGCATCGACCGGGGTGATCGGCGAACCGCTCCCCCACAATAAGATCATCGACAGTCTCAAAACGCTGAAAGAGGGTCTAACCCCGGACGGTATCTCCGCCGCTGCAGACGCAATCCGCACAACGGATACCTTCGCAAAGGGCGCCAGCGAAGAGCTGGTCATTGACGGCGAGATCATCAGCATCGTCGGCATCGCCAAAGGCTCTGGCATGATCGCGCCGGATATGGCGACGATGCTGGTATATCTCTTCACCGATGCGAAAATCCCGCAAGGCGATCTGCAACGCATGGTGCGCGATGTGTCCGACACGACGTTCAACTGCATCACTGTGGACAGCGACACATCAACATCCGACTCGGTCCTGATCGCCGCGACCGGGGCTTCGGGTGTCGAAGTGAACTGCACCAGCGTCGCCTTCCGAGCCGCGCTTTACGATGTGATGCTCGATCTGGCGCATCAGGTCGTGAAGGACGGCGAAGGTGCCACGAAGTTTGTGGAAATCCGCGTCAAAGGGGCGGAAAGTGACGAGGATGCCAAGAAGGTCGCCTTCTCCATCGCGAACTCTCCCTTGGTGAAGACCGCACTCGCCGGCGAAGACCCAAACTGGGGCCGCGTCGTGATGGCCGTCGGCAAGTCAGGCGCTGCCGCGGATCGCGACCGGCTGAGCATCGCGTTCGGCGACATCCAAGTGGCCGAGAATGGTTGGGTCAGCCCAAACTACAAGGAAGAGGACGGCGCGGCGTACATGAAGAACGACAGCCTCGTGATCTGCACGGACCTCGGGATGGGCCAATCCTCCGCCACGGTGTGGACCTGCGATCTGACCCATGGCTACATCACGATCAACGCGGATTACCGGTCGTGAAAACCGTCCTTGTCTCAGCCGTTGCGCTGATTGATCCCGACGGGCGCGTGCTTTTGGCCCAGCGCCCAGAGGGCAAATCCATGGCGGGGCTCTGGGAGTTTCCCGGCGGCAAGGTCGAGGCGGGCGAAACGCCAGAGCACGCCTTGATCCGCGAGCTTGAGGAAGAACTGGGGATCAACACGTGGGAAAGCTGTCTGGCCCCGCTGACATTCGCCAGCCATTCTTATGACAATTTTCACCTGCTGATGCCGCTCTTTGCCTGCCGCAAATGGGACGGCACGCCACAATCCCGAGAGAATCAGGCGCTCAAATGGGTGAAACCTCAGGATTTAAAGAGCTATCCAATGCCGGAAGCAGACATCCCCCTGATCCCGATTCTGCGTGATTGGCTCTAGAAACATTCTGTTTCGCCATATTTTCGCGCGATAGTAGGCAAAATTTGCACACTTTTCAGGTGATTTATAAACATCGTTTCGCTACATTTGTTCAAGCACCAAGCTCTGGGGAGGATTTGAGATGCTGAAAACAATCACACTGGGCAGCTGCGTGTCTGTGCAAGGAACGTTTGTGCGCGCATTGTCATGCGGGAAAATTCTTGTCCGCGTGGGTGACCGTACGTTTACGGGAATACCCGTTACCAACTAGGCCTCGTAACCAGTAAGAAGACCCTCGTATCAAAGGAAAAGGGACGGCCAAACGGTCGTCCCTTTTTTCGTGTTATATCGGTGAAAGATCAATCGAGCGTGCGCTCGACCTCTTCGCGCTCGAAAATCTCAATGACGTCCTGCGGGCGGATATCGTCATAATTCTCGAACGCCATGCCGCATTCCTGGCCGGACTGCACTTCGGCAACCTCATCCTTGAAGCGCTTGAGCGTTTTCAGCGTGCCTTCGTGGATCACGACGTTGTCGCGCAGCAAACGCACACCGGCGGAGCGACGCGCGACGCCTTCAGTGACCAAACAACCGGCAACCTTGCCGACGCCCGTGACTTTGAAGACTTCCTTGATCTCGGCATACCCGATGAAGTTCTCGCGAATTTCGGCGCTCAGCAGACCGCTGGCGGCCGCTTTCACGTCGTCCACAAGGTCATAGATCACCGAATAATAGCGAATCTCGACACCTTTCTGGTTTGCGGTGTTCCGGGCCGATGCGTTTGCACGCACATTAAACCCGAAGACCGGCGCGCCAGAGGCTTCGGCCAGGCCGATATCCGTCTCGGTAATCGCACCCACACCGGAATGCAGCACGCGCACGCGGACCTCTTCGTTGCCGATCTTCTCCATCGCCTGAACGATCGCCTCGGAAGAGCCCTGCACGTCTGCCTTCACGAGGATCGGCATTTCGGTGACGTTCTCATCTTCCTTGGCCTTCGCCATCAGCTGCTCAAGGGACGTTGCAGCACCAGCGGCGGCGCGCTTCTCTTTCGCGGCTTTCTCGCGATATTCAGCAATCTCACGGGCTTGCGCTTCGGTGTCGACAACGTTCAGAACGTCACCCGCTTCGGGCGTGCCGTTCAGACCAAGCACCTCGACCGGGACCGAGGGGCCAGCCTCGTCGACACGGTCGCCCTGATCGTTGATCAACGCGCGGACCTTGCCCCACTGCTCGCCCACAACGAAGATATCGCCTTTCTTGAGCGTGCCGTTTTGCACCAGAACAGTCGCAACCGGGCCGCGACCCACGTCAAGCTGCGCCTCGATCACGGCGCCCATGGCAGAGCGATCGGGATTGGCTTTCAGCTCAAGCAGTTCCGACTGGAGCGAGATCGCTTCAAGCAATTCCTCAAGACCCGTACCGTTGATGGCAGAGACCTCAACATCCTGCACTTCACCTGACATCTGCTCCACGATCACCTCGTGTTGCAGCAGGTCAGTGCGGACCTTGTTGGCATCCGCCGCCGGGCGGTCGATCTTGTTGATCGCCACGATCATCGGCACTTGCGCCGCTTTCGCGTGGTTGATGGCCTCAATCGTCTGCGGCATCACAGCGTCATCGGCAGCCACAACAAGCACAACGATATCAGTCACCTGCGCACCACGCGCCCGCATCGACGTAAACGCCGCGTGGCCAGGTGTATCAAGGAAAGTCAGCTTCGTGCCGTCCTGCTCCACCTGATAGGCGCCGATATGCTGGGTGATCCCGCCAGCTTCGCCAGCGACCACTTTCGCATTCCGGATCGCGTCCAGCAGCGACGTTTTACCGTGGTCTACGTGACCCATCACGGTGATGACCGGAGGCCGCGGCTCAAGATCTTTCTCGTCGTCTTCAACCTGCGTGATCACATCTTCGACGTCCGCATCGGAGACGCGCACAACCTTGTGGCCAAACTCTTCGATGATCAGTTCAGCAGTGTCGGCGTCAATCGTCTGGTTTTGCGTCGCCATGATCCCGTTGGTCATCAGCGCCTTGACGACATCCGCCACACGCTCTGCCATACGGTTGGCCAGTTCTTGCACGACAATCGCCTCGGGCAATTGCACGTCACGCACAACCTTTTCGCGCTCAACCGAACCACCCATGGCTTTCTGCCGGGCACGCTCTTGCTTGCGCTTCATCGCTGCCATGGAGCGTTGACGCCCACCTTCGCCACCCGACAGCGCCTGGTTCAGCGTCAGTTTACCGGAACGACGATTGTCTTCGCGGCCCTTGTTGCGGTTGGCCTTCTGAGGCTCTTCGCGTGTCGGTGCCTTGCGCGCCGGTGCAGCCGCAGATTTCCCGCGCGGCGAATCCTCAGCCGGGGGCGGAGCGGCTGCGGCCAGTTTCGCAGCCTCTTCCATCTCGCGCTTCTTGCGCTCGTCTTCTTCGGCGCGGGCCTTCGCGCGCTCTGCGCGCTCCTGCTCTTCGCGCTCTTTCGCTTCCGCTTCCTCGCGGCGGCGGGCACGCTCTTCCGCGCGCTCCTTCTCGGCCGCTTCACGCTTGGCGGCATCCTCCGCCTCGCGCGCCTTGGCCGCTTGCAGCGCCTTCAGGCGGCGGTCCATTTCGTTATCGGAAATACCCGCAGGCCGCCGGGAGGGATCCCCCCCAACGGTCGGAGCTGGTGCATTTCCCGCACCCGGCTTGGGCACCACCACGCGCTTGCGTTTGGTTTCCACCACGACATTCTTCGTGCGTCCGTGGCTAAAGCTTTGCTTTACGTTGCCCGGACGGGCCCCGCCACGCAGACCAAGTGTCTTTTTGCCGTCGTCTTCGCTCATCTAGCAGTCTTACCTTTCCGGCGCAGTTCGCCGTCTTTCTCGCCGTCATAAATGGCGGCTGTCTCTCGGACGCCTTTCAGCTTTGAGGCTTCCTCTACAACACGTGTTGCGAGTCCACCAGTCGAGAGCGCGCTATGTATCACACTTTGCCGCCCAAATGCCAAACCCAATTCTGACGCAGTCAAAACGCCAAAATAGCGTCCGCCTTCGGGCGTCCACAGTTTCGTCTTTCCCCGCTCCGAACCATCGCTGGCCTGAAGCAGAACCTTGGCACGCCCATCAGCCAGCATACCTTTGACCTTTTCGAACCCACACACCGCAGCCCCGGATTTCCGCGCCAGAGCGACCAGATTAACGACGCGGGTCGCAAGTTGCGCCTCAACCTGCGTCAGCAGATCATCCGGCACTTGAACCGCTTGTTTGGCCCCACGAGCAAAAAGGCCCTTCTTGATCGCCGTCTCAAGCGCCGCGCGATTGGCCGACACCCAAATACCGCGACCGGGCAGCTTCTCAAGAATATCGGCCACGATCTGCGCGTCCGGGCCGACCACAAAACGGATCAGCCCTTCCTTTGGCTGGACCTCTCCCGTGGCGATGCATTTCCGCTCCGCCTCGCTTCGATCCTTATCGCGCCCACCGCGACCCATCGACAGACCCCGAGGCCTGCGATCAGGCCTCGGCCTCCTGTGCTTCTTCGCCTTCGGCATCCGCTTCGGATTGATCGGCCACCAGATCTTCGGGATCGACCCAACCCAGCATGACCCGTGCGGTCATCACCATGTTCTGAGCTTCTTCCAACGAGACATCGAACTTTTCAAGCACGCCGTCATCCTTGACGCGCTGACCATCGACCGTGGTCCAGCCACCGGCCAGTTCCCAGTCGGCACAGGTCGCGAAGTCTTCCAGCGTTTTCACGCCATCTTCGGCCAATGCCTCTACCATTTGGGGAGAGAGGCCCTCGAATGCAATAAGGCTGTCCTCTGCGCCCAGCGCTTTTGCGTTCTCCAGTGCTTTCGCGTTCTGGGCTTCCAGATGGTCGCGGGCACGGGCCTGCAACTCGCCTGCGGTACCTTCGTCAACACCGTCGATGACCAACAGCTCGTCGACTTCAACGTAAGCGACTTCTTCGAGCGAGGTGAAGCCTTCGGAGACCAGCAGTTGCGCAAAGAACTCATCCAGATCGAGCGTATCCATGAAGAGTTTGGTGCGCTCTTCGAATTCGGCCTGACGGCGTGCGCTTTCCTCTTCTTCGGTCATGATGTCGATATCCAGACCGGTCAGCTGCGACGCCAGACGCACGTTCTGACCGCGACGACCAATAGCGAGGCTCAGCTGCTCATCAGGCACGACCACTTCGATCCGCTCGGCTTCTTCATCCAGAACCACTTTCGTGACTTCGGCAGGCTGCAACGCATTCACAAGGAAGGTCGGCTGATCTTCATTCCACGGAATGATGTCGATCTTTTCGCCCTGAAGCTCGTTCACAACGGCCTGCACACGGCTGCCGCGCATACCCACACAAGCGCCAACAGGATCAATCGAACCGTCATAGCTGATGACAGCGATCTTGGCGCGCGAGCCCGGGTCACGGGCAACCGCCTTGATCTCGATGATGCCATCATAGATTTCCGGAACTTCCATCTTGAACAGTTCGGCCATGAATTCCGGCGCGGTGCGGCTCAGGAAAATCTGCGGGCCGCGCACTTCGCGGCGGACATCCTTGATGTAGCAGCGGATCCGGTCATTCGGACGATAGCTTTCGCGGCCGATCTTCTCGTTCCGGCGCAGAACAGCTTCGCCACTGCCCACGTCAACGATGACGTTGCCATATTCTTCGCGCTTGACCTGACCGTTGATGATGGTGCCAGCGCGGTCCTTGAACTCTTCGAACTGGCGGTCGCGTTCGGCTTCCCGAACCTTCTGAAGGATAACCTGCTTGGCGGATTGAGCGGCAATACGGCCCATTTCAACCGGGGGGACTTCTTCGACAAAGGTGTCACCAACGGCAGGGTTCTCAAGATATTGCTTGGCCTGCTCAACGGTCATCTCGGCCTGATAATTTTCAAGTTCTTCCTCATCCACGACAGTGCGGACGCGGGTGAATGTTGCGCGACCCGTCTTGCGGTCGATGGACACGCGGATGTCCATCTCGCTGCCGTAACGCGACTTCGCCGCACGGGCGAGGCTTTCTTCCATCGCTTCGACCACCAGTGCGGGGTCGATCATCTTTTCACGGGCCACGGCCTCGGCAGTTTGGAGCAGCTCCAGCTGGTTTGCGGAAGTGATCGCCATTGTCAGTCCTCCTTGGACCCTTGGGTCTGGGTTTCTTCTTCGATTGCGTCGAAGTCGTCTTCGTTCACGATGCCAGCGGCTTTGCGCTGCTTCAGCATCTCTTTAATCAGATCATCGGTCAGCACCAGCTTGGCGTCCGACAGCCAGTCAAACTGCAAACCGATTGTGCCTTCGGAGATGTTGATGAGAACCTCATCACCGTCGATCCCGGCCAGCTCGCCCTTGAAGCGGCGACGGCCATCAATCAGCTCGGTCGTCTCAATCTTGGCCTCATACCCTTCCCACTGCTCAAAGTCCTTGAGCCGGGTCAGGGGCCGGTCGATCCCGGGGCTGGAGACCTCAAGCGTGTAGGCATCCAAAATCGGGTCTTCGACGTCCAGAACAGCAGACACCGCTGTGCTGATCTGCGCGCATTCATCGACCTCAATCGCACCATCAGGCCGCTGCACCATCAGTTGCAGCGTGCTTTCCTTGCCGCTCATCAGACGGACGCGCACTAGTTCAAAGCCCAGACCCTCAATCACGGGGGTCAGGATTTCAGCCATACGTTTGTCGATGGCAGCTTTGGCGATCAGATCAGACATCTCAGGCTTTCGCATAAGCACAAAAAAACGGGCGCGCGGCCCGTCACAATTTCCGGTGGAGCGTCAGGTTTGGACCCCAGCGCGCCGCTGTTGAGATGCATATACGGACCCGTCAGTGAGTCTGCAAGCCCTTAGGCGAACCACCAGCGTTCTGCGATCCTGCTGCTGTCTAGGGCGGCCAGCGCGCCCAACGTTTCGGGATGCGCCAGCGTCTTGCGATAAGCGTCCACATAATCCGCAAAAGCCGGGATCACTTCAACACCTTCCTCTGCCGTGATCTTTTGCATCTCTGCATAAATCTGAGCCCGGCGCTTGCTGTCGGTCGTCGCGCGCGCTTCTTTAAGCAAGGCTTTGAAGCGCGGCGTGTCCGGATGTTTCAGGGTGGAGAACATCCAATCCTCTGTCATGCGCCCATCACGGAAGGATACGCGCGATAGGTCCTTCAGCAATAGCTTCGGACCTTGCGAGGCAGGCACCTCAATCTCGGTGTAATATGTGTTGCCGGGCCCAATCGGATGATCCTGCGCAACAGAGCCGTAGCCATGCAGAAGCTCGCTTACGATGCCCTCACGGTCAATCTCCTGACGCAGCACTTCCCGTGGTGCGCCCATTTCCTCGGGATCCAGCACCATGTGGCGGGTGCCGCGGGCCACAGCAAGGTCAATGTCGTCACGACCTTGGAGATAAGGGATCGCATCGAAGGGCACGTCGCCCACCGCATCCACCTGATCGGTCAGGAGGGCCGTCATCCGCGCATTGCTGTCTGAGATCGGATGCAGTTCAACTGCATCAAACCAACCCGCCTTACCGTCCTTGTAATGGCCCACAACGCGTTCCAGCCGCAAAATCCCGTCGTCTTTGTTGGCGACACGGTAGAGCCCAGTCCCGATACCACGCGTGATCGCTTCGCCCATCTGCCGGGCGGGATAGATCATCATCTGCGGATCAGCGAGCAAGAACGGGAAATCCGCGTTTGGCTCCTCCAGCGTGATGCGCACCTTACGATCGCCCAGCTTCTGGATATCGGCCATCTGGCAGGCAAACGGGATCGCCGCGCCATCCTTGTCGCTTTGATAAAAGAGGAACGTCTCAACAACGTCATCAGCGCCAAAGGGGCGTCCGTTGTGGAACGTCACCCCAGAGCGTAGCGTGAACGTCCACACTTTCGCATCCGCAGAGCCTTCCCAACTTTCCGCCAATTCGCCGACAAGCTGACCCTGCGCGGTGACCTCAGTCAGACAGTCAAAAACGCACCCTTGCGCAGCGACCCGCATCAGCGGATCAAAAGACCGGCGCGCGTCCCAGTTGCGGATGCCATCGCTCTCCAGACCCAGTCGCAACGTGCCGCCCCGTTTGGGCTGCGCCTGCAAAGGCACACCGGTGGCCGCGAGCACACCAGCGAGCGCACCAGAGGTCAGCAGGCTCCGTCGGGAAATATGTCTGTGCTTCAAGCTCAAAAGAGAGGTCCACCTGATTCGGACGATAGAGTAACGGGCGAAAACATGCCGACCAAGAAAAAGTCGTTACAGACCAAGCCTCTTGGATTGGTCGCGCAGAACGTCCATCGTTCGAACCAACTCTGCGCTGATCCCGGGTTCAGACAGCGCATGCCCTGCTTTCGGGACCATCTTCATTTCACACCGCGGCCAGACCTTTGACAAGGCATAAGCGGAATGCGGTGGACAAATCATGTCATACCGCCCTTGCACAATCTTGCCGGGAATATCCTTCAAAAGCGATGCATTTTTCAGGATCTGGCCGTCTTCCTCAAGAAACGCCTTGTTCGTGAAGTAATGATTTTCGAGCCGCGCAAACGCCCGCGCGTAATCCGCAGGGCTGTCACCGGTCGCACCTGTGTTATCGATGGAGGCAAGGGCATTCTCCCAAGCAGCCCAGGCGCGGGCATACCGCGTTTCCATCATCAGATCGCCGGAAAAGAGGCGCCGATTATACGCCGCGATCATGTCAAAGCGCTCATCCTCGGGGATCAGATCAACGAACCGCTGCCACAAATCAGGCCAAAACTGCCCGGCACCGCCCTGATAGAACCAATCCAGTTCCGCCTGCGTCGCCAGAAAGACACCGCGCAGCGCCAGATAGGCGGCACGCTCCGGATGAGTCTGCGCATAGATCAAGGCCAGCGTGGCGCCCCAGCTCCCGCCGAAGACAATCCAGCGGTCAATCTCAAGCGCCTCGCGGATCGCCTCGATATCGCGGACCAGATGCCAGGTCGTATTGTCTTTGATGCTCGCATGAGGCTTCGAGCGTCCGCAACCACGCTGATCAAACAGCACAATCCGGTAAACAGCAGGATCAAAGTAACGCCGCATCGCAGGGCTGCAGCCGCCACCCGGGCCACCATGCAGCACGATCACAGGAATACCATCAGGGTTGCCGCATTGTTCCATATAGATGCGGTGGCCATCGCCTACATCAAACGTCCGTTGATCAAAGGGATCAATCGGCGGATACAGGAATTGAGCTGCGCTCTTTTGGCCAGAGAATTTGTCCATACTGATCCTATATAACGCAGCAAAAGGTTCTGCCATCCAGCACAGGAAGAAAGATACGTGACCCAGACGCAAAACACCGTGGATGCCTCAGAAGTCGCCAAATTTGAGGCGATGGCCGCGGAATGGTGGGACCCGAACGGCAAGTTCAAGCCGTTGCACATGCTCAATCCCTGCCGTCTGGACTATATCACCGCCCAGATCGCCGCCGAATTTGACCGCGACCTGAACGAGACGGCCCCGCTTGCAGGTCTGCGCATCCTCGATATTGGCTGTGGCGGGGGGCTGTTGTCGGAACCGATGGCGCGGCTCGGGGCCACGGTCGTCGGCGCTGATGCTGCCGAAGGTAACATCCCTGTCGCAAAAGTTCACGCCGCCCAGTCTGGTCTTGAGATCGACTACCGCCATACCACGGCCGAGGCGATGGCCGCAGCAGGAGAACAATTTGACGTCGTCCTGAACATGGAAGTCGTGGAGCATGTTGCCGATCCGCTGGCCTTTCTGACCGCGTGTCAGACCTTGCTGAAAAGTGGGGGCCTGCACATCTGCTCTACCCTGAACCGCAATCCGAAAAGCTATGTGCTTGCGATTTTCGGGGCAGAACACATCATGCGCTGGCTGCCCAAAGGCACACATGATTGGTCGAAATTCATCACCCCGGATGAGCTGTTCGATCTGCTCACAAAAGCGGGCTTTGATCCGGTCGATCGCAAGGGGTTCGTATTCAATCCAGTGGCGTGGACCTGGTCGATCTCGGAAAAAGATCTGAGCGTGAATTACGTCACCACAAGCGTGAAGCCTTAATCCTCGCCCGCAAGATTGTTGCGGAGCGTGCGGAGGATCGGAACCGTCGCGCGCACCTTTTCAGGGCCCAGGTCGCGCACCACATCGGTAATGAGCGGCGAGATGATCTCAAGCGCGGCGTCCCGCGCTTTCCGGCCTGCCGGGCTGATCGCCACCATCTTCCGGCGCGCGTCATCCCAATCGGGCCGGATATGCACATAGCCTGCCCATTCCAGCTTGTTTAGCGTGTTGGTCATCGCCCCACGCGTCAGGTGAAAGGCCTTGGCCAACTGCGCCGGAGACCGCTCTCCGCCGACATGCGCCAGATGGTTCAGAACAGAGAAATGCGACAGTTCCATTCCCTTTGGCAGAACGCGCGAAATGCGGTTCCGGGTCAATTGCTCTGTCATCAGGATTTCACTGAACAGAGCAATAGCCAAAGGGTCGCTTTTGTCACTCATCATGGACCTGCAAAGCTGCGCGTATGCGTCAGGGACGGGATGCTGTTTCTTACCGCCTGCACTTGGGAAAGGTCTAGAGAAATCAGAGATATACCGGGTTCTATGCCGGCATCGCTTAAAATTTCACCCCAAGGGGAAATGGCCAGTGAATGCCCATAGGTCTCGCGCGTTTTGCCGGTGGTGGCTGCGTGGCGCCCGGTTTGTGCAGGGGCCAGAACGAAACTGCCGGTCTCAATAGCACGGGCTTTCAAAAGCGGCTCCCAATGAGCCGGGCCAGTAGCCGTTGAAAACGCGGACGGCGCGGTCAGAACCTGCGCCCCGCCTTGCGCCAACGCGCGATAGAGATAGGGGAAGCGGATATCATAGCAGATCGACAGGCCGACCTTCACGCCCGAAATGTCTGCAAGGACAGCCCGATCACCGGGACGGTAGCCCTTCGATTCGCGGTAGGTCTCTGTCTCGGACACGGTGACGTCGAACATATGCATCTTGTTATAGCGCGCGGCGATCCCGCCATCCGGCGCAATCAGGAAAGAGCGGTTGGCGAAACGGCCATCGGCATCCCCCGTCTTCAACGCAAGCGATCCGATAAGCAGCCAGATGCCCAGCGCCTCCGCCTGCGTCCGCAAAGCGGCCAGCGTCTGATCCTCAGCCTCGGTCTGCAAAACCGCCACCTGATGCGCGCGGGAGGCAGAGACACAGTTGGTCACCTCTGGCGTCAGCACGAAACGCGCGTCTTGCCCGGCAGCCTGCGCAATAAATTCCTGTGTCACAGGCAGGTTTTCAGAGGGCATATCGCCCGAATTCAGCTGGATTAGAGCCGTTTTCAGCATTTACGCCTTCAACAAGGCGTCCAGCTTACCGGCCTTCTCCAACGCATAAAGATCGTCACAACCGCCGACATGCACATCCCCGATAAAAATCTGAGGGACCGTGCGTCCGCCATTCGCCCGTTTGATCATCTCAGGCTTTTTGGAGGGGTCGCGCAGCACGTCAATCTCGGAAAAGCTCGCGCCTTTCTGGGTCAAGAGCCGCTTGGCGGCATGGCAAAAGCCGCACAAAGGCGATGTGTAAATCTCAATCGGTTGCATCAGACTGTCCTTTTCAGTGCCGCGCCATTTCGGCGCGACCCTAGACATTTAGGTGTCTTTTGCAACGCGCGCCAGAACCGTGACATTTACGTTTGCCACACCGGCAGCGTTCAGCGCCTCGGCGCAGGCTGCAAGTGTTGCGCCAGACGTCATCACATCATCGATCAAAAGCACGTCTTTCCCGGCAATCTCCGCTTCCTTGCCAGTGGGCACATCTATCGCCCCGCTCAACACTTCGAAGCGCGCCTCACGGGTTAGCCCATCGAGTGATCTGGTCAGCTTGCGCCGTTCCAGAAGGTCAGGTCGAAAGGGAGAACCAGTGAGCTTGCTCAGGGCACGGGCAAGCTCCGCCGACTGGTTATAGCGGCGCTGCACGCGCCGCCGCCAATGCAATGGAACAGGCACGAGAAGCGTCTCTGGCATAAGCAAATCACGCGCGGCAGCAGCCAACCAACGCGCAGCCGGTGGGGCAAGGTCCGTGCGATCGCCATGTTTGAGCGCCAGAACCAGCTTGCGCCCCGTCTCCGAATAGAGAAACGCCGCGCGTCCCCGTGTCCAGGGGCGGGCGATGACCATACAGTCATCGCACAGAACCTCTTCGCTCTCTTCGCCTGGCAAGGGCACACCGCAGCAATCACAGACGAGCCCGGTGATGAAATGCGCGCCATGCCAGCATTCGCCGCACAGCCCGTGATCGAGCTCAACAAGTGCGTCGCAGGTCAGGCATTGCGCCGGATATAAGAGGCGCAGCACGCTTTGCATCATGGCCAGTCCCTTCTACATAGCAGGGCATGACAGACACCCCTAGCCTCACCGACCGACCTGCACTTTTGAAACACCGTGCGCGGGTCAGCAGCCCGGACGATCTTTTCCTGCACGCGCAAGCCGCGGATGAGCTTCATGAAAGACTGCAAGAGGTTAACAGGACGTTTACCAACATCGCAGTCGTCACAGGTTTTCCCCAATTTTGGGAGGATCGCTTTCCCGGCGCCCGAATTGTGCCCGACACCGATACGCTTGATCTGGAGGTTGGTGTCTTCGATCTGGTGGTGCATGCCATGGCCTTGCATTGGGCCAATGATCCGGTGGGCCAGCTTGTGCAATGTCGGCGGGCCCTGAAGCGCGATGGGCTGTTTCTGGGCGTTTGTCTGGGCGGGCAGACCCTGAGCGAATTGCGCAGTGTGCTGGCCCAGGCCGAGACCGCGCTGCGCGGCGGTTTGTCGCCTCGTGTCGCTCCTATGGGCGAGGTGCGCGACCTTGGCGGGCTGCTTCAACGGGCGGGACTTGCGTTACCCGTCGCCGACACAGCGCCGCTTCAAGTGTCCTATCAAAGCGCGCTGCATCTGATGCATGACCTGCGGCGCATGGGCGAGACGAACGCCCTGTCCCTGCGCGACCGTGCGCCGCTGCGCCGAGATGTGCTATTGGAAGCAAAGCGCCTCTATCAAGACCATTTCGCTGCGGAAGGGGATCGGATCACTGCCACGTTTGAGCTGATTTTTCTCTCAGGCTGGGCCCCGGATGAAAGCCAACAGAAACCCCTGCGCCCCGGGTCGGCCAAACATCGCCTTGCGGATGCGCTAGGAACGGTGGAAATACCCGCAGACGATCCGCCTGACTCATCCAAATGATTGACGGCCCCGTATAAGTAATTAACTGCACACTCATATTCATATCTGATATCGGAACCTCATGATGCTCGATGCCAAATCCAGCGCTGCCTTGACGGACCTTGCCCCGATGGAGGCGACTTGCCCCATCCATGCAGACGCGGATCACCCGAAGGTGCCGCCTGCGCGCACAGGTATCTTGTTGGCAAACCTTGGGACTCCCGACAATTACGACTACTGGTCCATGCGCCGGTATCTGAACGAGTTTTTGTCCGACCGCCGGGTCATCGATTACTCGCCTTGGATCTGGCAACCACTGCTGCAGTTGATCATTTTGACGAAGCGTCCGTTCTCATCAGGGGCGGCGTACAAATCGATCTGGAACCATGAGGCGGGCGAGAGCCCGCTGATGACGATCACCAAGGATCAGACGGCCAAGATCAAAGACGCGATGCATGAGCGGTACGGCGATCAAGTTATGGTTGATTTCTGCATGCGCTACGGCAATCCCTCGACCAAATCCAAGGTGCGCGCCATGCGGGAGGCTGGATGTCAGCGCATCCTCTTCTTCCCGCTCTACCCGCATTATGCCGGCGCGACCTCGGCCACGGCGAATGACGAGTTTTTCCGTTCTCTGACCCATGAAAAGTGGCAGCCGGCTGTCCGCACGGTTCCGGCTTATTTCGATAACCCAAAATATATCGACGCCCTCGCCCAATCCATTGAGCGCACTTATGCAGAGATGGAGAGCAAGCCCGATATCTTGGTGTGCTCATATCACGGTGTGCCTAAGCGCTACCTGATGGAAGGCGACCCCTATCACTGCCAATGTCAGAAAACGACGCGCCTTTTGAAAGAGCGTCTAGGCTGGGCCGATACTGATATCGTGACGACATTCCAAAGCCGGTTTGGCCCCGAAGAGTGGCTGAAGCCCTACACGGTGGAAGAGGTCGCGCGTCTTGCTGAAGAAGGCAAGAAGAAGATCGCCGTATGCGCGCCTGCCTTCTCGGCCGATTGCATCGAGACGCTGGAAGAGATCAACGAAGAGATCAAGGAAAGTTTCGAAGAGGCGGGCGGCGAAGAGTTTACCTATATTCCCTGCCTCAACGATGATGATGCGCATATTGAGGCTCTGTCATCCGTGATTGACGACAATCTTGCAGGTTGGTTGAAGCGCCCCTGATTGGCAGGCGATGTCATGTGCTTTGAAAAGTGTTCTGTTCGAGAGCCCTGACGCAATACAGGGTTTTGATCAGAACAGGCGTGGACGTAACGATCAACGGTCCCATTCACACAAACCCAAAGCAGATCTGAGGGCGTGATGCTGTTCGACAAATAAAAAAGGCGGTGGAAAACTCCACCGCCTTTTTGAGTAGTATGTCGCTAAACTTAGCTGGATGCAGCAGCAGCCACGATTGCCAGCAGCAGAAGCGGGATGATGATGCCGCCAGCGGAAGTGCCGGACTGCTCTTCAACGATCACTTCGGGCTCCACGATGGGATCCGACATTGCACCTGCATAAGCGGTGGAAGCAGCAGCGGTAAACGCAGCAGCGAGAACAAGTTTCTTCATGTTAACCTCCAGATATTGCCTGAGCACGTTGTTCATTGAGGACGTGCAGGCACCCAAGACTGTACCTCGTAAGGCCTTCTAAGCAGGAAGTTTTGGCAAATGCAAACCCATCTTGGCCATCTTCCCGCCCAGAACACGCCATGTCGTCAAATAAGCAACACTTGTGTACCCACGCCGGTCAGCGCGTAAAGCTCTTGGATATGCTCATTATAAAGGCCGATACAGCCGTTGGACGATCTGCGCCCGATTTTGCGCGTGTCATGTGTCCCATGGATTCGATAATATGTCCAAGACAGGTAAAGCGCGTGCGTGCCCAACGGATTGTCAGGGCCTGGACCAACAAAGTCCGGCCATTCGGGATTGCGCTTCTTCATGGCTGGGGTCGGGCGCCAGCTTGGGCCCTCGACCTTGCGTACAACACTCGTCCGTCCCGTGCGCGTCAGATCATCGGTCAGCGGCACCGAAGTCGGGTAGAGCTTGTAGATCGACTGATCTGCGGACCAAAAATGCAACGCGCGTGACGTTGTGTCCACCAGACACGCGCCCCCTTTGAGATTGCTGAAATAGGGGCGCCAGTCCAGAGACCGGAACGACGAGATGTTACGGCGCACGATCTCGACCGGCTCCTCCATTTGCGTGGTGTTCTCGGTTTGCGCGCGTGCAGGAACAGCACCAGCGCCCAACGCGGCGGCTCCGGTAGCAAGAAATGCACGTCTGTCGAATGAGTTGGCCATCGGGTCACTCCCTCTTCACGGTTAATTGATGCAGACATATGACCGGAAAGCCTCAGTCGCAAATCAAAGAAGCGTTAGATCGCCGATTTCAAATGAAAGCGGGTTTGATCTGCAACGGCCTTACGATAGGGATTTCCGGAAACTTCGGTCAGGTGGGCAAATGTTGCGTCTTACACTTATTCTTGTCTCGTCTCTTTTCGTGCTGTCGGCTTGCACAGCACCCAGCGGGACATCAAGCGGCGCACAGGAACGGCGCGGAAATTTCAAGATCACCGCGCGCGAGAGCAATCGCATTCAATTCCGCGTTCTCGATTCGATCAATGTGATCCGCCAGAACGCCAATGTTGGCCCAGTCGAACTGAACGCGCAGCTAAATGCCGCTGCCGCCACCCATTCCCGCGATATGTCGGTCCAGAACCGTCCGTGGCACTTCGGGTCTGACGGATCGTCGCCTTTAGACCGTGTTCGTCGCGTCGGCTATACCGGAGCGCTTGTGGGCGAGAATATTTCGGAAACCTATGAGAGCGATCTGGATACGCTGGCTGCCTGGATGCAGAAGCCCGACACGCGCCGCACAATCCTTGATCCCAACGCACGCGATCTGGGTTTTGCCTGGTTCCAAGAACCCAACGGCAAGATCTGGTGGACGCTTGTAATGGGCAATCCGGCACGTTCGGCGCCTGTCGTTACACCGAATCCACCGGCAGACCAGGGCCCACCGGCCCGTGGTTAAGGCAGGATTGTAATCGGCGTTCCGTTCGGCACCATGGCGTAGATATCCTCCATTTCCCGGTCGGTGACCGCGATACAGCCCCAAGTCCAATCAGATTTAGGGTTTTTGATGTCAGGCCCACGGCCATGGATGAAGATATCGCCCCCGGGCTTTTCCCCAAGCAGAAACGCTTCCAGGCGGTCTTCGGCATTGGGATAGTCGATCCCGATTGACAGGTGGAACCGGCTGTTGGGGTTCCGGCGGTCAATTGTGTAGTTGCCCTCGGGCGTTTTGCCGTCCCCTTCGATCTTCTTGTCGCCTTCCGGCGCGAAACCAAGGTCGAAGTCATACTTTTTCAGAATCTGGTCATGATGCATCAGGAACATCTCGCGACGTTCCTTGTAGACGAAAATCCGCGTGACCTCTGGCCCGTTATAAGTCTTGAATTTCGATGGGGAGCACGCCGAAAGCGTCACCAACACCGCCATCACTGTGATGAGTTTCAAAAAACGCATTATCTGCCCGTGCCCGAATGTTTTTTGTTTTGCCGTTCGCATACAGCAAAACAGGGCAGTGGACTAGGACTTATCCAACCGTTTCTCGATCGCCTCAAGCCGGGCCAGCACCTTGTCGCGATAGGCGTCCGTGCGCTCGTTTTCCTCAGCCGAATGCGCGTCTTGCATGGAATTCACAATTAGACCAACCAGCAAGTTCACCACGGCGAAGGTTGTCACCATGATGAACGGCACAAAGAAGAGCCACGCGTAGGGGTAAACCTCCATCACCGGGCGGACAATGCCCATGGACCAGCTTTCCAGCGTCATGATCTGAAACAGCGAATAGGCCGACGCGCCAAGGCTGCCGAACCAATCCGGAAATTGCGTGCCAAACAGCTTGGTCGCCATGACCGCACCGATATAGAAGATGATCCCCATCAAGAGGAAAACCGATCCCATGCCGGGCAGGGCAGTCACGAAACCTTCGACCACCCGGCGTAGGCGGGGTGCGGCGGAGATAACGCGCAGGACCCGCAAAATGCGCAGCGCCCGCAGAACGGAGAAGCCTTGCGTCGCAGGCACCAATGACACCGCGATGATTGCGAAGTCAAAGAGGTTCCAGCCGGATTTGAAGAACCGCCCGCCATAGGCAATCAGCTTAAGAACAAGCTCAACCACGAAAATGGCAAGGCACAGCTTATCAAGCGCAAGGATCAAAGATCCAAAGGACGCCATCAACTGTTGGGAGGTCTCCATCCCCAAAAGGACGGCATTGAACAGAATGACGCCGATGATCCCGTTGCGCACGATCGGGCGTTCCAAAAAAGCTTCGAGTTGTGCGCGCATTGTCCCGTCCTTGTCGCGTGTTAGACGCTCATATCGGTCCGGGTGAAGCTGGCTGCAAGCTCCACATGAGGGGACCAGCGGAATTGATCCACGACTGTGACCCAATTCAAGCGGTATCCACCATCAATGAGCAGTTTTGCATCACGCGCGAAAGTCACGGGGTTGCAGGACACAAAAGCGACTCGGGCGATGTTAGAGCCTATGAAATGCCGGGTTTGTGCTTCGGCCCCGGCGCGCGGGGGGTCGATCACGGCCGTATCGAAAGGCGCAAGCTCACCCGCATCAAGGGGTCTGCGAAAAAGGTCCCGCGTCTCTGTCGTGACTTTCTTGAGCCTTTGCGACATGCGCCAACCGGCGTCCAGCGCCTCCATCATCTCAGGCACGGCTTCGATGGCATGGACAGGCGCGCATCTGGCCAGCGGCAACGCAAAAGTGCCGCAACCCGCAAAGAGATCAAGGATCGCTGTTGCGCCTTGCGTCGCCTCTTCGACAGCGGCCAGGAGCGTTTTCTCACCATGCTTTGTCGCTTGTAGAAACGCGCCGGGGGGCGGGATCACGCTGACATCGCCGAAGTGCTGCGTGGGTGCGGCGCGGGTCAGCAACAGCTCCCCATTCCAGCTAAGCCGCGCAAGCTGTGCGTCCTGGGCGAATTGCGCCATCTCAAAGCGCAGGGCATCGGTCATCTCTTTTGCGCCATCGACGGCCAGATCAAGACCGGCATCCGCCGCAGTGACGGTATAAGACACTTCGCCCTTGCGGGAGGCGATCTGGACCGTAAGCGTCTCCAACGCAGGCAAAAGCGCAAGAATCTGCGGCACCAGCACCTGGCAATCCGGCACCGGTGTCAGCGTATTAGAGCCGCGCGCATGAAGGCCCACAATTGCGCCTTTCTTGGTACGCCGCCCGGACAGTTTCGCTCGCCGACGGGCGTTGGGTTGCGAGGTCTCGATCCCCCGAATATCAGCCGAAATGCCTTGCGCAGCCAAAGCCGTACGGACGACATTCACCTTCCAGTCCTCAACGAATTCCGCATCCGCATGCTGCAAGGCACAGCCACCGCATGCATTGTAATGGCGACAAGGCGCTTTCACGCGATGCTCGGACGGTGTGACGATCTTGGGGACCGCCAAAACGCCATCTTTGACAGCGCCTTCGACAATCTCACCGGGTAAGGTGCGTGGCACGAAAACCGGGCCCTCGGCGATTCCGTCACCCAAATGGCCCAGCCGCACAATTTTTAGGCTCATTCCGCCGCCTCTTTCGCCGTGATGAAACCCCCTGATTGCCGCTGCCAGTAGCGCGCGTAAAGCCCTTCTTGGGCAAGCAGCGTCTCATGTGTGCCTTCTTCGACAATGCGACCCTCGTCCAGCACGATAATGCGGTCCATCTGGCTGAGCGTGGAGAGACGATGCGCGATGGCAAGCACGGTCTTGCCTTCCATCACGCGCTCTAATGCGGTCTGGATCGCAGCCTCGACCTCGCTATCAAGCGCGCTTGTCGCCTCGTCCAGCACTAGAACCGGCGCGTCTTTCAGAATAGCGCGGGCGAGGGCGATCCGCTGGCGTTGCCCACCCGACAGCTTGACGCCCCGCTCCCCAAGATGCGCGTCATAGCCTTCGCGGCCCATATGGTCCTTGAGCTTTTCGATGAACTCATGCGCTTCGGCCCGCTTTGCGGCAGAGATCACAGCGTCTATATCCGCATCAGGGCGCCCGTAGAGGATATTGTCGCGCGCAGAGCGATTGAACATCGCGGTTTCCTGCGTGACCATCCCGATATTGTGGCGCAGGTCGTTCTGAGACAGCGTCCGCACATCATGCCCATCCAGCAAAACGACCCCTTTTTCGGTGTCATAGAGCCGCAAAAGCAGCGCGACCAAGGTTGACTTCCCGGCGCCGGAGGCACCCACGATCCCCAGCTTTTCGCCGGGAGCGATCTTGAGCGAGACACCGGACAGTCCGCCCGCATTCCCGCCATAAGCAAAATCGAGGTCGCGAAATTCGATGGCTCCGGTGGCGGTGTTCAGCTTTGTCGGTGCCTCTGGATCCGTCAGTTCATGCGGCGGTGTGAGCGTGCGCATCCCGTCTTCGACCTCGCCGACATTTGCGTAGATGCCCAGCAGCGTGAAGCTGACCCAGCCGGTCATCTGGGCCAACCGGATGGATATCGCACCCGCCGCTGCGATATCTCCGGCGCTCGCCTGACCGATGGACCAGAAATGCAGCGACGTGCCGACCAGCAAGACCGGCAATGTCCCCGCCAAGGCGATCAGCGACAGACGAAACTTGGCCGAGAATATGCCTTGCGCGATCGACTTCTCGCGAAAGTTGGCCATCGCGCCCAGCGCGGCCTGATCCTCGTGATCGTCATGGGCGAACAGCTTGACCGTTTTTATGTTGGTGACCGTGTCGACGATCTGCCCAGTCACGATGGCACGCGCACCCGCGCGTGCAGCAGACAAAACGCGGATCCGGGGCATGAACGAACCGATCAACCCAATATAAACGATAAGCCAGATCACCAGAATGAGCGACACGGTCGAGTTCACAGCCGTCAGCAAAACTGCCGACCCGACCAGGGAGGCAAGCGCGAAGGCCATCACGTTAATGCATTCCACCGCGACATCCGACATTGCCCGCGCGCATTGCATCTGCTTTTGCGCGATGCGGCCGGCGAAATCGTTGTCGAAAAAGCCGACTGATTGACCCAGTGTCCAGCGATGCAGGCGCGAGTTGACCAGCGGGATCAGGTTGGACGCCACGACGACATTGCTCATCAAAGCGCCGACCCCAGCCCAAAGTGGGCGGAAGATCAGGAAGAAGAAGAGCGCCCAAAGGAAGAGCGCGCTGTTGTCAGCGAAGACAGTCGCAGGCTCTGCGCTGAGCGCCGCGTCAACGACCCAGCCGAGGAAAAGCGCGCTGACGACCTCAAGCACACCCGTGATAGAGGACACGATTGCCGCAAGCCCCATCACAGGCCACGCACCAGAGAGCCCCCAGCCAAAGAAGCGTAACAGCGTACGCGGGGGTGGGCCTTCGGACGGCTGAAACGCATCAATCCAGTCATAAATCTTCATTCGGCGGCCTGCGTGTTGATGAACCCGCCGGACTGGCGCTGCCAGAACGCGTGATAGAGCCCGCCCTTCGCTAGAAGTGCTTCGTGATCGCCTTCCTCAACGATCTTGCCATCATCCAGAACAAGGATGCGGTCCATCTGCGAAATCGTGGACAGGCGGTGCGCGATGGCGATCACGGTCTTGCCTTCCATCATACCGTAAAGCGTCTTCTGGATTTCGGCCTCGACCTCGCTGTCCAAGGCGCTTGTGGCTTCGTCCAGCAGAAGGATCGGCGCGTCTTTCAGAATGGCGCGGGCGAGGGTGATCCGCTGGCGTTGCCCACCGGACAGTTTCACGCCACGCTCGCCGACATGCGCGTCGTAACCCTTGCGCCCTTTCTGGTCTTCAAGGTCGAGAATGAACGCATGCGCCTCGGCCTGCCGCGCGGCTTCCAGCATCTCGTCCCCGGTCGCGTCGGGGCGACCGTACAGGATGTTCTCGCGGACAGAGCGATGCAGCAATGCGCTATCTTGCTGAACGGTGCCGATCACCGTGCGGAGGCTGTCTTGCTGCACCTTCGCAATATCCTGCCCGTCGATCAGAACGCACCCGTGATCAGGGTCGTAAAACCGCAAAAGCAGCTTGATTAGGGTCGATTTCCCTGCGCCCGAGCGACCGATCAAACCGATCTTCTCACCGGATTTAATAGTCAGGTTCAGGTGATCCAAACCGCCCGCGCTGCGCCCGTAGTGATGCGACAGGTCAATAAGGTCGATCTGCCCTTTCGAAAGCACCAAGGGCTTTGCGTCCGGCGCATCAATCAGAGTGATTGGCTGAGCAATCGTCTCCATCCCTTCGGCAACAACGCCGAGGTTTCGGAAGAACGACGAAAGCGCCCACATAATCCAGCCCGTCATCGCATTCAACCGAAGTGTCAGCGCGGTCGCTGCCGCAATCACCCCGACAGAGGCGTTGCCCAGTGTCCAAAGCGCAACGGCCCAGCCGACGACACCGACGATAAGCAGGCCATTGAGCGTAACCAGCGAGACGTCCATGATCGTGTAAATCCGCATCTCCTTCTGAAAGGTGGTGCGGGTCTTCTCGATGGCCTCATAGGCGTAGTCGATCTCTCGATCATGGTGGGCGAACATCTTCACGGCGTGGATGTTTGTGTAGCTGTCGACAACCCGCCCCGTCACTTCAGAGCGCGCTTCTGACGCCGCCTTCGATGCAGGCTCCACCCGGCTGATCGTCCAACGGACAAGCGCGGCATAAAGTCCAAACCAGATGACAAGCGGCACAGCCAAACGCGGGTCGGCATTCATCAGAAGGATCGCGGCACCAATGAAATAAGCGAGCGCAAAGGAGATTGCGTCGAAGACCTGGAAGACAACCTCCCCGGCAGCGGGGGGCGTCTGCATGATCCGGTTCGCGATACGCCCGGCAAAATCGTTCTCGAACCAGCCGACCGATTGGCGCAGAACATGGCGATGCGCTCGCCAGCGCACGAGCGTGCCGAAATTCGGCAGGATCGCATTGTTCAAAAGCAGAACATCCAGCGCTTGAAGGGCCGGGCGCAGGATGAGAATCGCAATCGCGACGAGGATCAGCTCCAGACCATTTTCAGCCCAGAACACGGCTGGTGTCGTCTCGGATAGAAGGTCGACCACGCGGCCCATGTAGAAAATCAGCGCGACCTCAACCGCGGCCACCACGACCGACATTAAGCCCGCGAAGACAAATATCTTTTTGAAAGGTTTGGAGTACTCGCGCAGGAACGGCCACAGCCGCGTGGGCGGCGTGTTGGTTTCCTCATACGGCGTATAAGGATCGACAAGCTGTTCAAAAAAGCGAAGCACGGGGGAGCGGCCTTCCGATTACCCCCATCATATAGAGCTATTACCCAGACAAGAAAACCAGAGGCGCGAAAGCGGCAAGCAGAAGCGCCATCCCGCGCATAAAAATCCGCCAGGCTCTTGGGTTCGTCAGAAGGTAGGCGAGCAGGGCGCCGGTTGTGCTCCAGAAGAGACAGACAAACAGGTTGATGCCCGAAAAGGCGCTGGCCAAACGGGCGGCAGCAGCAAGGGGTTCGGCGGTTGTGACATAGGCCATCGCGCTGAGCGCGACCGCCCAGACTTTCGGGTTTACCCATTGGAAAAGCACAGCTTCGACAAAGGTAAAGGGTTTGTCCTGCGCGGGATCAGCCTCTGCCGCGCGGGCGTTCCACAGCTTCCAGGCCATGTAGAGGATCCACAGGCTAGCGAGGATTTTCAGCGCAATGGTGAGCGCAGGCTGCGCCAAGAGCAGCGCGCCGATGCCGTACCCTGTCAGCCCGGATGTGACGCCCACGCCAAAGGCAACGCCCAGCACATGGGGCAGGGTGCGTTGAAACCCGAAGCGCGCCGCCGACGCGGTGATCAGGATCACGTTCGGCCCCGGCGAAAATAGCCCAAAAAAGACAAAAAGAAGAAGCGGATCGAAGGTCATATATATCGGCGATCAAGTCAGAGGTGCAGCAGGTCGAATTTCGTGAGTGTGAAGTCTGATGCGATCCAGGCGTCTTCCAGCTCTCTTAGCCGCGCGCCTAATGCAGGCCCTTCGTATGCAGGCATCAAATCCGCCGCTTTGATTGGAAAGACTTGGGCGGCAGCGGCCTTGGCCGTTTCACAATCTGCCGGATCGACGGCTTGTTCGAAAAACGCAGCCCGGAGGTGGAGCGCTGCGACGGCATCAGACGCGCCCAAATGATAGCCCAGCGCGCTGGGCGATTGAGCGGATGTTGCCGCCTCGCGCAATAGGTCCATCCGTCGGGCGTCCGCTTTTGAGAGCCGCAAATACTCTGCGGGGTCTGCGCCGCCCAACGCGGCCAAGCGCAGGATCGGATCGATCCCATGCCAGGCTATCACAAGAAACGCCGCTTTTGGGTCACTTCCCGGCAGCACCTGCGCAAGAACGCCTGTCTGTTGCATCGCGCCAAGGCTGGGCCCCGGATCAGACGCGGCGAGCAGTTTGAGCATTTCTGACCCGATTCGCTCTTTCGAGATACCGTTGAGGCCGTCCGAAAGGGCGGCACAGGCTGCCAGACCTTCGGGATCAAAGCCATCATCGGCATCCGCATACCACGCATGAAATCGGAAAAACCGCAGGATCCGCAGGTAGTCTTCGCGGATCCGCTGGCTCGCGTCGTCAATGAAGCGCAGCCTTCCAGCCTGCAAATCAGGCAGACCGCCGAGCGGATCAACGACAGTTCCATCGCCCTTCGCATAGAGCGCGTTCATGGTGAAATCACGGCGGCAGGCATCCTCTACGATATCGCTGGTGAAGGCGACCGTCGCGTGCCGACCATCGGTTTCGACATCCTTCCGGAAAGTTGTGATTTCGAACGGTGTGCCCTCAGCAATCACTGTGACAGTGCCGTGATCAAGGCCGGTTGGAATAGCTTTGAGGCTGGCCTTTTCGGCCAGTGACAGAACGGTTTCTGGAACCGCATCGGTCGCGAGGTCCAGATCGGTCACAGGCACATCCAGCAGCGCATTGCGCACGCAACCGCCGACGAAATAGGCTTGATGCCCTGCGTCGGTCAGCAAAGCGATCACCTGCTGCGCCGTAGGGCTTTGAAGCCAATCCGCCGTGATCCGGGTCATAGTGAAAGCGGTCCTGCGAGTGACCGCAAGATACGCGCGGTTGCACCCCAGATGTAATAAGGTCCGTATGGCACGGCGAAATAGCGGCGGCGGGCACCCCGCCAGCGACGGCCTTCGATGACGTAGTTTGCTGGATCAAGCACATGGCCGAGCGGGACAGTGAACACCTCGGCCACCTCACCCGGTTCTGCGATGGGAACAAAATCGTCTCTAATAAGGCCCAAAATGGGCTGCACTCTGAAACTGGTAACCGTCTCATGCGCGGGCAATTCGGCAAAAATATCGACATGGGTCGGCGGCAAGCCGATCTCTTCGCGGGCCTCCCGCAAGGCCGTAGCGTAGAGATCGGCGTCTCCTTCATCGCGCTTGCCACCTGGAAAGGCAATCTGGCCCGGATGATGTTTCATACCAGAGGCGCGCTTGGTCAGGATCAGGTGAAGGCCGTCAGTCCGCTCCCAAATAGGGATCAAAACCGCAGCGTCACGCAGCTTGCGGCCCTTGGGCAGAACAACATCGGGGTTGAGATCGTAATCAGACGACCGCGCCAATGGATTGGCAGCGGCCGCCCGAATTTGGTCCATGAGATCAGGCGTTCGCACCAGAAGTTCCAGCTTCGAACCCAAGCGTGCTGGGGTCGAATTCGTAATGCGCGCCGCAGAATTGGCAATCTGCTGTGACCTTGCCGTCTTCCGTGGTCATGTGGCCGATATCGCTTGCCGAATAGATCGACAGGCTTTGACGCACGCGGTCGGCAGAACAAGTGCAGCCAAACTCTACTGGCTGCTCGGCATAGACACGCGGTTGTTCTTCGTGAAAGAGCCGCAAAAGCAAGTCATTCGGGTGAACAGTCGGGCCAATCAGCTCAAGCTCTTCAACGGTGTCGAGTAGGATATTCGCGCGACCCCAGTTCTCCTGACCGTCGTCGTCCAGAATATCATCCGCTTGCAGCAAGCCACCCTCGCCACTGCCACCTTCACCGGCAGCAAAAGGCGACGCTTTCGGCATATGCTGCAGCATCACGCCACCGGCGCGCCAGCTGATCTCGTCGCCAGGCGCTTGGGATTGGCCGAAGGTCAGCTCAAACCGGGTTGGCAATTGCTCGGACTGGGCAAAATAGGTCTCTGCACAGGCCTTGATCGAGCCGCCGGCAATCGGCGTGATGCCCTGATAGGGCGTCATCCCTTTGCCCTGATCAATGAGAATCGCGAAGTATCCCTTACCAATCTGAGGGAACGCGTCCCCCTCGGGATCGAGCCGCTCGTCATCAAAACTGGCATAGGCGCGCAGTTGGGCAGGTTTGTCTTCGGCGGTCGGACCATAATAATCCGTCGCGATCAAGCGCGCCGGGCCATCCCCACGTACCTGCAAGGAGAGCTTCCAGCGCAGATCAATCGTCTGGCCAATCAGCGCGGTCAGCAAGGTCATTTCGGCCACCAGCGCTTCAATCGCGGGCGGATAGTCATGCTGCGACAGCACAGCATCCAGCACGCCATCAAGGCGGGCGACGCGACCGCGGATGTCGGCCTTGTCAAGCTGGAAGGGCAGGACGGTATCGTCCATCGTGGAGGGGCTTGTCTGTGACATGGGGGTTTCCTAACGCGCCACTGATTGGCATACCGCGTCCATATAGGCGCGGCAAGGCTGCGTCCAAGGGAAGGCGGCTATGATGAGACGGCATGGGGAGCGGGTTGTGCGCGGGCAGCGCTACAGAATGCGGCCCGGAGCTTATGCGATTTTGCCGCTGGACGCGCGTATCTTGCTGACCCATCAAGCCGCTCCGGCACCCGAATTTCAGCTGCCGGGCGGCGGTATTGATTCGGGCGAGGGCCCGCTAGCGGCGCTGCACCGCGAGGTTTTCGAGGAAACGGGCTGGCGTATTGCGGCCCCTCGGAAGCTTGGCGCGTATCGCCGATTTACCTTTATGCCAGAATACCAGCTGTGGGCTGAGAAGGTCTGCCATATCTATGTCGCACGACCCGTGCGCCCCCATGGACCGCCGCAGGAAGCTGGGCATAGTGCGACGCTAGTCGATGCAGGTCTGGCGCTTGATCTGGTCGCAAGCGAGGGCGATCGCGCATTTCTGGAGAGCTTTCTAGAGGTCTAGACCCTGTTTATACTCAAACAAAACGCCTGATATATCGTCCGCCATATCTTGCCCTCCGGCGAAATCACTCAAATCCCACATCAATGCTTCCATGAAGGCTTGGCCCTTAAGCGCGTGGTTGCGCCTGAGTAACTCTGCAACGCCGTCATCGTCCAAGCCGTGCCCGCTAGGATTGGCGCATTCGATGACCCCGTCAGATAACACAACCAATCTGTCACCTGCACGCATCATAAAGGGCACGTTTTCAAACTCTGCAGAGGGAAGCAGGCCAACCGGAAGCCCCCCGTCGCCGATGGATGTAATCGCGCCATCAGCGCGATGCAGCAACGGATGTGGATGACCTGCCTGGCACAACACCCCTTCGCCGGTCACCAGATTGAAATGGGCCAGTGCGATGGTGAAATAATGCTCCGTCTCAACCTCGCGCTGGATCAGCTTGTTGAGATCAGACACCGCATCAGCCGGCGCGCGCGGGGCATATTGGTGCTTTCCGATCTTGGTGAGCGCCACGTTCTGTTCCGGAGCGGCCGCAGAGAGCTGTGCCGCCAGTCGCGCGGTGAGCAGCGCGGATGATACGCCGTGACCTGAGACGTCAATCGAGTAAAATCCAACCGATTGTTCATTGATGGGAAAGAAGCCCACAAGATCACCACCTACATGCCCACTGGGCTTGAGAAGGAGTGAGACATCCGCGTTTTCGAGCGAAAAGAAGCGCTGCGGCACCAGCGATTGCTGCAGCTTGCGCGCTTCCAACAAATCGTTGTCGAGGACTGAGTAGAGCTCTTTCAACTCGTCCAGAGACGCTGCGAGAAGGGAGTTCTTTTCAGTCAAACGGCGCTGCATATCGACGATCCGGTCGCCTGCGCGGATCCGGGCCAATATCTCTGCCGGAATGAAAGGTTTGGTCAGAAAGTCATCTGCGCCCGCGTCCAAGCCCTTGGCAATATCGGCTTTTTCGGCTTTCGAGGTAAGTAGAATGAAATAGCCGTACCCCTCTTTCTCGACCTTGCGAAAGGCGCGGCAAAACTCGATCCCGTCCATGCCGGGCATCATCCAATCGCTGATCACGAGATCGACACTATGACTTTGACACAGATCCAGCGCGTCTTGGCCAGACGCCGCTTCGATTACGTCAAACCCATTTCGTTGCAACGATTTTGACAGGAGTTTGCGTTGCCCCGCACTGTCATCAACAACCAGAATCGTTTGCACAGCCCGATCATCCGGCGGCGCCACATCCGCGATTTGTAGGTTGCTGTTTCGCAAAGGATTCACGTGAATATATCCCATTAAATTTGCCCGAAACTGCGTCGCAACGCTTAACAACCCATGAAGGCTCAAATTGGAGTTTCTAAAATCCGAACTTCAACATCTTGTTTACTTCTCCATCGCAAGCTCTGCCCAGCGCTTGGAGGCACAGATGATCGACTGGACCCGCATCGACGATTTGAAGGAAGAACTGGGCGACGAGGATTTTGAAGAAGTGTTCGAAATTTTTCTGGACGAAGTGCAAGACAGCGTCGACAGCCTTGAAGCCGCGCCGACCGGTCAGGCGCTGGAGGCGATTTTGCATTCCGTGAAGGGCAACGCGGTCACCGTTGGGTTTTCCAAACTCGCCGAACTCGCAGGCGCTGGAGAGGTGAACGCGGGTCAAGGCGCCGACGTGAACCTGCAAGAGATCACGGTTGCGCACACGCTTAGCAAGGAGGCGTATATAAGCGGTAGGCCCTAGGATCAGATGACAAATTCCGCAAGCGTTTCATCATTGGTAATGTCGCGATAGGTGAAACCAGCTTCGACCAGCTGAGTTGTCAACGCATCAAAGTTCTGCGGATCGGACGTCTCGATCCCGATCAGGACTGAGCCGAAGTTTCGCGCCGATTTCTTGAGGTATTCAAACCGCGCGATATCGTCCTCTGGGCCCAGCATATTGAGAAAGTCTTTCAACGCACCAGGGCGCTGGGGCATGCGTAGGATAAAATACTTCTTCACGCCAGAATATCGTTGGGCACGTTCTTTGACCTCGGGCAGACGTTCGAAATCAAAATTCCCGCCAGAGGTGACGCAAACAACGGTCTTGCCTTTGATCTGATCGGCAAGCGCAGGGAGCACATCAATCGTTAGTGCGCCGGCAGGTTCCAGAACGATGCCTTCGACGTTCAACATCTCAAGAATCGTCGTGCAGATACGATCTTCCGGCGCGACGAGCACATGCTGTGGCGGCACAGCGCCCAAAATAGCAAACGTTGCCTCACCAATCCGGGCGACAGCGGCACCGTCAACAAAGGTATCGACCGCGTTCAAAGAGGTTGGCTGGCCCGCTTCAATCGCAGCGGTCAGATTGGCGCCACCGGCAGGCTCAACAAAGCGCGTCTCGGTCCCGGGCGCTTCTGCGTTCAGATAGCTCAAGACACCCGACGACACTCCGCCGCCGCCAACCGGCAGAATAACCAGATCGGGCACTTTGGGCAGGTCGCGCAGCATCTCAACCGCGACAGTGGCCTGACCTTCGATGACGTCTTCATCGTCAAAGGGCGATAGAAAATGCGCGCCAACCTCGGCGCTGTAAGATTGTGCCTCTGCCAGGGTCACGTCGAAATAGTCGCCGATCAGCCTGATCTCGACCGCGTCACCACCAAACATCCGGGTCTTGTCGATCTTCTGTTGAGGCGTCGTCACCGGCATAAAGATCACGCCGCGTTTGCCAAAATGCCGACAATTGAAAGCAACGCCCTGCGCATGGTTTCCGGCACTCGCGCAGACGAACAATTCCTGCTCTGGCGTGTCGGCCAAAACCTTGCGCATCGCATTGAATGCGCCGCGGATCTTATACGACCGCACCGGTGTCAAATCTTCGCGCTTCAGCCAAATATCCGCGCCGAATTTCGCAGACAAATGATCGTTGCGCTGCAGCGGCGTTGCGGGAAAAACCTCGCGCATCGCGGTCTCGGCCTTGCGGGCATTTTCGGAAAAGGTGCTCATGGCGCTGCAATGCCGAAAAAACCGTATCAAAGCAAGCGTGCGCGCACCTTGCCCTGATGCCGAAAACCCGATATCGCCCGCGTGGTTTGACCTGAAGAAGAACGGAGCCCACCCATGTCTGCGCCCAAGAAAGTCGTACTGGCCTATTCCGGCGGCCTTGATACCTCGATCATTCTGAAGTGGCTGCAGACGGAGTATGGCTGCGAGGTTGTGACCTTCACCGCCGATCTGGGGCAGGGCGAAGAGCTTGAGCCTGCGCGCAAGAAAGCCGAGATGATGGGTGCGTCTGACATCTATATCGAAGACCTTCGTGAAGAATTCGTTCGCGATTTCGTCTTCCCGATGTTCCGCGCGAACGCCCTTTATGAAGGGCTTTACCTGCTGGGTACGTCCATCGCGCGGCCTTTGATTTCCAAGCGTCTGATCGAGATCGCAGAGGAAACAGGTGCAGATGCCGTGGCCCATGGCGCGACCGGCAAGGGTAACGATCAGGTCCGGTTTGAGCTTGCCGCCTACGCGCTGAACCCCGACATCAAAGTCATTGCGCCATGGCGCGAGTGGGATCTGTCGAGCCGCACGAAGCTGATTGATTTCGCCGAGAAAAATCAGATTCCTATCGCGAAAGACAAGCGCGGCGAAGCGCCCTTTAGTGTGGACGCGAACCTGCTGCACACCTCATCCGAGGGCAAAGTGCTGGAAGACCCGGCAGTGGAAGCACCCGACTATGTCTATCAGCGCACCGCTGCGCCCGAAGATGCGCCAAATGAGGCTGAATTCATCGAGGTCGGGTTTGAGAAAGGCGATGCTGTTTCGATCAATGGCGAAGCGATGAGCCCGGCGACGATCCTGACCAAGTTGAACGAGTTGGGCGGTAAACACGGCGTTGGCCGTCTCGACCTTGTTGAAGGGCGTTTCGTGGGTATGAAATCGCGTGGCATTTACGAAACGCCGGGTGGCACGATCCTTCTGGAAGCGCATCGTGGGATTGAACAGATCACGCTGGACCGGGGTGCCGCGCACCTGAAAGACGAGCTAATGCCGCGCTATGCGGAGTTGGTTTATAACGGTTTCTGGTTCTCGCCCGAGCGGGACATGCTTCAAGCCGCCATCGACAAAAGCCAAGAGCATGTCTCCGGCACGGTTCGGCTGAAGCTATATAAAGGGTCGGCGCGCACGGTAGGTCGCTGGTCCGATATGTCGCTTTACAGCGAAGAGCATGTGACGTTCGAGGATGACGCTGGCGCTTACGACCAGAAAGACGCAGCAGGCTTTATCCAGCTCAACGCTTTGCGTTTGCGCCTGATTGCAATGCGGAATCGTCGGCTGAAAGGCTGAAGGCTTTCAGGCGCTCATAATAGGGCAGCGCCTGATCCACGATTTCAGCGTAGTGGCCTTCCAGCTCTGGCAAGGCGCCCTCTGCACCCGCAAATCCGGTTGAGCGATGAATTGCACCATACCAATGCGCGGCCCAGACACCGTCGCTTTCGTGGCCACCTGCTGGCCAAGAGAGCATTCGTTCGGTCCAGTTAATGCCCAGCGCTGCGCAAAGCATCTGCAACGTTTGACTGGGATTTTGGCGAATATCGTGGCTATCGATGACAATGGGTGCGGTACCAGACTGATCCGTAACCACATTGAAAAGCTCTGCCTGTTGGGCGAAGCCGATATCGGCGAGGGTTGGCTCTTCATACTTCTTTGAGAAGCTCGCAAGAACGCGAGCCGGATGGCGGATCAGGAAGACGTTCTGCACGTCACTCATCCACGCGCGCGGCATGCCCGGGATCATGTGCTGACACATGTGTTTTTGATAAAATAGGCTCTGTTTCTGCGGAATTTGACCAATACAGCGTTTAGCAACGGTATCACTCTCCGTTTCTCCAGCGGCGAGAATTTGATCTCGCATCGGGTGCTTTAGCCCGGTTTTTGCGAGATAGGCTGCATAGAAAGGCTCGTCCCAGACCGCGCAATCACCGCGGGCGGCGAAGGAATACATCAAAGCTGTCGACAGGTTCCGGGGCCCGGACCACATCGCAATATGACGTTTCTGCATAATGTGTCCTTCGCAATGATTGTCACGCCTGCGTGACGTCACGCGGAGGTGAGTTGGTTACGCCCACAAAAATCAGCAGTCTCGCCACAAAGGAGACCCGACATGACTTTTACGTTAACCCAAATAAAGCCTCTAATTCTGGGCGTTGCCATCACATTCGGCACCTTATTGCATTGTACCGAGGCGAAAGCGGGCCCGACCGATACGCTGACTGTGGCAGGCGGCTGTTTCTGGTGTGTCGAATCTGATTTTGAAAGTGTGCCGGGCGTGATCGAAGTTGTCTCGGGCTATACGGGCGGCACGGTCAAGAACCCGACTTACAAAGATGTCACCAGCGGGCGCAGTGGTCATTTTGAAGCCGTTCAGATCAAGTTTGACAGCGGAAAGGTCAGCTCTGACGCACTTCTGGCGATGTTCTTCCGGTCGATTGATCCAACGGATGCAGGTGGGCAATTCTGTGATCGCGGACAGAGCTATGCCACGGCGATTTTCGTCTCTAACTCTGCCGAACAAGCTGCTGCGAAGGAAGTGCGCGCCGAAGCGCAAGCGGCTTTGGGCCAAAAGATCGTAACCCCAATCCTGCAGGAGGCAACGTTCTACCCGGCAGAGGACTACCATCAGGATTACTATAAAAGCTCTGATGTGATTTTGACCCGGTTTGGTCCGCGCACCAAGAAGGACGCCTACAAGCGCTACCGCAAAGCATGTGGTCGGGACGCGCGCGTCAAGCAGCTTTGGGGCAGTGCCGCGCCTTTTGCTGGCAGCTAACCTTGCATGAAGTTCTGGACCTCTAGCAGGTCCGGAATGACATCCGCCGTGCCGTGGCGTGTCACCATAAGCGCCGCGGCGATGCTGGCCTGACCAATCGCTTGCTCCATCGGCATGCCACGGTCGAGACCCGCCAGCCAAAATCCGGTGAACGTGTCGCCAGCGCCGGTCGAATCGACAGCTGTGACAGGGATTGCGTCGAAGGTTTGTTCTCCGGCAGCGCTGAGCCACCGGCACCCTTTTGCGCCAAGCGTCACGAGGATATCTGCTACGGGCAGATCAGCCAAGGTCGTGCCCAGACCAGCCTCCAATTGCTGCGCTTCAACTTCATTGAGGATGAGCAGATGCAGATGATCGAGCACGGCTTTCACGGCCTCCACCTCAAAGGGAGCGGCAGCGTAGCATATGCGCAGACCCATTTTCTTGGCGACCTCTACTGCAAAACGTTGACCATTGGTTTCATTCTGGAGAACGCAAAGATCGCCTGTCTGCGCTTCGGACAATGCGGCGGAAATCGACTGCTCTGAAATCTTGGCGTTCGCACCAGCATCAAGCAGGATCAGGTTTTCCCCCTGCGGATCGACGGCGATGATCGCGGTTCCGGTTTGCCGGTCCACCGTTGCGATATGCCGGGTATCGACGCCGTATTCCAACAAGCGATCCCGCGGCCATGTCCGATCTTTACCAACGGCTCCGATATGGCAAACACGCGCCGCTGCACGCGCTGCGGCGACCGACATATTGGCCCCTTTGCCGCCTAAACCTTCGGTCACACTGTCCGCCGCCAAAGTCTCCCCCGGTTGGGGGAGGTGCGGGACCTGGTAGACCAGATCGACGTTAATAGAACCGAGGTTATAGATCGTCATTTGACGTTACACGCCGCGATAACAGCCATGTTCATAATATCATTCGTGGTCGAGACGGTGGAGCAGATCTGGATCGGGCGATCAACGCCGGTCAGAATTGGACCGATCACCGTTGCGCCCGCCATCTCTTGCATCAACTTGACCGAGATCGACGCGGAGTGGCGTGCCGGGACAACCAGGACGTTCGCGGGACCCGACAGGCGCGAGAACGGATAGGCTTCGCGCGCCTGCGCATTCAGCGCAACGTCGACAGTCATCTCGCCCTCATACTCAAAATCGACCCCGCGTTCGTCGAGCACTTTGGGCGCCATGTGCATCTTCTCGGCCCGCTCAGACACCGGGTAGCCGAAGGTGGAAAAGCTGACAAACGCCACGCGCGGATCGAGGCCAAAGGTGCGCGCAACTTCGGCCCCGCGCTGGGCGATATTGGCGAGGTCAGTCTCATCCGGCCATTCATGCACAAGCGTGTCTGTGATCAGAACGATCCGCCCACGATGCAGGATTGCGGTAACGCCCACGACGTTATCGCCAACGCTGACATCGAAAACGTGGTTCATCAACCCAAGCACGTGAGCAGACTTGCGGGTCGCTCCTGTTACCAACCCATCCGCATGGCCGTGAGCCAGCATCAAGGCCGAGAAGACATGCCGATCCCGAGCGGCAAGCCGATGAATATCGGTGCGGTCAAACCCTTTTCGGTTTAGCCGGTCATAGAGAAAGGTCTTGTAGGTATCGAGATGCGGCGTGTTAGCGGCGTTAACCACGGTCAGCTCTCGGACAGCATCGCCAAGCCCAGCGCCATCAAGGCGCATGCGCACATCGTCCTCGCGCCCCACGACCAATGCTTTGCCCATGCCGGAGCGTTGATAGTTAACGGCGGCGCGCAGCACGCGTTCGTCATCGCCCTCAGCAAACACCATCGTCGCCTGTTTGGAGCGCGCCCGCGCGTTCAGCCCCCGTAGGATGGAAGCTGTAGGGTCCATCCGCGACTTCAGCGTCAGCTCATAATTGTCGATATCAACGATGGGGCGACGCGCAGCCCCCGTTTCCATGCCCGCCTTCGCAACCGCAGGGGGGATCGTATAAATCAAGCGCGGATCGAACGGCGTTGGGATGATGTAATCGCGCCCGAAGGTTAGTTTGCGCCCATACGCCATTGCGACTTCGTCGGGCACATCTTCGCGGGCGAGCTCGGCCAAAGCCTGCGCACAAGCGATCTTCATTTCATCATTGATGGCGCGCGCATGAATGTCGAGCGCACCACGGAAGAGATAGGGGAACCCAAGGACGTTATTGACTTGATTGGGATAATCGGACCGACCCGTTGCCACGATGGCATCGACACGCACCTCGTGCGCTTCTTCCGGCGTGATCTCTGGATCCGGGTTCGCCATTGCGAAGATGACCGGATTGTCAGCCATACTTGCGACCATCTCTTTGGTCACGGCGCCTTTAGCGGACACGCCAAGAAACACATCTGCGTCTTTCATCGCCTCTTCCAAAGACCGCGCATCTGTGCGCGCGGCATGGCCCGATTTCCACTGGTTCATCCCCTCGGTCCGGCCTTGGTAGATGACGCCCTTGGTATCGCAGACGATGCAATTGTCATGCTTGGCACCCATCGCTTTAAGCAGCTCGATACAGGCGATGCCAGCAGCGCCAGCACCGTTCAGGACGATTTTGCAGTCTTTGATCTTCTTGCCGGTCAGATGCAGCGCGTTAATCAATCCAGCCGCGCAGATCACCGCGGTTCCATGCTGATCGTCATGGAACACAGGGATGTCCATTTCCTCTTTAAGGCGCTGCTCAATGATGAAACATTCCGGCGCCTTAATGTCCTCAAGGTTAATGCCGCCGAAAGTCGGGCCCATCAGTTTAACCGCCTGAATGAAGGCCTCAGGATCTTCTGTATCCAACTCAATATCGATGGAGTTCACATCAGCGAACCGCTTGAACAGGACCGACTTGCCTTCCATCACCGGCTTGGAGGCAAGCGCGCCCAGATTACCCAGCCCAAGCACAGCCGTGCCGTTTGAAACCACCGCCACAAGGTTGCCCTTGTTGGTGTAGTCGTAGGCGGTTTCAGGCGCTTCGGCGATCTCTTCACACGGCACGGCAACACCCGGGGAATACGCCAGCGACAGGTCGCGCTGGGTGGTCATCGGAACCGTCGCGGTAACCTCGAACTTGCCCGGTGTCGGCTCCAGATGAAAAGCCAACGCGTCTTCGCGGGTGAATTTGGTGTTCGACATATGCGGGCGGTCCTCTCGATGAAAAGTGAGCGGCACTATTCCTCATTTGCGGTGTGAACGGAACCGAAGAATTCACCCGCGCCAAGGCCTTCCATCCGGGCAGGTGCTTGAGTAGTCTGACGCGGCAAACACCAAAGGGGGCAATCGGGTGAACGCGGCGATCACGCCCATGATGGCGCAATTTCTTGAGATCAAGGCGGAGTATCCCGACGCGTTGCTGTTCTACCGAATGGGCGACTTTTACGAGTTGTTCTTTGACGATGCTGTTGCTGCCGCCGAAGCGCTCGATATCGCGCTGACCAAACGCGGAAAGCACCTGGGTGAAGACATTCCGATGTGCGGCGTTCCAGTGCATGCCGCCGAAAGCTATCTTCTGACCTTGATCCGCAAGCAGTTTCGCGTCGCCGTATGCGAGCAGTTGGAGAGTCCTGCGGAGGCAAAGAAACGCGGCTCCAAATCTGTGGTGAAGCGCGGTGTCGTGCGGTTGGTCACGCCTGGCACGTTGACCGAAGAGAGCCTATTGGAGGCGCGACGGCACAACTTCCTCGCCAGCTTTGCGGAAGTGCGCGACAAGGGGGCGGTCGCCTGGGTCGATATCTCCACTGGGTCGCTCCATGTCATTCCCTGCCCACGTCCGAAACTGGGGTTTGAACTTGCGCGGATTGCGCCTCGCGAAGTTCTTGTGTCTGAGACGCTTGAGGCGGATTTGGCTGAAATGGTCTCTGATTCAGGCGCATATCTGACAGGCCTTGCGCGCGGCTCTTTTGATAGCACCGCCGCGGAGGCGCGGCTCTCTGCCGTGTTTGGCGTCGCCGGTTTGGACGGGTTTGGTCAGTTTGAACGGCCAGAGCTCGCGGCCCTTCTGGCCCTCGTCGACTACCTTGATCTGACGCAGAAGGGGAATATCCCACTGCTGCGCCCGCCTGTGAAGGAAGCGCTGGGCGGGACAATGCAGATTGATCCCGCGACACGTCGCAATCTGGAACTGACCGTAAGCCTGTCGGGTGGGCGTGACGGATCACTGATTGCTGCGATTGACCGGACAGTGACTGCGGCGGGGGGACGCCTGCTGGAACAACGCTTGTCTGCCCCGTCTTGTGATTTGACCGTGATCACCGAGCGCCACGATGCGCTTGATTATGCTGTGTTGGAAAGCCGGTTTCGGTCAGACATCAGGGATGCGCTTCGGAAAGTTCCGGACCTCGATCGTGCATTGTCTCGCCTGTCACTGGATCGCGGAGGTCCGCGTGATCTGGCAGCGATCCGCAACGGCCTCGCTGCGGCGGAAGCTTTTGCTGCGCCTAATGATTTACCAAAGCCGTTGGCCCATGCGTTTGAAGCGCTCAAGGGGCATTCCGACCTGATCACCCTTTTAAACGATGCCCTTATTGCGGAGCCTCCACTTCTTGCGCGAGACGGCGGCTTCATTGCGCCGAGCTATGACAGTGAGCTGGACGAAGCGCGGTTGTTGCGCGATGAGGGACGCGGTGTCGTTGCGGGGCTGCAAAAGACCTATGCAGAGCAGGCCGAAGTCCCGTCTTTGAAGATCAAGCACAACAATGTGCTGGGTTATTTTATCGAAACGACTGCGACGCATGCGGAAAAGATGCTCTCTGCACCGCTGAGCGAGACCTTCATCCATCGTCAGACGACGGCAAATCAGGTGCGCTTTACAACAGTGGAGCTATCGGAGCTTGAAACAAAGATCCTCAATGCTGGCAGTCGTGCTCTTGAGATCGAAAAGCGTCTCTATGAAAGCCTAAAAGGCGCAATTTTGAAGAATGCCTCTGCAATTGGCGCGACCTCGAAAGCGTTGGCGGAAATTGATTTGACCGCAGCTTTGGCCGATCTGGCGGTCGATGACGGATGGACACGGCCAGTCATAGATACGTCCCGCCGGTTTATGGTGGAGGACGGACGCCACCCGGTTGTTGAACAAGCACTGCGCAAACAAAATGGCGCGCCATTTGTGGCCAATAGCTGCGTTCTTGGTGAGGATGATCCGCGCATTTGGTTGCTGACAGGCCCGAATATGGCCGGTAAATCGACCTTCCTGCGGCAGAATGCGATTATCGCACTATTAGCGCAGATGGGCGCGTTTGTCCCCGCACGGAATGCGCATATCGGGCTGGTCTCGCAACTCTTCTCGCGCGTGGGCGCGTCTGACGATCTAGCGCGTGGGCGCTCCACCTTCATGGTGGAGATGGTCGAAACCGCCGCGATTCTGAACCAGGCCGACAGCCGCGCGCTTGTGATTCTCGATGAAATCGGACGTGGAACAGCGACCTATGATGGTCTGTCCATCGCGTGGGCGACGCTTGAGCATTTGCACGACGAAAACACATGCCGCGCGCTTTTTGCAACGCATTATCATGAGCTTACCGCCCTCTCATCCCGAATGAACAGCGTCGACAACGCGACCGTCACCGTCAAGGAATGGGACGGTGAAGTCATCTTTCTGCATGAGGTTAAGCGCGGCGCGGCGGACCGATCCTACGGCGTGCAAGTCGCCCGGCTTGCAGGATTGCCCGCAAAGGTCGTGAACCGTGCCAAAACGATTCTGGCAGAGCTTGAAAGCGGCGAAGGCAGCGGCGGCGCAAAAGTCGCCACCCTAATTGACGACCTTCCCCTTTTCGCGGCGACGCCAGAAGCGCCCGTCGCCATATCGGGCCCGTCGGAGGTGGATGCGCGTCTTGATGACATCGTGCCTGACGAGCTGACACCAAAAGACGCACTTAATTTGATCTATGAGCTGAAGGCGCTTTCGAAGAAGGCTTAACCGGGCGTGGAGGACACGCCGACCTGCGCAGGACGCAGCAAGCGGTCGTGCAGCATGAACCCTTCCGCTGCGACCTGAATGATGTCGCCCGCCTTGGTATCCGGCACGGGCGCCTCAAACATCGCCTGATGCAGCTGCGGGTCAAATTTATCGCCGACTTGCGGTGAGATAGGCTCGATCCCGTGCTTTTTGAATGTGTTCAAAAGTTCGCGCATCGTCAGCTCAACCCCTTCAATCAGCGCGGCGGATACCTCTTTCTGCTCGTCCGTCGCAGCCTCAACAGCGCGCTTCATATTGTCGTAAACAGGCAGCAGATCGCGCGCGAGTTTGGAGCCTCCGTATTGCTCCGCCTCGCGACGGTCCCGGTCAGAGCGTTTGCGGGCATTCTCCGCATCAGCAAGGGCGCGCATGAAACGGTCGCGAAACTCATCGCGCTCGGCTTTGAGCGCGTCCAGCTCAAGCGCTTCATCATCATATTCCATAGCGTCTTCGGCAAATTCCTCTGCCTCGGCCATGTCCACATCGTCCAGAAAATCGTCTTCTTTCTTCGCGTCTGCCATCTGCTACTTCTTTCTAGCCCCGGTCCGAGATTAATTTCCCGACCAACTGCGCGGTGTAATCGACGATTGGCACGATCCGTCCGTAATTCAGACGTGTGGGGCCAATGACGCCGACGGCACCAATGATCTTACGGTCCGCGTTCATATAGGGAGACACCACCAAAGAGGAACCCGAAAGTGAAAAAAGCTTGTTCTCTGAGCCGATAAAAATGCGCACACCGTCGCCTTCATCAGTCAGTTCAAGAAATTCCGCGATATCCCGCTTGCGTTCGAGGTCATCAAAGAGCGTTTTAATGAGATCGAGGTCCGCGGCCTCCCCTTCTGTGTTCAACAGATTCGCGCGGCCCCGCACGATCAGACGCTCATGCGGATCGCCCTCGTTCTCCCAAACGGCAAGGCCGCTTTCGACCAAGTCCTGGGCAAGTTTGTCGATCTGCTGACGCTTATCGGAGATGTCTTTTGTCATCGTCCGTCGCAACTCCGTCAGGGTTTTACCTTCCGCGAGTGCATTCAGGAAATTTGCAGCCTCCCGCATGGACGACGGCGTTTGGCCAAGCGGAGGCGTGAAAACGCGATTCTCGACATGGCCATCGGCAAAGACCAGCACAACGAGGGCGCGGTCAGGGCCGAGAGACACAAACTCAATATGCTTGATAGGCGCCTCGTGTTTCGGCGTCAGAACGAGACTTGCCCCTTGAGTGATCCCGGAGAGGGCCGACCCCAAGCGATCAAGCATGCCAGAAACGTCAGATTCGTTTGAATTCAGTGTCCGTTCAATCTTGTCACGGTCTTCGTTTTGCAGATCGCCGACTTCGAGGATGCCGTCGACAAACATGCGTAGGCCCAACTGCGTCGGCACCCGCCCGGCAGAGATATGGGGGCTATCGAGGAGCCCAAGATACTCAAGGTCCTGCATCACATTTCGGATTGTGGCCGCACTGACCTGTTCCGACATGGTGCGCGTCAGTGTTCGAGACCCGACTGGGTCACCGCTATCCAGATACCCTTCGACCACGCGGCGGAACACTTCACGCGAGCGGTCATTCATCTGATCGAGGATTTTCGGTTCGTCCGACATCATCGTTCCTGCAAGGGCTCTACTCTTTAAATCCGTCTCACGGACATCGTCAATCGGGGTTGCGCTCTGCCTTCAGAGATAGGTATCCCACAGGCAAACATCAAAGGATGATCTTATGAGACCTTCGGGCAGAGCGCTGGACGAAATGCGCGCAATTTCAATCAAAACAGACGTGACCCGGCATGCAGAAGGCTCGTGCCTGATTAAATGCGGCGACACCCATGTGCTGTGCACTGCATCGGTCGATGAACGCGTGCCGCCGTTCTTAAAAAACAGCGGTCTGGGTTGGGTGACAGCAGAATATGGCATGCTGCCACGCGCCACGCATACCCGGATGCGGCGCGAAGCGAAGAACGGCCAATCGGGGCGTACGCAGGAAATTCAGCGGCTGATCGGGCGCAGCTTGCGGGCTGGTGTCGATCGCGTTGCGATGGGCGAGCGTCAGATTGTCGTGGATTGCGATGTGATTCAGGCCGATGGCGGCACGCGCTGTGCGTCAATCACCGGTGGATGGGTTGCTCTGCGGATGGCTGTGAATAAGCTGATGAAAGCAGGCGACATCATCACCGATCCTCTGGTCGATCACATCGCGGCGGTGAGCTGCGGGATCTACGCGGGTCAGCCCGTGCTTGATCTGGACTACCCTGAGGATAGCGAAGCGGGTGTTGATGGAAACTTCATCATGACGGGCTCAGGCCAGATGGTTGAAGTGCAAATGTCGGCCGAAGGCGCCACGTTCAGCCGCGCCCAGATGGATCAACTTGTTGATCTTGCTGAAAAAGGTGTGAGCGAGTTGATCGCCGCACAGAAAGCAGCGGTTGGTGCGTAAGTTTACTGAAAATAAACTGGTGATCGCCTCTCACAACGCAGGCAAGGTGCGCGAGATTGGCGCGCTTTTGGAGCCTTTTGGTGTAGAAGTCGTCTCTGCTGGCGCGCTCGGGTTTGAGGAGCCGGAAGAGACCGAAGACAATTTCATCGGTAACGCCCGGATCAAGGCGCATTTCGCAGCCAAGGAAAGCGGGCTACCGGCGCTTTCCGACGACAGCGGGATTTCTGTAGATGCCCTTGGCGGCGCACCGGGTGTTTATACGGCTGATTGGGCCGAAACACCCAACGGTCGCGACTTCCCCATGGCGATGGAAAAGGTTTGGACGCAGCTTGAAAAGATCAGCGCACCCACGCCGCGATCTGCGCAGTTCAATTGCACGCTCTGTCTAGCTTGGCCCGATGGCCATGACGAGGTTTTCGAGGGGATCGTGCGCGGCCAAGTGATTTGGCCCATGCGCGGGGAGCACGGCTTTGGCTTTGACCCGGTTTTTCTGCCTGACGGTGAAACAGAAACCTTTGGCGAGATGGACCCGGCAAAAAAACACGCCATGAGCCACCGCGCCGACGCCTTCGCAAAGCTGGTCGCAGGCTGTTTTGGCGATTGAGGATTGGCAGAACGGGGGCTTTGGCCTCTATCTGCACTGGCCGTTCTGTCAGGCGAAATGCCCCTATTGCGACTTCAATTCTCACGTCTCGAATGATGTCGATCAGCGTCGCTGGCTGAAAGCCTTTCAATCCGAGATTGCGCGATATGGCGATCTTACCGAAGGACGCGTGTTGAACACGATCTTCTTTGGCGGCGGCACGCCCAGTCTGATGCACCCTGATACCGTCGCTGGCATTCTCGAGACGGCGCGCGATACGTGGACCTTCGCCAACGATATCGAAATTTCGCTTGAGGCGAATCCGACCTCCATCGAGGCGGACAAGTTCAAGGCCTTTCGGGATGCTGGCATCAATCGGGTGTCCATGGGAATGCAAGCGCTGAACGATGCTGACCTCAAACGTCTGGGGCGGCTTCATTCCGTCGACGACGGAAAGCGCGCTTTCGAGATTGCCCGCAACAGTTTTGATCGCGTCAGCTTTGATTTGATCTATGCACGCCAGGACCAAACTCTTTCTGCCTGGGAGGCCGAGCTGAGTGAGGCTCTGTCAATGGCTGTCGATCATCTGTCGCTCTATCAGTTGACGATCGAACAAGGCACTGCGTTTGGCGCACGATACGATCGCGGTTTGCTGCGTGGGTTGCCTGACGCTGACACTTCGGCCGATATGTATGAGCTGACGCAAACGCTTTGTAACGATCATGGCTTTCCAGGCTATGAAGTCTCTAACCATGCCAAAAATGGTGCAATTTCCAAGCACAACATGATTTACTGGACCTATGGCGATTACATCGGGATCGGCCCTGGCGCGCATGGGCGTGTTACTGTTCATGGTGAAAAAATCGCAACGACAACGCCGTTGATGCCCGCTGCTTGGTTAGAGCAAGTGGAGACGCAGGGCTCTGGCGATGCTTGGCAGCAACCGGTGCTCGACGCCGATCAGGATGTCGAAAAGCTCCTGATGGGGCTGCGCGTCAATCAGGGTGTTGATATGACGAGGTTAGAGAAACTTCCGAAGAATCCACGATTCTTCAATAATATCAATTATTTAGAAGAATTATGCCTTGTCGAGACTGACTGCGGCACACTGCGCGTCACAGAGCAAGGCCGCCCCGTTCTAAATGCTATATTGCGCGAATTGCTGATTGATTAGCGCTCGACCAAAGACAGCACACGGCAGATTTCGTCTAGCTGCTCCAGCGACGCGTAGGTGATGCTGAGCTTACCCGTGTTCGTGACGCCATCATGTGCGATGTCGACCTTCATCCCAGTTGCGGCTTTCAGATCGCCTTCCAGCGCCTTCGTGTCCGCGTCCTTTTCAGACTTAGACGAGGCCGTGCTTCCCTTTTTAGTGTCTGCTTTGGGCGCTTTGGCAAGGCGCTCAGTCTCCCGCACAGACAATCCGTCTCGTACGACTTTCTTCGCCAATTCGGAAGCGTTCTCACTCGTGATCAGCGCCCGCGCATGACCAGAGGACAACTGTCCGCTTCGCAAAAGATCTTGGACGTCATCCGGCAACTGGAGTAACCGCATAAGGTTGGCGATGTAGCTACGGCTTTTACCCATCGCTTCAGCCAGTTTCTCCTGAGTGTGACCAAAACTCTCCATGAGCTGCTGATAACCCGCGCCTTCTTCCAAAGGGTTCAAGTCCTCACGCTGGATATTCTCGATAATCGCAAACTCCAGAACCTGCGTATCATCCAAGTCCCGAATAACAACGGGAACTTCGTGAAGCTGGGCAAGCTGTGCGGCGCGCCAGCGACGTTCCCCGGCGACAATTTGAAAAGCCGCATCCCCGGTTTGGCGCACGATCAACGGTTGAATGATGCCATTCTCACGGATCGACGCGGCAAGCTCTTTCAACTCTGGGTCTGAAAAGCTGCGTCGGGGCTGATCGGGGTTGGGAGTAATCTGTTCAACAGGCACGGACATATCTGCGCGACGTGTCGGCGTCGTGCCCTCCCGCGCATCGGTTTCGAGGGCAACATCCGACATCAAAGCAGATAAGCCGCGACCGAGACCGCGTGATTTTTCATTTTTTTTCGCCATTATCCTGCTCCTTGATTTCCCTGCCGGTCTAGTAACTCATGCGCCAGCATACGATATGCAATCGCCCCCTTCGATGTTGGATCGTAGTCAATTACGGGCATCGCAAAAGAAGGCGCCTCACTGATGCGCACATTCCGCGGCACCACTGTCGAAAAAACCAAATCGCCAAGGTTCGAGCGCGCATCCTCCTCAACCTGTTTTGCCAGATTATTGCGCGTGTCGTGCATGGTCAGCACAACGCCCTCGATCCGCAAGCGCGCATTGGCAGTCTCTCGCACCTCTTTCACCGTTAGAAGCAGTTGGGAGAGCCCTTCGAGCGCGAAGAATTCACTCTGCAGCGGAACCAGTACAGAATCCGCCGCGACCATAGCATTTACTGTCAGAATATTCAGCGACGGCGGACAGTCGATGAGGATGTAGTCCAGCTCTAGCGCCTCCATCGCGGGCTGCCGCAATGCATCGTGGAGGACGAAGCTGCGTTTTTCATTGGCGATGAGCTCCATATCGGCAGAGCTGAGGTCTGTCGTCGCCGGAATGATGACCAAGCCGTCAATATTCGTGTCCTGCGTCGCGGCCATTGGGGACGTATCGCCCAGAAGCAAATCGTAGACAGTGTATTTGCGATCTTCTGGATCGATGCCAAGGCCGGTCGACGCGTTTCCCTGCGGATCAATGTCCACAAGGAGGACGTTCAGCCCACCCTCCGCCAGTGCAGCCGCCAAATTGATCGTTGTGGTGGTCTTCCCAACGCCCCCTTTCTGGTTTGCGACCGCAATAATGCGGGGGGCAGCGGGGCGAGTTGGATCAGGCACGGGCCACCTCTTTTATCTTTAGAACAACAGCATCTGGATGCGTTTGGCTTTGAATGCTCTCATATTTGAAATGCCACGAGTCGCGTGCAGCGTCGATCTCATTCTGAAATTGCGCGCCTTTCTGGAGCAAAAAAGTACCTTCAGGCGTCGCGTGGCGGGTGGCAAGCTCGAGCAGCTTTTCAAGTGGTGCCAGCGCGCGGGCCGATACAATATCGGCTTCAACAGGTGCAGCATCTTCAATGCGCTGCGCTTTCACCGTAGCATGTAGCGCAAATTTTGCGATCATTGTCGTGAGGAAAGCGCACTTCCGGGTGTCGCTTTCAATGAAAGTAAACGCTGTATCTGCCCCCTCACCTTTCGACAGGATAGCAAGGACAAGTCCAGGCAACCCACCGCCTGATCCAATATCGCACCATTTTTCTGAGTTCTCTGATCTTAATGGCCAAAGTTGAGCAGAATCTTCAATATGACGCGCCCAGATATCGTCATGCGTTGACGGGGCAATCAGGTTGATGCGCTTTGTCCACTTCAAAAGATCTGCGCTGAATTCCTGCAAGGCTTCAGTTGTTTCACGTGAAACATTGACACCCGCGAGCGCTTTTCCTGCCATCAACTCGCTTTCGCTCTTTTTGCCTGACGCAATTTAGCGAGAAGCAATGTCAAGGCCGCGGGGGTCATTCCATCAATACGCCCCGCCTGGCCTAGAGTTGATGGATTAACCGTTTTCAACTTCATCTTCAGCTCATTCGAGAGGCCTTGGATCGTATCATAGCTGAATCCTTTCGGAATGAGCATTTCCTCATCTTTACGAACGGCATCGGCGTCCCGTGCTTGGCGATCAAGATAATTGGCGTAAAGAGCTTCACGACCAATCTGATCGCGAATATCTAAAGGCACGTCGTCCAAAGATGGATCAAGTTTGCGCAGATCATCAAACGTAACATCCGGAAATGTGAGGACCTGCATCCCGTCCCGGCGAACACCATCCTGATTCACCGATTTACCGAGTTCGGCGAGCGCGTTTGGCGTGATGCTCATGGCGCGCAAGCTGTTCCGGGCGCCTTCTAGCGCTTCCATCTTTGTATCAAAAGCCTTTATCCGTACATCCGATGCAGCACCAATCTGCGCCGCGATGGGCGTTAAACGCTGATCGGCGTTGTCCGCGCGCAAGGAAAGGCGGAACTCAGCACGTGAAGTGAACATACGATAAGGCTCTGTCACACCGCGTGTGATCAGATCATCAATCATGACGCCGATATATGAGTCAGCGCGGCTGAAGAGAATAGATTGCTTTCCCTGAGTAGCGGCCGCCGCATTCAATCCGGCCACAAGCCCTTGCGCCGCCGCCTCTTCATAACCAGTGGTACCGTTGATCTGGCCAGCAAGGTAAAGACCACTGAGGCGCGAAAGCTCAAGCGTCGCGCTCAACGCGCGAGGATCAATGTAGTCATATTCGATCGCATAACCAGGCTGCAGAATTTCGACATTTTCAAGGCCCTTGATCGACCGCACATAGGTGTGCTGGATGTCCTCGGGCAGTGAGGTTGAGATGCCATTCGGATAAATCGTGTCATTCGACAGACTTTCCGGTTCAAGAAAGACTTGGTGGCTCTCTTTATCGGAGAACCGCACGACCTTATCCTCGATTGAGGGGCAATAACGCGGGCCTACTCCATCAATCCTCCCGCCATACATTGCGGACCGACCGAGGTTCTCTTGAATGATTTCGTGCGTTTGGGCGTTCGTGTGTGTGATCCCACACGCAATCTGGCGAGCGTGAGGCTCGTCGGACAGGAACGAAAAGAGCGTTGGCTCCTCATCAGCGGGCTGCATATCTAGGCCAGACCAATCAATAGTGCTTCCCTTAAGACGTGGCGGGGTACCAGTCTTAAGGCGACCGAGCGGGAGCTCTAGAACATCAAGCCGCTTTGCCAGAGCGTCGGCTGGCTTATCGCCCATCCGACCCCCGCCATATGAAACATCACCAATATGGATGACCCCGCGCAGAAAAGTTCCAGTCGTTAAAACAACCGCTTTCGCTGTGATCTCGCTTCCATCAGCAAGCATAACACCCGTCACGCGATCTGTTTCTGTCAGAAGATCTGCAACCTCCCCTTCAAGAATTTTCAGATTTCGGGTTGCGGTCATCTCGGCTTGCATTGCAGCCTTATAAATAACGCGATCCGCTTGCGCACGCGGGCCTTGCACGGCAGGACCCTTGCGACGGTTCAGCAGACGGAACTGAATTCCCGCTTGATCTGCGACCCGGCCCATAACGCCATCCATCGCATCAATCTCGCGCACAAGATGCCCCTTGCCAAGGCCTCCAATCGCTGGATTGCAAGACATTACGCCAAGATCATCGCGTCGTAATGTGACGAGCGCAGTATCTGCACCCATACGCGCGGACGCAGCTGCCGCCTCGCAACCCGCGTGACCGCCTCCAATGACGATGACATCAAACGAATGTTTCACGTGAAACACTCCTACTTTCCAAGACAGAAGTTTGAGAACACGTCGTCCAATATATGTTCTGCATCAACGAGTCCAATCAGCGAACTCAGATTTCGGATGGCATGGCGCAAACCTTCCGCCGCGAGGTCATATGTGTCAGGTCCCAGCTCAAGCTGGACAAGAACGTCCTGCAATGAATTTTGCGCTGCCTCCATCGCTTGACGATGACGCGCATTGATCGCCGTACCGGCGGAGAGGCTTCGATTTCCTAAAATGTTGGAAAGATATTTGATCAGCTCGTCAACGCCCTCACCCGTCTTTCCAGAGATACCGGCACCGGTAATGTCCGCTTTGGCTTGAAGGACGATATCATCGTCAGTCGGTTCGATCTGCGGCAAACCACCGTCCTCTATCAGAAAAACTCTGAGATCTGCGTCCTGGGCGCGCTGCAATGCACGTTCAATACCCAGTCCTTCGACTACATCATCGGTCTCTCGAATCCCTGCGGTATCCAGAAGCGTCACCGGCAAACCATTAATGTCCATCGAAACTTCAATGACATCCCGTGTCGTCCCTGCGATTTCAGAGGTGATCGCAGCTTCGCGCCCCGCAAGACGGTTTAAAAGCGTCGATTTACCAACATTGGGTGCACCGACGATGGCGACGCGATATCCGTCCCGTATGCGCTCAGCGACATGGCTTCCTTCGATCTGTGATTGCAGAAATGCCATCGTCTTTTCAATCAAATCTCGGACATCACCTGTCACATCGACAGGCACCTCTTCATCCGCGAAGTCAATCGTCGCCTCTAGAAGAGCAGCAGCATGGATCAGATCAGCGCGCCAAATACCTACTTTCTCTGCCATTTCGCCTGACATAATACGCATGGCCTGCTTGCGCTGCGCCTCGGTCTCAGCCTCGATCAAATCCGCAAGCGCCTCGACCTGCGAGAGGTCCAGGCATCCGTTTTCCAACGCGCGCCTGGTAAACTCACCAGGCTCGGCCAATCGCGCGTCTGGCATCGAGGAAAGCTCTACCAGAACTGCTTTCTGGATGGCTGGGCTTCCATGTAACTGGAGCTCAACAACATCTTCGCCCGTGAAGCTATGCCCGTGCGCAAAACGCACAACCAGCCCATGATCTATCGCAGCGCCTTCACGGTCACGAATGGTTCGCAAGGCTGTCTTTCGTGCATCTGGCAATTGGCCAGCAAGTGTTTCGCCCAACGAAAATGCTTGTGGCCCGGAAATCCGGACCACAGACACGCCCGCTTTTCCGGGCGCCGTTGCGAGGGCAAATATTGTCTCCAAGGGTGGTTCCCTTAAAAGATCAGGTGTTCATTGAATCGAAGAATTCGGAATTCGTCTTGGTCTGCTTGAGCTTCGACAGCAGGAACTCAATCGCATCTGTTGTGCCCATCGGGTTCAGGATGCGGCGCAGGACATAGGTTTTCTGCAAGTCGATCTTATCGACAAGCAGCTCCTCTTTCCGGGTACCGGACTTAAGAATGTCCATCGCCGGGAAGACGCGCTTATCGGCAACCTTGCGATCCAGCACGATTTCAGAGTTACCCGTTCCTTTGAATTCTTCGAAGATCACTTCGTCCATCCGGCTGCCCGTATCGATCAGCGCCGTTGCGATGATTGTCAACGAACCGCCTTCTTCAATATTCCGGGCCGCACCGAAGAAACGCTTGGGGCGTTGCAGCGCGTTGGCATCCACACCACCGGTTAGAACTTTACCGGAGGACGGCACCACTGTGTTAAAAGCTCTACCAAGTCTTGTGATAGAATCGAGAAGAATAACAACATCTCGTTTATGTTCGACCAAACGCTTAGCTTTCTCGATCACCATTTCCGAGACTGCAACGTGCCGCGTCGCAGGTTCATCGAAAGTCGAGGAAATCACCTCCCCCTTCACGGAGCGCTGCATGTCAGTCACTTCTTCCGGGCGTTCGTCGATCAGCAAGACGATCAGGTAACACTCCGGATGGTTCTTCTCGATCGACGACGCAATGTTCTGCAACAGCACCGTTTTACCGGTCCGCGGCGGCGCCACGATCAGGCTTCGCTGACCCTTACCGATCGGAGACACAAGATCAATGATCCGCGCAGAGCGATCCTTGATCGTCGGATCCTCAACCTCCATCGTAAGCCGCTCGTCGGGGTAAAGCGGCGTCAGGTTATCGAAGTTGATCTTGTGGCGGGCTTTCGCTGGATCTTCAAAGTTGATCTGCGTGACCTTCGTCATGCAGAAATACCGCTCGCTATCGTCGGGTGCGCGGATCACGCCTTCGACGGTGTCGCCTGTGCGCAAGGAAAACTGACGGATCATATCGGGGGACACGTAGATGTCGTCAGGGCCCGGCAAGTAGTTCGCCTCTGGAGAGCGCAGAAAGCCAAAGCCGTCTTGAAGAACTTCCAGCACGCCCTCGCCCGAAATCTCCCATCCGTCTTCGGCGCGTTCTTTCAGGATCGAGAACATCATCTCGCCCTTGCGCATCGTGGAGGCGTTTTCAATCTCCAACTCTTCGGCCATCGACAGCAGGTCTTTTGGCGTCTTCGCTTTGAGATCAGCGAGGTTCAGTTTCTCTTGGGACATATCTTCGGGCATGAGAAAATCTTCCAGATCTACGACGCAAAGTTGCGTCGGAGCGTTAGAGTTGAGATTGGAAAACAGACATCCAGAACAGGAGCTATCGATCGGATAAGCCGATGCCGCCGAAAAGTCAATCTCAGAGCGGTTTCACCACGACAGAGATAACGATCACGATCATCAGCAAGGTGGGCACCTCATTCATGATTCGGTAGGTGCGCCCCGGCGTTTCAAATGAGCCCGCTGCCAGAAGTTTGCGATGTTTGCCAAGCCACATGTGAAACCAGGTCATTCCGAGGATAGCTACGAGTTTCGTATAGGGCCAAACTGCGGACCAATCCACAGCCCCCGCCCCAACGAGTAGAAGCCCAAAGAGCCACGTCGCGATCATCGACGGGTTCATGATGAGCTTCAGCAGCTTCTGCTCCATCATGGCAAAAACTGAAGACATCTCTTCATTGTCTTTTGCCCGTTCGACATGGTGCACATAAAGACGGGGCAGATAGAACAAACCTGCCATCCATGCCAGGACAGACATGATGTGTAAGGCTTTGATCCAAAGATAGAGGTCTGACAGCACAGTGCTTTCCCAAGTTTCTAAAGCACCCTTAAATAAATATAAGAAAGAAAGAAATGATGATGATTTTGTAGCGTGGCCGAGAACCCGTGGATAAAATCTTTTCAACGGAGTTACTCAATAAGCTCAACTAGCTAGGGATACAATATTTTCACTATATTTCAAATACTTATAACTATTTTATGTTGATGATCTTAGATCTAATAGCAACTATCCACAGCACCAATTTATCCTTATCAACGGTTGACGAAAATCGCGAACGTTGCTGAAAGCGTGCGAGTTATACGGATCGGCGCGCGACTAGAAAAACGCGTCTGATTTGTCCCCACATCTGAAGCCTGATTCCTCCACAAGGTAATACACATGAGCGACCGTATTCTTCTTGCCTCGGGGTCTGAAATCCGCGCGATGCTTCTGCGCAATGCAGGTGTCTCGTTTGAAGTCTTGCCCGCACGCGTTGACGAAGAGATGATCAAAGCCTCGCTTCTCGCGGAAGGCGCAACGCCCCGCGATATCGCGGATTCTCTGGCCGAGATGAAGGCGCTGCGCGTGTCGGAGAAACACCCCGGTGCCCTGGTGATCGGTTGCGATCAGGTGCTGGAGCAAGGCGGGACACTTTATTCCAAACCGCGCGACAAGGATGAGGCGCGCGCTCAGATTCGGGCCTTGTCAGGGAAACGGCATAGCCTTCTGTCTGCTGCGGTTCTTTATGAGAATGGAAAACCTGTCTGGCGGCATGTTGGCCAGGTACGTCTGATGATGCGTGATATTTCTGAGGCTTATCTCGAAGATTATGTGGAGCGGAATTGGGACAGTATTCGTCACAGCGTTGGTGGGTATAAACTGGAGGAAGAAGGTGTGCGGCTTTTCGCTCAAGTGCAGGGGGATTACTTCACCATTTTGGGCCTGCCGCTGATCGAGCTCTTGTCATATCTGTCGTTGCGCGGAACACTCCCATCATGACTGCTACAGCTACACCTCTTGCTGGTGTGATTGGTGACCCGATTGCACACAGCCGCTCCCCTCAACTGCACGGCCATTGGCTGAAACGGTATGGGCTTGCGGGTCAATATGTGCCGCTGCATGTCACCTCTGATACCTTGGCAGATACGTTGCGACTGCTTCCAAAGCTCGGATTCGTTGGGTTGAATGTGACCATTCCACACAAGGAAGCGGTGATCGGTTTGGCGGATATTGTGACTGATCGCGCAGCGCTGATGGGGGCTGCCAATACGCTGATCTTCCGCAAAGACGGAAAAGTGCATGCCGATAATACGGATGGTTATGGTTTCATTGAAAACTTGCGAGCTGGTGCGCCGAATTGGAAACCGGGCCAAGGTCCGGCGGCGGTGTTCGGGGCCGGTGGCGCAAGTCGGGCTGTTATTGCAGCGCTTCTAGAGGCTGGCGTGCCGCAGATCCTCTTAACCAATCGGACGCGGCAGCGCGCTGAGTACCTGCAGAAGGAATTTGGCACCAAGATCGTTGTCGTGGACTGGGTCAAGGCAGGAAATATTCTTGAAGATGCTGCGACGGTTGTGAATACGACCTCTCTTGGCATGACCGGTCACTCTGAATTGCGCGTCCCGCTTGATGGACTGCGCGGCGAGGCAGTTGTTACAGATCTTGTTTATGCACCTATGGAGACTAAACTTTTGCGTGATGCGCGGGAGATCGGCTGCACGACTGTCGATGGTCTGGGTATGCTTTTGCATCAAGCGGTACCGGCGTTTGAGCGGTGGTTCGGTAAGCGCCCAGAAGTTGATGATGAATTGCGGTCGGCTGTCCTCGCATGATCATTGGGCTCACTGGCTCCATCGGGATGGGCAAGTCGACAACGGCTGCGATGTTTGCTGCACAAGGCGTTCCGGTATGGGATGCGGATGCGGCGGTTCACCGGCTTTACGCAAAAGGTGGCACAGCTGTCGCGCCAATTGCGGCGGTTTTTCCGACAGCAATTATTGACGATGCTGTGTCGCGCAACGCGCTGAAGGATCTTATCTCCCAGGACGGAGGAACGCTCAGAAAACTTGAAGCAATTGTTCATCCGCTCGTGGCCGCTGACCGCGGTGAGTTTCTGGAAAGGCATCAGGGCCAATTGGTTCTATTGGATATTCCATTACTCTTTGAAACGGGCGGTGAGAGCCGCGTCGATAAGATCGTTGTTGTCTCTGCCCCGCCCGATGTGCAGCGCGCTAGGGTGCTGGATCGTCAGACGATGACAGAGGCTCAATTCGACACTATTCTTGCTAAACAGCTGCCAGATGCGGAAAAACGGGCGCGCTCGGATTACGTGATTGAAACGACCTCGCTTGAAGCGGCGGAAAAACAAGTCATGGCGATCCTAGAGGACATAAAGGGACAAACGGATGCGTGAGATCGTTCTGGATACGGAGACGACCGGCTTCGAACCCGGCGAGGGTGACCGTATTGTCGAGATCGGCGCGGTGGAGCTGTGGAACCACGTCGCGACCGGCAAGACCTACCATCAGTATATCAATCCTGAGCGCTCAATGCCCCAAGCGGCTTTTGAAGTGCATGGGCTGGGTGACGATTTCCTGCGCGATAAACCTGTTTTTGCTGATATTGCGCAGGCGTTTGTGGACTTCATTGGCGAGGCGAAGCTGGTTATTCACAATGCCGCTTTCGATATGAAGTTTCTTAATGCTGAGCTTGGATGGGTCAAACGCCCCGCTCTGCCCATGGATCAAGCCATCGACACGCTGATGATTGCCCGGAAAAAGTTTCCTGGCTCGCCCGCCTCGCTGGATGCGCTTTGCCGTCGGTTTGGGATTGATAACTCGTCGCGCACGTTGCATGGCGCGTTGCTCGATTCCGAGATTTTGGCAGAGGTTTATCTTGAGCTCATTGGCGGCAAGCAGCCTGACTTCGGGCTGAGCACAGCGTCAAAAAACACGGATACGGTTGCTGCGGGTGACGACTGGCGGCCAGCGCCGCGTTCGACGCCATTGCCATCGCGGCTCACGGCAGAGGAAGAAGCGGCCCACAAAGCGTTTGTCGAAAAACTTGGCGACGCGGCTTTGTGGGCGCGCTGATTAGTTTGCGGGCGCAGCGGCTTTTTCAGCTTCCATGCGCTTGGCAATCTCGGCACGGTAAAGCGCCATAAAGTCGATGTTTTCAAGGTTAAGCGGCGGAAAGCCACCGTCGCGGCTGACATCGGACACGATGCGACGCAGGAACGGGAACAGCATCCGCGGGCATTCGATCAGAAGGAACGGATGCATCTGCTCGTCAGGCACGTTCTCGATATGGAAGATGCCGGCGTATTCCAGCTCCATGATGAACAGCGTCTCGCCGCCGTCCTTCGCTTTAGAAGTGATTTGTGTTTTGACGACGACTTCATACTGGTGCTCGGTCGGGCGCTTCTTGGCGTCAAGATTCACCTGCACTTGAACATCTGGCGTGACTTCACCGGACACACCTTTTTGAGCAAGGATATTCTCGAACGACAGATCGCGAATGAATTGCGCGAGGATCTGCATTTTGACCTGAGGCGCCTGTTGCTGATCCGCGGCTCCGTTGGTTTCGGCCATGGGTTTACTCCTGAATATGACTTGCGGCGCGTTTAGCACTCTGCCGCGCTAGTCTCAATGCTTGGTCCAGCCAGACGGGCCGTTCGAGGGGGGTCTTGGCGGCTCCACCTCCTCGTAATCGCCGTCGATGACGCCATTTTGGCTTGGATGCGGTCGCTGGCTGCGGTGCATGTCATGCATCTCAGGCCCGGTGCTAAAAGACTGCACTTTAATTTTGCTCCGCAGGTAGCGGAAAAGCGCTGCCCTGATACCGGGGACAAGAAGCGCGAAACCAACACCGTCGGTGAAAAACCCTGGCGTTAGCAAAAGGGCGCCAGAGAACAGGATCATGGCACCATGAGCCAATGGTTCTGTCGGGTCATGCAGCTCGGAAAAAGAGCGTTTGACGTTTGTAATCGCCATAAGCCCCTGAGATCTAACCAGCCATGTGCCCAGAATCGCCGTCAAAACAACCGTGCCCATCGTTGGCCAAAAGCCAATGAGCCCACCAACCTGAAGGAAAAGCGCAATCTCGATCAGCGGAACAGCCAGAAAGGCGATGAACAGCCACATGGGGGACCTCTCGTCATAAGTGCCGCGGTGGACTTGACCCACCACCTGACTTACATATGTCCGTTGAGTGCACGTTACCATGCCCCGCCCCTGAAAGAGGTTTCAATGAGCTCCGCCCTTATCCAGATTTTGGTTCTTGCCGGCATCGCAGTTTTCCTGATCTTGCGCCTGAAAAGCGTGCTTGGCACCCGTGAGGGCTTTGAGAAGCCACCCGTTCCCCTTCAAGATACATCTTCGCGCCCGTCGCGCCCTGATTTCGAGGTGATCGAGGGCGGTCCCGATTACGACATCACCGATCACGTTGATGAGAAATCCGCTGCAGCCGAGGCGCTGGCCAAGATGAAGGGCGCCGACAGCTCATTCAGTGTGAGCGAGTTCTTGCAAGGCGCGCGTGGGGCATATGAGATGATCCTCATGGGTTTCGAGAATGGCGAGATGGACGATCTCAAGCCGTTCTTGGACGATGACGTCTATGACAGCTTCGCATCCGTGGTTGAGGCCCGCGAAGAGCAGGGCTTGACGATTGAGGCCGAGTTCCGCGGCGTTCGCGAAATGACGCTTGTTGCCGCTGAGTTTGATCCTGAAACGACCGAAGGCGAAATTTCCGTTCGGTTCGTCGGCGAGCTGACATCGGTCGTGCGTGACAAGGGCGGCGATATCGTCGAGGGTCACCCGAGCGAGGTGAAGCGTCAGAAAGATGTTTGGACTTTCTCCCGCGTTATGGGATCGGACGATCCAAATTGGCGGCTTGTCGCAACAGGCGAATGAGCCGCGCCCTTGGGGCGGCTCTTTTCGGACTGACCCTCACGATGTCGGCCCTTCCAACGAGTGCGGAGGTGACCGTTCAGGCGCTGGAATTTAGCGATCTGGATGGTTGGGCCGACGACGACCACAGTGCTGCTTTCGACGTATTCCAAAATACCTGCACTGATCTGAAAGACCCCGATTGGCTGTCGCTTTGTGCGGTGGCCAGTCAGCAAAAGGACGCCCGCGCATTCTTCGAGTTGTTCTTTAAGCCGGTTCTGATCACGGATGGAAACGACCCGCTCTTTACGGGATATTACGAACCTGAATTGAGCGGCTCGCGCACCCGAAGTGATCGCTTTGCGTATCCGCTTTATCGCCTTCCACCTGAAGTGACGCCTGGCACCCCCTGGCTTACCCGCAAAGAGATCGAGGAAAGTGGCACCCTTGCCAATCGCGATCTGGAGATTGTCTGGATCGACAACCCAGTCGACAAATTTTTTCTTCAAGTTCAGGGCTCTGGCCGTATTAGATTGGCTGAAGGCGGCCTGGTTCGCGTTGGATATGCGGGCAAGAACGGGCACGAGTATAGCTCCATCGGGCAAGAGCTTATCCGGCGGAATGTCTTTGAACCGCATGAGGTGTCTGCTCAGGTGATCCGTAATTGGGTTACGCAAAATCCCGAGGATGGGCGTGCGTTATTACAGCACAACGCATCTTACGTGTTCTTTCGTGAAGTGAGCGACGTGCCGGCGGATCAGGGGCCGCTTGGTGCGATGAACAGGTCGATCACCGCCGGTCGCTCCATCGCTGTTGATCCCGGTATTGTGCCTTTAGGCGCGCCTGTCTGGATCGAGAAAGAGGGCTTTGACCCGATGCGTCGGCTGATGGTGGCGCAGGATACAGGCTCTGCCATCAAAGGTGCGCAGCGCGCAGATGTGTTTTATGGAACCGGTGACGAGGCTGGGCGTCGCGCTGGGCGTGTGCGGGACCCAGGGCGGATGGTCGTTCTATTGCCGATCCAACGGGCTTATGCCGCTTTAACGGAGCCCGAACAGTGAGCCGCAAGCGTCGTAGTCTGAGAGCCGATGAGGCTGAGCTGTGGCGGCAGGTTGCCGAAACAGCCGTTCCGATGCATCCGGTGAAGCGCACAGCCACGATCAATCAACAGCCTAAGAAGCCCGCACTCGCGCGGACTGAACTGCCCAGTTTTACAGTTGGTCAAAGCGTCCGCCGTCAGCCTGCGCATGACCTGAAACCTGACCTTCAGGATCATTTCCGGAGCGCCCCTGTTCAGATGGATCGTAAGTCCTTCACGCGGATGAAGCGGGGTAAGCTCTCGCCCGATGCGCGGATCGATTTGCATGGGATGACTCTATCGCAGGCCCACCCGGCGCTGACGCGTTTTGTCCTGTCGGCTCATAGTTCAGGCGCGCGGTTGGTTCTGGTGATTACTGGTAAGGGCCGCGTTTCTGAAAATGACGGCCCGATCCCCATACCGCGCGGGATCCTGCGCCATCAGGTGCCACAATGGTTAAGGCAGGGCCCCCTTGCGCAAGTCGTGATGCAGATCACGCCCGCCCATATCAAACATGGCGGTGAAGGTGCCTATTATGTCTATCTACGTCGGCAAAGGTAGCTGGCTGCGAGACCTCTGAATGCCGATCGCCGCCATTGCGCAGGCGATGACGAAGTAGAGGGCAAAGCCAAGCATTTGCGTGCTGAGTGTTAGACCCTGATCCAGCAGGAAACCGGTCAAACCTGGGCCAATCGCAGAACCGAGCACCATGATCGCTGCCGCCATGGATTTGATCCCACCAATGAAGCGGGTGCCGTAAAACTCGGCCCAGAACGCGGTGGGGATCGTTGCGTTTGCACCGACGGTGGCGGCCATCAAAGCGATACCGACCGCTGCGCCCAAAGGTGTCTGAGCAAACGACATAACGATAAACGCAGCGACCATCGGAATCTGGTAAACCGGGATCATGCGTGCCGTTCCGAACTTGTCGATCAAAAGGCCTGATCCAATCGTCGCGGCAATACTGACCACCGTGTAGAGCGGAAAGAGTGCGACCAGCTCGATATGCGCCCAGCCTTTTTCCATTGCGAGCGGCACTTGCTGAAAGAAAAACGCAGTCACAAACGCGGCCGGGCCAAGCAATGTCGGCACCATCAGCCAGAACAGCGGATGTTTGATCGCAGCACCCCGTGTCCAGTGACGCGCACTCATCCCTACTGCTTGGGTTTCTTCTGCGATGGCTTGCGGTGTGCGCTCCTGTCGCAAGAGCCATAGAAGGACAGGTATCGCTAGCAAGCAAAGCGCAGCGCAGATGCTCCAATGCACACGCCAGCCGATCACGGCCAGAAGGGCGACGAACGACAAGGGCAAGATAGCTTCGCCTATCGCGAAGCCGATTGCGGCGGTGGATAGTGCCTTGCCGCGTGTTTTCACAAACCAGCGGGTCATCGCAACGGCCGCCACATGGCTCATCATACCCTGGCCAGAAAACCGTAGAAGGAAGATGACACCGAATAGCATCCATGCTGCTGGAGCCAGCGCCATACTGAGGCACGCCACTGCCAGAAGCGCCAAGACTAGCGGCCCGAGGACGCGCACACGGAAAAGATCGGTCAACGTCCCCGCCCAGATCATCACAACCGCGGATGCGGTTGTGGCGATGGCGTAAAGGCTGCCCCACGCCGCGTGGCTGAGGTCAAAATCAGTGCGTATCTGCTCTGAATAGATCGAGATGAAAAAGGTTTGGCCGAAGCTGGAGAAGAAAGTGAGCAAAGCCCCCGCGCCAAGCCATCGGGCATTGTCGCGCAGGAAGCTTCTCAGCATTGGATCGTGCTAAAGCACATAGCGGCTGATATCGGCGGACTTGATGAACTCCCCCAGATGCTCGCGCACAAAGGCGTCATCCACGGTGACCTCATCGCCCGACCGATCCGGCGCGCTGAAGGAGAGATCTTCGAAAACCCGCTCCATCACGGTGTAAAGTCGACGTGCACCGATATTCTCGACTGTTTCGTTGACCTGCGCTGCGATTTCAGCGAGCGCATCGATCCCGTCTTCGGTGAAGGTAACGGTCACGTCTTCCGTGCCCATCAGTGCGGTGTATTGCAGGGTTAATGCGTTGTCGGTTTCGGTGAGGATGCGAACGAAATCCTCTTCCATCAGGGCGCGCAGCTCGACGCGAATGGGCAAACGCCCTTGAAGTTCGGGTAGCAGATCGGAGGGCTTTGCGATATGAAACGCACCCGATGCGATGAAGAGGATATGATCCGTTTTCACCGGGCCATGCTTTGTCGAAACGGTCGTGCCTTCGATCAACGGTAGCAAGTCACGCTGCACGCCTTCACGGCTGACATCGCCACCCCGCGCATCAGACCGCGCGCAGACTTTGTCGATCTCGTCCAGAAAAACGATGCCGTTCTGTGCAACGGCTTCCAAAGCGGCGGCATTTACGGTCTCATCGTCCAATAGCTTGTCGGCCTCTTCGCTGATCAGCGCGTCATAGCTTTCGGCAACGGTCATCTTGCGCTTCACGGTGCGCCCGCCAAAGGCTTTTCCCAGCATATCGCCGAGGTTCATCATTCCACCCATGCCAGCACCGGGTTGCCCCGGAATTTCGAACATCGGTGGGGGGCTGTTTTCGGCCAGCTCCAGCTCGATCACAGTGTCGTCCAGCTCGCCGGCTTTTAGCTTTTTGCGGAACATATCGCGCGTCCCTTCACGCGCTTCCGATCCTGCGATTGCGTCGATCACACGTTCCTCGGCAGCAGCATGCGCTTTGGCTTTGACATCCTCGCGCATGGTCTCGCGGGTCATTGCGATGGCGCTGTCGACCAGATCGCGCACGATCTGTTCCACGTCGCGGCCGACATAGCCAACCTCGGTAAACTTCGTGGCCTCTACCTTGATGAAGGGCGCACGAGCGAGCTTGGCTAGACGTCGCGAAATTTCTGTCTTGCCGACACCGGTAGGGCCGATCATCAGGATGTTCTTTGGATAGACCTCGTCACGAAGATCATCGCTAAGCTGCTTGCGCCGCCAGCGATTGCGTAAGGCAACGGCAACGGCGCGCTTGGCGTCTTTTTGTCCGATGATGAAACGGTCCAGTTCCGAGACGATCTCCCGGGGGGTCAGGTCGGTCATTTGCTGATCGTCTCCACTGTCAGATTGCCGTTGGTGTAAACGCAGATATCTGCGGCGATGGCCATCGCTTTGCGCGCGATATCTTCGGCACTTTGATCGGTGTCCATCAGTGCGCGCCCGGCGGCGAGGGCAAAGTTGCCGCCTGAGCCGATGGCGGTCACGTCATGCTCTGGTTCAAGAACGTCGCCTGCGCCGGTGATAACGAAAAGGTCTGCCCCGTCCGAGACGATCAGCATCGCTTCAAGCTTCTGCAGATATTTATCGGTGCGCCAATCCTTGGCCAACTCGACAGAGGCGCGCGCCAATTGCCCAGGCGTGGCTTCAAGTTTCTTTTCGAGCCGTTCCAGAAGCGTAAACGCATCGGCGGTTGATCCAGCAAATCCCGCGACCACGTCATAACCACCGGGTGACAAGCGGCGCACCTTGGTGGCTGTGCCTTTCATGACAGTCTGCCCGACGCTGACCTGCCCATCGCCTGCGATGACGACTTTGCCGCCTTTCCGCACGCCGATAATCGTTGTGCCATGCCAACCGGGGAATGTGTCGTCAGCCATCGGGGCCTCCTGTCGTAAGTGATTGATATATGGCGACTGCGCGAAACCGGCACAAGGTTTCAAAAAAAGGGCGCCACCCGGGCGCCCTTTGTCATTCTGCAGGAAAGCCGCTTAGAGCGACTCGTCGATCCAGCTTTGCAGGGCTGCTTTTGGGGCAGCGCCAGCGCGGTTCGAAATCACTTCGCCGTCCTTGAACATAAACAGTGCCGGGATGCCGCGCACGCCCATAGCGGCGGCGGAGCCGGGGTTGCTGTCAACATCGACTTTCACGATCTTGACCTTGCCTTCATATTCGGCGGACAGCTCTTCCAAAGCTGGGCCAATCTGTTTGCACGGCCCGCACCATTCGGCCCAGAAATCGACCAGAACGGGGACATCAGCATTTTTGACTTCGGCGTCGAAAGTGTCATCGGTGACAGCGACGGTGGCCATGAGAATTCTCCTTGGCATGAGGTTTGGACGGTGAAGGTAGGGACGCGGCGTTCTGGCGTCAAGACGTGCCGATCCGGTTCAACGCATCGTTCACAAGACTGTGCGGCAGACGCATGAGCTTTGGTGCAGCCGTCCAGACAATTGCCGTTTCGATTTGGTGATCCGGATAAATCTGCGCAAGCCCATTTTGATATGCAGCCATCTGGCGTAAGACGCCGTCCGGCGTCTCCTCTGGTCTGTTTGGAACGCCACGATTTGATTTGAAATCGACGGCCAGGATTGTGTCGTCCGACAGAACAAGCCGGTCGATCGTGCCATGAATCCGACCTATCGGCAGACTGGCAGAGATTGGCACCTCTGCCAGCGCAGAGCTTTCAAACAGAAAGGCCAAATCGGAGTGTGTCAGGGTCGATTTTGCCTCGTCGAAGACTGTCGGCAGTGCTTGTTCGCCTAGAAGCGTCTCGCTCAGGGACAGCCAGCGCGTTTCAGGCTGTCCGGCCAAATGTTCTAACAGCAGGTGGATTTGCGTACCGCGGAGTTTGGCGATCTCTTCCTCATCGCCTGTCGCGCTGGGCAGCGCTTTGGGGCCACCCAAGTCGGAAGGTGCGAGCGTTTCAGCTTTGGGTGAGACGATATTCGCTGGTCGTCTGAACAATTCGGGCAAAGGCGTAATCTTGGCTGCAGATGGTTTCGCTTCGCTTTTCGCCTGCACAGGCCATGGGCCAGCCTCCAACCGCAGCCCTTTTCCGAAGGAATGCTCGAATGGCGTGGCCTGTTGTGCCTGCATCCCCTCTTCAATCAGCTTGTACCAACTGCGCTCCGGCTTCGTCGCATCCCCAGCTGCGGCAACGATGAGCCATTTTTCAGCCCGCGTCATCGCCACGTAGAGCAAGCGCATCCGCTCCTGTCGCAAGGCAAGATCGCGTGTGTCCTTGAGGTCCATTAGACCGTTTGGCATGTCGTCCTTTGCGGGACGCCAGAAGACCTGATCTTCGTCGATCATCAGCGCATCGGCACGGGGCGGATTGCGATCAGCCGTGTCCGGCAGGATCACAATGGGTGCTTCCAGACCCTTAGCGCCGTGAACGGTCATGACGCGAATGCGGTTGCCTGCGGTATCAAGCTGCCGCTTGATTTCGATATCATCTGCCTCAATCCAAGTGATGAAACCGGTGAGGCTGGGAACCTCCGACTGCTCATAGCTCAGCGCTTGGCTGAGTAGCGCGTCGATCCCGTCTTCTGCTTCCGGGCCGAGCCGTCCCAGAAGCTTTTGCCGTCCGTCAAATCTTGTGAGTATGCGCTCTATCAACTCGTAGGGGCGCAGGAAATCCGCATCCCGACGCAATGCATTGAGTTGAGCTAGCGTTTCGGGAAACTCCTCTGTCCGCTTGCGCAGTGCAGACCACAGGAACCCATCCTCACGTCGATAGGCGAGGTCGAAAAGCGCTTGTTCCGACCAATTGAACAAAGGCGATTTCAGCAGGCACGCGAGGGAGAGGTTATCCTCTGGCGTTGCCAGAAACCGCAGATAGGCCGTCAGATCCTTGACCGCCAACTCGCCGCCGATCTTCAATCGGTCGGCGCCCGCAATCTCCAGACCTTCCTCTTTGCACGCGGCGATAATCTCGTGAAAGAGCTCTGAGCGGCGCTGTACGAGAATAAGGAAATCACCCTCGGAAACCGGGCGATAGGTGACCGGATCACTGGGCTTGTCCTGCACGGGAAGCGGCGTTTCCAAGTCGATCATCTTGCGAATTTGCTGTGCAATCTGTTTGGCCAGCACAACGCGATGATCGCGATTGCCCAGCATGTCGACCGGGTTGCGCCAATGCTCTTTGACTGGGACCTCCGGCTTTTCGATGACGGGCCAAAGATCGACACGGCCGGGCAGATCGGATTTGAACGCAAGGTGTTTTAATTCGGCTGTGTCGCCGTAGTCACGCCCGCGCAGGGTTGCGTCGACCAGATCGAGAATGACAGAAGACGAGCGAAAGGAATGCGCCATCTGCAAGTTGGCAAGCCCCGCCCCAACCGCTTGAAGCCCGTGTGCAAAGTCATCGCGCATCCGGTCGAATGCAGAAGGGTCCGCGCCCTGAAATGAATAGATTGACTGCTTCTTGTCACCGACGACAAAGATCGTTCGCTGCACATCTGCGCGGGAGCCTTCGCCAGCGGTGAACTCCTGCGCGAGGCGCTCAATCACGTCCCATTGCGCGGGGCTGGTATCTTGAGCCTCATCGACGAGGATGTGATCGATACCGCCATCCAGCCGGAAGAGCACCCATTGCGCGACATCCGGTTTGGTTAAAAGCGCGCGCGCCTTCAGGATCAGATCATCGAAATCCAGCCAGCCGCGTTGCAGTTTCGCGTCTTCATAGGTCGCGACGAAAGGCACCGCGAAACCATAAAGCGCTTTGGTTTTTTCGAGAGCGAGCAAGGCGAGTCGAGTTTGGCGCGCGGCCTCGATCCTCTCCATGAAAGAATTGAGCGCATCGCGGCGTGGATCGTCTTTCTTCCAACAGCTTTGGGTCGGCACCTTGCCAATTTTGGCGAGGCCCGTCGTGGACAGGGAAAGAAAGGCTTTCTCCAAGACCGGCAGATCGTCAGAGGTCAGCGGGCGCCCGATCAAACTAGTCAGCGCTTTCGCTGTCCTTTGATCATTTGTTCCGCCCGTTGGTAGGTCGGTGGCTAAAGACGTCAGTAGGTCTGCATCGCCCGGCAGAAACGTCTCACGATCAAGATCGGTGACGGAGATTGTTTCAGACAGACCAAGACGACGTCGCAAAGCAGGCTCCGCTGGGATCGCTTGGAATTGCTCCTTATGTTTGCTGATTTCTGCCGCGAGTTTGGCGATGTCATCGCTAAGATACGCTGCCATTTGATCAACTGCGGCGCGGTGCGGTCCTTCGGCCAAGCCGTCCAGGATATCGTCCCGCAACAGTTTGGCGGCGCGGTCGTCCATCTCTTTGAATTGGGGTGAGACTTCGGCTTCCAGCGGAAACCGCCGCAACAGCGCTGCGCAGAAAGAGTGGATCGTCTGAATCTTCAGACCGCCCGGAGTTTCAATCGCGCGGGCAAAGAGCACTCTCGCCTTGCGCAACATCTCGTCCGGTATGGGGCCATCGACGCCCAGCTCGGTCAGATCCTCACGCAGTTCTGCATCAGGGCGCATCGCCCAAGCGCCAAGACGTGCAAAAAGGCGGTTCTGCATCTCGGATGCGGCGGCTTTTGTGTAAGTCAGGCATAGGATGTGCTGAGGCTCTACCTCCTCCAACAAAAGGCGCGCGACCCGATCAGTCAAAACGCGCGTTTTGCCAGAGCCTGCGTTTGCGGAAAGCCAAGTTGATTGCTGCGGATCAGCCGCTTGGACTTGTCGCGCTGTTGCTTCGTTGCGGATCATGTCAGATCAATCCGATTTGCGGTGTCCGTGACCTCCCATTCACCAAACCGGGACAGATGATCATAGTCAGAGTAATCGCCAATCCGCTCCATCGCGCGGCGTGCTGTATATCCCTGAGTTGGGCTGGAATAGTGTCGAATGAGGCCAACAAAGTCCGCCCAGACGGTATTGGTTGAGACCTCACCCAAGGGCGCATCAACCTCTTTCGGGCTGGCGCCCAGACCGATATAGACCGCGTTTTGCACGGTCGTTGGGCCAATCTTCTGGAAAGCCCCCCTTTCGATCATCGCGGCCTCAAGCAAAAGCTGGATGTCGTATTCCTTTTGCTGTCTTGCGGTGGGCGGCGTTCCGGTTTTGTAGTCATAGACAATCGCGTCACCATCGGACGTGATATCGATACGGTCTGCCGTTCCTGTCAGTTTGAACGCAGGCGCGCTGAGCTGGATTTCACCACGCTCTTCGAAAAGACGCGGCTTTGCCGTTTCCCGGCGGAGGGTTTCGGCAGCCATAAACCAGTCCGCGACCTTCGCGAGCTTGGCCAGCCACAAACGCCGCGCCATTGGCCATGGTACGTTCTCCGCAAGAAGTCTTTCGCCGATATCAAGCAATCGTGCGCGGCCTTCGGGGCCAGAGATTGGGCCGTCTTCCTTAACGAAAGCCTCGAAAATACTGTGCATCGTGATGCCTCTGAGCGGGGCATCCGCCTCCTGCCGCAGGGGATTTAGGGGCCTGAGCCGCAAGATGCGTTCTGCATAGATAGCATAGGGGTCGCGGATCAGTGTGCGCACACGCGTGACGGAAAGTTGGTCTGGTCGCGCGGATAAAGGGGGCGCGGGGGAAGGGCGCTTCGAAGGCTCAAGACCTAGCGTTGGCGCTTCAAATTGGGCGGCCCGATCGAGCCAAAGCTGACCACGTTCCTGCATCTTTTCAAGCGCCTCGGGGCCCTTCTGATCAGGAAGCCCTGTCAGCAGATTGGTCAGACGGTTGATCCAACGCGACGGCACCGTTTGCGCATCCGCATCGCGGACCGAGCGGGTCAACCAAACGGTTTGAGCGCCAACGCCTTGCTGGTAGTCATGGGCAGACAGGCCAATACGCCGCTCTGGCAGCAAAAGCCCTGCGCGATCTCGAAGAACGCGGTTGAGCCACGGATCGGGGGTAGGCTGTTCCGGCCAAATGCCTTCGTTCAGACCGCCGAGAATGACAAGCTCCGCCCCTTGGACGCGTGCCTCTAGGGTGCCCCATATCAAAACATGCGGATGCGGCGCGTCGCGGTCTCGCACCTCACCCCGATTGAGCACGCCCCGGATCAGCGCACGATAATCCGCGATGCCCATAGGTCCGCCGGTTTCAGCGACAGATTGCAGGTCATTGATGACGTCAAGCGCCGCACGACCAGCAGCCTCGCCCCAAAGCTCGCTTTGAGAACTGGGGTTTGGACCGTCGGCAATCATCTCGGCTCGCGCGATATGCGCCTGTACAAGATCGGGAAGCGCACCTTCCGAGAGTGTCTCTAATCCAGCCAAAAACGCGCAAATCCAATCGACCCATGCGCCTCTGCCGTCATCCTCTTTCGCGCGCGCGGCCCATGCTTTCAGGCTAGCTTCATCGGGGAATGCAAGGCGACCGTCACGGATGTGCAGTTCAAGGTCATGGGTCCAGCGCAGATGATCGCCGCGTTGGGCGGAGCCGGTATTGGTCAGCGGATGTTTCAGCAGGGTCAGCAACGCCTCGGGCGTCAGCTTGCGCCCGAAAAGATCAGCGACATGCAACAGAAAGCGGCCCGGTGCAGAAAGGGGAAGTGGGATGCCGGCGCTGTCGTCTGGCACGATACCCCATTTATCCAGCGCTGCCGTCACTTGCCGGGTCAAGTTGCGGTTCGGCGTGATCAGCGCAGCAGTTGTTCCCTCCTCTGCAGCTTGGCGCAGGCGCATCGCGATTGCCACCGCCTCAACCCGCGTCGAAGGGGCCGACACCATGGTTAACCCGGCTGTTGCCTCTTCAAGATCGCCAAGGCTGGCGCTTTCGCTCATCCATTGATGCGTGACGGGGGCGGGTCGCAATGACAAAGAGATCAGCTTATTGCGCTGGGCGTCATGTGGAGTGTCGTCGGACCATTCCGCGACATCCGATTTCGAGAGCTCTAGGTCGCTGAGCAAGCGCGCGAACCGGTATTGGGGATGATCTTCGCCAGTAAGGGCAGTATTGAGCGTCTCCCAGATCGCATCGGGCATGTCGAAGTCAAAACCGGGTAGGATCACACCGCCTTGCGGCAACTGGCTGACGGCCTTCATGAACAATGCAGTTGCGCCGCGCGATCCTGTGGAGCCTGCAACGAGGATCGGATGTTTCGGAGGATCGAGCGCCCATTGCGCGAGCTTGGCCTCAATCACCATGCGTTGCCGCGCGTTTGCATCGGGGGCTGTGGTGCCGTCCTCAAAAAAGCTGTTGAGGATGCGCAAAAACCTCAAAGACCGCTCCCAATGACCGGATTGGTCGGACACGTCCAACGCCGCAATCGTATCGGGCGAGACGCCTTCACCCTGCATCTCATCCATAAGCGCGGCGAGACTGTCGGCGAGATCGTAAAGCGCTGTTTTTGGCGCAAGATCGGGTTGCTGTTTAAGCAACGCAGCAACGAGATTTGTTAGCTCAAGCCGTCTTTGCAGCGGCGGCACAGCGCGCGGAATGGTGGGCAGTGACAGATCGCTTGCCAGATCCGTGATGAGTTTGACGCGCGGGAGAAGAGTGGGGGGACCTTGGTCAAAAATATCCCGAACGCGGCGCTGCATTCTGCGGGTGTTTACGTAAACCTCGAGCTGCGGCATCGCCTCGGGCGGTTGGCCTTTCATGCGGTCACGGATGCCTGTAACAAGCGCCTTTGGGAAATCGATGCCGGGGGCGACGCCAAAGAGGCGTGGGGTTGATGTTGCTTTAAACATCGGTGCGCTCAAGAAGGTCTTCGGCGATTTTGATACCAGCAGGATGCCCAACGTCACACCAGTGGCCGTCATAGGCAATGCCGTAGAGGCGCCCCTTTTTGGCGATCTGGTTCCAGACGATGTTCAGCGAGAAAGCATCCTCTGCTACGTCGTCGACGCACGCAGGATTAATGATTTGAACGCCACTGTAGATGAACCCCGGCCCGCGGGTGAGGCGCCCGGAATTGTCGATCTGAAAGTCTCCATCGCTTTCGGTGCCATGAGCTTGGGCCACGGGCACTAGCAGCAGAAGCGCGTTCATCTCGTCTGGGTCCCATGTGGCGCGAAGGGCATCGAAGGGGTTTGGCCCGCGAAAAATCGCATCGCTGTTCATGGTGAAAACAGGCGCATCGGGGAGGAGGGGACGCGCCTTTTTCAAACCACCGCCGGTTTCCAGAATGACGTCCCGCTCGTCCGAGATCGCCACATCGCGCGTCTTTAGATGTGTAATTAGCGGATCAGGCTTGTAATGAACGTTGGCGATCCGGTTCGGGATCCCGGCTGCCTCCACCAGATCAAGCGCGTGGTCGATAAGTGGCTTGCCCGCGACATGGATCAGCGGCTTGGGCCGATCCTGCGTCAGCTCTTTCATGCGCGTGCCGAAGCCTGCGGCAAAGATCATGACCGCGTCGGGTGCGTGCCGCATTTCTCTTTAAGCTCCGTCAGATGTTTTTCGGTGGGCGGGGGGAGCGCTTCGGCTACGGCTACGCGCAACGCGTCAAACCCGGGCTGTGCGAGGTTGCCTTGCAGATGTGCCCATGTCCGCGGGATGAGATCGATGTAGTCGGCTTTGCCAAAATGCAGCGATAGCCGAGTAAAGACCATCAGGATGCGTAGATTGCGTTGCGCACCCATGGCCGCATAGGCCGCACGGGTTTTCTCGGGGTTTCGACCCGACTGACGGATGAAGTAAGCCAGCGTCGCATCTTGCGTTTCAGGGCTAACATCGCGGCGCGCATCCTCAAGCAGAGAGACCAGATCATAGGTTGGATGGCCGAGCATGGCGTCTTGGAAATCCAGCAATCCGACGCGCGTGGATCCCTTGCGATGGGGAAGCCACAGCAGGTTCTGCGCGTGGTAGTCGCGCAGGATTGCGACCGAAAACTCATCCTTAAACGGCCTCAATGCATCGGCCATCGCGACCTGCACCGCTGCACGCTTTTCCGGTGCGACACGCCCTTCGCGACCAAGGGCGTACCAATCGACGGATTGTGTGGCCAGATCGGCCATCAAATCAGGAGAATAGACCTTCAACTCGGGCGGAGTTACTTTGTGTAGAGCGATCAAAGTATCCGTGGCAGCTTTGTAGAGTGATGCCTCTTGTCTGGGTTCCCTGGCACAGATGGTTGAAAAAAGATCATCGCCGAGATCTTCCAGCAAAAGAAACCCCTGGTTTGGATCGCTGGCATAAATCGCTGGCGCGGCGAGTTCATTTCGTATCAGAAAATCCGCGATTTTGACAAAGGGGCGGACGTCTTCGCCGCGTTCCTCAGGTGCGTCCATCAAGACCGCGTTTGGCTTGTCGGGAACATCGCGAACGCGGAAATATTTGCGGTTTGATGCGTCGCCGGCCAACAGGGATACTCTGCCGCCGCCCCATCCGTTTGCGCTTAGGAACGTGGCTGCAAGGGCGCCGCGATCAGTCATTCAGAACGCTTTCCAACCGTGTTCGAAACGATGAAGGCTCTCCCAAAAAAGTCGCCTCACGCGCTATTTCTTCTGTTCCCATTTCAAGCTGCAACGTAACGGCATCAGCTGGGCGAAGATCCTCCAGACGGGACGGCCATTCGATCAGGCAAGCGGCGGTCTCAAACGCCTCATCAAGCCCAAGCTCAATCGCGCCCTCGGGGCCCGACAGGCGATAAAGATCGCAATGCCACAGGTCGAGATCTGGCGTCTCGTAAACCTGAACCAGTGTGAAAGTGGGGGAGGGGACATCCTCCAGCGATCCAAGGCGGTTCTGGATTGCGTTGCGTGCGAAATGGCTTTTGCCAGCACCTAAAGGACCCTCAAGAAGCAAAACGTCCCCGACGGTTAACACTCCGCTTATGCGGCGGGCAAGCCGTGCGGTCTCATCAGCAGATGTCAGGGTAAGCGTGGCGAAGCGTTTGGTCATGAGGCAGACCTTAAACGGTCCACCCGGCCTCGCAACCGATTAGCCGGTCATTTCGACAGGCTCGGCATTCGTATTGGAAAGCTCAACACGGGAAGCCACCCTGTTTTCCTGAAATCGTACTAGCGTTGCGCCATTGGCCAGCGGCACAATACGGCAGACGACATGGGTGCCGTCGAGCAATTCGATATCGTCGGACCACTCTGTGCGGTCGCGCGTGTTCAAGATAAAATCCCGCAGATCACCCCAGATCGGGGAGGGTCTGCACAGCGATTGCCATTCACGGGTCGCCTCCACGATACCGGTTTCGATGATCGCGGTTGAGGGATCGTTCCCCCAAAGGTTTTGGTAGCCGCGGTTGGTGAACGTCATAACGCCGACATTCGAGAAGACGGCAATGCCCTGATCAAAGCAATCAAGGATCGCATGACCTTGTTCAATCTCCGCTCGGAAACGACGTTTGAGGGTGATATCGGCGCTGATGTCCTCGAACACGAATGCAACGGCGCCATCGGGATGAGGTCGGCCAGAGACCCGATAGGTCACTTGCGAGGGTAGCGTCCACAGCTCTGAGTAAGTGCCATCGACGGCGGCCGCTTCCAGCTTGGCCATGTCGTTGCGCCAGGATTTGTAGTCTTTCGGCTCGGGCATCATCTGCGTCTCCCGAAGCCTGTCTAGAAACGCAAAAAGGGATGGGCGGCTGGCCAGAAACTCCACTGGTAGATTGGTCAAATCGCCAATCGCTGGATTGAAAAGGACCAGTTCGCGATTGCTGTCGAAGATAACAAGGCCAACCGGCAAATGCGCGAAGGTTTTCGTCAGTGTCTGGGTAAAATCGCGTAACGCGCTTTCGGCTTTGACCTGTTTCGTGATGGGTATGGCGTAGGCCGTGCGTGTATCGCCTTCGCGTGCGAGTGTGATTTCGAACCACGCGGGGTCCGGGCTGTTGGCGAGTGTGACAGAGGTCGTGTAGCGCGCGGTTTTGCCGTCGGTCAGGCTCAGATCAGGGGGATGCTGAAAAAGTCTGGACCCGCTCTGCGCCATCTGTGCGAGTCGGTTGTAGCTAGTATTGCTTTCGCGCAGAACGCCGTCAGTGGTTTCAACCCATGACGGGATCGGAGCTTGCGCGAATTTGTCGTCGTCGCCCGTATCTCGCGGGGCCAGTTCTGCGGGCGTTGGGCTTGATTTCACGGTGCATAACAAAAAGACGATTGCAGCAACCCCGACGACGATCGAGACGGCGGTCACTTCTAGGATCATGAGTAGAGAAGTCGAATCGATCATGGCATACCTCACACTGGCAGCTCCGAGACTTCTTCACTTTGGTTAACAGTCTATTAAGAAATCGTCATCAAGCCTGGATCGCGGTGTTCTCTCCGATGGAGGATTTGCTTTCCGCACCGATTTTACGACGCGCCCACACGGCCTCCACAATGGCACCGCTGCGCTCTGATCGTTCGTCATCAGTGAGGAACGGATCGGACCCATTGGCAAAAGCAAGTTCTGCGCCAGAGCGCTCCAGCAAAGTCTTTGCAATAAAGAGGCCAAGCCCCATCCCTTCATAGCCAGGCCGCTGGGCGCGATCTTCAGCAGACCGCCTGCGCCTCAGGAAGGGGTCGCCCAACCGACCGATAACCTGCGAGGGAAAGCCGGGGCCATCATCGGTGATCCGAATGATGATCTCGGTGTCGGTCCAACTCCCCTCCACCCAGACCGTGCTTTTGGAGAAATCGACAGCGTTCTGCACCAGGTTTCTAATGCCGTGAATGATCTCGGGCCGCCGATACAAAAGGGGGTGTTTCGACTCGCCCCCCGTCGCGGGCTCAAAGATGAAATGTACTGTTTTACCCCGGTCCGTATGCGGCTCTGCGGCCTCCTGAACGACGGTCGACAGCGGGGCCGAGCGCATATGCAGATCGCTTTTCCCAGCCCGCCCCATAGAGCGTAGAATATCGCGACAGCGATCCGCCTGATCACGGATCAGTTGCGCGTCTTCCTTGAGGTCGGGGTTTTTCTCCAACTCGTCCATCAGCTCGGCACTGACCAGTTTGATCGTGGCCAGCGGTGTACCCAGCTCGTGCGCAGCGGCGGCAACGACGCCGCCCAGATCGGTCAACTTCTGCTCGCGGGCGAGGGCCATTTGCGTTGCCAAAAGCGCGTCTGACATGGAGTGCATCTCCACCGTCACGCGGCGCGCATAGATGGCTATGAAGACCACACCGATTACGATGGCGGACCAGAACCCGAAGAGGAAAATGTCCGGAATTCGCAGGATGAAGCCTTCCTCGGTGCGTAGCGGGATATGATAGAGGCCGACAAGCGTGGTCAGCGTCAGGCTGACGACGCCTAGAAAGACAGTCGATTGCAGCTGTAAGACGGTTGCGGAAATCGTGACAGGCGCCAGGATCAGCAAGGCAAACGGGTTATTCAACCCACCCGTCAAGAAGATCAGAAACGACAGCTGGCAGATGTCGAACAGGATCATCGAAACGGCTTCGCTTTCGGTCAGGCGCTTGTTTTCGGGAAAGATTGACACGGCGATCAAGTTGGCAATCACCGATGCACCGACGGCTAGGTAGCACAGCCCAAGCTCCAATTGCAGATTATACAGACGTTGCGCCAATGTGATCGCCACGATCTGGCCCGTAATCGCGATCCAGCGTAGGGTGATGAGCGTTCTTAGGCGGACCCAATCACTTCGGGTGCCACGAAGTATTTGCTCAGAGCTTGTGTCTGCCATCGTCCTACCTAGGTATCAGGTGTGCTCTGTCACAATTGTCGTTTTGCCCGGACAAATCAATCGAAGCCGCATCAGGAAAAGGGGAACCACCATGACTGGGAAATTCACAGCACTTGCCGCTGGAGGGGTCGCCATTCTGGTTGGCGGCGCGATTTTGGCGACGACGGTGATGGCACCTGCGGATCAATTCGCAGACTGCCGCATCGGGCAGGTTGCGGGTGGCCAAATCGGTGGGCCGTTCACCTTAGTGAATGGGCAAGGTGAGACGGTGACAGACGAGGATGTGATCACCGAGCCGTCGCTGATCTACTTTGGGTATACGTTCTGCCCCGATGTTTGTCCGCTGGACACCTACCGCAACGCCGAGGCGACCTATCTGCTGGAAGAGCAAGGCAAAGAAATCACTCCGATTTTCATCAGCGTTGACCCCGAGCGCGATACCCCTGAAGTCGTCAATGAATTCGCTGGGTTTATGCACGAGCGGATGATCGGTTTGACCGGGTCGCCCGAACAGGTGCGTGCCGCCTCTCAGGCCTACAAAACCTACTACAGTCGTCAGGACACCGATGACGAGTTTTACCTGATCGACCATTCCACACTCAGCTATCTGGTGCTGCCCGAACATGGCTTTGTCGAGTTTTTCCGCCGCGACCTGACCCCAGATCAATTGGCTGATTCGGTCGCCTGCTTCCTGGATGCTGCATGACATAAATTGACGCAGGCAGGTTTCAGCCCTAGGCTCTTTGAAGCTAAAGGGAAAAATGTGGGAGGAAGCCAACGTGCCAGATGACGGGATGACCGAGATCGGTGAAGACAAATCACTGCTTCTCGTGGACGATGATGAGCCATTTCTGCGTCGTCTGACAAAGGCAATGGAAAAGCGTGGGTTCGAGGTCGAGATGGCCTCCTCCGTCGCAGCAGGTCGGGCCATTGCGACGGCGCGACCGCCAGCCTATGCAGTTGTCGATTTGCGTCTTGAAGACGGTAATGGCCTTGATGTGGTGGAGGTGCTGCGTGAGAAGCGCCCAGAAAGCCGCGTTGTTGTCCTAACCGGCTACGGGGCCATAGCGACGGCTGTCGCTGCGGTGAAAATCGGTGCGACGGATTATCTTTCGAAGCCCGCTGATGCCAATGATATCACCAATGCGCTTTTGGCCAGTGACGACGAGCTTCCGCCCCCGCCCGAAAATCCAATGTCCGCAGACCGCGTTCGGTGGGAGCATATTCAGCGCGTTTATGAGTTGTGTGATCGCAACGTATCTGAGACAGCGCGCAGGCTCAGCATGCACCGCCGCACCTTGCAGCGCATTCTGGCGAAACGGTCGCCTAAATAGCTACATCTGCTGCATCAGCGCGACGCATCGGTCGGTGTAGTCGCGCCGTACATCGCTTGGGGGCCTGAGAGAAATCTCAAGGCCCTCGATCATATCCGGGGCCGGCTTTCCGAAGAACTTATCCGCTTCATGAGTCTCAAATCCGGCGATCTGCGTCGCCTCCAGCCAAGCGCTGATCTTATCGGCGCGTTTGATCTGTTGCTTTACGGGTTTCGGAATTTGAGCAGGCAGCCCGAACCGCAGATGAATCGCGGCTGTGAGCCGATCATCCAGCGCACCATAACCCGGACCAACCGCCGCCTTCACGGGCGAGATCATGTCGCCGATCACGTATTCCGGCGCGTCATGCAAAAGCGCGGCCAATTGCCATTTGATTGGCGCTTTTGGGTTCATCCGGGCGAAAAGCACTTCAACAAGCAGGGAATGCTCTGCGACCGAGTAAGCGAAATCACCCAAGGTCTGCCCGTTCCAGCGTGCGACAAAGGCCAGCCCATGGGCGATATCTTCAATCTCGATATCGACTGGGGTGGGGTCCAGCAGGTCGAGCCTGCGTCCTGACAGCATCCGCTGCCAGGCACGTGGGGGTGTCTTGGGCATGATCCCTCGTTGGGTTGTAATCGGATTGAGGGATAATGCCTGCCCGCGGATCGGTAAAGCGCTCTAGATCTCCATCACGATACGTCCGTCGATCTGGCCTGCGCGCATTTTGTCGAAGATGGCATTGATGTTCTCCAATTTGTCCCAAGAGAAATGCGACTGCACCGCGCCTTCAGAGGCAAAAGCAAGACTCTCGGCCAGATCATTGCGCGTGCCAACGATAGAGCCGCGCACTGTGATGCCTTTCAACACAATCTCGAAGATCGGCAGCGGAAAATCTCCGGGAGGCAAGCCAACGAGCGACAGCGTTCCACCCCGCCGCATCATACTAACAGCTTGTGAGAAAGCGCTATTCGACACGGCTGTCACCAGCGCCCCATGCACCCCGCCCAGCTGAGACTGAACCTCTGCCGCGGCATCTGTATCAACAGCGTTCAGTGTCAGGTCAGCACCCAGATCACGCGCCAGCTGCAGTTTGTCATCCGCAATATCGACGGCCACGACATGCAGGCCCATCGCCTTGGCATATTGCACTGCCATATGGCCCAAGCCACCGATCCCTGAAATTGCGACCCAATCGCCCGGCTTTGTGTCGGTTTCCTTGAGGCCTTTATAGACCGTAACGCCTGCGCAGAGGATCGGCGCAGCGTTCCCGAAATCCAGGCCTTGCGGCAGTTGCCCGACATAATTGGCATCCGCACGTACAAACTCAGCATAACCGCCGTCGACCGAATATCCGGTGTTCTGCTGGCCTTCGCACAAGGTCTCCCATCCGCCGACGCAATGTTCGCATCTTCCACAGGCGGTGTGCAGCCAAGGCGCGCCGATACGATCGCCTTCCTTCAGATGTGTCACGCCTTCACCCACGGCAGCAACCTCGCCAACACCTTCATGTCCGGGAATAAAGGGGGCGGTTGGTTTGACCGGCCAATCGCCCTCGGCGGCGTGCAGATCGGTATGACAGACACCTGAAGCCTTCACTCGCAGAAGAACTTGTCCGGGACCAACTTCTGGCACTGGCACCTCTCGGATTTCCAAGGGCCTGCCGAGTTCGGTTACAACTGCAGCTTTCATTGTCTTGGGAAGCGTCATGGTCGTCCTCCTTATCTGATTGTCTCAAGCTAGACTTTTCAGATGTCGTCTTTTTGACATTCCACAAGTGCGACGCGTTTGAAGCATTGCCGGACCCACAGACCGCTGCTATGTCGCGACCCAACACGGTCCAGGAGGTCGACATGAAAGATTACATCGTTAAAGACGTCTCGCTTGCGGAATATGGGCGCAAGGAACTTGATATTGCCGAAACAGAAATGCCTGGGCTGATGGCCCTGCGCGAGGAATACGGCGACAGCAAGCCGCTGAAAGGTGCCCGGATTGTGGGCTCGCTCCACATGACGATCCAGACCGCTGTGCTGATCGAAACGCTCGTCGCGCTTGGTGCGGATGTGCGCTGGGCCTCGTGCAATATCTTCTCCACACAAGATCACGCGGCGGCTGCGATTGCGGCTGGTGGAACACCTGTTTTCGCCGTGAAGGGTCAAACCCTTGAAGAGCATTGGGACTATCTGGACCGGTCCTTCATGTTCCCAGAAGGCGCGAATATGATCCTTGATGATGGCGGCGACGCCACGCTTTACATCTTGCTTGGCGCTCGGATGGAAGCGGGCGAGGATGTTTTGGCCGTGCCGACGTCCGAGGAAGAGGAAGTCATCAAAGCGCAAATCAAAAAGCGCATCGCAGAAAGCCCGGGTTGGTTCGCCAAGACCCGCGACGCGATCAAGGGCGTGTCCGAGGAAACGACCACTGGCGTGCATCGCTTGTATGAATTGCAGCGTAATGGTCAGCTCCCTTTCCCTGCGATCAATGTGAATGACTCGGTCACCAAGTCGAAATTCGACAATAAATACGGTTGTAAGGAATCGCTGGTCGACGGCATTCGTCGCGCGACCGATACGATGATGGCCGGTAAGGTTGCCGTCGTTATGGGTTACGGCGATGTGGGCAAAGGCTCCGCTGCCTCCCTGCGTGGTGCCGGTGCGCGGGTCAAAGTGACCGAAGTCGATCCGATTTGCGCGCTACAAGCGGCGATGGATGGCTTTGAGGTCGTGCTGCTGGAAGACGTGGTCGGCGATGCCGACATCTTCATCACAACGACCGGCAACAAGGACGTGATCCGCATCGAGCATATGCGCGAGATGAAGGACATGGCGATTGTTGGCAATATTGGCCACTTCGACAACGAGATTCAGGTCGCGTCTCTCAAGAACCACAAGTGGACGAACATCAAAGAGCAGGTCGATATGATCGAGATGCCGTCGGGCAATCGCTTGATCCTGCTGTCTGAAGGCCGTCTTTTGAACCTTGGCAACGCTACAGGTCACCCCTCTTTCGTGATGTCGGCGTCTTTCACCAACCAGGTGCTGGCTCAGATTGAGCTTTGGACGAAGGGCGACGAGTATAACAATGACGTCTACATCTTGCCCAAACATCTGGATGAGAAAGTCGCCCGTCTCCATCTGGCGCGGATCGGTGTAAAGCTGACGACGCTGGATAAAGAGCAGGCCGACTATATCGGCGTGACTCAGGAAGGCCCGTTCAAGCCGGAACACTATCGCTACTAAACGATGACAGAGCCTCGTCAACGCCGCCCCTTTGTCTTTTGGGCGGCGTTTTTTGTGTTCAGTGCGTTGTTCTATTGGGGTGGAAAACAGGCACTAATCCACCCCGAAACGCCTGTTCCGCCAGCTTGGAATCCCCAGGTGCCTTTGCGCGTTGCTGACCCGGTGACGCCTTTGACTCAATGGAAGCTGTCCCAAGCGCTTGCTGATCCAGCGCTTTGCCGCGCAGTGCTGTCAGATGCGGCGCTGTTTGAGCCGCAACCGGATAAGGAAGTCAGCGCGCAATGCCATATCCGCAATCGCGTTTTGCTGGCGTCTGTTGGCCAGGCTCGGATCAGCACGTTAGAGACGCGTTGCCCTGTCGCGCTCCGCCTTGCGATGTGGGAGCAACATGGCCTGCAGCCTGCTGCGCAAGAGCTGCTGAGTGCGCAAGTTGCGCGCATCGTTCACATCGGAAGCTATAATTGCCGCCCGATCCGCACGACATCGGGTAACGCTGGGCGTATGTCGACCCATGCGACGGCCGATGCGGTCGATATTGCTGGTTTTGTTCTATCGGACGGGCGGCGGGTTAGTCTGCTCTCTGATTGGGAAGGCGACGATGCCAAGGCTGCCTTCCTACAGAAGGCGCAAGTAAGTTCCTGCACTTGGTTTAAGACATCCCTCGGACCGGAGTTTAATCGGCTTCACGCGGATCACTTTCATTTGCAGAATACGGGATGGGGCACCTGCAGATGACTGCCGAAGAAGAATTCGTAACGACAAAATCCTTTGTCAGGTGCAAAATTAGCCTCTAACCTGCCCACAACGCCGATTTGGGCGTGTAACTAACAAGTGGGAGAGACCTATGGGAAAACGTGACGACCTTATCGCGCAGTACGCTGACGACCTGAAAAACAAATGTGGCATGTCGCCTGACATGGACCTGCTCACGAAAGTGACGATCGGTTGCGGTCCCGCGATCTACAACGCCGATTCCTCGACCGTCGCCGGTTCGCAGCCCAGCGAGCTTGAAACAGTCAAAGAGAACTTCCTCATCAAGAAACTTGGCCTCGCCGATGGCCCGCAGTTGATGGAAGCCATCAATTCCGTGCTCGAAACCTATGGTCGGTCCGAGCGCAACAAGTATCGCGCCGTGGTCTATTACATGCTGACCAAGCATTTCGGCAAAGAATCCGTTTACGGCTAAGCCCAAATCAAACCGATAAAATTTATAGAGAACGCCTGTCAAATTTGATGGGCGTTTTTTGCGTCTTTGAATTGAATACAGATTTCAAATCAGTTGCTTAGCGCGCTTTACTACGGCTATATCAACCTTACCGGCCAGTAGGCTAGGACCAGTTACATAACACGTGTGGTGAATGGGAGCACGTGGGGTGAAGAAGGGTCCTGGTGGTGCGGGGCCCTTCTTTTTATTCTTTCGCCATATCGCAGATGATCTGCCATTCCGTTTCTGTCACTGGCTGCACCGAAAGCCGCGAATTCTTCACAAGAACCATATCGGCAAGACGTTCATCCGCTTTGACCATGTCGAGGGTAACCGGCGTCTCAAGTGCGCGAATGGCTTTGATGTCGACGCAATCCCATCGCTGATCATCGGTGGTGCTGTCTGGATGGGATTCCGCAATCACCTCGACAATGCCAACGACCGCCTTTTCGCTTTGTGAATGATAAAAGAAGCCCTGATCCCCAACTTTCATTTCGCGCATGAAATTGCGTGCCTGATAGTTGCGGACGCCGTCCCATTCTTCTCCCTTGTCGCCTTTGGCAGTTTGGTCTTCCCACGACCAGACCGAAGGTTCCGATTTGAAAAGCCAGTAGTTCATGCAGCGATCACCCGATTCCAAGCCTGAATAGACACACTTTCGAATAGACCGGCTAGCGCATAGGGATCCTGAGCGGCCCAATCCTTCGCCTCTTCCAGCGTTGCAACATCCAAGATCAGAAGCGATCCGCACATCTCGCCGGCCTCATCAAGAAAAGGTCCGGCCTGCACGACAACGCCGGAGGATTTGATATAGGCCAAATGTGCATCGCGATTGGCTTTGCGCACGTCCAACGCGCCTGGTTTGTCTTTGGTTACGATGGCATAAAACACTACTTACTCCTCCTTGAGCGGTCGGCTCAGCAATTCTTCCAGCGCATCAGACACCGAGCAGCGCCCGGCGACAAGCTCTGACACGGCGGTTGAAATCGGCATCTCGCAATTTGCAGCCTTGGCTGCGGCGACCAAGGCGTGCGAAGTTGGGATGCCTTCGACGGTCTTGCCTTCCGGCAGATCTTCCCCAGTCCCTAAGGCAAGCCCAGTCGCATAGTTTCGTGATTTCGCAGATGTGCACGTCAGGACAAGATCGCCAAAACCCGATAGTCCAGCGAGTGTCGTGGCATCTGCGCCTTGCTGCACGGCAAACCGGCTCATCTCAGCAAATCCGCGGGTCATCAACGCAGCGCGCGCGCTTTCGCCCAGACCTGCGCCCATCGCGGCCCCGCAGGCAATCGCGATGACATTTTTGATCGCGCCGCCAAGCTCTGCTCCAAGTCGATCTGGGGTGGAATAGAGTCTAATATTCCCTGTAGACAACTCTGCTTGGAGACGCTTTGCGTCGTCCTGCACCGCCAGCGTCAAAGCGGTCGGCAAGCCTTTGGCGATATCCACCGCAAAACTTGGTCCGGTAAGAATGGCAACGCGAGAAGATGGACAGATCTCGGTAACTATTGCGCTAGGCCCTGTTCTAGTTTCCAGATCAATGCCTTTGCTGCAAATGACAAGCGTCTTGTCATTAAACAGCGTCGCGTTGGCTTGAAGAAAACCGCGGAGCTGTTGTGCGGGTACGGCCAGTAAAATGATCTCCGCCTGTGCTGCGCTGGCAAGATTGGCTGTGAACATAAGCGTTTTTGGTAGATCGATACCTGCCAAACGCACCTTATTTTCAAACTTTTGGGCCATTTCCTCCATGGTTGACGCATCGCGCCCCCAAAGCGAGATGTCGGGTCGGTTACGTGCGAGGCTACTGGCCAGCGCAGTGCCAAACGCGCCGGCTCCAAGGACGGAAATGCTCATGCTTTTGCACCTCTTTTGCCAAATCCAAGCATGGGAGCTTGCGTCTGATCCAAGGGCCATCTGGGACGGGCTGAAAGGCTTACATCACTCACATGACCCAAGTCGAAAAGCGCGAGGCCTGCGTAGGCGATCATTGCAGCGTTATCCGTACAGAGCGTGAGTGGTGGCGCGCTGAATGTAAAACCATGTTTGTTACAAATCGTCTCTAACACACCACGAATAGCCTGATTTGCAGCGACGCCACCGGCAATCGCAAAGCTCGGCTTGTCGGGAGAAAGCTGCATATAAGTCTTGATCGCGAGACGCGTTTTTGCCGCCAAAACATCACAGACTGCCGCTTGAAAGCTGGCGCAGAGATCGCCTCGATCCTGTTCTGTTAGCCCGCCTTCGGCGTCAACGATCTGATCGCGCGTGCGGAGAACAGCCGTCTTGAGACCCGAGAAAGACATGTCGCAGGTGTCGCGATCCAGCAAAGGTCGCGGCAGCGCAAATCTTTTGGGGTCGCCATTACCCGCGGTAGCTTCAACCGAAGGCCCGCCAGGTTGTGACAGGCCAAGAAGCTTTGCGACCTTGTCAAACGCTTCCCCCGGCGCGTCGTCGATTGTGCCGCCTAATCGTTGAAAATCTGTGGCGCCTTTGACGATCAGGAATTGGCAATGCCCGCCGGAGACGAGCAACATGAGGTAGGGGAAAGGCAAAGTATCCGTCAGCCGCGGCGTGAGCGCATGCCCCGCAAGGTGGTTCACGCCGATCAGCGGCAAGCCAGTCGCCGCAGACAGGCCCTTTGCGCACATCACGCCAGAGAGCACACCGCCAATCAGGCCGGGTCCTGATGTGACCGCGATCCCGTCGATCTGATCCAGCTTCGTATCCGTCTCCCGTAAAGCCAACTCGACACAATGATCGAGTTTTTCGGCATGCGCACGCGCGGCGAGTTCGGGAACGACGCCACCGAATGCGGCGTGCAAATCTGTTTGGCTTTCTACGATAGATGCCTTGATCGTTGCTTGATCGGGTGTCCCGGTGACAATCGCGGCTGCGGTGTCATCGCAACTGCTTTCGATTCCAAGCACTGTTAAAGATCGGCTCATCATCGCCTCGATTGTGTGACCGGCACGTCGCAGGTATCACCGTCTCGAGAGGCAGACAACAAGGCGCGCTGATGGGCGATGCATCATATGATCTGGTTTTGACCCGCCCGCTGGCGCGCTCGCATGCATTCGCGGCAGCGCTGCCAATTGAAATATTGCGGCGAGTCACCGTTCACTATGCGCCGGTATTAGCCATCCAACAATCAGGCGACATTCCGGACCTGACAGCTTATCGCGGTGTCATCTTCAGCTCCGCCTCTGCGGTTGGGCTGGTTGGTGAGGGTAGCGGGAAGCCTGCCTTTTGCGTTGGCGCACAGACATGTGCTGCCGCGAATGCGGTCGGTTTCGAAGCCCATATGGCCGGGGAAACAGCAGATGCGTTGGTCGCGCATCTACAGGGCACGCGGCCTAAGACTCCGCTCGTCCATTTGCACGGCGCGCACACACGCGGAGATATCGCAAATCGATTGAATTCTGCGGGATTAGAGACGCATTCGGCCGTGATTTACACGCAAAATGAGGTCGCTCTACCACCGGAAACGATAAGTATTCTACGTGAAAGCTCCGCTTCGCTCGTTCCGCTGTTCTCTCCTCGCAGCGCACAGCTCTTCGCGGGTCAGGTTGGCAAGCCGCCGCAGGCACTTCAGATCATCGCGTTGAGCCCAGCGGTTGCTAAAGTGCTCCCCGACGATTGGCAGGTACCGGTTCATGTGGCTGACGCGCCGAACGCTGCGGCGATGGTCGTACGGATTTCGCAGGTCATCGCGGGTTGAGACACCGGGGTGGGCGGGATAAGCTCTGGTTTGAAAGCAGCTTTTCGGGCTGACATACAGATTCGCAGAAGGGTGCGGTGTGACAAAATCCAAGTCTTCCAAGAAAACTGAAGTAACAGAGGTGTCTGAACCCGAGGTCGTGATTTCGGACGAAACGCTGGAAGACGAGGCCAAGGATGAGACTCCACAGCAAGACACGCCCAGTGACGTCAATCCGCTGGAGACCGCGGACGATACGTTGGCAACTGATGCCGAGCCAGAAGACACATCCCCCTATTTGCAGGCGGAACCTGAACAGAAAGTCATTGTCCAGAAGACCGGATTTTTTGCCACTCTGACAGCGGGTGTTCTGGCCGCGGGTGCAGGGTTTTTAGGCGCGCAGTATTCTTCTCAAAGCTGGCCTTTTGAGCCGGGACCGTCGATAGATCCGCTGGCCGTCGCGCAGTCGGCGCAGGACGACGTTGGCGCTTTGGAAGACCGCATGACTGCAGCCGAAGATGCGATTGCCAATCAGGCCAATGCCGCGCCGGATTTGTCAGGGCTTGAAGCTGAGCTGGCTGATATCACCGCTACACTTGCAGATGTTGAGACGCGTTTGGCAACGCTCGAAGAGCGGCCTGCTGCGACGGGAATGAGACAGGCGGTCGATATGTCTGAAGTGGAGGGGGAGATTTCGACCCTCCAAGAGCAGATTGCGTCTTTAATTGCGGAGGCAAACTTCGCCGAAGCCAGTGCTGCGGCCGCCGCGCAAACTGAATTGGCCCGCGCCGCTTTGGCGCGTATGATGGCAAACCTCGAGACCGGTGCGCCTTTTGCGGACGCGCTTGCAGATATGAAAAGTGCGAGCGATATCGCGATCCCCAGTGTGTTGTCCGACGTTGCCGCGGATGGTGTTCCAACGCTTTTGGACCTGCAAGACAGCTTTGACCCTGTCGCACGTGACGCGCTCGCGGCGGCCCGCGGGGCAGCATCGAATGAAGATGCAGGCGTTGCAGACCGCCTGGGCGCCTTTTTCCGTGCGCGGACGGGTGCCCGATCTGTTGAGCCACGCGAGGGAGACGACGCGGACGCTGTCCTCTCCCGTGTCGGAGCCAGCATTGATACCGGCAATCTAGGAGACGCGCTGGCCGAGGCCGAAGCGCTGCCCGAAGAAGCGCGCAGCGTCATGACGGAATGGCTTTCGCAAGCTCAAACGCGCCAGCAGGCGCTCGCGGCGGCGGATGCGCTGTTGCAAGAACTCAATTCCAATTAAGGCGGCCCCGTAATGCTTTGGTCTTTGATAAAAGTTGTTTTGTTTATCGGCATCATCGGTGCGTTGACATTGGGCGCGGAATATCTGCTGCAAACGGATGGCGGGGTGATGATCACCATCGGCGGCGTCGAATATACGTTCGGTGTGCTGGAGGCGACGATTGCGTTGGTTGTGCTGGTGATCGCCGTTTGGGTTTTGCTCAAATTGCTAGGCCTTCTGGTCGCGACCTTGCGCTTTATCAACGGCGATGAGACCGCGATCTCCCGCTATTTTGACCGCAATCGCGAACGCAAAGGCTTTCAAGCGCTGTCTGACGGGATGATGGCTCTCGCTTCGGGGGAAGGGCGTACGGCGATGGCGAAAGCGGCGAAGGCTGAAAAGTATCTGCAACGGCCTGAACTGACGAATTTGATCACAGCTCAGGCCGCCGAAATAAGCGGTGACCGCAAGAAAGCCGAAGAGGTCTATAAGCGCTTGCTTCAGGATGAGCGGACCCGCTTCGTTGGAGTGCGTGGCATTATGAAACAGAAGCTTGCGGATGGGGAAACCGATACGGCCTTGCAGCTGGCAGAGAAGGCTTTTGCGCTGAAGCCCAAGCATGTTGAGACACAGGATACTTTGCTGAAATTGCAGGCTGAGACCGCGGATTGGTCCGGCGCGCGCAAAACGCTGAACGCCAAACTGCGCCATGGCAGCCTGCCGCGCGATGTGCACAAGCGTCGTGACGCTGTCTTGGCTTTGTCCGAAGCGACTGATGTGTTGGCTGATGGACAAACGATTGAGGCGCGGGAAGCCGCGATTGAAGCAAATCGTCTGTCGCCTGATCTGATCCCTGCTGCTGTGATGGCTGCGCGTGCCTATATCGAACAAGGCAAGCCGCGCTATGCTACGCGTCTTTTGAAAAAGGCCTGGGATGTAAGCCCGCATCCCGATCTGGCTGCGGCCTTTGCCGATATCGAGCCGGATGAGGATACGACTAAGCGGCTGAAGCGGTTCAATGCGCTGACAAAAACCAGACCAGACCACCCGGAAACCCGCATGCTTCTGGCCGAGTTGAACATTGCAGCAGAGGATTTTCCGGCAGCGCGCAAGGCTTTGGGTGATTTGGTAGAAACGGCGCCAACCGCGCGTTCCATCGCGATCATGGCGGCGGTCGAGCGGGGCGAAGGCGCGGATGACTCCGTTGTGCGGGGTTGGTTGACGAAGGCTTTGTCTGCGCCGCGCGGTCCGCAGTGGATTTGCGAAAACTGCCATAACATTCACAGCAGCTGGAGCCCTGTATGTTCCAATTGCTCATCCTTTGACACGCTTAGCTGGCGGGAGCCCACAAGTGGCGAAGCGGCGGTGCCTGCATCGGCGACAATGTTGCCGCTGATTGTGGAAGAACCGAAAGGGACGGAAATAGACGTGATTTCGACCGATGTTGAAGACGCGATAATTTCGGAACCGAGTCCTGCGGAAACGGTCGAAGCCGAAAAGACCGAGGCTACAAAATAGCCCTTCCAACGGGCTAGGCTTGGTGATACGAGCCTCGCCCAAGGCCGCTGTAGCTCAGATGGTAGAGCACGTCATTCGTAATGATGGGGTCGGGGGTTCGAGTCCCTTCAGCGGCACCACTTCCAACAGTTTTTCGGCACAAGCCGCGCCCGATCTAGGCGCGGGTTGGCTCGGCCATGGCTTCTTCGATTTCTGGCTTGCGCAGACAGAGTCTGAGCAATGGCGGCACTGTCAGAAGTGTTAGAAAGGCCGACATCGACAAGCCGCCCACAACGACTGCTCCGAGCCCGCGATAGAGTTCTGATCCAGCGCCCGAGAAGATAATCAGGGGCAGCATGCCCATCACGCTGGTGAGCGTCGACATGAAGATGGGACGAATGCGATTGCGTGTGGCTTCTTCGATGGATGCAATTGGCTCCATCCCTTCTTCGCGCAGGTGATAGAGCGATTGGTGTACGATCAAGATCGCGTTATTCACAACGATCCCGACAAGGATCACGAAGCCCAGCAGGGTCAGCATGTCCATTGGTTGGGTCTGATACGTGTTCAGAAGGGCAAGGCCGCCCACACCACCTGCCGCCGCAACCGGCACAGAGATCAGGATGACGAGTGGCAGCACAAAGCTTTCAAACAGTATCGCCATCACGAGGAATACGATGATGAGTGCCACGACCAGATTGATTTGAATGGCGGACCACGTCTGGCTCAACTGATCGGCAGTGCCTGAGACGGACAAGCGGATATCATTGGGAATGCCGCGTTCCTCTAGAACATCGACAACTTCGCGCTCAAGAAGCTCAACCGCTTCTTCGAGAGGCAGCGTGTCGGCTGGGCGTACTTCGAGCGTGACAGTCCGCAGCCTGTCGCGATGCCGGATCTCGGTTGGGCCAGCTGTCAGGACCACTTCTGCCAATGCAGAGGCTGGAACGATCTGACCGCTTGGCGTCACGACGGGGTAATTTCCGACATCCTGCGTGCGCGCGGCATCACTGACGGCGGGATCACCCTTCAAGACCAGATCGACGCGTTCAGAGCCAACCGTGATTTCTGCAACCCGCAGACCGTCATTGAACGCGTCCACGGTTGCTGCAAGCCCTGAACTGTCGAGACCTGCATCGGCAAGACGCAAGCGATCTGGGATAAGGCGCACCTCTGGCGCGCCAAGCTCGAGCCCTGGGATCGGGCGAAACTGATGGCCCTCGGATCGCGGTAGAATGCCAGAGACAATCCCGGCGGCCTGCCCTGCTACGCTGAGAATTTCGTTCAGGTCCTGACCCGAAATATTGAGCTCAATCGCGCGCCCGCCGCCGACACCGCGCCCAAAGAGCGAGGGCTGCGTCATAAAGCCAAAAGTACCTGGTTCTGCAAAGATCGGGCGGCTGAGCACGGGGATCAGTTCTGCAGCACGCTCCCCATCAACGGCGGCTGCTCCTACGAAGGAGTTACCGGGTGTGGCGACGAAAAAGAATGTGTCGATGGTGGCGATGCCGTCTTCTGTTTCCAGCTCTGGCGCAGCCTCCCACAGCGGTTGGGCGACGCCTTCGATGCGCTGGGCGATGGTTTCGGTCGTATCCAGATTGTAGCCGGGGGGCGGGATGATCAGGCCAAACACAAGGTTGCGGTTTCCTTCTGGCAGGTATTCCAAACGGGGCAGGAAAATGTAGCTCGCCACCGCCGCACCCCCGGCGATGAGGCTGACCATGATCATGCCAATCGCGCGGGATCGGACGGTCAGCCGAACGTAGCGCATGATCAGTCCGTGAAAGCCACGCGCAACATGGTCCAGACCCCAGATGCGCACGGGTTTCTGATCGCCTGAGCGCAGCAGACGGCTGGCCAAGGCTGGGATCACCGTCACCGCGACGACGAGGGATAAGAGGACCGAGACCGAGATCGCGACAGCAATATCTCGGAAGAGCTGACCCGCCTCAAGCTGCATGATCAGGATCGGGACAAAGACCAGAACCGTGGTGAGCGCGGATACAAGGATCGCGCCCCAGACCTGCTTTGCACCCTTGTAGGCGGCTTGGCGTCGGTTCAGCCCTTCTTCGCGTAATCGGAAGATGTTTTCGAGCACGACGATGGCCGCGTCCACGATCATGCCCACCGCAAACGCGATACCAGCAAGCGAGATGACGTTCAGCGTTCGTCCAGTGAACGCCATCACGACGAAGGTCGCGACGATAGAGACTGGGATCGCCAGTGACACCACAAGTGTTGCCCTTGGACTTCGAAGGAAGAGCATCAGGATGAATGCGGCGAGTGCACCGCCGATCCAGATGTTTTGTGTGACCAGATCAATGGCGCCGTCGATATAGATCGTTTCATCATAGACCTGATCCATCACGAGCCCTGCATCTGTCACGGGCCCTGCGGAAAGCTCATCAAGCACGATGCGGATTTCCTCCATCACGCTGATGACGTTGGCGCCGGCTTCGCGCACGATGTTGAACGCGAGGCCGGATTCGCCCTTGAAGCGCAGTCGGGCGGTTGGTTCCTTATAAGCAAAGGCCACATCGGCAACGTCCCCAACCCGGACCCGGCCCGTGCCGCCGTTGCTCACGCCCGAGCGGAGGACCACATCGCGGATCGCATTTTCGGTGTTCAGGTTGCCCTCGGTGCGTACGACATAGCGGCGCTTGCCCTCATCTACATCCCCAGCCGAGATAGAGATATTTTCAGCTCGTAGCGTACGCACGACCTCGGGCACGGTCAGCCCGTAAAGCGACAGCCTGCGTGGGTCGACAACTACCTGCAACTCGCGGGTGACCCCGCCGAAGACATTCACGGCGGAGACGCCTTCGATCCGCTCGATCCGGTCTTTGATGACGTCTTCTACAAAGTCGCCATATGTCGGCATCGGGCGCGTATTACCCTCTTGCGCGGTGAGAAGAACCCAAGCAATTGGGCTGTCATCTGACCCGGAGGTGTTCAGTGATGGCTCGTTTGCCTCATCAGGGTATCCGCTGACTCGATCAAGCCGGTTCGAGACGAGCAAAAGTGACTGTGTCATATCCGTGCCGACGGCAAATTCCAGCGTCACCTCGGCCTCGCCTGTCCGCGAGATGGAGGTCATGATTTCGAGACCTTCAAGCCCGCGTAGCGCTTCTTCCTGCTGATTGACGATCTCACGCTCAATCTCTGATGGGGCCGCACCGGGCCAGTTCGTTTGGATGACAACGATGGGTTTTCGCACATCGGGGGCCAACTGGATCGGGATGCGCGACAGGGCGATAACGCCGAACAGAATAGCCATCACGACAAATGCGATGACAGCGATGGGGCGGTCGATGGCGTAGCGAATGATATCCATTAGTTCGACTCGATGATGTTGGGCGCAATGTCTTGCCCGGGCCGCAACCTTTCGTTGCCGCGCACAACGACTATATCGCCTTCCGTCAGACCATTAACGACCTCATAGCGGTCGCCCATCGGCAGCCCGATTTGAACGGTGCGTGGCTCTGCCTTGCCGTCATTGGCTATGAACACCGTCCATCCGCCTTGGGCTTGCACAAGTGCATCTTTCGGCACAGACAGGATCGACCGCGCCGCGCCTACAGGGATTTGCACGGTGATCGATTGCCCCACCGCGATATTGCTGAGCGCGCCCAGACCAGGGGCAGTCAGACGGACCGCGCGGGTGCGCGTCGTGACGTCTTCGAGGGGCAGGATCGCGCGCAGTTCCAGCGTTAGATCATCCCCTTTTTCGGTTGTTGCCTGCAGCTCTTGTCCGGGTGACAGCTCGCCAAGATATCGGGAGGGGACGCTGGCCTCCACCTCAAAAGCCTCGACGTCCAGCAAGCGGACGACCGGCGTTCCGGCAGAGATGAAAGCACCGGGGATCGTGTCGACCTCGATCACGATACCAGGGAACGGCGCTATGATCGTGCTGCGGTCCAGCTGATAGCGCGCTTCCGCCAGCTGTGCCTCCGTGCTTTTGGTACGGGCCTGTGCTTCGGTAAGTTGGGACTGGGCTTCAAGCACATCAGACTGCGCATCATCAAAACGCCCCTGACTGAAAGAGCTTGAGCCGCGCAAGGCCTCAATCCGTGCGAAGGTTGTGCTGGCGCGATCCAATCGGACCCGCGCCGTGGCGATACCCGCTTCGGCTTCGGTCAGCTGTGCTTCGGATTGCGCGACGATGATTTCGAGCAATTCGCGATCCAGCTCAACAAGGATATCGCCCGTCTCGACCCGCGCACCGGCAAGCACGTTGACGGCCTCGACCGTTCCGGCAACGCGGCTGGCGACGGACCCATCGCGTGCGGTGATCACCTCTGCGAAGACAGGGACGGTTTCAGCCAGCATCCGTTCTTCCACGGTTTGCACCCCGACGGCAGAGGGGCCGCCTTGAGCAAGGGCTGCTCCACCCGACATGGCGAGGGCAAAGGCGATAAGGCAGGGTATCTGACGCATGAGAAAACTCCGTTTCTGCATCAAGGACATAGCACGTTCCCTGCGTCATCATAGGGCTTTGCGGACCTGCGCTCCCCTCAAAAATTAGTTAACCGCGTTTGACCGAGTTTCCCGAAAGCGCTAGAACAAAAGAAGAACAAGTAATGGATTCGCTGCCCTTTGAATGTCTTATCTTGCGCCCTCCAAACGTCTGTCCAGCCAAACCCGGCTGTCGCTGCGCAGCATCGGTGCGCAGAAAGTGCTGTCAGATGTCTTCACCCAAACCGCAGCGGATGCCGCGGCTGTGGGATTCGTGCTGGCGCATTTGCCGCGCGATGCGGGCACCGTGCTGTGGGCGCAGGATCGGCTTTCCGCCAAAGAGACGGGTCAGCCTTACATGCCCGGCATTGGCCCTGCGCAGTCTGTGATGCGGGTCGCGGTCAGTCGCCCTTCCGACGTGCTGGTCACGATGGAGGATGCATTGCGCTGCAAAGCGGTCAGCGCGGTGATTGGCGAGATATGGGGCGACCCGCCGACGCTCGATTTTACGGCAACGAAGCGGCTTGCGCTCAGGGCGGAGGCGCATGGCGTGCCCTGCTGGCTGATCCGGCGCGCCGCCCATCCCAATCTGAGTGCGGCGCGCAATCGGTGGCGCATCGCGTCGCTGCCCTCTGCTGCGCATCCGCACGACGCCCAGGCGCCCGGCGATCCCCGCTGGCAGGTGGAGCTGTTCCGGTCGCGCGCGGCACAACCCGGCACATGGGCTGTGCGCTATGACCGGGCGACGGGTCGTCTCGATTTTTCTGCCGCATCTGTCGATGGAGCGGTGGATGCGCGTGATGGCGCAGACCGGCACAGCGCCACCCGATGACCTGCCCGCTGCAATGGTGGCCGAAGGTCAGCACGGCCCAGTCATTCACGACACCAACCGCGCCGCCCGTCTGGCTGGGGTGCAGCGGGGCGCGCGCGTCACGGATATGAAAGCGCTGCTGCCCGATCTGCGCGTTGAATATGCCGACATTTATGGCGACCGCCACGCGATGGAACAGTTGATGTTCTGGGTGCGCCGCTGGTGCCCGTGGTCTGCGCAGGATGGCCCGGATGGTCTGATCTTGGACACAACCGGGTCGGATCACCTTTGGGGCGGTGAGGCCGCGATGTTGGCGGATATGGAGGCTGCGTTTTCGACGCTGGGCCTGACCGCGCAAATCGCATTGGCGCCCACATGGGGCGCGGCTTGGGCCTTGGCGCGCTACGGCACCGTGCGCAGCATTTGCGCGGAGGGGGAGATCGCGCAAAAACTCTCTCCCCTTCCGGCGGAGGCGCTGCGGCTGAACAATGGCACGGTGACGCTTCTGCGCCGTCTAGGTCTCAAAACCATCGGTGCGTTAGCGGATGTGCCACGCCTGTCGCTGACCCGTCGCTTTGTCAAAGCCAAGCTGCACGAGAACCCGGTCATCCGTTTGGATCAAGCGATGGGCCGCACGGCAGAGCCCGTCTCAAGCCCTGATGCCACGCCCACATTCCGCGCACATACACGCTTGCCGGAACCGATCATGGACCCGACGCCCTTCATGCCGGATCTTTGCCGTGAGCTTTGTGATCAGATGGAGGCGCAGGGTTATGGTTGTCGCCGCCTTTTGCTGACCGTTTACCATACCGATGGGGATACACATCGCATCGACGTGGCGATGTCGGTTCATAGTCGCGACCCGGATCATCTGCTGTATCTCTTCCGTGACAAGCTGGAGGCGATCAATCCCGGCTATGGGTTTGATCTGATCACACTGGATGCGGCCCAAACCGAGCAGATGCAGACCGTTCAGGCGCATCTGGGTGGGGGCGCAGACGAAACGGTCGATCTTTCCCGCCTGATCGACCGGCTGACCGCGCGTTTCGGGGTGCGCGCGGTCAGCACACCTGCGCTGCGCGAAAGCCATGTGCCGGAGCGCGCGCAAAACTGGGTGGGCGCTCTGCACGGGTCAAACGACACGGCGGAGGTTGTCGCAGCCGAACGCCCCATTCGTTTGCTCAGCCATCCGGAAGAAGTGCGCGTGCTTTACGCCGTGCCCAAAGGTCCGCCGGTTCAGTTTGTCTGGCGGCGTCAGACCCATAAGGTCGCGCGCTATGCCGGGCCTGAACGCATCGCGCCAGAATGGTGGCACGACCTGCCCGGCACCCGCCTGCGCGATTATTTCAAGGTTGAGGATCACGCAGGCCGTCGGTTCTGGATCTATCGCGAGGGGCTGCATGGCGACGGGCGTGGTGGCGATCCGCGCTGGTTCGTGCACGGGATGTTTGCCTGATGCCCCAGAACGATCACCAACACCCTAAGCGCACCTTGGCTGAAGGGGGTTTCACGCGCAACAGCCGCAAACCCTTTGTCGAACTTGGTGTGAGCAGCTGCTTTTCGTTTCTCTATGGGGCTTCTGATGCGGTCGATCTGACGGTTACGGCGTGGGATCACGGCTATGACGCGCTGGGCATCGCTGATCTGAACACGATGGCCGGGATCGTGCGGCTGCATGCAGAGGCGCGCAAAGCGCATATTCGCCCGGTGATTGGCTGCCGCCTCCGCCTCATCACGGGGGAGGAATTCCTCGCCTATCCGAGGGACCGCTTGGCCTATGGGCGGCTCTGCCAGCTTTTGACCAAAGGCAAAATGCACGACCAAGACGGTCAATGGCAGGCCAAAGGGGCTTGCGATATCTCGCTGCGCGATTTGTCAGATCACAGCGAAGGCGTCATTCTGATCGCGCTTCCGCAGGCGGATCATAGGGAGTTTGCCTCTGGCCTGCGCCGTCTCAGAAAAGCGCTTCCTGGTTTGCGCTACATCGCGGCCAGTTACCTTTATCGCGGTGATGACCGTGCGCGGATCAACTTTCTGGACAAGCTCGCCCGCGAGAACCGCATGTCGATTCTGGCCACAAATGACGTGCACTACCACGCGCCTGAACGGCGACCGCTGCAAGACGTGATGACCTGTATTCGCGAAAAAACGACGATCGCGAAGGCCGGGTTTCTGCTGCACGCAAATGCCGAGCGGCATCTGAAATCCCCCGATGAGATGATCGCGCTTTTTGCGGAATGGCCTCACGCGATCCGTGCGACCCGTGAGGTTGCCGATGCCTGCACGTTCAATCTGACAGAGCTGTCTTACGAGTATCCAAAGGAGGTCGTGCCTCAAGGCAAGACCCCGCAGGAATATCTTGAGGAACTGACTTGGGCAGGCGCCAAAACCCGCTATCCAGAGGGTATTCCCGACAAGACCCGCGAAAGCATTGTCAAAGAGCTCAAGTTGATCGCGAAGCTGGATATTCCGCAGTATTTCCTAACCATCCATGACATCATTAAATTTGCCCGCGAAGAGGCCAAACCTCCGATCCTGTGTCAGGGACGTGGATCAGCCGCGAATTCCGCGGTCTGCTATGTGCTGGGCATCACCGCTGTCGATCCCGCCAAGAACGATCTGCTGTTTGAGCGCTTCATCTCCGAAGAACGCAAAGAGCCCCCCGATATCGACGTTGATTTTGAGCATGAGCGCCGGGAAGAGGTGATCCAGCATATTTACGAGAAATACGGTCGTGGCCGCGCTGGGCTCTGTGCGACTGTCATCCATTACCGCCCCCGCATGGCGATCCGCGAGGTCGGCAAAGTCATGGGCCTCAGTCAGGATGTGACAGCGGCTTTGGCCAAGACGGTTTGGGGCAGTTGGGGGCGCGAGATTGGCGTGGCGGAGGCTGAAGAGGCGGGCTTGGATTTAAACGATCCGCTTTTGGCGCGGGCGATCAAGCTGGCCGATCAACTCATCGGAATGCCCCGCCATTTGGGTCAGCATGTGGGGGGCTTCATCCTGACCGAAACGCCGCTGAACCAGACCGTGCCCATCGGCAACGGGGCGATGCCAGACCGCAGTTTTATCGAATGGGACAAGGACGATATTGATGAGCTGCGCATTCTCAAAGTGGACGTTCTGGCCTTGGGAATGCTTACCTGTATCCATAAAGCCTTTGATCTGATTGAGGCGCATTACGGGAAATCCTATGACCTGGCGACCGTCCCGGCTGAGCAGAAATCCGTCTACGATATGCTCCAAAAGGGTGACAGCCTGGGCGTCTTTCAGGTCGAAAGCCGCGCACAGATGAACATGCTGCCACGCCTGAAACCCAAGGAGTTCTATGACCTTGTCATTCAGGTCGCCATCGTGCGGCCTGGCCCCATTCAGGGCAACATGGTGCACCCTTATTTGAAGCGTCGGCAGGGTCTGGAGAAGGCGACATATCCCTCCCCGGGGCAAGAACACGGCCCGCCTGACGAGCTGGAGCAGATCCTGAAGCGCACGCTTGGTGTGCCGATTTTTCAAGAACAGGCGATGAAGATCGCGATGGTCGCCGCGCAGTTTTCATCGGTTGAGGCGAACCAGCTGCGCAAGGCGATGGCCACGTTTCGATCCAGGGGCATGGTGACGGCCCATAAGGACATGATGGTCAGCCGTATGATCGAACGCGGCTATGATGCGGAGTTCGCGGCGCGTTGTTTCAGTCAGATCGAGGGCTTTGGTGAATACGGGTTTCCCGAAAGTCACGCGGCCAGTTTCGCCCTGCTGGTCTATATCTCCAGTTGGATCAAATACGCGTATCCGGATGTCTTTTGTGCAGCCCTTTTGAATTCGCAACCGATGGGGTTCTATGCGCCCGCGCAGATTGTGCGCGACGCCCGCGAACATGGGGTCGAGGTGCGCGCGCCCGATGTGAATTTCAGCCATTGGGACACAATGTTGGAACCGACAGGTCCCGATACATTTGCCGTGCGCCTTGGCCTTCGCCAGATCGACGGGTTTCGCCAAGAGATGGCCGAGCGGATCGCGACGCAGCGGACGGAGCCTTACACAAGCCTTGAAGACCTCAAAAGGCGCGCTGGATTGGACGCAAGTGCGATGCACCGGCTTGCGGCTGCGGATGCTTTCCGGTCGATGCTGCTGGATCGTCGGGCCGCTCTGTGGGATGCGCGCGCGCTGAAAGACGCCCCTGATCTGCCGCTTTTCACCGAGAAGAAGGCGCCTGATGAAGGGTTGGATCACACTGTGGCCTTGCCCGAAATGCCCTCATGCGAGCATGTGGTGGCGGATTACCAAACGCTGCGCCTGTCTCTGAAAGCGCATCCGATGTCTTTCCTGCGCAAAAGTATGAACCGGCAGGGGTATTCCTCTGCCGCGCAATTGAGGCAGATGCGCAATGGTCAACGTATCTCGATGGCGGGCGTGGTGTTGATCCGTCAAAAGCCGGGCAGCGCGAAGGGCGTGTGCTTTATCACGATTGAAGATGAAACCGGTGTCGCAAATCTGGTCGTCTGGCCCAAGATCATGGCGCAGTTTCGTAAGGCAGTGATGCAAAGCCGTTTAATCGATGTGCGTGGATATGTGCAGCGCGACCGGGATGTGATCCATGTCGTGGTTGAACAGCTTCATGATCGCAGTGATGCGCTGGATCGGCTTTCAAACGAACCGATGCCGATTCAGTTGTCGCGTGCGGATGAGGTTCTGCGTCCAATTCCAGACACTCATTCGCGCCACCCGCGAAATGTGCGGATCATTCCGAAATCGCGTGATTTTCACTGATCACCGCACCACGAAATCAGCATGGAGCGCACCTGCCGCTTTGATGCTTTTCAAGATATCAATCATGTCGCGAGGTGCCACGCCAAGTGCGTTCAGCCCTGCGATCACCTCGGATAATGACGTGCCGCCGCGCACCTCGGCCAGCCCGATCCCGGGTTCGTCCTCAATTCCTGCACGGGTGCGAGGGACAATCACAGTTTCACCCTCGGCGAAAGGATTGGGCTGCACTGCAATCGGCGCCTCCTCAATCCGAAGCGTCAGGTTTCCTTGAGACACGGCTACCCGCGAGATGCGCACATCCTCGCCCATCACAATCGTGCCGGAGCGCTGATCGACCACCACGCGGGCGCGCCGTTCAGGCTCGACCAGGATGTTTTCCACCCGACCCAACGCATGCGCGGGTGAGGCCATGCGTGTTGCGTCGATATCCAGCTCGACCGTGCCAGCGTCAGACATCACCGCCACGCGACGCCCAAATTCAGAGTTAATGGCCGCCTCGATCCGGGAGGCCGTCGTGAAATCCGGCGTTCGTAAAGCCAACCGGATTGAGCTGAGTGCAGCGAAATCAAACGCGATCTCCCGCTCGACCCGCGCGCCATCGGGGACAACGCCAGCCGTCGGCACGCCTTGAACCACTTGTGCGGCCTCCCCCTCCGCTGCGGCGCCGCCTGCGATCACAGTGCCTTGGGCCACGGCGTAAATCTGCCCGTCCGCTGCATTGAGCGGGGTCATCACCAGCGTCCCGCCCAACAAGCTTTTCGCGTCGCCAATGGCTGAGACCGTGATGTCGATTTTGCTACCGGCACGTGCGAAGGGCGGCAGGCTGGCGGTGACAAAAACCGCTGCCACATTCTTGGGCCGAAACTGCTCCCCCGCGACGTTTACGCCGAGGCGTTCGAGGATGTTTGACATGATCTCTTCGGTGTAGGGAGCGTTGCGCAACCCGTCGCCCGTGCCGTTCAGCCCCACGACCAGACCGTAGCCGACAAGATCATTGCCGCGTACGCCATCGAATTCGACAAGATCTTTCAGGCGAATCGGGCTCGCCGCAGCCAGAAGCGGCATCAGCGCAAGAAGGGCAGCAAGAAGGAAACGCATCATCTGAGGAAATCCGATAGGTTCAGGCGCGAAAGGCGCGCGGTCATGGTGTACAGCAGCTCAAGGCTACTTTCGACATTCTGAAGCTCAGTGGCGGCTTCATAGGGATCAATCGCGGTGATGGCGCTTCGTGCCAGGTCTACCGCGTGTCGCTCTGCCCCGATTTCAGTCAGGCGGTTATCAAGAAGCGCCTGATTGTTGCCCACCCGCCCCTGATGTTGGATCAAACCGGTGTTTGCCTCAATCAGCGTCTCAGCCGAAGTTGCCGCAAGCGCGGCGCGCTCTGTGCCTGTTAGCGCGTTGCTATTCTCAGAAACGATTGAAGCCATGATGAATCCGCGAAGTGTGGATTTGATTTGGTCGTCCAGTGCCGTCAACGGCTCTTCAATCGTGACGCCTTCACCAATGGTAAGCGATGATGCGGGCGTTGCCGAGCCGTTGTAGTGGTCGGTTTCAAATGCCCCGCTCGGCGCGAACCAAGTGTCGAGCGCGGCCACGATATCGGCCGCTGTGGTTAACCCCGTCACGGCTGTCTTCGCTGCAGTCATGATGTCATTTGCCGGTGAAAGCGGCACTGTGTCGATCGCTTGCCCGGCCAGTAAGGTGCGCCCTGCGACCTGTGTGTTGAGCGCCGAGACGACCGTTTCAAAGCCAACCTCCGCCGCTTGGCTAGATGCGTTCAAAAGCTCCGCATTGCCGCTGTTTGCGCTGGATAGAAGGCGGGGGGCAAGATCGCTGCTGCGTGCGTTGACTTGCTCTAGAACAGCTTGAAGTCCGTCGGTTAACAGAACGGCTTGGCGGCTTGCCTGCTCGTACCCGGATAAGCGCGTTAAGGATGTTTCAAGCCCTGCGAGCGGGCGAAACCCTCCTTGGACAGCTTCGGTCAGATCATGGTGCTGCCCTGTTGCGATTTCTTTTGTAAGGCGCTGAAAATCAGTGCGCAGATCCGCATTGTGCCGTCTCATAGACAGGCTTTGTGCCAGATCACCGATGCTTGAAATCGTCATCGTTAAATCCTCAGAAGCGCGTCGATCATTTCATCGACGGTTTGGATCACGCGAGCGTTTGCGGAATATGCCTGCTCAATCAGAAGCAATTTTTGCATCTCCTGATCTGTGTCGACGCCGTTCTCAAGCTCAGCAGAGCGGAAGCCGGATTGCTGCGTGGTCGCAAACAGAACTTCAGAGCCGGTGTCGAGCTTTTGACGCCCGAGTTCCGATAAAAAATCTGCTCCGAGCCCGCTGAGCGAGCGTGCAGATGTCGTAAAGCCACCCGATTGGGTTGGGTTCAGCGATTGAAGTGCGTCAATCATTGCCGTTAAGCGATCCGTATCCCCGGGAGCGCCTTGCGAAGTCGCGTTAATGCCATCACGTACGCGCCAGATCGCACCGCCCTGCGCTGGATCAACGGCCGCGTTAACCTTAACACGACCAGCAAGACCTGTTTCACCTGCTGTGTTGAGAGCTGCTCCGCCATCAGTGAAGAAACCTGCGTCGCCGGCCAGCAGACTGGGATCAACAGCAGGGTTTTCGAAGCGACTGACAAGGTCGCGCGCGACTGCATCAAGTTGGCGTTGCGCTGTGACGGCAAGCTCATCCCGCACCTCGAACTGCCCGGCGAGGGAGCCACCCGCAAAAATCGAAGCGGCATCAATCGGGTTTCCGTTCACCTCTAACCCACCAAGAAGACCATTCGCTTGCGTCATGTGAGGGACGATGATGCCGGTCGATTGAAACGAGATGTCAGTTACCTGCCCGCTCAAAAGCTGGGTTCCGCCCAACGTAAAGAGAGAGATTTGGCCGTTGTCGCTTCGCACTTCGCGCAGCGGAACGATTTGGCTGACATCATCCAGCAATGCGGACCGATGATCCTCCAGAGCGGCGGTTGAATGCCCGCCCATACCACGCCGAACGATGTCAAAATTGAGATCACGGATTTGCCCGAGTTTGGTGTTGAGTGTTTCTACCTCTACCGCGATGGCGTGGTCCGCATCCATGCGAAGCGACTGAACTTCATCTGAGATGTGGTTCAGATGGCTCGTCAGTGATCCCGCTGCCGTAACAACTGCACGCAAATGTGCATCTGAGGCGGGCTGGCCCGTTGCCTCAATCAGGGTTGCCTCAAACGCAGCCATCTTCGCGGATAGTGAGTTGCTGTCAGTCGGTAAGCCCACGCTACCTTCGATCCGTTGAAAGAAGCTGTTGCGGGTTCGGGCATTTGCCACATCGGCGTCTGCATGCCGACGATCTGTCTGAAGCGCCTGATCGACGACACGGTTAACCCCAGCGACAGAGACGCCTCCAGAGAGGGTGCCGCCATCACGAGCCGAAAGCTCAATTTCGCGGCGCGCATAGTCCGGGTTTGTCACATTCGCCAGGTTGGCCGAGACAAGCTCTGCTGACCGGGAGACAGCAGTCAAGCCCGACAGTGCATTTGACAGAGAAGAGGAGATGCTCATCGGATCATCCTTCTGGGATCACCGTAAATCAGCGCTTGATGTTGGTGGTTTCCTGTAACATCTCGTCCACGGTCTGGATGACCTTTGCGTTTGACGAATACGCGCGTTGGGTTTGGATCAGTTGGGTCAGCTCGCCAGCAACATCGGTCGCAGATTCCTCGCGTGCGAAGCCGACCACATCACCGGTTGGACCATCGCCCGCGTCCCAAAGGAAATACGAACCGCTTTCCGGTGAGGGCTGATAGGTCTGATGATCCAGCGGGATCAGGCCATTTGGGTTTGGCACATCAACCAGCGGAACCTGATAGATCACACGGTTTAGACCAATGTCGAAGAATGCGTGCACAAAGCCGTTCTCGTCCACCTCGACTGAGGTCATGTTCCCGATTGGGGAGCCATCCTTATTGATGTTCACCGGTGCAAATTTATCGGAGAGTTGCGTGATCCCGTTGGAATCACCGTAAACGCCGATGTTGATGTTGATCGGGCCGCCTGCGACATTCACCGTGATATCACCGGTTGTTGCGTTATACCCGGCGCCGCTGGTCATGCTAACATTGTCAAGTGTACCACCACCGGTTCGGCTGTCCTGAAACGTCAAGACATACTCACCGATCACTGCACCGGCTTGCGCAGAATCCTTTATGACCATCGTCCATTCGTTTGACGAGCCGCTCGACGGGATGTTCGGTGTAAACTCAACCATCACGTTCTTGGAGGTGCCGAGGTTGTCGAAATACTCCACCGATAAATCGCGCATCGTGCCAGAGCTGGTGGAGGACGTTTCTGTTGCTGGTAGATTCATTCCCAGCGTCATGCGTGTGGTTGGCTTGCCACCAAACTGATTGACGTTGATTTGCACCGGCTCAAGACCGTCTGCCGTGTCACGCGGATAAGTCGGCATCGTACCATCCGAAAGCGCGGGCCAGCCCATCAGCACAAGGCCAGATTCGGTCTTCAGATAACCATCTGCATCTGTGCGGAAAGAGCCTGTCGTTGTCATGAAAAGCGGGTTTTCCCCATTTTCGACACCAACTGATGCCTCTGACGTGACGGGCAGCATGCCACGCCCGCGGACGGCCAGGTCGGTTGCGTTTGACGTCGAAACAAGCGGGCCACGTTCATCGATCAGACGTTGGGTTGTCACGCGAACCCCGCCTGCAGAGTATGATCCCGTACCGCTGGTGATCACCATTGAATGAAAATCCGCCGAGGCGCGTTTATAGCCGTAGGTCGAAGAATTCGCGATATTGTCCGAGATTGTGGCCAGACGGCTTGCATTGGCCGACAGGCCAGCAACGCCCGCATTGAGCGAGGAAGAAATTGTCATAGGTTGCGCCTTTCTGCTGCATCAACCGATTGGTCTGCCACAACAGTTACGGGCGCAGGTTTAACACCAGCCTAACAGATACAATTGAACCTATTTCTACCTCAACACGATCACCTCGATGCGGTCATTCACGACATTCATCTGATCCGTGACAGATGGAATTTGGCTGGCGTGCCCCCGTACGGTTCTGATCCGGTCCGGCTCAAAGCCAGCGCTTGCCATAAGGTCATGCATTTGAACCGCGCGATCTATCGAGATGTCCCATGTTGCGTTTTCTTTCAGAACAACGGGCTGTGCGCGCATATGTCCGGCGATGGCAATGTCATTGCTAATCGACCCCAGAACACGGCTCAGCATTCCGCCCAATGCGATCATCAAATCTGTCGGTTCCGATCCGTTGACGAAAAGCGGCTTACCTGGTTGTGATCGCAAGGCAATCATCAAGCCTTCGTCCGTGCGTTTGGTCACAATATGCCGAAGCAGATCTTGATCGACCATGCTCTCACCGCTATTTGCCGCGAGCATTTCCTCGAGCGAGCTCAAAGCTGTGGCCTCTGCATCCGCCCCTTCGTCTTCGCCCTTCGCATTTGCTTCATCCTGCACCCCGGTTGCGCCTTTTGACTTGTTCGACGCCGTCGGTACCTGCTTGCTTGCGCCGGTGCCGTTCTGCGCCATCGTCTCCTCCGAGAAGATGCTATCGCCGCCAAAGGCCCCGTCCCCACCACCGGAGATCCGGTTGATCGGAATCGTTGGCGAAAAGTAATCCGCCACGCCCTTGCGTTGCTTTTCAGTTGTTGCATTCAACAGCCACATCAACATGAAAAAGGCCATCATTGCGGTCACAAAGTCAGCATAGGCGACCTTCCAGGCCCCGCCATGATGACCGTCACCGCCGACGATCTTTTTCTTCTTGATGATGACTGGTGCGTTTGTTTGCACACCCATCACACCACCACATTTTTCACCCAGAACCAGACTTACGGGCGAAATGTGAAGGGCGGCTTAACAACTAAAATGCGAGGTTCTTAGAAGTAACTCCGGACAAGGCTTCCAGCGATAAGGCTCCATCCATCGGCAACAACAAAGAACGCGAGCTTGAAGGGAAGCGACACGATTGCCGGCGGCACCATCATCATACCCATCGACATCAGCACGGCGGCTACGACGAGGTCAATGACCAGGAACGGCAGGAAGATCAGAAATCCGATTTGAAAGGCACGTTCGATCTCGCTGATCAGAAAGGATGGCACCAGTAGGGACAGCGGGACATCGGTGTCCGTCACTGAGACCTCAGTTGCGCCGCGCAGATCCGCAAGGCTGAGAAATGTTTCGGGATCAACACGGGCCGACATGAACTCCCTGAAAGGCGTGATACCAAGCTGAAAGGCTTCTTCGATCTGAATTTCCTCGGCCATGAGGGGGACCATCCCTGCGTTCCATGCGGAGGTAAAAACCGGCTCCATCACGAAATAGGTCAGGAAGAGCGCGAGACTGACGATCAACATATTCGGCGGTGATTGTTGCAGACCAATGGCCTGTCTGAGGATCGCCAGAACCGTCACGATGAACGGAAAGCAAGTAATCATCATTGCCAGCCCTGGCACAAGGCTGAGGATGGTCACAAGAACTAGAAGTTGAATGCTGCGCGCGGCCAAGGAGCTGTCGTCACCCAATGAGAGCGTCACTTCTTGTGCAGAAGCGGGCAGGCTAAAGACGCTAACCGCCAGTAAGACCAGAATGTAGCGAAGGATCATTCAGCCGCCCCGGCCAGACCGGACACTTCAGTGAGACGCACGGCCAACTGACCGCTTTCATCGTCTGCTTCTTGTAATTCCCCCCGCGCGATGAGCTTGTCACCGATGTAAAGCTCAACTGGGTCGGTGATACGACGATCGAGGGCAAGGATTGCGTTTTCGTCCAAAGACAGAAGCTCTTTGACAGTGGGCCGGGCGGTGCCGACAGAGATTGTCACTTCAATCGGGACATCCTTGAAGCCAGACGTTTCAGACGGCATTTGCATGATCCTCCGAAAGGTTGGGTTGCAGGGTGTAGAAATCGGACACGGCGGTTTCAATCTCGACCGTGAGTGCTGGTAGATCGATCTGATGATGGATCGCCCCGAGGTCGAGGGTGGCCTGACCCCCCATCAGGGTGGCTTCATCAACAAGACGCAACGGCAGCTCGCTATGCCCTTCAAGCGCCTCCTCTATCGCACCGCGATCTTCAGGGGCAATGCGCAGGGTCAGCTCTGTCTCCATGCTGTTTTCTGCGACAGCGAGAACCTTTTCGACAATCAGCGGTGCAAGGCTGCTTTGGGCCATCGCAGGCAAGATGCTGGAGGCCAACTGCTCCATCAACGGCCGGAGGGCGGCTAACGTATGCGCCTTTGCCTCGGCCAGTGTGAAAGAGAGGTCAGACAGGGTCTGCGTTGCGGCAGTTTCAACAGCGGCAGCGCCGTCCGTCATGGCCGCATTGGCATCATCCCAACCGGCCTTAAAGCCCGTTTCATAAGCCTCCAACCTTTGATCTTCCGAAAGCTCTGGCCCGCCGGTTGGCGTACTGGGGCGCGCGACTGTGCTGTCGAAGTCTTCGTATGCATAGCGAAGGCTGCTCATGCTGTTTCCTCTTCCATCCAGTTGCGCAGAATCTCCATTGTCTCGTCCTGCCGCTCCTCGATCATTTGGCGCAAACGCAGGACTGGGTCGTCGGTTGTGGGCCGGTCTGTTTGACCTTCAGGTGCCAGAATTTCCCCATTTGGGATCGTCGTGCCGGCAAGAGCGGGCATAGTTCCGTCAAGCTCCGCGGGCATGGGTGCAGGCAAGCTGTTGGTCGAGGATGTCGTGAGGATCGGGCGCACAACAAAGATGCCAAGCACCAAAGAGGTCAGCGCCAGAACGCACACCTGAATGATCGACATCAGATCAATCGTCACGCCGTCCAGCATGGAGCCCGCAGCGGGTGTTCCGGGCAATTCAAGCGGGGTCATCTCAAGTGATTTCAGGGTGATCACATCCCCCCGCGCTTCATTGAACCCGATGGCAGAGGCGACAAGATCATGCAGTGTCTGCATTTCAGCGTCGGATCGCGGTGCCCAAGTCGTGGTGCCATCTTCGTTGGCGGTACGGACGCCATCGACCATGACGGCAACGGTCAGTCGCTTGATCGCACCGGGTGCGCGCAGAACCTCGCGTTGCGTTTCGGAGACTTCGAAATTCACCCGCTCTCGCGTTTCGGAGTTTTGTGATGACGACGTGCCCCCGCCGCCCGCTGCGTCACCATCGGGCAAGTTGGAGGCGACTGTGACCCCGCCTGCCGCGCTATCGGTTGCCTCATTCGTGGTTTCGACTGTGTCGGTGCTGATGGCGACGCGGCCTTCGGGGTCAAAGCGCCGCTCAACAATTGATTCGCGGTCCGTGACTGTTTCAAGGGACACTTCGACAATCGCTTTTCCGAAGCCGACATGCGCCTCCAAAAGCCGCTCTACACTGCTGCGCAGAGCCTGTTCACGGTTGATCTCGTTGCCGCTGACAACCGCATCATCGCGCCCGACAAGAATACCGTCTTCGGTGATGATCGACACGTCTTCTGGCGTCAGCCCCGATACTGCGGAGGAGACGAGGTATTTCAGCGCCTTGGCCTGTCCGGTCGATACACCGTCACCTGCTGCCGTAATCGTGACGGAGGCCGTGGGCTTGATATTGCGCGCAAAAGCCCGCGAGGAAGGCGTTGCGATATGAACGCGAGCGCTTCTGATCCAGGGGCTGGCAGAAATGGTACGCGCGAGCTCCCCTTCTTTTGCTCGCCAATAAGCGGCGTCGAACATTTGCGAGGTCGTGCCAAAGCCCGAAAGCGAATCAAGAAGCTCGTACCCGGCGGAGCCATTCGCCGGAACACCGTCCCGTGCCAATGTCATGCGCAACCGGTCGCGCTCATTCTGCGGTACGTAGATCGCCCCACCGCGCACGTCATACACAACGCCAGCTTGCTCCAAACGCGTGATCACTTCGCCCGCCGCGCTTTGTTCGAGACCAGAGTAAAGCAAAGCCATTTTCGGCGTAGCGGCCATTCTGGAGACGCCAAGAATCGCGGCGAACATCAAGAGGGTGGCGATGGTGACAAAGACACGGCGTTGTAGTGTCAGTGAGGACCAGACAGAGAGAATCTGCTGCACGATGAAGCTCCTGTTAAGGCGGACCTTCTGCCCGCCGACCCCTCCTTCATGACCGAACGGCCTTAACAATCGGTTAGTGCTCTTCGGTCTATAGAAGAGGAAATCGAAAACGAGGTCCGCCATGGCAGACGCAGAAATCATTGACGCAGAAGATGCAGAGGTCGCGCCGAAAAAATCGCTGAAAATGCCGATCATCATCGGGCTTGTTTTGGCTATTTTTGGGGGCGCTGGTGGTTACTTTGCTGTGCAGATGGGTTTGTTATTTGCCCATGACGATCCCGCAGCGCATACCGAGGCAGAGCCACTTGAAGCGCTTCCGGATATCGCATTTGTGCCCGTCGATCCCTTGGTCATCTCACTCAACGAGAATGGTACGAATCGCTATCTAAAATTCCGCGCCCAGCTGGAGGTGACGGGCCCTGCCGCCGATGATGTTCAGCAGTTGATGCCGCGCGTTGTCGACGTTTTGAATAATTACTTACGCGCTGTGGATGTCGCGTTGCTGAGCGAAACCTCTGCCCTTGTGGGGCTGCGTGCGCAGATGCTGCGCAGAGTGCAGGTCGTGGTTGGCCATGGCCGGGTGCGTGATCTGCTCATCATGGAATTTGTCCTGAATTAGGAGAGGAAGAATGACCCTCATCGCCGATGCTTTACTGATCGCGGGCGCGCTGGGCGCCACGCTTTACTGCTTGGTTCTGGCGCGAAAACTGAACAAGTTTAATGATCTTGAGAAAGGGGTTGGTGGCGCCGTTGCTGTGATGTCGGCGCAAGTGGATGACATGACCAAAACCCTTAGCCAGGCAGAGGCCACCGCCCAGAAATCTGCCAGCGATCTTGAGGCTGCAACCGTGCGCGCAGAGGCTGCGGTCACCCGACTTGAGCTGCTTCTCGCGTCACTTCATGATCTCCCGGAGCAGCCGGCACCGGCACCAGCGCCGGTTGCTGCTCCGCCCCCGGTTGACGAATCCTCGCCGCCCCCGACGGCTTTCGTACGGCACCGTGAAAGAAGCGGAGCTTAGATCATGGCAAAAAGGTCTAAGTCGCGCCCTCGCGTTCTGCTGATTCTATGTGGTCTTTTGTTGGGCTCTGCTGTCCTGCGCGGCGTCGATATTGCGGGCCCGGCTATTGCGGCGGTCGAAGAAAAGGCCAACGAAGTCGCTGGAAAAGAACCAATTTCCGATCCTGAAGAGGATGCGCTTCTAGCGCGACTTCTGACACGAGATTCCGCGCTATCTGATCGCGAGAAAAAGCTCGAAGAGCGCCTTGCGATGCTCGAAGTCGCTGAAGCTGAACTGACCGCGATGATCGACGCGCTTGATGCTGCGGAAGAGAAATTGGCCGCAACAATTGCCTTGTCTGAGACGGCATCAAGCGATGACATCGCTTTGCTGACAAAGGTCTATCAACAGATGAAGCCGAAAGATGCAGCGAAAGTGTTCGAGCAGATGATGCCCGAATTCGCCGCAGGTTTCTTGGGGGCCATGAAGCCCGACGCTGCTGCAGCGGTTCTTTCAGGCCTCTCGCCCGAAAAAGCATATGCGATCAGCGTTTTACTGGCGGGCCGCAACGCAAAAGCGCCCACAAAATAGAGACGGTTTCTTAACGCGTTTCTGAAAATGTAGCCGCAACGAAACGGAGGCAGGACATGATCAGTATCATCGGGATCGCTGTGATCTTTGTCATGGTCTTTGGCGGCTATATGGCTGCCGGCGGCAAGATGGGGATTATTCTAAAATCGCTCCCATACGAGTTTACGATGATTGGGGGTGCCGCATTGGGGGCGTTCCTTCTGTCCAATGACTCTGCCGCTGCCAAAAAGACTGTCAAAGACATTGGCAAGGTCTTTAAAGGCCCAGTTTGGAAGGCAGAGGATTATCGTGATCTTTTATGTCTTCTCTTTGAACTGATCAGGCTTGCGCGCTCTAATCCTGTCGGTCTCGAAGAACATATCGAGGATCCGGAAGCCTCTTCTATCTTTGGGAAATATCCCAAAATTCAAAAAGATCATGAGGCGGTGGATCTGATCTGCGATACCCTGCGGTCTGCGTCGATGAACTATGATGATCCGCATCAGGTCGAAGAAGTCTTGGAAAAGCGTATGGATGCCACACTGCATCATTCGCTGCACTCCAGCCATGCTTTGCAGTCAGTGGCCGATGCCCTGCCAGCACTTGGAATTGTCGCCGCTGTTTTGGGCGTGATCAAGACGATGGGATCCATCGACCAACCGCCAGAAATTCTAGGTAAACTGATCGGGGGCGCGCTTGTCGGCACATTCTTGGGCGTCTTCCTGGCCTATGGTTTGGTCGGCCCATTTTCCGGCAAAGTAAAATCGGTGATCGAAGAAGACAGCCATTTTTACCTTCTTATTCGCGAGGTTCTGGTCGCAAATCTGCATAATCACGCGACGAATATCTGCATCGAAGTCGGTCGCCAGAACATGCCGCACCATCATCGTCCTTCGTTCACAGACCTTGATGAGGCGCTTTCCGTAATCAAAAAGGAAACCGCATGAGATGGGCTTTGGCATTTGCTTTCTTGGCATGGCCCGTCGGGGTCCAGGCTGCGCCATTGAAGGTTAAAGCAGCGGATCACGACGCTTTTTCCCGTGTCGTTTTCTATGGTCAGGATCCACGCGACTGGTCGGTACTCAAGACATCTGCGGGGTATCTTCTGCAAAAGCCAGATGCAGTTTTTGAGACCTCAGAGGTTTATGCCCGCATGTCAAAAGATCGGATCTCAGACCTGATCGCGACGGACGAAGGTGTTTTCTTACAGGTAGATTGCGACTGCCATGCCAATACTTTTTTCCTGGAACCAGACATGGTCGTTGTGGATATCAACGATGGGTCAGGGCAAGATCTGGGCCTGACCCGCTCGGCCTTAACCGCTGATCAGCGCGCTGGACTTCAGGCCGCTTTATCCAAAAGATCTGTAAAGCCGAAACCAGTTGATCTGGAGGATCTAGATCGTGAGACTGAACTGGCTGAAGCTGTTTCTATTGCCGAAGCGCTCTTGCTTGAACAGCTGGGTCGCGCTGCCAGCCAGGGGTTGGCATCCCCTCGGGAAGATACTCACTTGCCAACCAGCAATGAAATCACACCGATGACACCACGTAATCCGTCCGTTGAAAGCAACATACTCTCAACACGTACGGGACTTGATTTTATCGACGCAGGTTTTGAGGCGGAAGAGCGTCAAGCAGCCGAATGCGTAGCGCAGGATCATCTTCCCTCACTATCGTGGAGCCACCATGGCGATTTTGCGGTGGGCCTTGGTCATCTCAGATCTGAACTTGCGGATGCCACGGATCGCATCTCGGCTGATCGCAAGCTGGCCTTGGCGCGGCACTATCTCGCGCACGGGTTCACCTTGGAGGCATATACTTTGCTGTCCAAGGAAGCGTCGGAAGAAGCGACTATTGTCAAGCAGTTGGTCGGCTTGATTGAACAAACAGACTTGCCAAAGCCGTGGCCCGATACGCCGGTCGACTGCCCTGGAACGTCTGCAATCTGGCACATTCTTGCGGCCCCAACGGATCCGATATTCGAAGAACTCGGCAAAAGTGCACTTCGCGCTTTTCCGGAATTACCACCAGATCTCGCAAAGGTTGTTGTGCCCCGATTGATTGAGCTTGCCTATATCGCAGACAGGCCATCCCTTGCAGCTGATATGGCAACCCAGCTGAAATATGTCTTGGGGGAGGACGGTAAGGATGTGGACGCAAAGCTACCTATCTCAAGCCTTGCTGAATCCTCCGAGAGCGCAGAACTCCTTTCCATCGCCCGCAGTTCTGACATGAAGTCGCCTGATGCTCTCATCGCATATGTGGCGCTTCAATTTGCAAACCAAGAACCGCTTCCATCCGATATTCCAGAACTGATTAACGCCTATGTTTTTGAGGCCAAAGGAACAGAGCGATACGAACCGCTTGAGCGGGCCCGGATGATGGCGGCGGCATTGAGCGGTGAATTCGGACGCCCCTTTGCGGCCCTCAGTACGATGACCAACGATACAGAGTTTGAGACAGGTCTATATGCGATATTGGCGAATTCCGGGTCTGATATGCAGTTCTTGCGATATGGCTCGCGCGATATTCCGGCGCTCCATGCGGATCTGGCCTTACAAATGTCCGCGCGCATGCTTGATTTGGGCTTTGATGACATCGCCTTTGCATGGTTGCCAAATGATATGGCTCCCGAAACCCGGCTGTTGCGTGCAAAGGTCTTCCTAAAAGGCGAACGATTTGACGATGTCCTCTCTGAACTGGCTGGCCAGGAGGATGTTGAAGCCAAAGCCATCCGCGCCGAGGCGCATCTTAAGATGCGGTCCTATGCTAGGGCAGCGCGTGATTTCTCCGACGCAGATCTGAAAGCGTCTTCACTCCGCGCGGCTTTGATCGCACGCGATCCGTCTTTAATGTCAGAGCATCTTGGCGATGAACAAACACAGCTTTTGACAACGCCTTTGCCAAGCCCAACGGATGAGATGGCCTTGTCTAAGGACCGCGAGTTGATTGCGTTGACGCAGAAAAAGTCTGCATCCTTGAAAGATGCACTTGCGGTGTTTGAAAAACCTTAGTCGCGATCTTGGTTACCAAATCTAAAGACCCGCTCCCTAGTTTCATGATCAAGCAGCAGAAGGCGCTTTTTCGTGATTCCCATAAAACCCGTATTCTTCGTGGCGTTTGTCTTCTTGGCAGGCTTTTTTCCCAGATCAGCAACCGCAGAAGCGGACATGTGCTTGCAAGCTGCGCATGTTGCCTCAGCGCAAACTGGCGTTCCTATTTCGGTCCTTTGGGCGATTAGTCTGACGGAGACGGGTCGCAAGTCGAACGGCACTTTCCAGCCATGGCCATGGACAGTGAACATGGAAGGCAAGGGTGTCTGGTTCGACACAGACGAAGAGGCACGCGCCTATGTGTTCAAGCACTATAAGCGCGGGGCACGTAGCTTTGATGTTGGCTGCTTTCAGATCAACTACAAATGGCATGGGGAGAATTTCGCGTCCATCGAAGAGATGTTCGATCCGCTGCCCAATGCCCTCTACGCAGCGAAGTTTTTGACCGATCTTCATAACGAGATGGGCGATTGGAGCAAAGCCGCCGGCGCCTATCATTCACGAACCGAGAAATACGCGCGCAAATATCGCAAGCGGTTCAACGCGTTCCGCGCAGCTTATGCCGACAAGATGCCCGAAACGCCTGTCCCCCCAGCTGAAAGACAACCGGTTCAGCTTGCCGCGCGTGAAGACCCCCCTGTGCGTGAGAATCACTTCCCACTTCTGATGCACTCCTCCGGGTCGGGCGCGCTTGGTTCGCTGGTTCCGTTATCTGGACGGCAGGCCAAACCCTTCTTCGGTCAACCGCGAGGGTGACGTGGTGAAGCTCACGCTAGATAACGTCTTTCAGCCAACGATCCTACTGGCGTTGGCCCTAATGGCAGTGATCCTGATGATGATCCTGCCTATGCCTGCTTGGGTTTTGGATATTGGATTGGCCGGGTCATTTGCCCTTGCGATCCTTATCTTCACAATCACCTTGTTCATCGAGCGACCGCTCGATTTTTCGGTCTTTCCGACGGTGCTTCTAGCATCGCTTATGCTGCGCCTGTCGATGAATGTCTCATCCACGAAGCTCATCATTGGCGAGGGGCATACGGGCACAAACGCGGCTGGAGATGTGATCGAAGCCTTCGCGAATTTCATCATGGGCGGCAGTGTCGTGATGGGGCTCGTCGTTTTCGGCGTCCTGCTGATCGTGAACTTCATAGTGATTACAAAGGGCGCGGCCCGCATGGCCGAAGTTGGTGCGCGGTTTGCCCTTGATGGTATGCCCGGTAAGCAATTGGCGATTGATGCCGATATGTCTGCAGGGGCAATTGATCACGCCGAAGCCAAAGCGCGCCGCGAGACAGAGCAGGCCGAGACAACTTTCTTCGGATCGCTTGATGGTGCCTCGAAGTTCGTGAAAGGTGACGCGGTTGCAGGCCTTCTGATCACGCTATTGAATATGGTGATGGGGCTTGTGATCGGCGTGACGCTTCACGGTATGCCCCTTGGCACGGCTTTTGAGACCTACGCGATCCTTACTGTTGGCGATGGCTTGGTTACGCAAATTCCGGCGGTGATCATTTCCATCGCGTCGGCCCTCTTGCTTGCACGCGGCGGGTCAAAAGGAACTGCAGATTTCGCACTGGTCGGCCAATTGGGTCGCTACCCTGCAGCCCTTGCAACGGTCGCTGTGCTGATGGCGATCTTTGCATTTGTGCCGGGCCTGCCCTTCATGCCTTTCATGTTCGGTGCGCTGATCCTTGGCGCATGTGCCGCGAAGATCTATCGCGATCAGGCCAATGCCGAGGCGCCAGTTGAAGAGATTGTCCAAGACCCCAAGGAAGAGGCGCAAAGCCTTGGGGACATCCTTGATCTGGACGACATCCATGTCGAATTCGCGCCGGACCTCATCAATATGGTGCTGGATCCGGCCACAGGACTAGATGCCCGCATTGCCAATATGCGCGTCCATGTTGCGACCAATTTTGGCCTGATCCTACCAGACATTCGCCTGACAGACGATCCATCACTGCCCACTGGTCACTACGCTGTCAAAATCCAAGGTGTGAAACAGGCCGAAGATCGACTTGTCCCGTCGCGTGTTCTTGCGATTGGGGGCGAGCCTGATCAATTGCCTGAAGGTGAGGATGTCAGCGAACCGGTATACCAAGCCCCGGCGCGTTGGGTCTCTCCCGACGATCAGGATGATCTTGTGCTTAGCGGCATCACGACCGTGACCCCGACAGAGGTGCTGGCCACCCATCTGTTAGAGATCATCAAAAGCAATTTCTCGCGCCTTCTTTCGTTGAAAGCGCTGCGGCGTCTTTTGGACGAGATGGTGAATCTGTCTGACCTGAAGCGGTCCGAGGCGAACCGCAAAATCATTGATGAGCTGATGCCCGACAAGGTCTCACCAGATCTGCTTTTGTCTATTCTACGCCTGCTTCTGGAAGAGCGGGTGTCGATCCGCAATCTTCCCCTGATCCTCGAAGCGACGGCAGAGGCGCGTACTGTGCACCCTACAGCGGAAGCCATCTGCGAACATGTCCGCCAACGTCTTGGCTTCCAGATGATTGCCGAACTGCGCCGTGCCGACGGCACCATCCCGCTGATCCAGCTCGCTCCGGAGTGGGAGGAAACCTTTGCCACCTACACCCTAGATGCGGAGCGCAATCCAGGCGATGTGGCTTTGCCACCTTCTGACTTCAACAGGCTCGCAACAGGCGTGGCAGAGAAGCTTTCGAAAGCCAGCGAAACGGGACTATACCCGGCCATCGTTACTTCCGTGCGGCGACGCCGCTTCTTACGGACGGTGATGGTGGCAAAGGACATCACCAACCCGGTGCTGTCTTTCGATGAGATTGGCACCGACGCGCGCCCATCACTTGTCGGGCTTGTGCCTGGATGATGGAGGCGCTTGAAACCGTCGCAGGTCTTTCGCGGGACGTGCTATGGATCAGCTTTGTGGTCTTCCTGCGTGTCGGCGCGATGATGGCGCTGATGCCTGGGTTTGGGGAACAAAGCGTTCCGCAGCGCATCCGGCTGGTGCTGACCTTTGGCTTTACCCTAATTGTAATCCCGGCCCTGATCACCGAGATCCCAGAGCAGGGCAACCTACAACCGCTCGATATCCTTCGGATCATCCTGGTTGAAGTTCTGGCTGGTCTTGCGCTGGGCATCGCAGTGCGCCTTTTTGTGTTGGCCTTGCAGACATCTGCTGCGATTGCCGCGCAATCAACCTCGCTCTCGCAAGTATTTGGTGGCGTCGGCGTCGACCCGCAGCCCGCTATTGGCAGCATCCTTCTTGTGTCTGGATTGGCCATCGCCGTGATGTCGGGCCTCCACCTTCAAGCGGTGAAGCTGATCTTGCTGTCGTATCAGATCATCCCAAGCGGCGCTTTCCCGGTTGCGTCCGACTTAAGTGCTTGGGGGTTGGCGCAGGTCACCCATGCATTTGCGCTAGCTTTCACCTTAGCAGCGCCTTTTGTGATCGCGTCGCTCATCTACAATGTCGCCCTGGGCGTCATCAACAAAGCCATGCCACAACTGATGGTCGCCTTCGTCGGCGCGCCTGCGATCACGGCGGGTGGCATGATGCTGATGGTTATCGCGATCCCGATCATGCTGAGCATCTGGGTCGATGATCTTGGCAAGTTCTTCATCTCCCCGTTCGGGGGCTTGCAATGAGCGAAGAAGAAAGCAGCGAAAAGCAACACGAACCGACGCAGAAAAAGCTTGATGATGCTCGCAAGAAAGGGGAAGTGCCGCGATCAACTGACCTTAATACCGCCGCTGCGTATGGGGGCTTTTTGATTGTCGCTGTATCAATCGGTGCGGCTTTGCTGACGGATACCGGCACGACATTGATGATCCTTCTGGATCGCTCCCACGAACTGTCGCAGCTTATTTTTGAAAGCCCCGCAGCTCCGGTGGTTGGGGGCGTCATGGCCAGTTTGGGTGGCTCACTTCTGCCATGGTTTGGTTTGCCAGCGGTGGCTGTTCTGCTCACGATTATCGCGCAGCGCAGTTTCATCGTGACGCCGAGCAAGCTGATGCCCAAGGCCTCCAGGATCTCGGTTCTGTCGAATGCCAAAAACAAGTTTGGGCGCACGGGCCTGTTCGAGTTTGCGAAAAGCGCGGTCAAGCTGATTATCTATTGCGTCTTGTTGGGCGTCTTTCTGGTGGCCAACCTCAACGATATTGTCAGCACGCTTTATCTGTCGCCCGCGATGGCTCTGTCTTTACTGGCTGGCCTTACGGTAAAGTTTCTCGCAGTGGTCTTGGTGATCTCGTTAGCGATTGGCTGCGTCGACTTCTTCTGGCAGCGCTTCGATCACATGATGAAAAACCGCATGTCGCACGAGGATCTCAAGAAGGAGGTTAAATCCTCCGAAGGGGATCCGCAGGTGAAGCAGCAACGCCGCCAGCGTGGGTATGAGATCGCGATGAACCAAATGCTCGCGGACGTGCCGAAAGCCGACGTCGTCATTGTGAACCCAACGCATTATGCCGTGGCCCTAAGTTGGAGCCGCCAAGCAGGCGCGGCCCCTGTCGTCGTGGCAAAAGGCGTTGACGAGGTTGCAGCGCGTATTCGTGAAACAGCAACCGATGCGAATGTCGCAATCCATTCTGATCCGCCGACCGCGCGTGCGATTTTTGCGACGGTCGAGATTGGCCAGGAAGTTCTGCCAGAGCATTACAAGCCCGTTGCGGCCGCGATCAGGTTTGCCGATGCCCTGCGCGGGAAGGCGAAGAAGACCCGATGAGCGATAAGATCAGAAAACTAGAGCAGTTGAAGACGCTTGCGCATTTGATCCGCACGGCGGAAGAAGCAAAGGTCGCCCAAGCTCGCCAAGCTGAACAAGCCGTGCAGCATAAGATTGCGTCCCTGCGGGAGGACCGGAAGTCAGAACTTTCCGCGGCTAAAGACCCCCAGAACAGCCACGCACTGGAGGCATGGCTTGCTTGGTCAACAGCCCGGATTGCAGCAGAACAAGCCAAGCAGGCGCGTCAGCGTGCGGAGATTGAAACACGGCTTGCGGACTTTAAGAAAGCCTTTGGCCGATCCAACACCATAGATGAATTGCTTGACCGGGAACGTTTTGCAGAAAAGCAAAAACGAGCCCGTGTTCAGCTGTCCTGACGAACGATGTCAGTGATCAGAACGTCGTTAACCGTTGGCCCAAGGCTATCAACCGCAACAGTTTTCAAGGCGTGGCGCAACGTATCCATTGAGGACGAGTTGGTAAAGGCTCCGTCGAAACCACCGATATTTGCGTGATCAAACATCACCTGCAAAAACGCATCCCGCAAGCGAGGCTCCCGTGCGTAAACGGCTTCGCGTTCGCCTTGCTTGATCTCAACGGTCAACGCCAGCACGACGAGCGAGATCACGCGACCCTCTGAAATGACCGGAACAACGAACTGGTTATTCAGTTTGACATACTCAACGTCGCTGGGTTCTTCGGGTTTGGCTTCTTCCGGCTCGGCAGTCTCTTCGGCCGCAACGGGCTCGGGCGGAGGCAACATCAGCTTGCCGCCGAAAATGCCAGCGCCAGCGCCAAGCGCAAGCATGAGGATGGGAAGGATCTTACCCATGACAGCCCCCTAGAACGGCAGGAAGATATCGGCCACTTGCTGACCATATCTGGGTTGTTGCACGTCGGTGATCTGCCCGCGCCCGCCGTAGGAAATCCGAGCGGAGGCGATTTTGTCCGACGTAATCTCGTTCTGGCGGGAGATATCTTCCGGGCGCACAAAGCCGCTGACCAGAAGCTCGCGCAACTCGAAATTCACGCGCACCTCTTGGGAGCCTTCAATGGCCAGCACACCGTTTGGCATCACATCGACGATCGTCGCAGCGACGCGCAGGGTCAGCTTCTCGCGGCGTTTGACGGACCCGTCGCCGCCCGAACTGCTGGATGAGCTGAGGTCCACCGCACTGCCCAAAGTTGCTCCAACCGGCAGCTTGGGATTGACCCGCTGAGGGATACCCAAGAGGTTCGGGATCTCCATCGACTCTTTGCCTTTACGGCTACGGTTTGACGAATTTGAGATCTCCGCCTTCTCGTCAATTTCGATCACGACGGTCAGGATATCGCCCCGCTGGACCGCACGACGATCCCCCAAAAGCGATTGTCGTCCGCCATCCCAGAGGGAGGCCTGATCAAGCGGGCTTTCTTCTTCCGCGCGCATCGGAAGGCCCGGCGTCAACATCGCTAGGCTTTCGGTATTGCTTTGAACCGGGGTGAATTTTGGCGCCTGACCAATATTCTCTACCCTGTCGCATCCAGCGATCACCAGCGCGAAGATCAAAAGGTGTTTGTGCATTTACTGTCCAATCTCGATATGGCCGTCGCTGGTGACGGTGCCGTTAACTGTGCTGCGTGAGGAAAGATTCATGGCGCGTACGATATCGCCTGCCGCGCCTCGCTCTAATGCGCGGCCATCGGTCGAAATCTTCAGACCGCTGCGATGAAAGATCAGCGTGACGGGCTGGTTCCGCTCGACCAAGGCGGGGGCTGCCAGATCGTCGGCAAGAATGGGGCGACCAGCGTATAGCACGACCCGCGCCTCTCGCCCGATGGCGTGTGAAAGGTCGCTGATTGTACCGGGCAACGCACCGTCTTTCAGCACGACATCTTCTGCGGTGATCACTGATTGGCTGCGCACCGTGCGCGCTGCAAAGACCGTCTCCGCAAGCACGGGTGTCGCCATCAGGCAAAAGAGGGCGATGAGACACTTCATCGGATCTGCGTCGTTGCCGACAGCATCTGGTCAGCGGCCGTGATGACTTTGGCGTTCAATTCGTAGCCGCGCTGCGCCTCGATCAGATCGGTCACCTCTTTGACCGCATCGACAGAGCTGTCCTCAAGGTAGCCTTGCCGGACGATGCCCAAGCCTTCCTCACCTGGAGTGCCAACAGTCGCAGGGCCAGAAGCTGATGTTTCTAGAAAGAGGTTGCTGCCCATTGCCTCAAGCCCTTTGGGATTGGCGAACCCTGCGAGGGTGAATTGGCCCAAAAGCTCAGCCTCAACGCGGTCGTTGAAATAGGCGTAAACCTCGCCATCCGCGTTAATCGAGATGCTGCGGGCATCGTTTGGAACCGTAATCTCCGGTACGACGGGATGGCCATCTGACGTAACGATCAATCCATCGGCAGAGCGTTTCAACGCGCCGTCGCGGGTATATCCGGACAGACCAGAAGGTAGCGTTACCTCCAGATAGCCTTGCCCCTCAATCGCGATATCCAGATCACCGTTCGACACAGACAATGCCCCTTGCGCGAGATTTACGGACACAGCCGTGGGTCGGACGCCGAGGCCAAGTTGAACGCCAGCCGGCAGCACCGACCCGCTGGAAGAACTGATCGTTCCGGCGCGGCTTTGCTGCTGGTAATGCAAGTCCGCGAACTCAGCGCGGCGAGCGTTATACCCGGTCGTGTTCATGTTCGCGAGGTTGTTGGAAATCACCTCGACCCGCATTTGTTGAGCGGTCATGCCTGTGGCTGCAATTTTCAGGGCGCGCATGGCGGCACCTCCTATCGGCCTACGAGTTTCTGGACGGAGCGGAGACGCTCATCCTCTTTCTCAAGAAATTTCTGGCCCAGCTCGTAGGAGCGCTGAACCTCGATCATGCGGGCGATTTCTGTGACGGGATCGACGTTGGATCCTTCCAAGAACCCCTGCAGCATGGTGCCGCCAATCAGCGGCTCAGTGCCGGTTGTGGCCTCGAACATCGTGCTTCCGACACGCTGCAACCCCGCTGGATCAGCGGTGAAAAGACCAAGCTGCGACATGGGCTCCCCATCGGCGCTCATCGTGCCATCGGCTGCAATACTGATACTCGCCGCGCCGGGCGGGACGAAAACAGGGGCGCCGCCGGCATCGAGAACGCGAAATCCTTCGGGCGTTACCAAATCGCCTTCGCCATTGGACATGAAATGCCCAGCGCGGGTCAGTCGCTCCCCCTCGGGTGTTTCGACCATGAAGTAACCATCGCCTTCGATGGCCAGATCAAGTGGACCGCCCGTTTTCTCAAACCCACCTTGTCGGGTGTCGATATAGTGACCACCCGCTTGAGCCATCGAAAGGGACGGAACCTCGCCGAGGTCTGTCACATGTTCCGAAAACACAACGCCCTCGCGTCGAAAGCCTGTAGTAGATGCGTTGGCGATGTTGTTGGCCACCGATTGCATTTCGCGCATCAGTCCGGATTGCCGGGTCAGGGTTGTGTAGCTTGCGTTCTCCATTCCCTAGACCCCCGCAATCAGTGGAACCAACTGGTTCTGAAAGAAGGAGACCAAGGTCTCCGACATGAAACCCATCGTCATCCAGAAGACAATCACGATCGCCCCAAGTTTGGGCACGAAGGTCAGCGTCATTTCCTGAACAGAGGTTAGCGCCTGAAAGAGGCCCACAAACAAACCAGTCACGAGTGCGACCGTCAGGATCGGGATCGACACGATCACCGATATCCAAAGCGCTTGCCTCAGTGTGTCGTAGAACAGCACATCATCCATGGCCTACACCGGCATCCGGAGGATTTCCTGATAGGCTTCGACCACCTTGTTGCGCACGGTCACCGCCGTCTCGACCGCCAGTTCGGTCTGGGCCAGAGCCTCCACCAGTGCATGAGGATCTGCGCCCCCTGTCATTGCGGCTTTCGCGGTTGCTTCGCCTTCTTGCAGGGTTGCGGCGAAAGACTTCGCTGCGTCTTTCAGCGCGCCACCAGCGTCACCTTGAGGCGTCAGCGCGGGCTTCGTTGCAGCATAGCCTTGCGCCGCAAATGAGGATCGGATGTCCATTCTGGTCTCCTTTATTTGCGCAGCAGTTCAAGCAGTTTCGACGACATTTTCCGTGTCTGCTCGAACATCTTGAGGTTCGCCTCGTAGCTGCGTTGCGCCTCGCGGGCGTCTGCAATTTCGACCACCAGATCGACATTCGATCCATCATAGTAGCCGTCTTCATTCGACATAGGGTGGGCGGGGTCGAAGATCCGGGTCAGCTCTGTCCGGTCCAACGATATGCCAGCCGAACGCACTTCCCCGGTCTTCGCCCCGTCTTTCGTCACCTGCTCGAAATTCATGATTTTACGGCGGTAGCCGGGCGTATCCGTGTTTGCGATGTTTTCGGAAACGTGGCGCAAACGCGTGGATTGTGCGCGCATCCCGCTGACTGCTGTTTGCAGGGAGTTTGAGAAGTCACTCATACCATACGCCCCTTACCGCCGCCCAAGGCTCGCGCGCAGAATGTCGAGCGATGACTTGTAGATTGTCATCGCCCGGCTGTGCTGCCGTTCGGCCTCAATTGATTTGAACATTTCGCTCTCAAGCGAGACGGAGTTGCCGTTGGGCGAAAGCCCTGACTGATCGCCAAGAATGATTGACGCGGCTGTCGTACGGGATCCCGGATCGAAATGCGTGCCGCGCGTCGATTTCATCGCATTGCGCAGATCATCGGCAGGCACTTCAAACGCTGTCAGGTCCTTGGTGCGATACCCGGGCGTATCGGCATTTGCGATGTTTTCCGCAACGACCGACTGGCGCTGTGCCGCGTGGCGCGCCATCGCTCCGGCAGAGCGGAAAATCTCAAGATTATTAAACATCGGGGCTTCTCCCTCGAACTATCTCAACCAAGGCTTAACCCTGATTCCTTTAGAAAGGGTTTCAGCGGACCAAAGGAGTTTCGTTGTGACCCATCCTGATCTCAGTTGCCTGTCCCAACAGCTCTCCCGATCTGTGCCGTCACGGCGCATCGGACGCGTTGAACATGTTGAAAAGGGCCTGCTGCGCGTCTCTGGTTTGAATGATGTCGCAGCCCTGGGCGATCGGCTTGATGTCCGTGGCCCGTCGCTCGCCGCGATCGGTGGGGAGGTGATCAGCCTTGCGGAAGATACATTGACCATGCTGCCCGAGGGTCCACTGAGTGGTGTTGTCTCAGGTATGCAGGTCCGCCATCTGAGCCCATTACAGATCGCGCCCCATCAAAGCTGGATTGGCCGGGTGATTGACCCGAATGGGCGGCCGCTCGATGGCCATGCTTTGATGCCTGGCGCAGAAGTACGCCCAATCCACGCGGCGCCACCGGCACCCGCGACACGGAGTGGTTTTGGCAAACGTCTCGAAACTGGAATGGCCGCTTTCAATACGTTCCTTCCGATTGTCGAAGGACAGAGGATTGGCCTTTTCGCGGGCTCTGGTGTCGGAAAATCCTCCCTTTTGGGAGATCTTGCGAAAGGTCTGGAAAGCGATTTGTGTGTGATTGCCCTGATCGGAGAGCGCGGGCGTGAGTTGCGTGATTTCGTTGATAGGGTCTTGGGACCCGAAGGTATGTCGCGTGCGATTATTGTTGCCGCGACCTCTGACAGTTCACCGTTGTTGCGCCGTCAATGCGCATGGACAGCCATGGCCATAGCAGAGTTTTTTCGCGATCAGGGCCAGCATGTTTTGTTTCTTGCAGATAGCTTGACCCGATTTGCCGAAGCCCATCGGGAAATTGCGTTGGCCTCTGGGGAGCCGGCAAGCCTGCGCGGCTATCCACCATCGACCGCGCATATGTTGATGTCGCTTTGTGAGCGGTTGGGGCCGGGTGGGATAGACGAAGGGCATATCACCGCCGTCCTGTCGGTGCTTGTTGCAGGCTCCGATATGGATGAGCCCATTGCAGATATCGTGCGTGGTGTTCTGGATGGCCATATCGTTCTGGATCGCAAGATCGCAGAGCGTGGAAGGTTTCCTGCGATTGATCTGCTGCGATCCGTTTCACGCAGCTTACCTGATGCCGCGACCCCGGCTGAAAACGCATCTCTCTCTCGGGGCCGCGCCCTGGCGGGCGCCTATGCTTCGGCAGAGATGATGGTTCAAGCGGGTCTCTATGTGCCGGGGGCGGATCCGCTTGTTGATGCGGCCGTCGAAAGCCATCAATCGTTAGATACCTTGATGAGTATGCGTGGCACGATGCCGGACAGCTTCGAAGCGTTAAGGTATGCCATAGGCGAAGAGACGGACATAGCGGTGCCAGATGTTCCGCAACTCTAGAGGCATTCATTTGATGCATACTTAGAGCGTCAGGTGGTCACCCATCAGGTTGATTTGGTTTTACAGGTTATTCAACAAAGTCAGCGCAATTGAGGCAGATGATTGCACCGATTGGCTCTGCGCCAACTGGCTCCGCAGCAAAAAGGTCTGCACAAGGTCATCGCGGTCATCTTGTGATGCGAAGATCGCAGGATCGCTTGAACCGAAGATCCGCTCTGCGCTGTCTTTGAACAATCCGAGCTGCTGATCGAGGTCAAGTTGCCCTGCCGCTGTTGGCAGATTCAGTGCAGTTTCAAAAACCTCGCGAAGCGGTGGGTTCCCCATGATCGAAAACCACTTCGTATTTTCGCTGGTGGGCTTCTCCACGATATCTGTGAGATCTCGCTCAAGGTTCAATGCAAGACGGAGAGTGTCATCCTGCTGCCCAACGGCGACCTCAAACTGACGTGAATGGTATTGATCGATAATTGTATCCGCAAAACCGTCTGCCTGACTAAGCGGGATCGCATTGTCGCCAAAACCAAACGCCTCCGCCATCGCAAGATAGCGTTTGTCGGCCAGTTTGTTCCCCAAGGCTTCGGGATCTAAAGATCCCTCTTCGAGGATCTTTTGAATAAAATACTTGTTCCCGATATCCGCTTCCAGACCGAATGCACCCAAAGCAACGCTCAGCAAGCGCCGATCCGCCACCAAGTCTTTGGCACTGCTCACGTCACCAATCTTTTCCTCAAAGTAGTCGACGTCACGCTTCACAGCAGGACTGTTCTCAAACGCAGTGCGCTGCGTGTCCATCGTGCGGTTGAGGAAGTTCCAACCCGCGAGGCCGGACAGAGGAATAATAGGCTGAAAGCTCATGCGAAGGAGGCTGAGAGAAGCCGATCCTCTCGCGGTAACAAACTGCGCAGAGCCTTCAGAGCTTTGTAATAGTCATCGTCCAGAACGGCATCTGTCGCCAAAGTCATACAGCTGCGGCTATCATGGTCGGTGAGGGCAAGGCTTAACTGTTCGATCCCCCGGAGAAGTTGATGCTTGGCGTCCGCTGGATCGGCGTCGCCGGACAGGACCAATTGGGCGATGTAGCACACCCGACGCACAGGCGTTTTCGCATCCTCTGGATGGATCGCGTCGCGCAGCCTCAGGATGTTGGCATTAGGCGTCATAACCGCCAATCTGCTGCGGCGGTCACCATTTTCGACGACAGCGCCATTGATAAGGACCCGTTCACGTGGGCCAAGTTTCAAAACCAGTCCGGCCATATCAAATTCCTTTTGGCTTGAGGCCGCGCAGAATGGCGCTGTTGATGTCGATCAGAACCTCGACATCGCCCTTCTTCTGCAAAACCTTGCTGGTATGTTGAGCGACAAACTCGGCCAGGTAAAAGATCTGTGCGCGCACATTCTGGGGAAGTTGATTGTTGTCGTCAGATACGTCGGCAGCCAGAAGAGCCCAAAGGCGCCGGTTGTCATGAAGGGCGCGCACCAGACCCGCGAAAGACTTTGCGGCGCTGGTTGTGCTGGCCTTTAACCGACCTGTGATTTTGGCAATTGCGTCGTATTCTGTGCCGCGTGGTGTGCGGACGGAGGTAGCTGTCGCAGCATACGCTGACTGTGCCATTTGTGGTGCTGTCACGGGGGAATCCTTCCCTAAAGCCAATGCTTAGAATCTTGGAAATCTTGAAAGAGCGACGGGGCCAGACCTATCTGGCCCCGCGCGTGATCTTACCGGAAGAGCGAAAGGATGGACTGCGGCGCCTGGTTCGCAATCGACAAGGATTGCGTGCCCAGCTGCTGCTGCACTTGAAGCGCCTGCAGGCGCGCCGAGGTTTCTTCCATATCCGCATCAACCAGCGTGCCGATCCCGGTCTTGAGGGAGTCCGTCAGCTTGCTGATAAAGTCAGCTTGGGTTTCGATCCTGCCTTGTGCCGAGCCGAAAGAAGCCGAACTGTCGATCGAGTTCTGGATCAGGTTTTCGATGTTGGCTAAAGCCGAGTCCGCCCCGGCGTTGGATGTGACATCGATCTTGTCGAGGCCGAACAAACCGCCAGATGCGGTGCCGCCAGACTGACCGACGAGCGCAATGTTTTTTGCGGAGCCGGTGTCATTGTCCACCTTGATCATCCAGGCCCCAGAGTCATTCTGCGCAACCTTGGTTGTCACGCCCTCGATTCCCGCGCCGTCAATTGCCGTTTTCAGGCCCTTGGCGACATCTTCAAAGGTCTCGCCTTGACCAGCGACATATTGGAAGGTCTGCGAGCCGACCGTCATCTTGTAGCCATCCCCTGCATTCACATTCGCAGAGGTGGAGAATGTCACATTCTCAGCACGCTCGGCGATGGTCCCGCCAGTGACAGTTGCGTCACCTGCGCCTGTCCCGTCGACCGACAGTGTTGCTGTCACATCGACCGTTTCAAAAGCGCGGGTCGAGTTCACGGAAATCGCCGCACCGGTTGCCGATGCATTGATCCCTTCAAGGCCAAGCGCATTAATGCGGCCTGCGATTGTTGCAGCTGCAGCGTCCTGATCGCCCGAAAGCTCACCCGCCTCGATCACAAGCGACGTGCCTGCAATGTTGAAGGTAAGACCCTCATGGCTGTAGTCTGCATCGGTTGCCATCGTGATCGTCGCGGTATTGGCGGCGTTCGTCGCTTGTGCGGCACTTCGCGTTCCGTTCGAATCAAGCGGTCCACCAGAGCCATATTCGCCCAATGACGTCGTCATGTCCTGGCGCTGCATGGTAATGTTCTGCGCTTCGACACTGCCATCGCCGCTGCGATCGAGCGACGAAAGGATGTTCACGTCTTCCGTGCCCTTGAGCATGTTCAAACCGTTGAACTGTGCTGCATTGACGACCGAGTTGATCTGGTTGCGCAGCGCCGTGATATCGGTCTGGATCTTTTCACGATCCACGTTTTCTTCCTGCGCGGCGACAACCTTCCCTTTGATTTGCGTCAGCAGGTCGGTCACGGTTTCGGAACCTTCGCGCGCCACCGCGACGGTCGATTCACCTAATGACAGGCTTTCCGAGATCGCTTTAAAACCGCTCACATCGGATTCCATAACCTTGGAGATGGCCCAAACCGCAGCGTTGTCCTTTGCGGATGCGACGGATTTACCAGTCGAAATTTCGTTTTGGGTTTTGGCCAGGTTCGTGTTGATCGATTTCAACGTCTGAAGCGCGACCATCGCACTGTTGTTCGTCAGAATACTAGACATAGGCGTCTATCCTTATGCTCTGGACGCTTTTGCGCCCGTTTCAAGAACCGGCGCGAAGCCGGAGGTCTGTCGTTCTGACACTCGATTTGTCCCGCTCAGCGGGGCACAGCATCCGTTTTGGCTGCGGGATCACTATGAAAGGGAAAGTCCTAATAGAACTCTAAGCAAGCTTCTGAACTTACTTAGGATTTTATTCGAAATCGCGGCTTAGGCGCGCGTTTCAAGATCGCGCCGGCGCGGCTGGCTCAATGTGGCGCGATCCCCATTGGCTGCGTAGGTTTGCAAGGGTGCGCCCGCGCCGCTGATCGCATTGATCCGCCGGATCGCGCCACGCAAGCCCCTCATCGCGGCTCCCAGCAGCGCATGGTTCTGATCTGCCGCAGACCGCAACCGCGTTTGCGCATCACCATCGAGGTGTCGCATATTCGGAAGCAGCGCCTCTTTCTCTTTGCTGAGCTCTGCAAGCCCACCAAGATCACCGCCCAAAAGCATCTCCCGCTCACTCTCCAATAGGCGGATCATCTTTTGCTCTATCACGGTCATTCCGAACGTTCCTTCAATGCGTTGAAAATTGTCTCAGACAATCCGATGCCGCCTGCCCGTACCATTTCCTTGGCTTGCGCATCGCGTAGGAACGATCCGAACTGATCCTCGCCGATGCCACCACCAAACGCCTCGCGCGATTTGCCGACACCGGCAGACTTCAGCATTTCGGATAGAAAGGTCGCCTCCAGATCATCGGCCACTTTACGCAGCCGTGTGGTGTGATCAGGGGCCGTCACCTGCTGGCCAAGTCCAATCGGGTCAGTCATTCTTGAATGCCTCAAATCGTCTGTATTTCGACGAGTCTTGACCGACAGAGGTAAAGAAAGTGGTAACGAAGCTGCGTCATAAGCGGGTCTGAGAAGCGGAAGAACTCCGGAGCTGAGATGCAATTACCTTTTCTGATCGAAATGACTGCGGGTGTCCCAAAGGACACCGCGAAAACGACGCCCACAGTGGTGCCGGACGAGAGCACGGAGGAGCTTGTTGCTGCATTTACGATCGTGGAGGTAGAGGCTTTGCCGGAGATAATCGGTGCTCAGACTGGAATGGTTGAGCTGCCGACCGCGCCGACGGTTCGAAGCCTGACCGCACTCAATTTGATCGCTCAAGAGCAGCCTGAGCTTGTGTCGATTGCCGAAGTTGAAACACCTGACTTCGATAGTAAGGATGTCGAAAGGCAAGTACAAACATCTCAGGCCGGGTCTGATAGAGGCGAGCGGATCGTTTTGTCGCCCAACACTGGTGCGGGCCCTGCCGAAACTGAGGCCGTCAAGACAAGTGAAACAGGCGAAAAGCCCAAAGCTCAGTCAGAAGGAAAAACTCTGCCTCTGCAGCCCATAGACGGCCGCCAGATTACTACTGACTTGGCGCCTCTAAAGGCTACTAAGGCGCAGCCTGAACCAAAGGTAACTGCGGAGGTCGATGTTAAAGCGCCTACAACTGTTCGGCCAGTGGCCGACCCAGCGCTGCCTAAGATGCCACAAGAGCCGAAGCGCGAATCCGCTTTCGAACCTGTGAAGGGTGCCGAGCTTGCGGCCCCGAAAATAACATCTCCAGAAGCGAGGCCAAGGGAGCAGCATCAGCCTGTGCAGACAAACGATCTGCAGTCGGTTCCAAAAGCCAATCAGCCAATCGCCCGGCTTGCCCTTCCGGATGACACGCAGCTCATTCAAAAAGCATTGCCATCGCTTACAGTCGAAGAGCCGATCGCAATGGATAAGCCAATTGAGAAGCGAAAGATGCCGGACGCAGGGTCTTTCCAACCAAAGACCGAACTGAAAGCGCCGGAACGCCTCAAATCGCAAACGCTCAAAGTGCCAAAATCGGAACCAATTACGGCGACTGAAATGCCTTCGGTTGCCACCGATGTAGTTGAACGACAAGCCGGAACTGACCCGCTGCCCGTGATGGAGAGTCGACGGGTAGACGTGCCGCCTTCGACCCAGCTTACCCTCCGACCGGAAGTGCAGCGCGCCGTCATGGTTCAGCTCGCACAGGCCCAACTGAAGCCAGATCAGCCTGTTGAGTTGCGGCTTGATCCGCAGGAACTAGGGCAGGTTCGCATGGTTCTGACCTCGCAAGAGCAAAGCCTGACCTTAGTGATGAGCGCTGAGCGGCCAGAGACGCTTGATCTGATGCGGCGGCATATCGACCAGCTTGCGCAAGAGTTTCAGGAGATGGGCTACACCGACCTGAATTTCAGTTTTACTGAACAGGAAAGTGCCCCTGATCAGCGCGAAGGCGAGCATCCGCCGCCCCGATCCACGGTAGAGCCGCAACCCGCTGAAACAACACCACATATTCTGAATCTGGGCTCAATCAGCGGCCTTGATATCCGCATGTAGGAGAAGCCTGATGGACATCACACAAGCCACAACACAGCCACTAACGCCTGCAGCCAGCGCGGCGCCGGGGCCAAGCGAGAAAACCGTCATCAGCTCTGATTTTGAGACCTTTCTCAAAATGTTGACCGCTCAGATGGAAAACCAAGACCCGCTCAATCCTGTCGAATCGACGGACTATGCAACCCAGCTCGCGACGTTCTCTGGTGTAGAGCAGCAGGTGCAGACGAATGACTTGCTCAAGTCCCTGAGCAGTCAGATGGGTGTCATGGGGATGGCACAACTCTCTGGCTGGGTCGGGATGGAGGGGCGCGCAGCGGTTCCTATTCCCTTTGACGGCAGCCCTTTTACGCTTGATCCTGTGCCGCGCAGCGTCGCGGATCAGGCCTTTCTAGTTGTTCGAGACGCAACAGGGGCGGAGGTGCAGCGATCTGAATTGGGGCTTGCTGGCGGCACGATGGACTGGGTCGGTGTGGGCCCCGATGGCGCGCCTTTGCCTTTCGCAACCTACAGTTTTGAAGTTGAAAATCACTCCCAAGGCGCAGTTATCGGATCCGATCCAGTGGCGGTTTATGCCGAGATTCAGGAAGCCCGAATGGAGGATGGACGCACCGTTTTGATCTTCGAAGGCGGTGCAAAACTCGCAGCGGACGAAGTCACAGCAATCCGGAAAGGCAGCTAAAGCGACAGCGCAGCAAAGACCGAGGCGCCGCCAACAACCAGTCCCGCCATCGCCCAGAAAACGGGGCTCCAGTCTTGACGAGGGCGCTCCTCTTGCGGCGGGTTTGACTGACGAATAAGCGCAGCTTCGGCCATTTGCGGCAGGCGGGGCCCGAACCGCGCAAGGACGCGGGCTGTTTTGGCAAGGTCGGTCAAAAGCGCTTTCGGGCCGATACTTTCCTTGATGTAGTCCTCAACAATCGGGCGCGCGACTTCCCAAATGTTGATATGAGGGTTCAATGTTCGCGCGACGCCTTCGACCACGACCATGGTGCGCTGCAGCAAGATCAACTCGGTGCGGGTCTCCATACCAAAGCGCTCGGTTACCTCAAAGAGGTATGTAAGCAGCCGCGCCATCGAGATACGCGTCGCGTCCATACCGAAAATGGGCTCCCCCACGGCACGCAGGGCACGTGCGAATTCATCGACGTCCTTGTCGGCTGGTACGTATCCTGCCTCAAAGTGAACCTCGGCGACGCGTTTATAATCCTTGCGGATAAAGCCGAAAAGAATCTCTGCATAAACCCGGCGCGTATATTCATCGATCCGTCCCATGATTCCGAAGTCATAGGCAATGATATCGCCATTCGGCGCGATCTTCAGATTGCCCTGGTGCATATCGCCATGGAAATATCCATCGCGCAGCGCCTGACTGAGGAAAAGTTGGAGAATACGCTCCCCCAGAACACGGCGATCATGACCAGCCGCATCTATGGCAGCCACGTCACCTGCGGGAATTCCTTCGGCCCAGCCAAGCGTCATCACGCGTTTTGCCGACAGATCCCACTTGACCGCGGGCAATTGAAAGCCTGGATCATCCTTCGTGTTGGCGGCAAATTCTGCCGCGGCAGAGCTTTCCAGACGCAAATCCAGCTCACCCATGACAACGCCTTCGAAATGGGTGATCACGTCCATCGGCTTCAGGCGGCGCGAGGAGGGCGACAGCATCTCGACCATCTTCGCGGCTAAGTAAAATGCGTCGATGTCTTTGCGAAAAGCGCGTTCAATCTTGGGGCGCAGCACTTTCACTGCGACCTGTTCGCCTGTCTCGATCAGCGTTGCCTTGTGCACCTGCGCGATGGAGGCTGCAGCGACGGGCTCGCTGAAATTGGCGAACACCTGATCAACCGGCACGTCCAATTCGCGTTCAATCTCGCGCTTGGCGACGGAGGCCGGGAAGGGCGGCAGCTTGTCTTGCAGTACCCGCAATTGCAGAGCCAGATCGTCACCGACAACATCTGGGCGGGTCGACAGGATCTGACCGAACTTGATGTAGGCGGGTCCCAAAGCTGTCAGCGCACGTGTGGCCGGCGGCATCGACGGATCGCCCTTCAAGCCAAGCCATTTGAATGGCCAGCCCAGGATGCGTGCGACAAGGCGCAGACCGGGCGGCGCTTGAAAGGCGTCCAGTACGACACCCATTGCGCCGGTGCGTTCCAAGGTGGCGCCTGTGCGGATCAGGCGCCAGATATTGTGCGGCCCGCGCATCCGTCAGAGCTTCCAACCAGAGTGTAGCGCTGCGATGCCCATCGACAGATTGCGATATTTCGCATTCTCGAACCCGGCCTCGCGGACCATGCCAAGAAACGTGTCTTGGTCTGGGAAATTGCGGATCGATTCGACCAGATACTGATAACTGTCGCGATCATTCGCGATGACCTGCCCCATGCGCGGGATGATATTGAAGGAATAGAGATCGTAGGCCTTCTGCATCATGTCATTGGGGATCTGGCTGAACTCCAACACCATCAACCGCCCGCCGGGTTTGAGGACGCGAAACGCTTCATTCAAAGCCTCTTGCGGGCGGGTGACATTTCGGATGCCGAAGCTGATCGTATAGACATCAAACGTATTGTCTTGAAACGGCAGCGCCATCGCATCGCCGGTCACCCAATCAAGGCTGTCCGCCATCGACGCAGCCTCAGCCCGCTTACGTCCTTCAACCAGCATATCTTCGGTCAGGTCCAGCACTGTCGCATGCCCGCGCCCCGCGCGTTTCAGAAACCGGAAAGAGATATCACCGGTCCCGCCCGCCACATCCAGCAGCTTCTGACCGGGCCGCGGGGCCAGCCAATCCATCATGGCGTCTTTCCACAGACGGTGAATGCCTACCGACATCACGTCATTCATGATGTCATAACGCGATGCAACATTGGTGAAGACACCTTGCACACGTCCGGCCTTTTCGGTCTCCGGCACGGTTTCAAAGCCGAAATGCGTTGTCTTTTCAGGGTTATCGCTCATGGGGTCTTGCCGTCCTTGCATCTGCTCTTTCTTATAGAGCGTCCGGGCCGCGTTACAATGTGCGCCCCATCTAAGGAAGTGCGAGATGCCCGAATTACCAGAGGTCGAGACAGTGCGCCGCGGATTGCTGCCCGTGATGGAGGGGCAGCGCATCGCGAAAGCTGATATCCGCAGGGCCGATCTGCGCTGGCCTTTCCCTGAAAACATGGCCGCGCGCCTGACGGGTAAGACGGTCAGAGCGCTGCGGCGGCGCTCGAAATACATTCTTGCGGATCTCGACAGCGGTGAGACGTTGATCATCCATCTGGGCATGTCCGGGCGCATGCTGATTTCTGGCAAGACTGTGGGGGAGTTTCATCATCCACATCCCGTGCCCGAAAAGCATGATCATGTTGTCTTGGACATGGCGGGCGGTGGTCGCGTGACATTCAACGACGCCCGCCGCTTCGGGGCGATGGATTTGGCCGAAACCGCCCGGCTGGAGGATCATTGGCTCATCGCGCCCATTGGGCCTGAACCATTGGGTAACGCTTTCAACGAGGCTTATCTCGCGGCGCGCCTGCAGGGGCGCAGTACGCCCATCAAATCGGCTTTGCTGGATCAAAGGATCGTTGCCGGTCTTGGCAATATCTATGTTTGCGAAGTGCTGCACCGTGCAAAAATCTCGCCCAAGCGGAAAGCTGGCAACCTATCGGCGAAACGCGCAGGCGCGCTGGTGCCGATCATTCGCGATGTTCTGGCAGAGGCGATTGAGGCCGGTGGATCCTCTTTGCGCGACTACCGCCAGGCCGATGGCGAGCTTGGGTATTTTCAACACACGTTCCGGGTTTACGACCGTGAGGGTGCACCCTGCGTGACCGAAGGATGCGGCGGAACGGTGAGCAGGATCGTTCAATCCGGGCGCTCCAGCTTCTATTGCACATCATGCCAGAGATAGCCTGAACGGGGCTTACCCACGGCTTTCGCATATAAACAGGGAACCGATCCCAACTTTCCGCGTTCTCATGTGGTTGCCAGTCCGCTGGCCTATCTCGTCCACATGCCGGAGCCTTCTATGAAAGCGTCTGATCTCTTTGTGAAATGCCTCGAAGCAGAGGGGGTCAAACGTATCTACGGCGTGCCCGGCGAAGAAAATGCCGACTTCATGAAGTCGCTGGAAAACTCCTCCATTGAGTTCATTCTCACCCGCCACGAACAAGGCGCTGCATTTATGGCCAGCGTCTATGGTCGTCTGACCGGTGAAGTTGGCGTGTGCCTTGGCACACTTGGTCCCGGGGCCACAAATCTGATGACTGGCGTTGCCGACGGCAATATGGACCACGCGCCATTGCTCGTCATTACCGGCCAAGGCGCGCTCACACGTCAGCACAAGGAAAGTCACCAGGTGATGAACGTGGTCGATATGTATCGCCCGATCACGAAGTGGAGCTGCGCGGTCAATCATCCCGATAACATCCCGGAAATTGTTCATAAGGCCGTCCGGATCGCCGTGACCGAAAAGCCCGGTGCCTGTCATATCGAACTGGCCGAGGACGTGGCGGCTATGCAAACCAATGTGCCTGCGATGCGCGCCGCGACACCGCGCCGGCCCGTGCCAGATGAACATGCTATCGACGCTGCTTGGGAGCGGCTGAAGTCCGCGAAATCTCCGATCATCATTGCTGGGAACGGTGCCATTCGGACGCGTGCCAGCCAGGAATTGCGCGCACTTTGCGAGGCCACTGGCATCGGCGCGCTGATGACCTTCATGGCGAAAGGGGCGCTTGATTTGACCGATCCGCGCTGCCTCTTCACCATTGGGATGGGACATCGCGACTACCCGCAGCTCGCGATAGATGCCGCCGATCTGGTGATTACCATCGGCTATGATCCTGTTGAATACGGGCCCTCTAAGTGGAATGCCGAATGTAAGGCCGATATTATCCACATGGATTTCGATCCCGCCGAAAGCGATCAGCACTACCAACCCCGGGTCGAAGTGATAGGCGATCTTGCCCACGGCCTTGCAGCCTTGAACGCACGGATCACGCAAGATGGCGTGCCGGACTACGATTTCAGCGCGCAGCGCAAACTGCGCGAAACCATGCAAGACGAATTCGCGGCCCATGCAGAGGACACGACAGAGGGCAAAATACGCCCCCAGAAAGCCATTGCCGATGTCCGTGCTGTACTGGGTCCCGATGATATTTTGCTGTCTGGTGTTGGTTCGCACAAGATGTGGGTTGCACGCCATTATCAAAGCAACAACCCGAACACTTGTTTGATTTCAAACGGCTTTTGTTCAATGGGGATGCCACTGCCTGGCGCCATCGCAGCCAAACATGCCCGACCGGACGCGCGTGTGCTGGCCGTGGTAGGCGACGGTGACATCATGATGAACATCCAGGAGATGGAGACAGCCTCCCGCCTTGATGCCGACATCACTATGCTTGTCTGGGAGGATAAGGGCTATGGCCTGATCGCCTGGAAACAAGATCAGGATTTTGGCTCTCATACAGACCTGTCGTTCAACAACCCTGATTGGGAACAGCTGTGCAAGTCCATGAACTGGCACCATCAGGCCTGTGACAAGGCTGCCGAGCTGCGCGACTGTTTGAAGACCGCGTTGGACCATGAGAGCCCTGCTTTGGTCGTGATCCCCATCGACTACCGCGAGAACATGGCGCTGACCGAAAAGCTGGGCGAGATCGACGCCACTTTCTAAATCTTCTGGCCGCTTGAGTGGAACGGAACACCGTGCGGCGCGGTTAAGCTATGCATCAACCATGAACGGAAAAGACATGACATCTGATAAAGAGACGTTTTGGAACACGCTTTCTGACATGACCGTTTGTATGGTCACCACACAGGATGATGGCGTTCTGCGCTCGCGCCCGATGGCGCCATACGTGGATACTAAGAAAAAAACGATCCATTTCATCACCGGAAGTGACAGCGCCAAAATCTTCGAGATCGCGGAAGATCAGGATATCGCGCTGAACTTTGCGAACGATTCAAAGATGATTTACGTATCTGTCTCTGCCAAAGGCAAAGTCAGTCGCGACAAAGCGCTGATCAAAGAGCTTTGGGGGCCGTATTGTAAGGTGTTTTTCGGTGACGATCCCGACACTGCCGATGTCGCCGTGATCGAAGCGCGACCCGTCCAGGCCGAGATTTGGGACAACAGCGGCAGCAAGCTGGCTATCGCGGCAGAGATGACGCGTGCCTTCTTTTCTGACGATGGCCCCGATCTAGGCGACAACACCAAGATCGACTTTTCCTGAACGTCGCCTTCCCAAAATCGAAAGTACCGTTGATGAGCTTTTCCCTCAGCAAGGGCCATGACAGCCTGCAAGACTTCCTGGACGCCCGCGCCCCGTACGAGCCCGAGTTTCATCAGGCCGTTCAGGAGGTCATGGCTGACATCAAACCCATCATTGACCAGTCAGATGCTTATAAAGCCGCCAACGTGTTCGAACGTCTGGTCGAGCCTGAGCGTGTGATCACATTCCAGATCGCTTGGCAGAACGATGCCGGAGAGGTTGAGGTCAATCGCGGCTACCGGGTCCAGTTCAATGGCGTTATCGGTGCTTACAAGGGCGGGCTTCGGTTCCATCCGACAGTCAATCAATCCGTTCTGAAATTCCTCGGTTTCGAACAGACTTTCAAAAATGCGCTTACAGGTCTGCCGATGGGCGGCGCAAAAGGGGGCGCAGATTTTGATCCAACGGGTCGGTCTGACGCGGAAATCATGCGCTTTTGCACAGCTTTCATGACAGAGCTGCACCGCCATATTGGCCCTGACATCGACGTGCCCGCGGGTGATATCAATGTAGGCGCGCGCGAGATTGGCTACCTATTTGGCGCATACCGGCGGATCACCGGCGCATTTGAAGGCGTCCTGACCGGTAAGGACGCTGCATATGCCGGCAGTGCCATGCGGACCGAAGCAACCGGCTATGGCGTGGTATATTTCCTATCGCAGATGCTCGACGCGCATGACCAAAGCATCGAAGGAAAACGGATCATCATCTCCGGCGCCGGGAATGTCGCGACCTATGCGGCGGAAAAGGCGATTGCGCTTGGTGGCCATGTGATCAGCCTTTCTGATAGCTCGGGCTTCATTCATGACCCTGACGGCCTAACCGACGAAAAGATCGCTTGGGTACGCGCACATAAAGCGACTGCAGGCAACGACCTGGCTCCTTATGTCGATGAGTTTGGTGGGACATGGACTGAAGGCAAAACGCCTTGGTCTCTGGAAGGTGATATCGCTGTGCCGTGCGCAACGCAGAACGAATTACAGGCCGACGACGCGAAGATGTTGATCAAGAACGGGGTGAAGGCCGTCATCGAGGGGGCAAATATGCCATCCACAGCCGATGCAAAGCAGGTCTTTGCGGATCAGAAGATCCTCTTCGCGCCCGGCAAGGCTGCGAATGCAGGCGGCGTTGCTGTGTCCGGTCTTGAGATTAGCCAGAACCGCATGCGCCGTGTCAGCACGGCGGAGGATGTTGATGATGCGCTACGCGATATCATGGCCGATATTCACGCCGCTTGTGTCGAAGAAGGGCGTAAGGATGGGCATGTAGACTATGCCAAAGGCGCAAACGTTGCAGGCTTCCGTAAGGTCGCTGATGCAATGGTCGCGCAAGGTGTTGGCTAAGCCAGAAAGCGGCGGGGTATGGGAACCTTCCTACGCCTCTCGTGTTGCACCTAGATGGCGCTGCTTGCGCGCCAACTCAATCAAAAATCATCGAGCGCTGCTTTGATAGCGCCTGCGTGAAAGGATCGGCGTTATGGAAAAGTCCGCAATCTTGTTCGGATCAATCGGAACCCTTGTCGAAACATCAGCGATGCAGCGAGCCGCCTTCAACAAGGCCTTCGCCGAGGCAGGTCTAGATTGGGAATGGGGGGAGAAGGAGTATATTCAGATGCTCCAGAAACCCGGCGGACGGGCGCGGATTGCGGACTATGCCAAGCAAAGAGGAGAGAGCGTCAGCGCTTCGGAGCTACACAGCCGCAAGACCGCGATCTTTGGCGAGATGCTGGCAGAAGAGGGCATTAGCCCGAGGCCGGGCGTGTTGTCGCTGATCCGTTTTGCGAAAGACGAAGGTTTGAAACTTGGTTTTGCCACGACAACCTCTGTGAATAACGTTCAGGCCATCTTCAACGCCCTGAATGGAATTTTGCAGCGCAGTACGTTCGACTTTGTAGGTACGTCTGACATGGTTAGTGCGGGAAAGCCTGATCCTGAAATCTATGAGCGCGCAATGACAGAGCTTGATGTCTCTGCTCGTGCATGCCTCGCGATCGAAGACACTCCGTCATCCCTCAAGGCGGCCCGAGAGGCCGGGATCGACTGCATTGCCTTTCCGGGAGCCTACGTGAAGCCTCAAGACTTTAGCGATGCATATCGCGTCGTTGAGAAGCTTGATCCCGCCTTATTTCCTGTTCTGGCTTAAGGTGCTTTGCGCAAAGCGATGAGAGTATGGCCGGCTATTGCGAAACTTGCGGCAGTTCACAGTGTTTCTTTTCTCAGGTCGGAACAAACGGCCCTCCAAGGCGTTCTCTCTACAGTCAAACCAGAGAAAGGAGATCATTATGGATGGCGCATTTCTCGTCCTCTTGCTCGCACTTTTCACGCTGCTGGCAATCATTGTCTTTGCAATTTTCAGCAAGCGTAAAACAGAGAAGCGGATGCAAGATGACTCGGCGGAGAAATCTACCTTGGCTGCCGATAAATCATCCCATGGCAAGCCAGCCGACGTTTAACACAAAGAGAAGGGGCGACACATAACGGTGCCGCCCCTTTTACTTTCTACACTTTATCTTTGGCTTATTGATTAACCGTATCAGCGATTTTCTCTTCCGCTTTCGCTTTCACCTTCAGCATTTCTTCTTCCAAAGCATTGCGTGCATCTGACATCAACGCATCTCTCCGCGCGCCCATCAGTGCATCTTCCCGGCGCGTGCTTGGCAGCAACGAGCCAGCCAACACGCCAAAGCCAATCGCAAGCGCCCCGGCGGCAAGTGGCTGCTCATAAATAAACCCTGTGGTTTTACGTGCAGCCCGGCGTGTCTGCCGTTCGATACTTTCCTGAGCGGAAATAGCCGCCTGACGCGCTTTGATGACACGTTTGCGCGCTTGGGGTGGTAGCGCCTCCAAACCGTTGTTTAGTGCCGCTTTAAGCTTTGACGCCTCAAGTCGTGGTTCCAACTCTCCGGTTGCGGTCGCTCTCATCGCGGAATCCGCCGCTGCGACTCGTACATCAAAACCTTCAAATGCGTTGTCAGGATCAACTGCGGTTGGCTGTTGCGAAGCTGTCGGTAAAGGCCGGCGTTGCGAGCCAGATGCCAAAAGACCCAAACCGATGGCGACTAACAATCCGCCTGCGGGATTTTCGCGCAAAGTGCCCCAGGTTTTTTGGGCAAGATCTGCGCCAATGTCATTGGCAGCTGACCCGACATCGCGCGCAATGCGTTCCGGCTTGACCGTTTCGGTGAGGGCATCGAGGGAAGATGCCAGCTTTGCACGATCTGCCTCGACCCCTTTTGAGATTTGATCGATTTTAGACATTTGATGCCTCCTTCATGGCAGCGATATCATCGCGAATGCTTCCTGCTGTTTTCTCTGGAGTGAGGGCGTCGGCGCTCAGACGCGCTTTTCCAGCCAGCGCAAAACCAAATGCGATCAGTAATAGACCACCACCCACAATCAGCGCGGCGAGACCAATCGAGAACCCGGATGCTGCGATATAAGCGACGGCAGCGGACGCCAGAACGTTTAACGCAACCAGTGCCATCAGAAGGGCGATTGCGATGAATGTAAGACCGACGCCGGCACGCGTGATGATCTGAGACATCTCCGCCCGCGCCAGTTTCAGCTCACCTTGAATAAGCGCTGTGAATTGACGAAACGTCTCCACCAAGAGTGTCGGAGCATCTTGTAACGCGTGTCTAGACATGACCGGATCCTTCTTTATCGCCGAAGTCCGAACCCCATGGATCAGATCCCTGCAAAGGTGCGGAAGCATGCGGCGCGCGTGCTTTCAGGAACCGGGCTGCGGCGAAGCCAGCGATCGCAGCGCCACCGATGAACAACAGTGGGTTGCGCCGCGCCATCTCGGTTGCCTGATCAGCCATATGTCGAATGTCAGTGGTTCGGATTTTGTGCGCCACATCTTCAATGGTGTCGGCCACTTGCTGCATTGCTTGCGCCTGCGGCGAGTTCGGATCCAACTCACTTGCGGCGGCTCCGGCGGCATCTGCAGCCTTTTGAACCTTGTGGGTCACTTTCTGCTTCGCGCTGTCAGCATGGGCAACTGCCTCCTGAGTTGCCGCGTCGTGAGCCTTTTGGCCCAATTCTGCAGCGTGCTGTTTCGCGGTTTGAGTGAGGTCTGATGTATCCGACATGAGAGATCTCCCTATTGATTGCAACTGACCGACTAACGTCAAAAATCCGCTTTCGTTCCTCAATTGATTTTCTCGACATCATGGAACCAAACCAATCTCAGCGCGTTTTTTCGTCGACAATTATCTATGAAACGGAGGGCCTGATGGACCTTGTTCGCATCATTATCGCCGTCATCTTGCCGCCGTTGGGTGTCTTTCTGGAGGTGGGTCTGTCACGCCATTTCTGGCTGAACATCTTGCTGACACTTCTAGGCTATATTCCGGGGATCGTTCATGCCGTCTACATCATTGCACGCCGTTGAACGGCAAGCTGCTCTGCAAAGATATGAAGGCTGGGCCAAGTCCTTGGACAGCAAATTCAGGATCTTTGGCATTCCAGTTGGCTGGGATTCTATCCTCGGTCTAGTGCCGGGCCTTGGTGACACGATCACGCTGGTCCCGGCTCTTTTGATGATCAACACCGGATACCGCGCTGGTATTCGCAAACGGGCCTTGGGTCGAATGATCTGGAATACGGGGCTCGATCTGACGTTGGGCACGGTTCCACTCGTCGGGGACCTTTTTGATTTGGCTTTCAAAAGTCATCGCAAGAATGTCGATGTTTTGCGGACCGAGTTTGACCGCCTCGCGTCTGATCAGACCAGCCACGTCACCGCGTAGCACCTGGCGCAGATCACACGGGATCGGTGTCGGCCCGTCTTGCGTTCAAACCTTATCACCGACACTAAAAAGTAGATGGAGAAAGAAATGAACTGGGAAGAAATCAAAGGTAATTGGACTCAAGCCAAGGGTCGTTTGCGTGAAGAATATGGCGAGCTGACCGATGATGAAATGGAGCAAGCCAAAGGCGAGCGCGAGCAACTTGTCGGCCTGATCAGCGAAAAGTATGGCCGTGCTAAGCTGGAAGTCGAAAAAGAGCTCGACAATCTGTTCAGTAAAAGCTGAGCGATTTATTTAAAACAAAAAAAGCCCGCCGTGGAGTTTTCCACGGCGGGCTTTTTCGCGTGAGCGTTTGTCAGTCACGACCGCGAAGGGCGAGGCCAACCAAAATACCAACGCCGAGTGCGCCGGCAATGGCGGCACCTGGGTTGTCTCGAACAAATTTAGTGCCCGCTTCGGTCAGTTTGTGGATCTCGTCAGTGGCTTGCTCAGTTGCCTTGCTGACGGTTTTTTGTGCTGTTTCGATGCTTTGTTCCACTGCATCAGTCGCACGATCTTTGAGAGGGGCCTGGTCTGTCATACTCTATCCTTTCTATGCGAAAACCGCGACCGATGAAGGTCGCGGTATCTTCAAGACTGCTGTTAGCTTTCGTCCGCAGCGTCTTCTTCAGGGCTTTGAATGTCGAGTGTTGGCACTTCCATGGTGATTTCCTCGGTGCCCGTTTCGATGTCGCCGACATCGGCTTCAAACTCCGGCAGGTTGCCGCCTTCGACATTCACTTCGACATCCGGCAGGCTGGCCTCTTCGGTCTGGTCAATGTCGATCATATAGACCCCAAAACCGATAGCGACTGCTGCAACTCCAACTGCGATGATTGGCATGGCTTTCATTGTATTTCTCCCGTTCTAGGTTACGGAAAGACAACAATCACCATGTGCAAGAGTTCCCAAAAAAGCGGGCACTCTGTCCTTCTTTTACAGGATTGGGCGTTCTGGAACGCTGGTATCGTCAAGCATCGCAATCTCTGCCAGCGCGTCGATATCTGAGATGCTCAAAATGCCGTCAGACCAATGCGCAAGCTGCCGGTTTTTCAGTTTTGCCAGCGTCTTATTCGTATGAACAATTGAAAGGCCAAGCGCGTCTGCAAGATCTTGCTGCCGATATGGGAACGGCATCTGATGATTGTTAACCAGGCTCAAGGCTTCGCCGCGCAAGTAGACTTTTGCTAAAGCCCATGACACAGCTTGCAGCGCGTCACGCTGACCGATTGTGGCAAGTGTGTCGCCTAGAAAATGCTCTTCGACTGCGGCTAACCAAGTGATCGAAAAAGCGCGCTTTGGATTGTCTTTGAAAAAGCCCCAGATCGCAGAGCGGTCGAAGACGCACAAAGTCATTTTTGTCGTCGCTTCAACAGAATGGCCCATCTGCCCCATCACAGCAGCTTGCAGGCCAATGAAATCACCAGGCATGATTAAATTGACAACCTGACGTTTGCCGTTTTCAAGGTATTTGTACCGCAATCCCATTCCGTGCAGCGCCGTAAAAAGCTGAGGACTATTGGACCCTTCCATTAGAATGGGCGCGCCCTCATCGACAACGAGTTCGCCAACCTTGAAGCGCTGCATTACGGCGATCTCTTCCCGCGACATCGGCGTAAAGAGTTCCCGTCGACGCAAGGGGCAATGTTCACATTTCGTAGCCAATTTTTACAGTCTCCCTATGTCATAGATTAATGCGTTCCACGATGACGAGTGCTATTTTCTGAAGGTCTTCTGGAGAGATCAGCGTGTCCAAAAGCTTTGTCATTCTTGAACCCGATCCCATCGTGTGCATGGATTTGGAAGGTATGCTGATTGGTCGCTTTCCCGGGTCTCCTCTGATGCAGGGTGCGGCATTGTCGGACCTCGGCACAGCAATTTACAATTGCGGACCCGACACGACTTTCTTCGTGCGCAGCAACCTGATGGATGAGGACAAAGATGTGAGCGGCGTGATCGAAACAGTGGCGACACGCGGCAGCCACATCGTGATCATCGGCCCTGACCGACAAACAGCATTTCCAGCCACATTCATTGATTTGCCTTTTACGACAGACATGATCGTTGCAGCCGTCGACCCATCGGCATGTCCAGATGGTGATGAGACACCAAGCGCAACACCCTAACCTACTGTTGTATTAGTGACTGAACGATCCTGAAGCCCTGAAATTTGGCTAATCATGGCGCATTCCTTTCTTCTTGATGTTCACGTTGGGTAACGCGCCTGCGCGAGACAGGTTCCATTCTGTCTGATTGGGGAACGATCTGCAGGTCTCTTCGTTGAGCAGGTGAACCGCGTAATGACCTCGATCATGCGTCAACTTTAACCAAAGGAGTAAGCCATGCTTTATTATGCCCTCGTTTTCTTGCTGGTGGCGATTGTCGCAGCCGTATTCGGCTTCGGCGGGATCGCATCTGCCTCTGCCGGGATCGCTCAGATCCTCTTCTTCGTTTTCTTGGTCCTATTCGTTGCCACGCTGATCATGCGCGCCTTGCGAAGCTAGAAAAATCCATTCAAACACAAGGAGATAAGATATGACACAACCACTCAATGTTGTTGGAGAACCCCAAGAAGTCTCGTCCGGTGTCCGTGCCCCCGAAACGATTGCGGATGGCATCGCTGACATTCTCGCCGATACCTACATGCTGATCTACAAGACGCACGCCTACCACTGGAACGTCGAAGGTCCGCTGTTTTACTCGGTGCACAACCTGACCGAAGGCCAGTATGAAGATATGTTTGCTGCCGCCGATGAGCTGGCAGAGCGGATCCGCGCAGTGGGCCAGATGGCGCCGATGACGATGTCCGAAATTCGTGAGCGGTCGTCGATTGATGACAGTAAGTCAGCACCCTCCGCTGGCGAGATGTGCCAATCTCTTGCTGATGATCATGAGCGTATCGCACATCGCTTGCATGCTCTGGTCAAGCTTGCAGACGAGAAGAATGACCCAGTGACCGAAGACCTCGCGACGGAGCGGTCGGCATTCCACGAACAAGCTGCTTGGATGCTGAAGGCGCTCGTAGCGAAATAAGTTTAAAAAGCCCTGCAACGACATCGTTGCAGGGCTTTTTCTATGTGGCGGCGAGTGTAATTAACCACCCCACAATGCCATAAGGCACCAACCCCAGAAGAACGACCAGCCCATCGCGGCTCAGCATGCCGAGTGCAAGAATGGCAACACCGATCCCCATCACTGATGAAGAGAACGGCACAAATTCCAGCAGCGGCATCATTGCTCCGGACAAGACACAGAGGATTTGCGGAACAGCAATCAGCGGTGGGCGAACAATCAAGCGTAACCGTCTGTTGGTTCGCTGATCCAGCCAAGTCGCAACAGGCCTGAGATACCCGAACGCGCTTGCAACGATCCGACCCTTCAGCTCTTGCCGCAAAATCCAACCGGGCAGCCACAAATGTCGTCGCTGCGCCACCATCTGAATGGCAACTAGGCATATTACGAGGCCCATCAGGGATGAAAACAAAGGGATACCGCTTAGCGGTGTTGCAACGGCCAAAGCGGGGAGCAGAAGGATCGGTGCGAAGCCCGCGCCGCCCACTTCCTTTATCACGGCGTCGACAGTCACCCGCTCAGACGTATGCGAAAGCGCGACAACAGCGTCGACAATATTGGTAAGCCGGGGCAGCGAAGACGGCCCCGGTTCTGCAGTTGCCGCAGGCATGCCGGCGATTAGGCTTTCAGGGTGGCGGTTGACGCAAAGAACATCGCCTGACTAACGGCGGATTGCACTTGCGCTTCTTGGAAGGGTTTCGAGATAAGAAACGCAGGCTCGGGCCGGTCTCCCGTCAAAAGCCGCTCTGGGAAAGCTGTGATGAAAATCACCGGCACGTCCATCTTTTTCAGCAGGTCATTTACGGCGTCGATCCCTGACGAGTTATCGGCAAGCTGAATATCGGCCAGGATCAGGTCAGGCTCTTGCTCATCACCAAGTGCGACCGCCTCTGTGTGAGTGCGGGCAACGCCGGTGACGCTGTGGCCCAAAGAGGTCACGATATCGGTAAGATCCGCCGCGATGATCGGCTCATCTTCGATGATCATGATCCGTCCTTTGACGCTCTCCGAGAGCTCTGCGTTCGATGTTGCGATCAGGCGGCGCACTTCATCAGCGTCGATCTCCATAATCTTAGCGATATTTGTAACGCTGAACTCTTCGATTGTACGCAGCAGCAACGCTTCGCGAGAGTTGACCGTGAGCTTAGACAGAAGGCTGTGCGCGCGATTGAGCAATTCATCATCCGACGATGAAAAAAGCTGACCAGAGGACGACCAGATTGCGTGAAAGCACTTGAACAAATTGACCTTGATCGGGTCATCATTGTCAAACTCACTACGATCCTTCAGGATCGCTTCAAGCGTTGCGACCGTGTATTTGTCTCCGCGCGATTGCGACCCGGTCAGGGCGCGGGCATACCGGCGCAGATAGGGAAGTTCAGCAGCAATAAGGTCGGAAAAGGTAGTCTCCGGTGCAGCGTCATGCATTTTTTTGGCCTTTTTTGATATTTTCTTGGAACCAAACCCCTAACGCGGCAGTTGGTTCCAGTTAGATGATAATTTTTAGATGAGGCAGCGCAAAAAGATGACAAGTGCCAACGATCCCAAGCAGGACAGGATCGACCGCTATATCGACCAAAACCTGAAAAAGGTTTTTGCCGATCTGGAAAAAGATAAAATGCCCGACGAGATTATCGATCTCCTTTCGGTCTTACGTGCTCAAGACGAAGAGATGAAAGGCGGGAAATGAGCAATCTTGATCCCAAAGAAGAGCTGGTAACGCACTTACCTGCTCTCCGTGCGTTTGCGCTGAGCCTGACGCGCAATCGGGCAACGGCCGATGATATGATGCAGGACGCAGTTCTGAAGGCCTGGTCGAACATGGATAAATTCCAGCCTGGCACAAATATGCGCGCATGGCTCTTCACCATTTTACGGAACAATTACTATTCATCACGCCGTAAGCTCAATCGTGAAGTGGCAGATGTGGACAATGCCTTTTCGGACACATTGTCGGTTAAGCCTGATCACGATGGCCGTCTGCAAATGATGGATTTCAAAGCAGCTTTTGAACAGCTTGCCGACGAGCATCGTGAAGCGCTTATCCTCGTTGGGGCGTCCGGGTTTTCATATGATGATGCTGCCGAAATGTGTGGCGTGGCGTCAGGTACGATGAAAAGCCGCGTAAATCGTGCGCGGACAAAACTGACGGAAATTCTGCAGTTGACTGACGATGACGTGCTTGAGCTCACAGATTCTGCAACATTGGCCGTGGTTGGTAGTCCGAACATCCCATCATGATTGCTCAAGGCTGGTTCCGGCGGCTCAATGTGCAGCTTGTCGCGTTATTGACCCTTGCCCTTTTGCCTCTTGGGTCCATCGCAATCTTTCAGACAAACCGTGTCGCGGTAGAAGCAGATCGCAATGTCGGCACCGCGTTCTTGGGTTTGACCGAGCGCGCGGCGCGTGCCGAACAAGTGTTGATCGAGCGTGCGGTCGGCGCGGCTCGGCTGTTTGGTTCGATTGCCCCAGACTTGCTGGCAAATCCCGAAGGATGCCAACCGATCCTGTCGCGCTTCGTCGAAGCGAATGAAGAGTTCAGCTTTGTGGGTGTGCTTCCCCTGTCCGGTGTTATCACCTGTTCATCCTTTGATGAGCCTTTGGACTTTTCAGACTATCCGAAATTTGAAGAGACTATGGCAGCACAACAACCCACAATCGTTGTGAACGAAGCGCCGCCAGCTAGCAGACAATCGACATTTGTCATCTCTGAACCGTTTGACGTCGATGGTAATTTTGCTGGGTTCGTGTCCGTTTCAATTCCTCATAAGCAATTGCCGGAAACAAGTGATCGGCTGGTCGAGCTTGGTTTGGAGGAAATTATTACATTCAACGAGAATGGCACAATTTTAACAGCGCGTTCGGATCGAGAGACTGCAATGGATGAATTGCCTGCCAACGTTGATCTGGTTGGCCTCTCGACATCACAGGCTCAAACGTTTCGCGCCATAAATCGCAGTGGCGTCGAACGCCGGTATAGTATTGTGACAATCTCGGGCAGCCCGGCGGCTGTGATGGCGATCTGGAATACAGATGCGGGGTCTGCAGGGGCGCTAGGTACGCGTATCGCACCTTTGGTATTTCCCGTCTTGATGTGGTTTGCCAGCATGGGTGTCGCCATGTTGGCCATGAACACGCTCGTTTTGCGTCATTTCCGGCGCCTGCGCCGCAGCATGGACCAGTTCGCCGATACACGCCGCGCAAGTTTTGAGCGCGAAGAAGAGTTACTGACCCCGATTGAGATTGAAAACCTTGAAGTCAATTTCCAGCGGATGAGCGAAGAAATTCTACGTGATGAGGCCAGCCTTGAGGATACGCTGCGCGAAAAAGATGTGTTGGTGAAAGAAATTCATCATCGTGTCAAAAACAATCTGCAACTGATCTCGTCGATCATGAATATGCAAATCCGAACCGCGAGGCACGCCGAAACAAAAGACGTTCTACAGCGCTTGCAGGAACGCGTATTGAGCCTCGCCACCATTCACCGCGACCTTTACCAGTCGCAAGATGGCGGTCGTGTCAACGCGGGGGCCCTGATCACCGAGATTATCGAGAAATCGGTTGAGCTTGTTACGGTCGATGGAGGTCATGTGGATGTGGAGACCGATATCGATCAGGTGCGGCTCTATCCCGATCAAGCGGTGCCCCTGTCGTTGCTCGTTGCCGAAGCTGCCACAAACGCAGTGAAGCATATCGGGGACACCAAGACGCAAACACCCGAGATTTTGGTGCGCTTGAAAGAGGACAATCGCAGCTGCACCTTGGTGATGTCCAATTCAATCGGCAATACGATTGAGCAGCAAAGCACCGGTCTGGGCAGTAAGTTGATGCAGGCTTTCGCCATGCAGATGGGTGGTAAAATTGACGTGGATCACTCCGAAGAGAAATATACGCTGACCTTACACTTTGAGGCATTGGAATTCGAACCGGAGGCGCGGGACTATTGAGTGACACTGAAACCGAACGCGGTTTTGAGGTCCTGATCACAGCGAATGAAGCCTACCCTCGGCTTGAGCAGGAGTTCCTTAACGCCCAGACAGAAATCGTTGCAGGGTTCCGTATCTTTGACCCATGGACCAAGCTGCGGTCTGAAAAGGCACGCGCTCTGGGTGCGCATTGGTTCGATCTGATTGTGCAGACCTTGAACCGTGGCATCACCGTGCAGTTGGTCTTGACCGATTTCGACCCGGTCGTCCGGATGGATATGCATGTCTATAGCTGGCAATGCTTTCGTGCATGGATCGCAGCAGGTGAGGCTTCTCAGCATCCTGGGAATCTGAGCGTTCGTGTGGCCATGCACCCTGCCCGCGTCGGTCTATTGCCACGCACCGTCTTGTGGATGCGGTCCGTCCAGGAGATCAAAGATCAGATCAAACGGATCACCGACAATCAGGATCTCTCTGCGGAGGAATTAACCGCGATTGCCCCAGGTGTCCGGGCATTGACCGTACGGCGAGGCGACGGGCTGAAGCCGCGGAAGTTTCCGCCACCGCCACTCGTGCCGGTCACCCATCATCAGAAACTCGCGGTCTTTGACAATACTCGGCTTTATGTCGGTGGGCTTGATCTGAATGATCGCCGCTTTGATACGCCCGATCATGAGCGACCAAGCGAAGACACTTGGCATGATGTGCAAGTGGTGCTGACCGGGCAAGCCGCATCAGAGGCGCGGACGCATTTGCTTGAGATGGAAGATGGTTTTTCAGGGCGCGATACTCATACACCACAGAAATTGTTGCGGACACTCTCTGCCAAGCGTCGGTTTGCGCTTCCGTTCATGTCGCCACGACCCATCGTCGATGAAATTGCAGAGGCGCATCGCGCCGCCATCGCTCGCTCGGAAGAGCTGATTTACTTTGAAACGCAATTCTTTCGCGACGAAACACTTGCCCGCTGGCTTGCCGCGCGGGCTTTGGAACAGCCGGCACTGTCGCTGATCCTGATCCTGCCCGCCGCACCAGAGGAGATCGCCTTTCATGATGATTGGGGGCCGGACACCAAATTCGGGGAGCATCTGCAGGTCAAATGCATCGACATCCTTCATGACGCCTTTGCAGAGCGGGTTTTTATAGGGGCTCCGGCCCAGCTGCGGCACCATTCAACACCCGGACGCGACACGCATTACGATGCGCCTATAATTTACCTTCATGCCAAGGTCTCGTTGTTTGATGATCATACCGGGATCGTGTCGTCGGCCAATCTGAACGGTCGTAGCTTTCGCTGGGACACAGAAGTTGGTGTTCAGACAGAGACCATGCAGGAGGTCGCGCAGCTTAAGACACGCTGTTTCGAACACTGGCTCCATCGCGATGCCGGTCCTGAGTTCTACGACAGCAAGTCCGCATGTGATGCATGGGCTGCACGTGCCGCGCAAAATGCGCAACTCGCGCCAGAAGATCGCAAGGGCTTTATCTTGCCGTATCGCGTTGGTCCGGTGCGGGAAGAAGCTCAGGCCCTGCCAGGTGTGCCCTCGGAAATGGCCTGACCTCTTACGTCGTTGATTAAAGTCAGGGTCCAGATCAGCAGTGGGATTGCGATGATCCCACCGACCGGCCCCCAGAGCCACAGCCAGAACACCAGCGACAAGAACACCAAGAGCGGGTTCACAGCGAGGCTCTTACCCACAAGTGTCGGTGTCACGAACTGCGCTTCGGTTGCGTTCATTGCAAGATAGATTGCTGGCGGTAAAAAACTGAGTGCGCCGTCAAAGACCACGATGCCCGTCACCGTGAGCATGACGACCAGCAAGGCAGGGCCGAGATAGAGAATGAAGTTCAAAAGAAATGCCAGCAGTCCCCAGACGATGGGTGACGGCATTCCGATCAAATGCATGACGATTGCCACAAGCGTGCCAAAGGTGAAATTGATGGCCGAAATCGTCAAAACATATCGTGACACTTGCTTTGCCGCGCGGCGTAGATCTGATTTCCCCAGGGCCGCGATGTTCTGGCTGAGCCACTCATAGACTGCGTTTCGTGCCAACAGGAAAAAGTAGAGCGTCCCGGTGAAAATCAGAAACTGCGCTAGAAATTGCGGCGCATAGAACAGCGCATCGGTAAGCGACGGCAACTCCATCGATTCTTCTTCCGTCGTAGTGGCGGCGTTGGGCTCAATTGCAGCAGCCATATCCCCTGAGATTTGTTCAAGCCCCCGTAAGACGCGGCGCAATTCTTCTACAGTCTCACGCAGTTCTGCCTGAATGATCGGACCCTGGCGAATGGCTTGAGAGATGTAGGGCTCCAGAAGCAATAGCAGCATGAAGATCGCTGCGAGCGCTAGAAGAACTGATAAGAAAGCCGCTGCTGATGCGGGAAGGCGAAGTCTATCCCAAAGATCGGAAAGCGGGGTCATCACGATACCCAGCAAAAACGCAGCGAGGATTGGGGCAACGAGGTCCTTGGCCTGATGCAGGGCCGCGAGCGTCACGAGAGCCGTCAGAATGACAAGACAGCAAGTATTGAGGTTAAGACGCATGCGAGACTCCTTCGCTCTATAACTTTCGAGCGCGCCGGCGGTTCCCGTCGAATGGAACAACTTCGCTTGCGCCGCGTTGTGTCAGTGGAAATGATGAAAAGGAGAAAGCTGTGTCAGCGTCTGAGACGAATATTGATAAGCAAGTGAAACGCCATCGTGGACCGCTATTCGGGATCGCCATCGCATTGCTCTGGGCAGCTGTTCTCTTCCTAGGCCTGCTGCTTTGGACAGTCTATCAGGCAGATGATCCCGCAGCCGAAAATCCGGCGGCCGTGATCTCGACCGAATAAAAAGAAAGGGCGTCCTCGGGGACGCCCTTTTCGTTTACAGCAGCCAAAGAATGACCCCGGCCGCAATCGCGCCAATTGTCAGCGAAATGGCCGTAACGATCATGCCTATGTGCGATTGCGCATTCGTATCATGATCATCAATACGCTTTTGGGCCAGATAGCTGCGCCGCGCCGCTGAGCCGAAAATAATCACAGCCGTAAAAATGAACAACTCAGCGACCGCCTTGGCGACAAGCGGATGCTCGGTTGATCCAAACACAGCCTTCAAACCAAGTGCCACACCCACACAGGCCATACCCGTTCGCATCCACGAGGCAAAGGTTCGTTCATTTGCAAGGATTGTGCGATCTTCGGCCCAGTCTGTGCGTTGCTCAGCGGGCGCTCTAGACGCGTTTTCATCTTTTGGCATCGAAAGAATCCACAAAAAAAGCTGGCGCGCCGATGATAGCGCGCCAGCTCTTAAAATCTTTATACGGTCGCTGAACTGCTACGCGGTCCGGCAATCAACCAGATGATGAAGCCAAGGATCGGCAAGATCAGAACCAACAGCGTCCAAAGCACTTTCTTGCCTGTCGATACCGACGAGCTGAAAATCGAGATGATCGCCCAGATGTTCAGGGCAAGAACGATAAAGCCACCTACACCAGCATATTCCATTTCAAAGTTCCTCCGTTTGGCGGTTTCCTTGCGAAGACAATGCCTTCATGTGCAAAAGGTTCCGTCACTTCGGATTTTTTGTCCCCGAAAGCTCGCGGCGGACTTGCCCAAAGGCTAACAATGCAAAGATTGCGGTGCCGCCCAATATATTGCCGAAAAGAACAGGCAAGAAGAAATCAAACAATGCACGATCTAAGGGCAATGCACCTTGCACCATCAAGAAAGCCATTTCGACGCTACCTGCTACGATATGGGTGAAGTCGCCCGCTGCAATCAGCCAAGTGAACGTGAGAATAACGAAAAACCCGAAGCCCTCTGCTTCCGGCAACATCCACACAATTGCGGCGACCAGTACGCCTGCTGGGATCGCGCGCTGAAAGGCCTCGCTTGTGGCAAAGCCGGTGGCGTGTTCAGACAGCTCTGTAATTGCGGGCAACAATTCCGTCGGGATGAAGCTGCCATAAGCGAAGGCGGTTGCGACCAGAAACGCCCCGACAACATTGGCGAAGAGCACAATCGACCACAAAACGATCAACCTGCGAAACATAGGCCAGACAGGGTCATGCATAACCGGCAAGACAGTCGTAATCGTGTTCTCTGTGAAAAGTTGCATGCGCCCCAGAATGACAACCAGAAAGCCGAGGCTGTATCCGACATTTTCAAGCAGATAGCTCCAGTCGCTTTCAGGCAGATAAGTCCTGAAAATGGCCTCTCCCAAGACAGATAGCGAGATCATGAGACCGGCTGCGATCCCAGACCAGAACAGAGACGCATTCGGACGCTCAAGCTCTTCATGACCATCGCGCCGGATGACTTCAAAGATTTCTCTGGACGAAAGCTTTTCTGACGCATCAATCGCTTGGCTGTTATGAGACATATGCCTGTTCCTTAATCTAAATATCAGTTCAAAACGCAAAGGAACCCTTGTGGTTCCAAGCGCGTTTGATCGAAAGCACTGAAAACGCTGCCGACTGCGAGGATCGTTTTGAACAAGCACAATGCACTATCCATGGGTAAACGCGCTTATCTGCTGAAACTTCTTCAAGATGTACGCGCCAGTTACTGGTTTCTTCCCACAGTGCTTGTCTTCGTGGGCCTGGCTTTGGCCATTGTCATGGGTTGGATTGATCGCGATCCATCGCGCTTGCCTTGGCAACTGCGTGAGACATGGATCGACACGCAAGCGGATGGTGCTCGTTCGACGCTTGCCGTAATCGCGCAATCCATCATTGGCGTGACAGGTGTAATGTTCTCGATGACATTGGTTGCGGTGTCTTTTGCATCAGGCAATTTCGGGCCGCGTCTTATCGGGAATTTCATGCGAGACCGCGGCAATCAATGGAGCCTTGGCATCCTGATCTCCACATTTGTCTATGCTTTGGTCGTGTTGCGAACGGTGCAAGACAGTATTGATGGCGGGGTTGCGGAATATGTCCCGCAGTATTCTTTAATTGTTGCCTTATTGCTGTCGTTGCTTTGCGTCTTCACGCTGATTTACTTCATTCATCATGTGCCCGAAACGATCAACGTTTCGCGCATCTCTGCCAATATCGGCGCGTCGCTAGAAGCGCAACTTCGCACGCTGATCGACGAGCGGAGTGGTAGTGATGACGATAACGATGATGTTGAAAAACCGCCCAGACGCGCCGCCGATGTCGTCATCCAGTCTGAAAGCGCGGGTTATATTCAAACAGTCAATTTCTCGCAGCTCTCGGATCTCGCAAAAGAACATGATGGGTTCATCAAAGTGGACGCCTCAATTGGTACCTTTTTGACGACCGAAACACCGGTCATCCGCGTTTGGACGAAGGATGAGTTAAGCGAGGAAGATGTCGAGGCCCTGAAAGGTTGCTTTGCAGTCGGGATCAGCCGAACCGAAAACCAGAACCCGACATTCTTGGCCGAGCAACTGGTCGAAATGGTCGCCCGCGCCTTGTCGCCGGGTGTCAATGATCCGTACACCGCGATGGACTGCTTGAACCGCATGGCTGCAGCGTTGATTGTGGCGAGCCGATATAAGGATGGTCTACAGCCCCCCAGCCTGCCGCGTATCACATTCAAACATCTGACGTTTGAACGCCTCTTCTCAGCAACTTTCCCGCTCTGCCGACAGTACATTCAGCCAGACGCGCTGGTGCTAGCTCATGCGAAAGAGCGGCTGACGGAACTTCTGGAGACCGTCAAACCTGAGGACCAGACCTGCATCAAAGAAGAGCTGTCCCGTCTTGACGCAGAGAGCTGAGGAACAAAAAACCATTTCCGGCGTTTGTGTTGGCAAACACAGGAGTGAGATATGAGCTACCAGAAAGGTGAGAGGGTTAAGTGGGATTGGGGTGACGGCACGGCCGAAGGCAAAGTGACCGAAACTCATAAAGAGTCGATCACACGGACCATCAAGGGCTCGGAGGTTACGCGCAACGGGTCAGACGATGACCCGGCCCTCGAGATTGAGCAGGACGATGGCACCAAGGTGCTCAAGCTCGCATCTGAGGTGAAAAAGGGGTGAGGCTGGCAGGCCTGACCTACTATCCTGATACCGAACCAGGATTTCGTCGCAGACGGCGGGGCAAAGGGTTTTCCTACATCGACACGGAAGGGCAGCTAATCAGGGACCAAGCAGTCCGTCAGCGTTTGGCAAGTCTGGCCGTTCCGCCAGCCTATGAAGATGTGTGGATGTGCCCTCTCGAAAACGGCCATCTTCTTGCGACCGGACGCGACGTTCGCGGCCGCAAGCAGTACATGTATCATCCTGATTGGACGGCTCTGCGCGCGCAATCGAAGTTTGATGATCTGCCTGCATTCGGGCGACTCTTGGGCCGGATCAGACGGCGTGTGCATGCCGACTTGAAGGAAGACGCAGGCGAACGGGACTTTGCTCTCGCCGCAGCGGTCACGTTGATCGACCGAACGGCGCTCCGGGTCGGCAACCCCCAATACGTTGAAGAGAATAACAGCTATGGCGCCCTAACCCTTTGTAATCGGCATATTACCCTATCTGGCAAAGACATCGCTTTGCGATACCGCGCCAAGGGGGGCCAAAAGGTAAAGACGACGATCACGGATGCAAAGCTCGCGCGAATTCTCGACAAGATCAGCGATCTTCCCGGGGCCAATCTTCTGACTTGGGTCGATGATGCGGGCGATCCGCAATCGCTCAGTTCCGACGCGTTAAATGCCTACCTCGCGGATGCTGCAGGGCAAGACGGCATCACCGCTAAAACATTTCGCACATGGGCGGGCACCTGCGCGGCGTTCGAAGTTGGCGCACAAGGCCACGCGACGATCAAAGAGATGGCAACCGCTGCAGCAGAGGTGCTGCACAATACGCCCACGATCGCGCGAAACAGCTATATCCACCCGTCTGTGATTGATCTCGCAGGCCAAGACGCACCGGATGTGACGCCCTCTGAACAACATGGGCTGAAGGTCAATGAGCAGCACCTGCTTGGTTTTCTTCAAGCAGAAACGGCGGGCTAAAGGCGGAACCCTTTTGGGAGGCACGGCGTTTGATGCCGACTGACAAAAGGGAATAATCGTGTCCAATTCGCGTGATCTGACAAGCGGGTCCACATCACAGAAACTTTTTCAACTGGCGGGGCCCATGGTCTTCGGGATCATCGCCGTAATTTCTGTTTCACTGATTGACACCTATTATGTCGGCCAACTTGGCACGCAGCAGTTGACCGCGCTTTCGTTCACCTTTCCGGTCACGCTGACCGTTTCAAGCCTTGCCATTGGCTTGGGTGCGGGGGCGTCTTCTGTGGTGTCGCGGGCTGTTGGTAGCGACGATATGGCTGATGCGAAGCGGCTTGCAACCGACAGCCTTGGTCTGGCGCTCCTTCTGGTGATCTGCGTCGCGACAATCGGTTATCTGGCGATTGATCCGCTCTTCAGCCTGCTTGGCGCAAGTGGCGAGACGCTTGAGATGATTGGCCAGTACATGCGGATCTGGTTCTTGGCGATCCCACTCCTTGTCGTGCCGATTGTCGCCAACTCCATCGTCCGCGCTGTTGGAGACACATTCTGGCCGAGCCTTGTCATGGTCAGCTCTGCCCTGACCAATATCGCGATCACGCCTGTCTTTATCTTCGGTCTCGGACCTGTCCCCGCCTTCGGTATTCAAGGTGCCGCCATCGGGACACTTGTTGCATGGCTTGTGACGGTCTTCGGCGCATTCGCCTTGGTGGCTGTGCGCGAAAAGATGCTGCTTTTTGAACTGCCCAACATGGGCACGCTCGTGAAATCCTGGACCCGCGTGCTTGCCGTCGGCATTCCAGCCTCCGTAGGCAACGCGGTCAATCCAATTGGGATTGCTGTTGTGACGTCCATCCTTGCAGGCTTTAGCGAAGTGATCGTCGCAGGCTTCGGGGTCGCGACGCGCGTGGAATCCCTCGCGGTGATCCCGATGCTGGCGCTGTCATCCGCTATAGGACCGTTCACGGGTCAAAACTGGGGTGCCGGTAAATGCGAGCGGGTCAGCGAAGCGCTGAAAGTCAGCTATCAGGTCTGTGCCGTTTGGGCCGGTATTCTGGCGCTTTTCTTCTGGCTTGCGGCCGAACCGATTATCCGCGTTTTCTCGGAAGAGGCCGACGTGATCGACGCCGCCAGCACCTATCTGGCCATCGTACCGATCAGCTTGTGGGGCTACGGCGTTGTGATCATCACAGCAGGGGCGTTCAACGCAATCGGACGTTCTCATTTCGGGTTAGGGCTCTACCTTGTCCGAACCGCGGCGCTCTATATCCCGCTTTCCTTTCTCGCATCGCTTCTCGCGGGCTCGGACGCTGTTTTCTACGGTATCGCCATCGCGAACGCCTTGGCGGGTGTGACGGTAGGTGGCTTCGCGCTCTATTGGCTCAACAATCGCGACGTGCCCGCGGCCGAGGCGAGCTAGCGCGGAACCTTTCCACCCATGATGCGTTGAAATCTCAGCAAAAAGGCAATGTGCCTGCCATGACTTGAGAGGCTGATATGACAATCGACATCAAGAATGTTTGGTATAACCCAGCGAATGCCGCCTTCGAAGGCCGCATCGATATTCAGCGGAACGGCAAATCTTTTCGGTATCCTTGTAGCGTCGAAGGGCCGATGACCATGCCGATGGCGGATGTGCGCCGTCGCATGACCCATCAAGCCAGAGCCATGTCGGATACGCCGCCCTCAATCTGGTCGAAGTCTTAAAGCGCTGCGGCTTCATCAAGAATCACGACAAATAGGACCACATCCATGGATGCGATCACCGAATGGGCTCAGACCCTTTTTACAACTGAAATTTATGGCGGAAAATCCTTCGCCGATTACCTGACATTGGATGCGTTGATTGCGCTTTTTGGCAATACTGTCGCCGCAATCCTTATTCTGTGTATTGGCTTTGCGCTGTCATCCTTCGTCAGCCGCCGCATCCACCGGATTGGCGAAAACCATGTCAGCCTCGACAACACGCTGTTCAGCTTTCTGGGCAATATCGCGCGTTATATCGTTCTGGCCTTCACGTTTCTTTTCGTGCTCAACACATTCGGCGTTGAAACAACTTCTGTCATTGCCGTCATCGGTGCCGCCGGTCTTGCCGTTGGCCTTGCGCTGCAAGGAACACTCTCCAACGTTGCAGCCGGCATCATGATCATTCTGTTCCGTCCGCTCAAAATTGGAGACTTCGTTGAGGTGGATGGCACGCTCGGCACTGTGAAAGACATCACCCTCAATTACACAGAGATTGCAAACTTGGGGCACGTAAAGGTCATCGTCCCCAATTCAGAAGTGTGGGGCAATAAGATCAAAAATTACTCCGAATACCCCACCCGCCGGGCGGAGTGGACATTTGGTGTGGGCTACGGCGTCAATCTTGGTAAAGCCGAACAGGTGATCCGCGACACCATCATGGCCGACGCCCGGTCACACAGCGATCCGGAGCCGTTTATCCAGGTAAACAACCTCAACAGCTCCAGTGTCGATTTTCTTGTGCGTGTCTGGTGCGATACGCCTGAATACTTTCAGTATCAGGCTGACATGAAGCGGAAGGTCAAAGAAGCGCTTGATGCAGCTGACATCGATATTCCCTTTCCGACGCGTACACTTGTGCACGAGGACGCAGCGCTCAAACTGGTGCAATCGGATGATGAGAGCGATACGCCCCATTCGGTCGCAGCCGAGTAGAAAGGTGCGGATGACCAATATCGACTTCTCTTAATTCCGCAGGGTTAATGCAACATGCCCTTGATCACATGATCTGGGATGCTAACCCTGTGGGCCTGAGTTCAACAGCGGCGAGTCCATCTTATGGCATTTGAAAACATCATCGTTGAGATTGACGACCACGTCGCCCTGATCCGGCTGAACCGTCCGGATGCGCTGAACGCGCTCAATAGTAAGTTGCTGGGCGAGCTGAGCCAGGCGCTCCGCGAAGCAGAGGCCAACGACAAGGTGCGCTGCATCGTACTTACGGGCTCTGAGAAAGCATTCGCGGCTGGGGCTGATATTAAAGAGATGTCCGACAAATCCTTTGTCGAGGTGTTCACGACCGATCTTTTCGCCGAAGAAGCCGAAGAAATTCTGAAATGCCGCAAACCCATTATCGCAGCCGTCGCAGGCTACGCGCTGGGCGGCGGATGCGAGTTGGCGATGATGTGTGACTTTATCATTGCCGCGGACACTGCGAAGTTTGGCCAGCCAGAGATCAATCTCGGCGTGGTGGCCGGACTTGGCGGATCGCAGCGCCTGACGCGTTTTGTTGGAAAGTCCAAATCGATGGAAATGCACCTGACAGGTCGTTTCATGGACGCAGACGAGGCAGAGCGCAGCGGGCTTGTCAGCCGCGTTGTGCCGGCCAAGAAGCTGATGGAAGAAGCGATGGCCGCCGCGCAGAAGATCACCGAAAAGTCGATGCTGACTGCGATGGTGGTCAAGGAATGCGTCAACCGCTCCTACGAGACGACCTTGCGCGAAGGCCTCCTCTTCGAACGCCGCGTTTTCCACTCGCTCTTTGCGACGGAAGACCAAAAGGAAGGCATGGCCGCTTTCCTCGACAAGCGCGAAGCACAGTTTCGCGATAAATAGACGGGACAACCCTGTTGACTTGCCGCCGAGTCGGTCTTAGAGACGCGGCTTCAGATTATCACGAACCCGAAAAGTGGGACGTTGCACATGGCAAATTCGCCTCAAGCTAAAAAACGCGCGCGTCAGAACGAACGCCGCTTCGCCGTCAACAAAGCGCGCCGCTCGCGTATCCGCACCTTCCTGCGCAAAGTGGAAGAGGCGATTGCGTCCGGTGACAAGGATGCGGCCAACACGGCGCTTCAGCAGGCACAGCCTGAACTAATGCGCGGTGTCTCCAAAGGCATCCTGCACAAGAACACTGTTGCACGCAAAATGTCGCGCCTGTCTTCGCGCGTGAAAGCAATCGGCTGAACCCGATTCCTTTTGAGAATGGTTAAGAACGCGGCCTTTGGGCCGCGTTTTTCATTTTTAGGCAGCGTTGTATTTTTGTCATGAAAATAAGGCATGGCAACGGCTTGCCAGATTCGATTTCAGCTTTGTTTGAGTCAATAGCAAAGGTCTGTTGATCGGCGCGCGGCGCGCTTGCTAGCAATAAGCCATCGATTCACATCGTCCTTGGGGGGACATCACACCGGATCGCGATATTGGCTTAGCCAATGATAACGTGGCGCATAGGAAAACTGACCAGCCTTTATGAGTCAGTCCCGATTGCGCAGGCTCTATATTTTCTTAGGGCTAAGGTGGCTGTCCAAACACCCGTTTGAGGTGAAGAGCAGGGCGACCTGCCATTCAAAACTCTCCCGCGCCGCGGGGTCGCATCTGAACAGGCAGGTTCAGAGCACGGAGAGCCTTTGTCTAGTGAACCGGTACGGGGAAACCGTCTGTGCACGCCAACAGACAAACTGGGACAGGAAAGGTGAAGGTAAAGGATGACTGACGAGAAGTGGGGACAGGTCCGTGTCAATCTCATCAAGACAGTGGGGCAGAATAACTACAAGAACTGGATCGAGCCTTTGGAGTTTTCTCAACTCGATGATGGTGTGGCGACTTTCTTTGTGCCGACCAACTTCATGGGCAACTACGTTTCTCAGAACTTTGGCGATCAGATCCTGTACCAACTGACCACCGCAGGCGAACCCGTGCAGCGTGTCGTCTTCCAGGTCCCCGCCAATCAGACAACCCGACCGAAACCCGCAAAGCCTGTCGCGGTTGCCAAACCGGCCTCAAAAGCCGTGCCCGGTGCTCCGCTGGATAACCGCTTTAGATTTGAGACATTCGTCGTCGGCAAACCGAATGAGCTGGCCCACGCCGCCGCCAAACGTGTCGCCGAAGGTGGCCCCGTCACGTTCAACCCGCTTTTTCTCTACGGTGGCGTCGGCCTTGGCAAGACCCACCTGATGCACGCCATCGCCCACGAGCTGCAAGAACGTCAGCCTGAGCTGAACGTCGTCTATCTCTCGGCCGAGCAGTTCATGTATCGCTTCGTCCAGGCCCTGCGCGAAAAGCGTATGATGGATTTCAAGTCGCTCTTCCGCTCTGTCGATGTGCTAATGGTCGACGATGTTCAGTTCATCGCTGGCAAAGACAGCACACAGGAAGAGTTCTTCCATACATTCAACGCCTTGGTAGATCAGAACAAGCAGATCATCATCTCTGCCGACCGCGCACCGGGCGAGATCAAGGATATGGAAGACCGGATCAAATCGCGTCTGCAATGCGGCTTGGTCGTTGATCTGCACCCGACCGATTTTGAGCTGCGCCTCGGCGTGCTACAGTCCAAGGTTGACCAATACAGCGCACAATATCCGGGGCTTGAGCTGGATGACGGCGTGCTCGATTTCCTCGCGCACCGCATCTCCACCAATGTCCGCGTCCTTGAAGGCGCCCTGACCCGCCTCTTTGCATTTGCTTCGCTTGTTGGGCGTCCGATCACGCTTGAGCTGGCGCAGGATTGTCTGGCCGATGTGCTGCGTGCCTCTGATCGCAAGATCACGGTCGAGGAAATCCAGCGCAAAGTGTCCGAGCATTACAATATCCGTCTCTCCGACATGATCGGCCCCAAGCGCCTGCGCAGCTATGCGCGGCCCCGTCAGGTGGCGATGTATCTGTGCAAACAGCTGACCACGCGGTCCTTGCCCGAAATCGGGCGTCGCTTCGGCGGGCGGGATCACACCACGGTCATGCATGGCGTCAAGCGCATCGAAGAACTCAAGGTGCAGGACAGCCAGATCGCGGATGATATCGAACTACTGCGCCGGTCCTTAGAGGCCTGATAGGCTTGACGCTTTTGCGTTAACGCATGATGGTCGCATGAAAGGACTTGAGCCGCTGGGCGAAGGTGCTACTTTCGCCGTCCGGTCATCGCAGGAGCTTTGGAATGAAGATCAGTATGGAACGCGGCGCGCTGCTCAAAGCAGTCGCTCAGGCGCAATCGGTTGTCGAGCGCCGGAATACGATCCCGATCCTTGCAAATGTGCTGATCGAAGCCGAAGGGGATACCGTCTCTTTCCGCGCCACGGACCTCGATATTGAAGTCGTTGATAAGACAAACGCGCAGGTGGAACGCGCCGGTGCCACCACCGTTGGCGCCGTGACCCTACACGAGATTGTCCGCAAGCTGCCCGACGGCGCTCTGGTTCAGCTCAGCGATGATGGCGCCTCCGGTCGTCTGACCGTTGAGGCGGGCCGCTCGAACTTCTCGCTTGCGACGCTGCCGAAAGAAGACTTCCCGGTGATGGCGAACTCCGAATACGAGAGCAACTTCGCCGCCCCCGCCCCCGTTCTGCGCCGTCTCTTCGACAAGTCAAAATTCGCGATCTCGACCGAGGAAACGCGCTATTATCTGAACGGCGTCTATATGCACGTGGCTGACAGCGATGGCGGTCAGGTGCTGCGCTGCGTGGCCACAGATGGCCACCGCTTGGCTCGGATCGACGCGGATCTGCCAGACGGTGCGTCGGGTATGCCCGGCGTGATTGTCCCTCGCAAAACCGTGGGCGAATTGCGCAAACTGCTTGAGGATGACGAGGTCGAAATCGCCGTCTCGCTGAGTGAGACAAAGATTCGTTTTGCGACGCCAGAGATTACGCTGACCTCCAAAGTCATCGACGGCACCTTCCCCGACTACACCCGCGTGATCCCCGCGGGGAACACCCGCAAGCTGGAGGTCGATGCCTCCGAATTTGCCCAAGCCGTGGACCGTGTGGCGACCGTGTCGTCCGAACGCTCCCGCGCCGTGAAACTGGCCTTGGACGAAGATCGCCTGATCCTGTCCGTCAACGCCCCCGACAGCGGTGCTGCCGAAGAAGAATTGGCCGTCGCGTATGGCGACGAGCGGTTGGAGATTGGCTTCAACGCCAAATACCTGCTCGAAATTGCGAGCCAAGTGGACCGTGAAAACGCCGTGTTCATGTTCAACTCTGCTGGCGATCCGACCTTGATGCGCGAGGGCAATGACCAAAGCGCGATCTATGTTGTCATGCCGATGCGCGTCTAAGCCTGCCTCCGGCGGGGATATTTTGACAAAGATGAAAGGGCCCGCATGACTGGCCTCGCGCTCACCGAGCTGACCCTTTCGCATTTCCGCTCTCACAAAGCGGCGCGCCTGACGCTTGATCCCGGACCCGTTGCAATTTATGGGGCCAATGGCGCTGGCAAAACTAATATCCTTGAAGCTGTATCCTTGCTCTCCCCCGGTCGCGGTCTGCGTCGTGCGGCGGCCGAGGCGATGGTGCGTCGGCCCGAAGCGCTGGGATGGAAAGTCAGCGCGGTTCTACGCTCGCTCCATCAGATGCACGAGGTCGAGACGTTCAGCGAAGAAGGCACCTCCCGCCAAGTGCGCATTGACGGTAAGGCCGCAACGCAGGTCGCCCTGGGCCGCATCGCGCGGGTGCTGTGGTTGATCCCCTCCATGGACCGGCTCTGGATCGAAGGTGCTGAAGGGCGGCGGCGGTTTCTGGATCGCATGACGCTCAGCTTTGAACCGACCCATGCCGATGCAACGCTGACCTACGAGAAAGCCATGCGCGAGCGGAACCGCCTGCTGAAGGATCAGGTCCGCGATGCCGCGTGGTATGGGGCGCTAGAGGCGCAAATGGCCAAAGCCGGTGCCGCCATCCATACCAATCGGCAGGCCTGCGTTGCCCAGCTGATCGACGCGCAGAAAGAGGCGGAGACCGCCTTTCCCACCGCCGATCTTGTGTTGACCCAAGCCGAGGGCGAGATGCCGGAGGACGCCGATGCGTTGCTGCAAGCGCTCCAAGACAGCCGCCCCCGTGATCTTTTGGCCGGACGCACCCTGATCGGACCGCATCGCGCTGATCTGTCCGCCACCTATGCCGCGAAAGGCGTCGCTGCCAAGGATTGCTCTACCGGAGAGCAAAAAGCCCTGCTTGTGTCCCTGATCCTTGCCAATGGCCGCGCCCTGATCGCAGAATTTGGTGCGCCCCCGATCTTGCTGCTGGATGAGGTCGCCGCCCATCTCGATGCCGACCGCCGTGCCGCGCTTTATGACGAGATCATTGCGCTGGGCGCACAGGCATGGATGACTGGCACCGGGCCAGAACTGTTCGATACGCTCCAGTCCCGCGCGATGTTTGTCGAGGTGGGCGAAGAGAGCGGCACCTCCTTCCTGAAAGGCACATCATGAGTATGAACCGCATCAACCTGATTACGCTTGGGGTTTCAGACCTCGCCCGGTCCCGCGCCTACTACGAAGCGCTAGGCTGGGTGCCGGAAGAGACGCTTGAGAATGTCGCGTTCTACGACATGGGCGGCGCCAAATTTGGGCTGTTCCCGCGCGATATGCTCGCCAAAGAGCAAGGCCGCGCGCCGAGCGAACTGGGCAATGGCGCCATGACCCTTGCCCAGAACTACCCCGATGAGGCGGGCGTTGACGCCGCCTTTCAAGCGGCCCTCGACGCAGGGGCCACCGCCATCGCGCAACCCGAAAAGATGGCCTGGGGCGGCTATTCCAGCTATGTCGCCGACCCCGATGGTCATATCTGGGAGTTTGCCTTCAACCCGTACTGGCCCCTAGATGACGAAGGCAAACTTGCGTGACGATTACCCCGGCTGAGCTTGCCCTCTACGCAGGTGCGATCGCCATCCTGTTCCTGACACCCGGCCCCGTCTGGATGGCCATCACCGCACGGGCGCTTTCGGGCGGGTTCCAAGCCGCTTGGCCGGTGGCCTTGGGCGTCGTGATCGGTGATGCGCTCTGGCCGTTCCTCGCCATCCTTGGTGTCAGCCTCGTCGCCAGTAGCTTCGACGCTTTCATGTTGATCTTCCGCTTCGTCGCCGCAGCGATCTTCATCCTGATGGGCGTCCTCGTCATCCGCAACGCGGACAAAACCATCGCCGCCGACAGTCGTCTCACGCGCCCTGGCATGTGGGCGGGCTTTATCGCGGGCCTTGCTGTCATCCTAGGCAACCCGAAGGCTATTTTGTTCTACATGGGCGTCCTGCCGGGCTTCTTCGACCTGACCGAAGTCACCCGCCTCGACATCGCGGCAATCGTTGCGATTTCCATCGTCATCCCGTTCATCGGTAACCTCTTTTTCGCGCTTTTCGTCGACCGGATGCGCCGCTTTCTCACCTCCTCGAAAGCGTTGCGGAACACCAATTATGTCGCTGGCGGCCTGCTGATCTGTGTGGGGCTTGTGATCCCCCTCACATAACGCAAAATCTAGGCGTTCTGCGTGACATCACCCCCAAAACCTCGTATAAAATTAGCAAATAGCGAAGGACGATCCGCATGGCTGAGGCCCAACAGACGCCCGAAGAATATGGCGCAGATTCCATCAAAGTTCTCAAAGGCTTAGAGGCTGTTCGCAAGCGCCCCGGCATGTATATCGGGGACACCGATGACGGCAGCGGTCTGCACCATATGGTCTACGAGGTCGTCGATAACGGGATTGACGAGGCTCTGGCCGGTCACGCCGACCATGTGACCGTCACGATCAACGCGGATTCCAGCGTTTCCGTCAGCGACAATGGGCGCGGCATCCCAGTCGATATCCACCCTGAAGAGGGCGTGTCTGCGGCTGAGGTCATCATGACCCAGCTGCATGCAGGCGGTAAGTTCGACAGCAACTCCTACAAGGTGTCTGGCGGCCTGCATGGTGTGGGTGTGTCGGTTGTGAACGCACTGTCCGATTGGTTGGAACTGCGCATCTGGCGCGACGGGAAAGAGCACACCGCCCGTTTCGTGCGCGGTGAAACCGACAAGCATCTAGAAGTCGTCGGTGACGCCAATGGCAAGAAGGGGACGGAGGTCCGGTTTATGGCCTCGACCGACACGTTCTCGAACCTTGATTATAGCTTTAAGACGCTCGAAAACCGCCTGCGCGAATTGGCGTTCCTCAATTCCGGCGTCCGTATCATCCTACGCGATGAACGCCCCGCGGAAGCGTTGGAGACAGAGTTGTTCTACGAAGGCGGCGTGAAGGAATTCGTCAAATATCTGGACCGCTCCAAGACAGCTATGATGCCGGAACCGATCTTTATCACGGGTGAGCGTGACGAAATCGGTGTCGAAGTCGCGATGTGGTGGAACGATAGCTACCATGAGACGGTGCTGCCCTTCACCAACAACATCCCCCAGCGCGATGGCGGCACCCATATGGCGGGCTTCCGCGGCGCGCTGACCCGCACGATCAACAATTACGCGCAGTCCAGCGGCATCGCGAAGAAGGAGAAGATCAGCTTTACCGGCGATGATGCGCGCGAGGGTCTGACCTGTGTGCTATCCGTCAAAGTGCCCGATCCGAAATTCTCCAGCCAGACGAAAGATAAGCTCGTCAGCTCCGAAGTGCGCCCCGCTGTCGAAGGCCTGATGAACGAGAAATTGGCCGAATGGTTCGAGGAAAACCCGAACGAGGCCAAGATGATCGTCGGCAAAATCGTCGAGGCCGCGATGGCCCGCGAAGCCGCCCGTAAGGCCCGCGAACTGACCCGACGCAAGACGGCGATGGACGTGAACTACCTCGCGGGCAAGCTCAAGGATTGCTCTGAAAAGGACCCCTCCAAGACCGAAGTTTTCCTGGTGGAGGGTGATTCAGCTGGTGGCTCTGCCCAGACAGGCCGGGATCGCCGCACGCAAGCTGTTCTGCCCCTGCGCGGTAAGATCCTGAACGTCGAACGCGCCCGGTTTGACCGCATGCTCGGCAGTCAGGAAATCGGCAACCTCGTGATGGCGCTGGGTACGGGGATTGGTCGCGACGAGTTCGATATCGACAAACTGCGCTACCACAAGATCGTCATTATGACGGATGCAGACGTCGACGGCGCGCATATCCGCACGCTGTTGTTGACCTTCTTCTTCCGCCAGATGCCGGAGCTGATCGAGGGCGGGTATCTCTACATCGCGCAGCCCCCGCTCTACAAAGTTTCGCGCGGCAAGTCGGAGGTTTACCTCAAGGACCAGACCGCGCTCGAGGATTACCTAATTGAGCAAGGCATCGAAGGTGCGATGCTGCGCCTTGGCAATGGCGAGGAGATCGTCGGCCAAGACCTGCGCCGCGTGGTGGACGAGGCCCGTCAGGCAAAGCGTATTCTAGAGGCCTTCCCGACCCATTACCCGCGTCACATCCTCGAACAAGCCGCGATTGCAGAGGCGTTCCTCACCGGCTCCGTCGACAAGGACTTGCAAGCCGTCGCCGATGCGGTCGCCAAGCGTCTCGACTTGATCGCGCTGGAATATGAGCGCGGTTGGCAGGGTCGTCCGACCCAAGACAAGGGCATCCGTCTCAGTCGTATCCTGCGCGGCGTCGAAGAAGTGCGCACGCTTGATGGCCCGGTCCTTCGCTCTGGCGAGGCGCGCAAGATGGGCTCCATGACGCAAGCTCTGCGCGACATCTACGTGACCCCTGCAACGCTCCACCGGAAAGAGCGGAGCCAGATGATCGTCGGCCCGCTCGACCTGCTCGACGCGATCCTGCAGGAAGGCGAAAAGGGCCTCAGCCTGCAACGCTACAAAGGGCTGGGCGAAATGAACCCCGATCAGCTTTGGGAAACCACGCTGGACCCTGAAGCGCGTACGCTTCTGCAGGTGAAGGTGGATGACGTGGCAGAGGCCGATGACCTCTTCACCAAGCTGATGGGCGACGTCGTCGAACCGCGCCGTGAATTCATCCAGCAAAACGCGCTGAACGTCGAAAACCTCGACTTCTAACGCTGGGCTGTTTGCCAGTTCGGATGCACCCATGGCTCCGCGTTAGAGCGGGGCAGGGGTGTGCGCCCAAGGATATGATCGGATGCTTTTTCGCCGACCATGATCGATGGCCCGTTTAGGTTCCCGTTCGTGATCCGCGGAAAGATAGAGCTGTCAGCAACGCGCAGCCCATCAACGCCGATCACCCGACATTCCGGGTCCACTACGGCCATCGGATCACTCACAGCGCCCATCTTTGCGGTGCCACAAGGGTGATACGCGCTCTCCGCATGCTCCCGGATGAACCCATCAAGTTGATCATCGCTTTGCACATCCGCCCCCGGCTGAATTTCGTGCCCCGCATAGGGCGCAAACGCCTCTTGCCCAAAAATCTCCCGCGTCAGACGGATCGCTTTGCGAAACTCTGACCAGTCATCCGCATGGCTCATGTAATTAAAGAAAATCGCCGGAGCTTCTGCCGGGTCCGCCGATTTCAACGTCACCGCCCCCCGCGATTTCGACCGCATCGGTCCAACATGCGCCTGAAACCCATGCCCTTCTGCGGCCACCTTGCCATCGTAGCGGACGGCAAGCGGAAGGAAATGAAACTGAATATCCGGGTAATCAATCCCGGCGTCCGAGCGGATGAAACCCGTCGACTCGAACTGGTTCGACGCGCCCGGCCCTTTGCGCCGAAACAGCCATTGCGCCCCGACCCACGCCTTGCCCGGCAGGTTCCAATAGGAATAGAGACTGACCGGCTGCGTACACGCCATCTGGATATAAAGCTCCAGATGATCCTGCAGGTTCTGCCCCACACCGGGCCGATCTGCGATCACTTCAATCCCATGCTCCGCCAGATGCGCACCGGGCCCGATGCCCGACAACATCAGTAGCTTCGGCGAATTGATCGAGGACGCCGCAAGGATCACCTCGCGATTGGCCCGCACAACCTCACTACGTCCGCCGATTCGCAGCTGCACCCCAACCGCGCGCCCCTCTTCGATCACCACCTTCTCGGCCAAACCTTTGACCATCGTGCAATTTGGCCGCTTCAACGCCGGCTTCAGATATGCATTCGCCGCCGACCACCGCTGCCCGCGATAAATCGTATGCTCGAACGCGCCGAACCCCTCCTGCTGTGCGCCATTGTAGTCGTCTGTCAGCGGATACCCGGCCTGTTCCCCGGCCTCCACGAAAGCCTTAACCAACGGATTGGTGCGCGGCCCACGCGTCACATGAAGCGGCCCATCGCTCCCACGCCACGCCGGATCACCGCCATGGCCCGCATCGTCCCAGCACTCCAACCGCTTGTAGTAGGGCAGCACATCCGCGCCCGACCAACCGGTCGCACCGGTTTCCTCCCAATGGTCAAAGTCGCGCGCATGGCCACGCACGTAAACCATCCCGTTGATCGAAGATGATCCCCCGATCACCTTCCCGCGCGGACAGGCAAGACGCCGCCCGCCCAGATGCGGCTCAGGCTCGCTTTGATATCCCCAATCATAGCGTTTCATGTTCATCGGATAGGACAATGCGCCCGGCATCTGAATGAGAGGCCCCGCATCGGTGCCCCCATATTCGATCACGATGACCGAATATTTGCCGTCCTCCGACAGCCGATAGGCCATCGCGCATCCCGCCGATCCGGCACCAACAATGACGAAATCCGCTCGCATGTCAGTAGGCCGAGTCCACGGGTGTCATTCCGACATAAACCGACTTGATCTCGCTATAATGCTCAATCGCGGCCTTCGCATTCTCGCGTCCAACGCCCGAGGCTTTGACACCCCCAAACGGCACCTCAACAGGCGCAAGGTTGTAGGTGTTGATCCAGCAGGTCCCTGCCTCCAACTGATCCACAACGAGATGCGCGCGGGTGATGTCGTTGGTGAAAACACCCGCTGAAAGCCCGTAAGGCGTGTCATTTGCCCGCGTGATCACCTCGTCCTCGTTCTCAAAATCCAGCACCGCCATGACGGGACCAAAAATCTCTTCCTTTGCGATCGTCATCCGATCGGTGACATCCGCAAAAACCGTCGGCGCGACATAGAACCCGTCCCGTTCCAACCGCTCCCCACCGCAGACAAGCGTCGCACCTTCAGCTTTGCCTTTGGCAATGTAGCCCAGCACGATATCCATCTGCGCCTCGCTCACCATCGGCCCCAAATGCGTTTCCTCATCCAGCGGATCGCCTAGCTTGATCGCAGCGCACCGCTCTGCAAAACGCTCCAAAAACGCGTCCCTCACACCCTTCTGAACAAACACCCGCGTTCCGTTTGAGCACACCTGCCCGGTCGAATACATATTCGCCAACATCGCCCCGCTCACCGCATTCTCGACATCCGCATCATCGAAAATGATCAGCGGAGATTTCCCGCCCAGCTCCATCGTCGCGTGCTTCATCTGCGCGGCAGCGGCGGCGTAAACCTTCTTGCCTGTTGGCACTGATCCCGTCAGCGACACCTTGGCGACGCGCGGATCCTCGACCAGTGCAGAACCCACGGCACCCATGCCTTGCACGACGTTATAAAGCCCCGCGGGCAACCCGGCCTCCACCAGAATTTCCGCCATCTTCAGCGCGCAAAGCGGCGTCGTCTCCGACGGTTTGAAGATCATCGCATTGCCACACGCCAGCGCAGGTGCGCCCTTCCAGCACGCGATTTGCGTCGGATAATTCCATGCACCGATGCCCACACAGACACCCAAAGGGACGCGCTTCGTATAAGCAAAATCCGCGCCAAGCTGAATATGCTCCCCGGTCAGTGATCCGGCCAGACCGCCGAAATACTCCATTGCATCAGCACCGCTCGTCGCATCCGCATAAAGCGTTTCCTGCAAGGCCTTCCCGGTGTCGTATGTCTCAAGAATGCTCAATTCGCGGTTTCGCTCGCGGATGATATCAGCGGCCCGGCGCAACACGCGGCCCCGCTCGGTGCCGCTGCGTTTGGCCCATTCCTTTTGCGCCGCTTCCGCACTCGCCAAAGCCTGTTCAATCACGGCAGGGGTCGCAGCATGCACCTGTGCAATCACCTCGCCCGTCGCGGGATAAATAACTTCAATGGCCTCACCCGCAGTGTCCTCAACATATCGACCATTGACGAAATGACTGGCTGTCGGTTGCGTCTCGAACATCTTACTCTCCCCTCGGAAAGCGCTGGCCTTCCTCGACATCGTTCAAATCCATGTGGTTGCGCATGTAGCGTTCCGACGCTTTCTGGAGCGGCTGGAAGTCCCATGGGTAATAACCGCCTTCGCGCAACGCTTCATAAACGACCCAGCGCCGCGCTTGGCTTTCGCGAACCTGGGCATCGAACGCGTCAAGATCCCATCGCGCATCGGCTTGCGCCCGGAACCTGGCGAGCGTGTCGGCATGCGCCGCGTCCTCCGCGAGGTTGGTCAACTCATGGGGATCGTCGGCGAGGTTGAACAACTGCTCCGGATCAAGCGCGCAGCGCGTGTATTTCCAATCCCCCTGCCGCAGGCACACGAGCGGCGCGTAGGATGCCTCCGCCGCATATTCCATCGCGACAGCACCATCGCGCGCTGCCCCACCCGCAACAGGCAAAAGGCTTTGCCCTTCGGTCCACGGCGCAACCTCATCCATGGAGAGGCCGGCCAGATCGCAAAGCGTCGGCGTCACGTCGATATTCGACACCGGCTCGGTCACCAGACCTGCCGGGACGCAGGGCGCCGAGATCATCAACGGCACCCGCGCAGAGCCTTCGTAGAAGCTCATTTTGAACCACAGCCCACGCTCGCCCAGCATGTCGCCGTGGTCCGACAGAAACAGGATCACCGCCTCTTGCCGGGTCCCTTCCAGCGCTTCCAATACTTCTCCGATCTTGTCGTCCAGATAGCTGATATTGGCGAAATAAGCGCGGCGAGAGCGTTTGATATCCTCCTCCGTGATATCAAAACTCCGCCAGTCATTCGCATCGAAAATCCGCTGCGCATGGGGGTCGTGGTCGTCATAATCTAGCGCCGACACTTCTGGCAGCAGGTGTTCGCAATCCTCGTAAAGATTCCAGTATTTCTTCCGCGCAACATAAGGGTCATGCGGGTGCGTAAAGCTGACCGTCAGGCACCATGGGCGGTCATCGCGACCGCGCGCCAGATCGTAAATCTTCCGCGTCGCGTGATAGGCAACTTCGTCATCATACTCCATCTGGTTGGAGATTTCGGCGACGCCAGCCCCAGTCACCGACCCCATATTGTGATACCACCAATCGATCCGCTCACCGGGTTTGCGGTAATCCGGCGTCCACCCAAAATCGGCTGGGTAGATGTCGGTCGTTAGCCGTTCCTCAAAGCCGTGCAACTGGTCCGGCCCCACGAAATGCATCTTGCCCGAAAGGCAGGTCTGATAGCCCGCACGGCGCAGATGATGCGCGTAAGTTGGGATGTCGGATGCGAACTCCGCCGCGTTATCATAGACCCGTGTGCGGCTTGGCAACTGCCCCGACATGAAGCTTGCCCGACCCGGAGCGCATAAAGGCGACGCGGTGTAGCAATTGCGAAAGCGAGCGGACCGGGCAGCCAGTTTCTTCAGGTTCGGCGCATGCAGCCACTCAGCTGGCCCATCTGGAAAGAATGTGCCATTTAGCTGATCGACCATAATTATCAGAATATTCGGTGTGTTCATTAGATTTACCCCTGCGCAACCAAGCGGTCGATGTAGCCCGAGGTTGCCGCGATTGCGGCCCGTCCATCTGGTGAACCCGCACGCAACGCTTGCCGGATGTAGAACCCGTCAATCAGCGCTGCGATGGTCTCTGCCTCGCGCACAGCACGCGCACCGATCAGCGGACGCAACTCGTGGATCAGGTTCGAGCGCAGCCGCGCGTGATACACTTTCAACAGCCGACGCGCATCGCCTGAGGTCTGCGCGCTGACATAAAAGGCAAGCCATGCCGCGATGACGTCCGGTCGGAAATTCCGCTCTGAAAAGCTGGCTGCAACGATCGCATGCAGACGCTCAATCGCTGTCTCTTTGCCCTTCTGTGCGGCCCGCAAATCGTCGCCCAGCATCGACAGGATCCGACGCATCGCGGCTGTTAGGATGTTTTCCTTGCTGCCGAAGTAATGATGCGCCAATGCGCTCGACACACCGGCCCGACGCGCGATCTGCGTGACCGTGACATCAAGTGAGCCACGCGATCCGATCTCGGTAATTGCCGCATCGACCAGCGCCAGTCGGCGCACCGGTTCCATTCCAACCTTGGGCATTGCACCCTCCAGACATCCCTCAAAACTCCCCTTAGTTTTTTATTGACTGACGCGTCAATCAAAAAAAGGAGGGATATCCCGTTGCAATATGAAATCGGATGCTCTTTGATTAGGCCCACATCTAATCAAAGAGCCCGGACACTCACCGGGTATGTTCACAGGGAGAACTCTTTATGAAGAAGTTACTTGTTGCCGCAACGCTTGGTCTTGCGGCACCCGCTGCTGCATATGCAGATTGTGGTGAGGTATCTATCACAGAGATGAACTGGGCCTCCGCGGCTGTCGTCACCAACGTGTCGAAGTTCCTGATGGAACAGGGCTATGGCTGCGACGTCACTGTCGTGCCGTCCTCGACTGTGCCGTCGCTGGCCTCCGTGTCTGAGACCGGCAAGCCCGATATCGTGACCGAGCTGTGGATCAACGGCGCGCCGTCCTACAATGCGCTGCAGGAAGCCGGCACCATTGTCACGCTCGGCGACGTGCTGTCTGACGGCGGCGTCGAAGGCTGGTGGATCCCGACCTATCTGGTCGAAGCGCATCCCGAACTGGCCACCGTCGAAGGCGTTCTGGCCAATCCCGAACTGCTCGACAGCCGGTTCCACAACTGTCCCGATGGCTGGGGCTGCAAGAACATCAACGCAGCACTGGCTGAAGCGTTCGACCTTGAGGGCAATGGTTTCGAGGTGTTCCAGCATGGCTCGGGTGAGACGATGGCAACCTCCATCGCGGCTGCGTTCGAAAACCAAGAGCCCTGGATCGGCTACTATTGGGCGCCCACTTCTGTTCTGGGTAAATACCCCATGACGCTGGTGGACCTTGGTCCGCATGATCCTGAAGTCCACGCCTGTAACGCGGATCCTGAATGCGAAACGGCTGGGAAGTCCTCTTACCCCGTTGGTCCGGTAAAAACGGTCGTCACAACGACCTTCCAGGAGGAGAACCCCGACATCGCAGCGATGATGGCAAATGTCTCTTTCACCAACGCACAGATGGGTGAAGTGCTGGCATGGCAGGAAGCCAACAACGCTTCTGCCGAAGAAGCCGCAGTCCACTTCCTCTCCAACAACTCGGATGTCTGGTCCGGTTGGATTTCGGAAGAAGCCAAAGGCAAGCTGGCTGCACTGATCAAGTAAGCAGCCAAAATAAAGCGGGGCGCCAACGAGCGCCCCGTTTCTTTTCAGGGGAACGCCCGCAAAACGGCAAGACGGTGACACATGGCGATCTATGACGGAATTTTCAAAACGCTCGGGTTGAGCGATTGGTGCGCGACGGAAGATACCGGCGGACCAATGACAATGGCAGAGCTTTTGGCACAAGCCAACAACGGTGGTGGAGAGGCTGCGGCAGATGCCCCCGCGCCAGCAACGCCTTTGCTTGAAACGCCGTTTCCGTCTCTTGATACGTTGCACAAATCCTGCGGCTCCATCCCCCGCACCCGTGACATGACAAGCGCTGTTGAGGAGGGCTTTTTGAACGTCAAGGACGGCCTGAAGGTCGTGCTTGATCCGCTGACCCAACCGCTCAGCTGGCTTCTGGATTGGTCGCTCTCAGCCTTCCAGGCGACCCCGTGGTTCATCATGATCCCACTTCTGATGCTGCTGACCTATTACGCCTCGCGCTCTTGGTCGGTGCTAGCGCTCGTGACCGGTTCGTTCGTCTTCATGGCGTTCATCGACCACTACAATTACGCGATCCAGACCCTATCGATCATCTTCGTTTGCACAATATTCTGCGTGGCCTTGGGCGTGCCCATCGGCATCGCTATGTCGAAAAGCAATACGATGCAAAGGATCACGATCCCGATCCTCGACATGCTGCAAACGCTACCAACCTTTGTCTATCTGATCCCACTGATCTTCCTGTTTTCAGTCACGGAGTCCAAGCTCTACGGGATCGCGATCATCCTTTATGCCATCGTGCCGGTGATCCGTCTGACCGACCTTGGTATCCGGCTCGTCGACAAGGACGTGATCGAGGCAGCAGACGCCTTTGGCATGAACTCCTGGCAAAAGCTGACCGGTGTGCAGATCCCCCTGGCGCTGCCCAACATCATGGCGGGCATCAACCAAACCATCATGATGAGCCTTGCCATGGTTGTGATCGCCTCGCTTGTCTCGGCTCCCGGTTTGGGTGTGCTCGTCCTGCGCGGCATCAATAACCTTGAGCTGGGTGTCGGCCTTGTGTCGGGCTTCTGTATCGTCCTTCTGGCGGTTCTTCTGGACCGCTCGACCAAAGCTGCCCTTGGCCGCATCAACGCCAGCGAGAAGTAAGAGACCATGACCGATACATCCAAAATCAAAGTTTCGATCCGGGGCCTCTACAAGATCTTCGGCGCCAAACCGAAAGAGGCACTGACCCACGTCAAAGACGGTCTGGGCAAGCCCGAACTGCTGGACCAGCACGGCCATGTGCTGGGCTTGCAGGACATCAACGTGGACATGCAGGAGGGCGAGATCACCGTGATCATGGGCCTCTCCGGCTCGGGCAAATCCACGCTAATCCGTCACCTGAACCGTCTGATTGAGCCCACCGATGGCGAGATCCTTGTCGATGGTGAAGACGTGCTGGCGTATGGCGAAAAGCAACTCCACACCCTGCGCCAGAACACCATGTCCATGGTGTTCCAGAAATTCGCCCTCTTCCCCCATCGGACAGTTCTGCAAAACGCCGGCATGGCTCGGCGCGTGCGCGGCGAGGATGCAGCCTCTGCCGACAAAGAGGGTCAGAAATGGCTGAAGCGCGTCGGCCTGGAAGGCTACGAAGACAAGTATCCCAACCAGCTCTCTGGCGGCATGCAGCAACGCGTCGGCATTGCCCGCGCACTGGCTTCCGACTCCGAAATCATGCTGATGGACGAGGCCTTCTCCGCCCTCGATCCGCTGATCCGCACCGACATGCAGGACCTTCTGCTAGAGCTGCAGCGCGAGTTGCACAAGACCATCGTATTCATCACCCACGACCTCGACGAGGCCCTGAAACTCGCCGACCACCTCGTGATCCTGAAAGACGGCGCCATCGTGCAGCAGGGTGAGCCGCAGGAGATCCTGCTGAACCCGAACGATCCCTACATCATGGACTTCATCAGCGACATCAACCGCGCCCGCGTCCTCCGCGTCCGTTCCGTCATGGATGCGACGACGACCGCCGGTGTCGATATCTCTGGTGATGTGGAGGCGGACGCCAATCTGGAATCGGTCATTGCGATGTCCGGCGGCGATACGACCAAGCATTACCGCGTGATGAAAAACGGCAAACAGATCGGGCTATTGCATATGCAAGATCTCGTCCGCGCGCTCGTCCCCGTCATCGCGCCGGAGCATGACAACCGCGCCGCCTAAGCGCCCAAATGCTTCTCGCCCCGCGCCTTGGACAAGGCGATCTGCTTTTGCCGCTCGCGAAAGCGCGCCTTGTCCGCGTCTGAGGTCTCGTCAATGCAGTGATGGCACGAAACGCCCGGCTCATACGCCGCGCGTGTCGTATCCTCCGGCAGCAGCGGACGGCGGCACGCATGGCACAGCACATGAGGCCCTTCTTCCAGGCCATGCCCCACCGACACGCGCCCATCAAAGACAAAGCACTCGCCCTGCCAAGCGCTTTCCCCCGCGGGAACCTCCTCCAGATACTTCAGGATACCACCCTTGAGGTGAAACACCTCATCGACCCCTTGCGACATCAGGTAATTCGTCGACTTCTCGCACCGAATACCGCCCGTGCAGAACATCGCCACCCGCTTGTTGTGAAAGCGATCCTTGTTGGCCTCCCACCACGCCGGGAACTCCCCGAAGGACTTGGTTTCGGGGTCAATCGCCCCGTCAAACGTGCCAATCGCGACCTCATAATCGTTGCGCGTGTCGATCACCGCGACATCCGGCGCAGCGATAAGATCGTTCCACTCCGCAGGCTCCACATACCGCCCGACAGCCGCCGTGGGGTCTACATCCGGCTGCCCCATCGTCACGATCTCTTTCTTCAACCGCACCTTCATGCGCCCGAAGGGTGGCTCCGCCGCCGTGCTCTCCTTCCACTCCAGATCAGCACAGCCCGGCAGCGCCCGGATCACACCCAAAATCGCATCAATCCCGGCCCGCGACCCCGCAATCGTCCCGTTGATCCCTTCGCGCGCCAGAAGCAACGTGCCGGTGATCCCGTGCTCTGCCGTCGCCTCAAGCAGGCCGGGGCGCAAGGCGGCAGGGTCATCAAACCGGGTGAAATGATAGAGTGCGGCGATGGTATACATGCGCGACGCAATACCGCCGCCGCGCCCTATGACGCAAGTGCAGCCATTGACGCGCCCTGTTGCAGTGGCCTACCCATCTAAAGTCACAGGAGAAAAGCCATGCGACCAGCCAATGAGGCGCTGATCGTCATCGACGTTCAGAACGATTTTTGCCCCGGCGGTGCGCTGGCTGTTGCCGATGGTGACGCGGTCGTGGCCCCGATCAACGCGATGCTGCCCGACTTCGCCGCGCGCGTCTTCACGCAAGATTGGCACCCCGCCGGTCACAGCTCTTTCGCGTCCAGCCATCCGGGCAAAGCGCCCTACGATCTGATCGACATGCCCTACGGCAAACAGGTCCTCTGGCCCGATCATTGTGTCCAAGGCTCTGGCGGTGCCGCCTTCCACAAGGCGCTTCACACCGATCCTGCGGACATGGTGATCCGCAAGGGCTTCCGCCCCGAAATCGACAGCTATTCCGCCTTCTTCGAGAACGACAAGGTCACGCCCACCGGGCTCGAAGGCTACCTGCGCAGCCGCGATATCGACACGCTGACCCTCGTCGGCCTCGCCACCGATTTCTGCGTCGCCTATTCCGCCCTGGATGCGGCAGGCCTTGGTTTCAAAACCACCGTCGATCTCAGCGCCTGTCGCGGCATCGACCTCAACGGATCCCTACAAACCGCCCTCGATCAGATGCGCGCTGCCGGAGTAAAACTCAAACATGGTTGATATCGCCACCCGCGCCTGGAACCGTCAGTGGAAGATCGACCCGATCGTCCGTTCCCTGATCGACACGGATTTCTACAAGCTGCTGATGTGCCAGTCGGTCTTTCGCAATAAGCCCGACACCCATGTCACCTTCAGCCTTATCAACCGCTCGAAGCATATCAAACTGGCCGAGCTGATCGACGAGGGCGAGTTGCGTGAACAACTCGATCACATCCGCTCCCTGTCTCTCGCGCGCGGCGAAAGCACATGGCTGCGCGGCAACACGTTCTATGGCAAACGCCAGATGTTCCGCCCCGACTTCATGGAGTGGTTCGAGGGGTTGCGCCTGCCCCCCTACCACCTTGAAAAGCGCGACGGCCAATACGAGCTGACGTTCGAAGGGGCTTGGCCAGAGGTCATGCTATGGGAAATCCCCGCCCTCGCCGTGTTGATGGAGCTGCGTGGCCGCGCGGTCTTGAAAGACATGGGCAAGTTCGAGCTTCAGGTGCTCTACGCCCGCGCCATGACCAAACTGTGGGAAAAGGTTGAGGCGCTGCGCGGTGTCGATGACCTGCGTATCGCTGATTTCGGCACCCGCCGTCGGCACTCTTTCCTCTGGCAGGATTGGTGCGTGCAGGCGATGCAGGAAGGGCTGGGCGAGAAATTCGTGGGCACCTCTAACTGCCTCATCGCCATGCGCCGCGAGATGGAGGCGATTGGCACCAACGCTCACGAGCTTCCCATGGTCTACTCAGCCTTGGCCGAGGATGACGAGGCCCTGCGCCACGCGCCCTACAAGGTCCTCGCTGATTGGCATGAGGAGCACGATGGCAACCTCCGCGTGATCCTGCCCGACACCTATGGCACCAAAGGTTTCCTTGAAGGCGCCCCCGATTGGCTTGCCGGTTGGACCGGTATACGCGTGGACAGTGGCGATCCCGCTACGGCAGCTGAAACCGCTATCAACTGGTGGACGTCGCGCGGCGAAGACCCCACGCAAAAATTGGTTATCTTCTCGGATGGCCTCGACGTTGCCAAAGTGATCGAGCTGCAAAACCAGTTCGCCGGGCGTGTGAAAGTCTCCTTCGGCTGGGGCACGTTGCTGACCAACGACTTCCGCGGGCTCGTCCCCAACGATGCGCTATCCCCTTTTTCGCTGGTCTGCAAAGCCGTCTCGGCCAACGGCAAACCCACGGTCAAATTATCGGACAACCCGAATAAAGCCATGGGCCCCGCAGCCGAGATTGAGCGGTATAAGCGTGTCTTCGGCGTCGGGGCACAAGAAGCGTCCGAGGTGCTGGTCTAGCCGATGAACTCCCGCGCCAGCATCACGGCGCGGTCCGCATAGACCCGATGGATGGGGTCGTCCGCCGCGGCGCGGCTGATGATCCATCCGCAAGACGCAAACCCGCGCAGCAAGGTGAAGAGTTGTAGGTCTTCCTGGCGCACCTCAACGTTGCGAACCTCTTCATATCCCCGCCGCAGCGCATCGCAAAATGCAGGATATCGCGGGTCGTAGACATGTTGAACCAAAGCGGTTCCCAGATCGTAAAGGCGATAGCCAAACCCGGCATCATCAAAGTCGATCAGCCAAAGCGCGCCGTCACGATGCAGAATGTTTTCCTGTAAAAGATCGGCATGGATCAGCCCCATATCTGGGTCAACCAGCGACGACAAAGCCGCGTCCGCCTTCGCCCGCGCATCCTGAAAAAGCGCTTTCTCCTCAGATGTCAGCGCGGGATTGTCCCAGAAACACCCCCAGATCGGTGTCTCCCCCAGCAGCGTTTCGCGCGACCAGAAGGGGCGTGTGATCCCGGCCTGGTCAATCTCATCCGTGCGGTTGTGAAGCTCACCAATCAACGCGCCAACAGCGTGATAGAGGGCAGGTTCTGGTCCGTCCTCGTTGTTCATATCCGCAATCGGTTCTGCGTCGATCCAGCCGATTAGCGACGCCATCGGCGCGCCCTCCACCTGAACGGTCAGCGCCCCGTCTGAGGTCCGCAATGGCACCGGGCAGGCAAAGCCCGCTTCCGCCAGCCGCTCAGTCCAACGCAGCTCTGACAGGATGCTATCGGCGGTCTGATATCCGACGCGATGTAGCCGAAGCGCCCCGCGCGCGCCCGAGGCTAGATGCACCTCAAACACCGCATTCTCGCGGTTCACGATCAGCTTGGGCGCTTGCGCGAGCGGTCCCCAAGCCGCGCAAATCTCGGCCGCCAGTTCGGTCAGGTCAGTCATTGCGATCCTCTTGCAGAACCTCTTCCAGAGTGTCGACGACCAGATCAGCATGCTCGATCCCAAACGGCATCGGAGGGCGCATCTTCAGCGTGTTCATATCCCGCCCGATCCGGTTCAAGAGGATCCCACGCGCTTTCATCTTCTCGACAATCCCAGCCGTGAAGTCCGTCGCCGGAGCCCTATCCGCCTCAACAAACTCGATCCCGAAGAACAGCCCTAAGCCCCGCGCCTCCGCCTTCAACGGATGCTCAATCGCGCGCAATCGCGCCAACGCATGCGCCCCGACAACCCGCGCGTTTTCCTGCAAACCCTCATCCTCGATCACGTCCAGTGTCGCCATCGCGGCAGCACAACTCACCGGGTTGCCGCCGAACGTATTGAAATACCCAAACGCTGTGCGAAATGCGCCCATCACGTCTGGTCGTGCGACAACGGCTGCCGCCGGATGACCGTTCGCCATTGGCTTGCCCACCGTCACCACATCCGGCGCAAAGCCCAGCCAGTCATGGCCCCAGAACGCCTCCCCGATCCGTCCAAATCCGGGCTGAACCTCATCGCACAGGATTAAGCCACCCGCCTCGCGGATCACCTCGGCCGTCTTGTCCAAGAACCCTGGCTTCAACGCCGGAAACCCTTCATTGGCAAAGGTTGGACACAGCATGAACCCCGCAAACCCGCAGCCATTTGCCTCCAACTCCGCAATCGCCCGCGCCACGTTCTCCGCAAACGCCTCCGCTTGGCCCTCCAAACTGCCGCCAACAGGTCGCACTGTGTCCGGCGCAGGCACCAACCGAACATGCTCCGGATACCCGCCAATCGGAGGACGCCGCGTCGACAATTGTGAGGTCGCCAGCGTGTTCCCGTGATAGGTGTTGTCCGTCGCGATGAATCCGGTCTTACCCGTGACCGCCTGCGCCATCCGCAGCGCGATGTCATTCGCTTCCGATCCAGTGCAGACCATAATCATCTGATCCAGATCGTGGCTCAAAGTGGCCGTGAGTCGATCTGCATAATCCAGAATACCCTCATGCAGATACCGCGTGTGCGTGTTGAGAACTGACGCCTGCCGCGTGATCGCCTCGACCACGTGCGGATGACAATGGCCCACATGCGGCACGTTATTATAGCAATCGAGATACTTGCGACCGTCCGCATCCCAAAGCCAAACGCCTTCGCCGCGCACGATATGCACCGGGTCCTCGTAGAAGGTCGGCACGTTCGAGCCCAACAACCGCGCCCGCCGCTCCAGCAGATCGCTCATTCGTCCCTCGTCACTTTGCCGCGTAAGGCTTTCACCTCGCCGCGCTTGGCTTTCTCCGCCAACCGCCGCTTCTTTGAACCTAACGTGGGCCGCGTCGGGATGCGCCGCTTGGGCTTTTCCAACGCTTTGCAGATCAGCTCCACCAACCGCTCTTTCGCAATCTCGCGGTTGCGCGCCTGCGAGCGCGTCTCCTCCACCCGCAGCAGCACCGCCCCGTCGGAGGTCCATCGCCGCCCCGCCAATCGCTTCAAGCGGCGCTTGACCGGCTCCGGCAAGTTCGGTGAGCGCTCTGCCTCGAACCGCAACTCCACTGCTGACGATACCTTGTTCACATTCTGCCCACCCGGCCCTTGCGAGCGGGTGAAGGCCTCGGACATTTCCCAGTCTTCCAAGGTGATTTTGTCGGTGATCCGCAACATGGCCCTACCTAACCTGAACATTCGCCCACAAGAAAGGGCCGCCCGGAAAACGGACGGCCCTTCGAGACTTACGGAGGTGGGGCCGGTTAGGACCTCATCCAAATCAGGCGGCGCTTCGACCGCTTAGGGCTGCCTTAGCGGCGGGCCTCCCGACCTGTTCCGACACCTCTCTCCAATACCTCTCTCGACACTGGACCACCTCCTTTCAGTTGTTGAACTCAACTAGGAGCGTGCCACATCTTGTGGATAAGTCAAAAGGTTTATACGGTTCGGGCCAACATTCTGTCGACGAGGATCCGGAACGGCACCAGCGCGATGATCGCCAGCGACAGTTTCACCAGCCAGTCTGCAAAGGCGAGCGATACCCAAAGCGGCGCTTCGGGACCCACACCCAGCATCGGCAAAACCTCTCCGGCCCAGCTGACATCGTTTGTTGGCTCAAGGAAGACGAACATGGCCGAGAAGGCGATGGTGAAGAACAGTGCCGTATCCACAGCCGATCCGATGACGGTCGACGTCAGCGGCGCTTTCCACCAGCCATTCGCGTTGCGCAGGCGATCAAAGATCACCACGTCTAGCGTTTGCGCCACAAGGAAGGCAAATCCCGACGCCAATGCGATGCGGAAGGTCACCAGCGGGCCGAATTCGCCCTGAATTTGCGCGCCAACCAGCGAACAGAAGACGCCCACAATGAAGCCGATCAAAATAACCTGCTGTGCGGCCTTGCGGCCATAAACACGGTTCATGATATCGGTGACAAGGAAGGCAAAGGGATACGTAAACGCACCCCAAGTCAGCCAGTTGCCGAACAGGAACTGGACAAGAATATTGGACGTCAGAACGATGATCGCCATCGCAATGATGCCCGGAAGATGATGCTTGGACATAATATGATCCGTTTTTACAAGGTCGCGGAGACTTGGCTCCGACACCTCGCCGGAACAGCGCGCTTTTAGGGCGCGCCTTGGACCTTGGCAAGATCAATCGCGCAGGCGGTATTCTACGATTTCTGTGCGCTGGAAGAAGCGAAAGTTATCGTCCGAGATCAGCGTCAGCCGCAGATCACCCGTGGCATCGCGCCAAACGCTGATCCCCTCAAGGTTGTCATGCTCCATCGACCCGGTTTGTAGCAACGTCTCTTCACCGCTCCCATCCATGGCAAAACGCCGGACGCGGGTCTCGAACCCCAGCCCGTTGAAATGCCGCTCCAGCAGGTAAAAGCGCCCGTCCGGTCCGATATCTGCACCGGTTGGCAGGAAAGGCGGTTCGCGCCGCAAGCTGAATGGCTGATCCCAAACACCATCCCGAAATCGGTAAACCGGGAAGGGAACGTCCAAAGACCCGGACCGCTCCGGCAGCGTATAGAGCGCGCCGTCTGCATCAATCGCTAGCGCCTCCAGCGACGAGTTATTCTGCATCCCCTCAAAATCCGGGTGCCGTGGCATCGGCTGCGACGGTCCCTCGGCCTCAGGGTAAAACGCAACCCGGTGATTGCCCTCGAACGAGATATAAAGCCCGCCATCCGCCGCCCGCGCCAGCCCTTCGCTGTCATCGAAATAGCGCGGCAACGTATCGCCGTTCTGGTCCTGAATAGGCGTCAGCACCAGATCAGCGACCCCGGTGATCTGATCGCCGTCGCGCACCAGACGCCCTTGTGCGATCCACCCACGATCACTGATCGTGACCATCCGCGCACCGCCGTCGAATACCTCGATACCAGAGAACCCACCAAAGGCCTCGGCACCGTCACTCCACGTATAGCTTCCGATGTATTCCGCCTGCGCAAGGGCCGCCCCGGCCCACAGCGTCAGCGCGACGACAAGACAGCGCGACATTGTTGAGGCAGGTCCGCCAGCACAAGCTCTCGCCGCGGTGGGCGCGGTTTGGCGTTCGGATCAGGGGGCGGCGGATTGATGATGTTGTTGGACCATTGCACCGCATCCGCGCAGCCATCGCCAGCGGGCGGGGCAGGTTGCTCCACACATCCACGCGCGCCGCGCGGGCAATTCAGCCGCACATGGAAATGATAGTGATGCCCAAACCAGGGCCGGACCTTGCGCAACCACGCGCGGTTGCCTTTCGCGTCCTTGCACATCTGAACCTTGGCACCCGGAAAGACGAAAATCCGGGCCGTGCGTTTGTCTTTTGCCGCCGCCTTGATGATCTCGTGATGCGCGCGGGTCCAGCTGCTGTTCACATAAGCGCCCTTCGCCCGGCGCATCGAAATGCTTGAGATATTCTCCCGCTGGTTCCGGCTGAGCCGCAAATTGTCCGCAGGCAGCATCCAGATGTCGATATCCAGACCAATCTGATGCGACCGATGCCCGGTCAGCATCGGCCCCCCCCGCGGCTGCGAGATATCGCCGATATAAAGCCCGTTCCAGCCGGGTTGCCGCGCAGCTTTTGCGCTCAAATCCTTGATGAAATCAATCGTTTCGGGATGGCCCCAATTGCGGTTGCGCGACAGTCGCATCGCCTGCCATGTCGGCCCGGTCTCGGGCAATTGCACACCGCCCGCCATGCAGCCTTTCGCATAGCCACCAAATGGCGCGGGCTTGTGGGGTGAGCCCACTTTCTCACGTCCGAAATACTGTTTGGCTTCGGTCTGTGCCGCGGCGGGCAGAGCCAGACCAAGCGCGATCAGGAGGGCTGCTGCGATCCGAACCATGTCTTGCGATCTCCTTCGGGTTCAACCCAGCGTAGCAGAAAGAGACCGATGAGAAAGAGCAGAATGATCGGAGAGACCCCAATGCGCGGAGAGTTGGTCAGATAGCTGACAATCCCGATCAACGCTGGCGCGAGGAAAGCCGTCGCTTTGCCCGACAGCGCAAAAAGCCCGAACGCCTCCGTCGGGCGGTCCGGGTTGGCGTGGCGCACCATCATCGACCGGGACGCCGCATAAAGCGCACCTCCCGCGCCGCCAATGCTTGCCCCGCAAATATAGAAGATGATGTCGGGCAGGGACGATCCTTCGGCCAACGGCACGCCGAACAATTGCTCGCGGCTCATTCCGACAATGACCACACAGACCGCAATCAGGATCAGGATCGTGGTAATAATCACTGGTTTCGGCCCAAACCGCCGGTCGCAAAGCCCGCCGATATAGGTGGCCACAGCAGCTGTGATTGCGCCGATGATCCCAAACACACCGATCATGATAATCGACCAATCCAGCACCAGCGTCGCATAGACACCGCCAAACCCGTAAAGCGCATTCAACGCGTCTCGGTAGAACATCGACGACAGCAGATAGGCTGCCAAGCTCCGCCGCTTGAGGATATTGCGCAGCGTCTTGCCCAACTGCTTTAACGCATCCCCGATCTTGTCCCCCGGCACCCGCGCTTTCGGCGTCTCCCGCACCCATAGAAAGAACGGGATCATGAACACCATGAACCAGATCGCCACAAACGGCCCCACAGCCCGCGTGCCCTCTCGCGCCGCAGCATCGAGCCCCAGCAGCGGATCAAGACCGATCAGTGTCTTGCCCGTGTCGTTCTCGGCGAAAAGCATGAGCATGATGATCAGGCTCGCCACGCCGCCCCAATAGCCAATTGAGGCACCCTTGCCCGACAGATGCCCCACCTCCGCATCATCGCCAAGCGAGGGCAGGATCGCATTGGTAAAGATCAACGCAAACTCTGCGCCGACAAAGGCAATGCCGAACGCGATAAGCGCAAACCAAAGCCCATCGCCATCTGGGGTCAGGCCCCACAACGACCACGCGCCGACGACATACATGACCGAAAAGACGATGATCCACGGCAGCTTCTTGCCGGCACTGTCCGCGACAGCCCCCAACACCGGGGCCGAGAACGCGATGAACAAACCGCTCACCGTTTGCCCCAGTGACCACATGCTTTGCGCGCGGGCATCCGCGACCTGTTCAGTCAGGCCGCTGTCCATAAAGGCTTGCGTGGCGATGGCGGCGAAATAGGGGCCGAAGATGAAAGTCAGTAGTAGCGTATAAAACGGCTGCGTCGCCCAATCAAAAGCGATCCACCCCCAGATGCGCTTTTGCGCGGAAATTTCGGCCATGCACCCCTCCGTTTGAGAGGATTAAGACAGGCTGGTCGCTCCCGCGCAATCTTTCATTGCATCGGAGGCCAGGGCCGCTGCGCATCCGCCGCGATCCACGCTGCAATCCAGTCCGGTGTCTCAGGGCTTGGGTCTTCTCGGCCAAGCGCTTTCAAGGCCGTCTGAGGGGCGACAATCCCGTTCCGATCCGTAATCGCCGACCGGTAGAGCGCGTGGTTCGCGCACTCCCCGTTCGCCTTCCACATCGACTGCTCGAGATAGATGAACTTGTCGTCCCAGCAAACAGCCCGGCTGCGCATCTCGACCTTCTCGAACATCCGCACCCGCCTGCGATACCGCACAGAGACACCGGCCATCGTCAGGCTCCACTTTTGCTGTCGCAGCATCGCGATTAGCCCGACCCGGCCCGCCAACGGCAATCGACCCAGATCATAAAGCGTCAGCGTGCGCCCGTTGTTTAGCTCCATCCACAGATCAATATCCCATGGCCAGCAGATGTGATGGGAGACATGCGTCCCCGTCAGATCAAGCGACGGATCCTTCCGGTGAACGAAGAACTGATAGGCAAGGCGGATGAACGGGTACATGCGTAAGACGGTATGCAAGTTGACGTTCACGTCAACCATGACTTCGCGGTATCCTTGCGCTTTTGCGGTCTGCGTCCTACCTAGAACGCAGTCGTAAAAGGGGTGCCCATGCAATCGCTTTATCAAATCATCATGCTGATCCTCGATGTCGCGTGGTTCATCATGATCGCGCATATCATCATGAGTTGGCTGATCAGCTTTCAGGTGCTCAACCTCTATCAGCCGATCGTGAACAATATCTGGAACGGTCTGAACCGCCTGTTAGAGCCGATCTACGGCCCGATCCGCCGTATCCTTCCCGACACCGGCGGCCTCGACCTTGCGCCTCTTGTCGCGTTTGTCGGCCTGATTGCGATCCGCATCATCCTGCAAAACAACGTCGCACTCTTTCTCTAACTTCGGACTTGTTCACCGAATCTTAGTGTGGGAGTCTCACATCAAAGAGCGGTAAAATAACGAACAGGTCCCATGCCCCAAGCGCAACAGCTTCTGGCGGAAGTCTTCGGATTCGATGGCTTTCGCCCCGGTCAGGAAGAGATCGTAGAGGCTGTGACCGCCGGTCAAAACACCCTTGCCATCATGCCGACGGGCGGCGGGAAATCCTTGTGTTTCCAATTGCCTGCGCTTTGCCGCGAAGGCGTAACCGTCGTCATCTCCCCCCTCATCGCCCTCATGCGAGATCAGGTGCACGGGCTGCAACAAGCTGGCGTTGCCGCAGGCGCTTTGACCTCTGGAAATACGCCCGAGGAAACCGACGCCGTCTGGGATGCGCTTGAGCGGGAGGAGCTGAAACTCCTCTACATGGCCCCTGAACGCCTCGCTGCCGCCAGCGCGTTTACCATGCTCAAGCGGATCAATGTCAGCCTGATCGCCGTCGATGAGGCCCATTGCGTCAGCCAGTGGGGCCATGATTTCCGCCCCGACTATCTGCGCATTGGCGAGCTGCGCCGCGCCCTCGACGTGCCTTTGGCCGCCTTCACCGCGACAGCCGATCCCGAAACGCGCGAGGAAATCGTCACCCGTCTCTTTGACGGTGAGCCGCCGCAGAACTTCCTTCATGGTTTCGATCGCCCCAATATCCACTTGGCTTTCGTAAGCAAAGACAGCCCGCGTCGCCAAATCCTCGACTTCGCGGATGCCCGTAAAGGCCAATCCGGCATCGTCTATTGCGGAACCCGGGCCAAAACCGAAACGCTGGCGCAAGCCCTGCGCGAAGCCGGTCACTCCGCCTGCCACTATCACGGCGGGATGGAGGCGGAGGATCGCCGCATCGTCGAACGCCGCTTCCAGCAGGAAGACGGCCTGATTGTCGTCGCGACGGTCGCCTTCGGGATGGGTATCGACAAGCCCGACATCCGCTGGGTCGCCCATGCCGATCTGCCCAAATCCATTGAGGCGTATTACCAGGAAATCGGCCGTGCTGGGCGCGATGGTGCCCCTGCCGAGACGTTAACCCTGTTCGGCCCGGAAGACATCCGCCTCCGCCGCTCTCAAATCGACGAAGGCCTTGCTCCGCCCGAACGCCGCGCCGCCGATCACACGCGCCTGAACGCACTGCTCGGTCTGGCCGAAGCCCTCAATTGCCGCCGCCAAACGCTGTTAGGCTACTTTGCCGAAACCTCCGAGCCCTGCGGTCACTGCGACCTCTGCGACACCCCGCCCGAAACCTTCGACGGCACCGTCGCTGTCCGCAAAGCCCTTTCCGCCATTCTGCGGACGGAGGAGTGGTTTGGGTCCGGCCATCTGATCGACATCCTGCTCGGCAATCAAACCGACAAAGTGACCGCCCGCGGCCATCACAACCTCCCTACCTTCGGCGTCGGCACCGAATATGACAAACGCCAATGGCAGGCTGTCTTCCGACAAATGATGGGCCACGATCTGGTGCGCCCTGATCCCGACCGCCACGGTGCCCTGCGCATGACCGACGCCGCCCGCCCGATCCTGCGCGATGAAGCCACAATTGAGCTACGCCGCGACACGATCAAAGCCGCCGGAAAACGCCGCCCCGCCGTGAAAACCCTCGTCTCCGAAGAAGACGCGCCGCTGCTTTCCGCGCTTAAAGCCAAGCGCCGCGCCTTGGCAGAGGCCGCGCGCGTGCCCGCCTACATCATTTTCAACGACCGCACCCTGATCGAAATGGCTGAAAAGCGCCCTGCCGATCTGGACGCGATGGCAGGCATCGGCGGCGTCGGCGCGAAGAAGCTGGAAAGCTACGGCGCAGCCTTTCTTGAGGTCATCAACGGCGCCGTCGAAGACACCCACCCCGCCCGCCGCAAACTCGCGGGTCGCAACGAAGGCTCGATCTATGACCGCCTGCTCGAAGTGCAGGCCGATCTGGCGCGGGGGGCGGACGGCTTCGACAAACCGCTCACCTGTTCCGCGTCCTTGCTCGCCAAGATCGCCAGTACCAAACCCCGCGATCCCGGCACGCTGACTCGCATCCTGGGGGAACGTCGGGCCGAACGCTTTGGCGACGCGTTCCTCGATATTCTGCGCGAGGCTTGAGGCCGCCGCACAACCCGCTAAATAAGCAAGACGCACCAAAAGGGGGTTCGGATGCTCGTTGTAATTTCGCCTGCCAAGAAGCTCGATATGGAGCCTGTTTCGGGCATCGAACCAACCAAGCCGGTGTTCCAGAAACGTGCCGTCGAACTGGCAGGCGTCGCCCGTGATCTCAGCGTCGGTGAGCTACAAAAGCTTATGCATATTTCTGAAAACCTAGCCAAGCTGAACGCCGATCGTTTCGCCGATTTCAAGCCGCGCCCCAAGGCGGACGCGGTCAAACCCGCTGTGCTCGCATTTGCTGGTGACACCTATCAGGGTCTGGAGGCTGGCACGCTCGACAAGGATGATCTGGACTATGCCCAGGATCACCTCCGCATCCTGTCCGGCCTTTACGGCGCGCTGCGGCCTTTGGACGACATTCAGCCCTATCGTTTGGAGATGGGCAGCCGCCTAAAAAATGAGCACGGCAACACGCTTTATGATTACTGGGGCGCGGACATCTCGAAACTGCTCAATAAACAGGCAAAATCCGTGGGGACCGACACCCTCGTCAACTGTGCCTCGCAAGAGTATTTCGGCGCGGTCGATCTCGACGCGCTCAAGCTGCGGGTGATTACGCCGGTCTTCATGGAAATGAAAAACGGTGCGCCCAAGATCGTCAGCTTTTACGCCAAGAAAGCCCGTGGTGCGATGGCCCGCTTTATGATTGAGCGACGCATCACCATGCCCGAAGGTCTCAAGGATTTCGACAGCGGCGGCTACGCCTTCAATGCCGAGATGACCGAAGGCGACCGCTGGGTCTTCCTGCGCGACTACCCGACCTGAGCATCCGGGAACACCGGCAACACACCGTCCGGCATTACGTCTTCAATAAGCTCATATAGCGCCTTCTTGCGCACGGGCTTTGTCAGGTAATGGTCCAGCCCCGCCTCTCTTAGCGGGTCCGCATCTCCCTCCATCGCGTGAGCCGTAACCGCGCAGATCGGGATCGGGTCGCCGGTCTCTAGCGCGCGGATCTCGCGGGTGGCCTCCTTGCCGTCCTTATTGGGCATCGAGATATCCATAAAGATCAGATCGGGTTTGAACGCCTGATACCCGGCCACAGCCTCATTCCCATCCGTGGCAAATTGCAACTCGATATCAAGACCCTTGAGCATCTTCTCCAGCACCAGCCGATTGGTCCGGTTATCATCCGCTGCGAGCACCCGCATCTTGCGCAGCGGCACCTCTTTGGAAGGGCAAAGATCGTGGATCAGCCCGACAAGGTCTTGCCGCATCCCTGTGCTTTGAAGATGCATCACAGTGTCTTCATCTTGCGCGGCCGCATTGGGTGCCGAGGACATCACAATCGCTGGAACTGTCATCCCGGCCCGCCGTAGATCGGCAACCAGCGTTTCGCCGTCGCGCGTTGCGGTTCCCAGATCGACGATCAGCAGGTCATAAGCCGTCTCTTCGGCCAGAGCCAAGGCGCTTTCGCTATCGGCACAGACATCGGGCGTCACCCCGAGGGCGGACAGCTGCTTTGCCACAATCGTCCGCGTGACCTGATCGTCCTTAACCAACAGCACATGTTGAAGCCCGGTGGGTAGGTTCAGCGGCTCAACCTCCTGACCTTCAAGCGCAGGCATGCGGATATACATGCCGAAGCAAGAGCCCACATCCACTTCGCTCTCGACCCAAATCTCGCCATCCATCAGCTCCACCAACTGCTTGGAAATGGCCAGGCCCAAGCCCGTCCCTTCAAACTTGCGGTTCTTTTCGTCTTCGACCTGATTGAACTGGCCGAAGACATGCTCGATCATATTCTCGGCGATCCCGATGCCCGTATCCTCGATCGCGATATGTACTTTCATATCCAGCGGGTCCTCGCCATCGGGATGCCCCGTAACGCGGATCAGAACATGGCCTTCGGTGGTAAACTTCACCGCATTGCCGATGATGTTGGTCAACACCTGCCGGATGCGCCCGGGATCGCCATGAAACCCTGCGGGCAGGAACATGTCATAGTCGATCAGCAGCTCAATCCCCTTGTCGCGGGCGATGGGCTGCAGCAGCATGACAACCTCGTGCAAACACCGTTCCAGATCGAAATCTGCGGTGTTCAAAGTCAGCTTTTCCGCTTCGATCTTCGAGTAATCCAGCACGTCATTGATGATGACCAGCAAGGCCTCACCAGAGCTTTTGATCGTATCGACATAAAGCCGCTGTTCCTCGGTCAGCTCGCTGTCCTGCATCAGCTCGGCCATGCCGACGACGCCGTTCATCGGCGTCCTGATTTCGTGGCTCATATTGGCAAGGAACGCGGACTTGGCGCGGGTCGCGGCTTCGGCCTCGGCATGTGCGGCACGCAGCTCTTTCTCGTACCGGATTGTGTCCGTGATATCGAGTGCGAGGCTCACCATGTCGCCTTCCCCGCCGCGTCGGTCGATCAGCTTGACATACGTGTCGTTCCAGAGCCGCAGCGTGATCGGCTCAATGACATCCGCCTGCCAGCGCTGGGTCATCATCGCCCGCCATTCCGCGATGCTCAGATCGCCGGTATCAACGATACCTTCTTCGGTCAGAAGCTGGAGAATACGGACGTAGGGCACGCCAACGGTCACTTCCTCAAGCCCGTCAAAGACCGCGATATAAGATCGGTTCGCGGCGATCAGCTGACCATCATTGTCAAAGACCGCAAAGCCATCATGAATCGTTTCAATCGAATCCCACAGGCGCCGTTCGGCAATGCCCGCCTTGAGCGTCGCACGCGCCAGATCGGAGCGCACGCGAGAGTTCTCATCCCGGATCTCGACAATCTCTTCGGAGAGCTTCTGCGCATGGGTGCCCAGTTTCTTGTTGGCCGCAAAAAGCTCTGCCTGTTTTTGTTCAAGCAACCGCTCCGCGCTCAGCCGCGCGCGGCGTTCTTCCAGCAATCTGTTGGTGGCCGTCATGCCTGCGTCCGTCTTAAGTTGCAGTGACATTAAGAGCAGATGGTGAAGAACCCTTTAACCACGCCGCGGGCTAAGGCAGGAATCGTTGCCATCGCGCAGGGGCTCGTGCCAGCATGAGGGCAGCCTGAAAGGAAACGCCATGCTCCGCAGTCTCGCCGCCCTCTTGATCTTGTGCTTTGCCTTGCCTGTCTATGCGAGCGATCCGGTGCCAGACAGGCGTCTGGCCGTTAGCACGAATGTGGATTTCTTCGGTGGCGATGTGGCGTCTTTCTTTGATGTGACGCTAGAGCGCTGTCAGGCCGCCTGTCTTGCCGAAGGCGCGTGTCAGGCTTTCACGTTCAACCGCCGCTCTAACGCGTGTTTTCTCAAATCCGATGTGTCCGAGCAGATACCTTATGACGGCGCGGTCTCAGCCATCGTAATCGACGCTGATCCGACTGTGATCACAACCAGCGCAGCGCGTGCCGTTGATCTGTCTTTCCTGAATGAGGCCGAGCTGGCAGAAGCGAAAACCCAAGCCCTAAGCATGGGTGTTGCGCATCCGGCCAATGGGGCTCAGGCCAGTGATCTGATCGCGGCCTCCCGCGCGCGGCAAACCGCAGGCGACCCACTTGGCGCTCTGCGTCTGCTTGGTGCCGCGATTTCGCTCACCGATACGTCTGACCTTTGGGCGGACTATGCGTCGTTGTCTCTGGCGGAGGCGGAGCGCACCGGAAACCAGCGCAGCCGCATGCAGAACACCGCCAAAAGTGCTGCCATCAACGCCTATCTGCGCGCCGATACGGACGGAGCGCGTGTTTGGGCGCTGCAGACCCTCGCCCGCGCCCTCGAAGCACAGGGCCGTGGCCGCGACATGATCCCGGCATTGCGTTTGGCTCAATCGATTGAGCTCCGCGCTGAAGTGACCGCCCAGCTTGATCGCGCGATCAACACCTACGGGTTTCGGGTCATTGAAACGCAAGTGAACAACAACTCCGCGCGTCCGCGGATTTGTGCGGTGATGTCGGAAGATCTGGCCGGGGACAGCATCGATTATCGCCCCTTTGTGCAGCTGCCTGCAGATGATCTGGCCGTGACGGCGGAGGGCCGTCAGCTTTGCGTTGAAGGGGTTCAGCACGGCGAACGGTATCGCATCGCCTTGCGTGAAGGGCTGCCCGCAAAATCCGGCGAAACGCTCAGCAAATCGACGGAAATCACGCTTTATGTGGCGGACCGCGACCCCGCTGTTCGGTTTCCCGGTCGGGGCTATGTCTTGCCCAAAACAGACACCGCTGCGCTGCCGATTGAGACGGTCAACACTGACACTGTCGATCTGACGCTGCGCCGTGTGTCCGACCGCAATCTGCTACGCGCCATTCAGGAGGATTTCTTTGGGCGGCCCTTGCCCGCTTGGCAGCAGGATCGTTTTGGCGCCGACCTGTCGGAGGAGCTTTGGAGTGGTGTGGGTGAAGTGCAAAACACGCTCAACCGCGATATGACCACGCGCCTGCCGATGGACCAGATTATCGCGCCGCTGCCTGCGGGCGTCTACGTTCTGCAAGCCGCCATCCCCGGCGCTGACCCCTATGAGACGCCTGCTGCGATGCAGTGGTTTGTCATCTCTGATCTGGGCGTGACAACGCTATCGGGCACGGATGGGCTGCATGTTTTCGTGCGTGGTCTCAGCGATGCGGCGGCGCGCGAGAATGTCACCGTCACGCTGATCTCCCGCGCCAATTCGGTGCTAGGGGAGGCGTCGACCAATGCGGATGGCTATGCCCGTTTCGCCGAAGGGCTCACCCGTGGCACAGGCGGCAGCGCGCCTGCCTTGGTCACCGTCCAATCTGGGGACGACATGGCCTTCCTGTCGCTCACCGATCCCGCCTTCGACCTGTCGGATCGCGGGGTGGAGGGGCGACCGCCCGCCCCGCCCATCGACGTCTTTCTGACCACAGATCGCGGTGCCTATCGACCGGGGGAGACGATCCACCTGACAGCGCTCGCCCGCGACGGCAAAGCGGCTGCCATTGATGCTCTGCCTCTGACCGCCATCCTGACGCGGCCGGATGGGGTGGAGTATAGCCGTCATCTCTCCGCCGATCCGGTCGCTGGGGGGCATGTGCTGGCCTTGCCTCTGGCGGATGCCGTGCCGCGCGGGACATGGCGGATCGAGGTGAAAGCCGATCTGGAGGGCTCCGCTTTGGCCGACACCCGCGTTCTGGTTGAGGATTTCCTGCCCGAACGCCTCGATTTCACACTCGATCTGCCCGAGACAATTGCGCTGGGCGACCGCCCGCCCTTGGCGATTGAGGCGCGCTATCTTTTCGGCGCACCTGCCGCTGATCTGCGCATCGAAGGCGATGTCGTGCTACGCGCGGCCTCGGGGCTCGACGCCTTTCCCGGTTATCAGTTCGGGCGCGCCGATCAGCCGATTCAAGCTGCCGCCACGAGCTTGCCTTTCGACCGAAAGACGGATGCCGAGGGCCGCGCGACGATACCGGTTACCCTGCCGGACTTGACCCAGCCCGATCGTCCGCTTGAGCTGGACGTCACTACTCGTGTCGCCGAAGGCTCTGGCCGCCCGGTGGAGCGGAGCCTGACCCGGATCGTCCTGCCCGACACGCCTATGATCGGTATCAAGCCGCAATTTGACGGCACGCTAAGCCAAGGCGCGACGGCAGCCTTCGACCTGATCGCCATTGGCCCCGGTCAAGCGCCGCGCCCGATGGAGGTCACATGGACTCTGAACCGGCTCGAGACTCGCTATCAATGGTATTCCTTGAATGGGCGCTGGCAGTGGGAACCCACAACGACGCGGACGCGAATCAGTACCGGCACCGCCTCCCTTGGCGATGCTGCGACCGCAATCGAAACGCCTGTCGATTGGGGCCAGTATGAACTGCGTGTTGAGCGCACCGATGGCGCTTTCGTCGCGGCCTCCACCACCTTCTCGGCGGGTTGGTATGCCGCCGCCGATGCAAGCGCCACGCCTGACACATTGGAGCTTTCCCTCGATCAACCGCAATATAATGCCGGCGACACAGCGACCCTGCGCATTGTGCCCCGCGCAGCTGGCACAGCGCTGGTGCAGGTCATGTCCAACCGCCTGATCGCGATGAAAGCTGTCGAGGTCACCGAAGGCGAAAATCTGATCCCCCTTGATGTGACGGACGACTGGGGCACCGGAGCCTATGTAACCGCCACCGTGATCCGCCCGCTTGATGCCCCTGCAGGCCGCAACCCGTCGCGCGCGTTGGGCCTTGCCCATGCCGCGATTGATCCCGGTGAGAAGGCTCTGAATGTGACCCTAACCTTGCCCGAAATGGCTCAACCCCGCGCGCCGCTGACATCCCGATTGACTGTCGACGGTATCGCGCCGGGTGAGATGGCCTACGCCGCCGTCGCTGCTGTGGATCTTGGCATTTTGAACCTCACCGGGTTCGACGCGCCCGATCCGCAAGGCCACTATTTCGGCCAGCGCCGCCTTGGGATGGGCATCCGCGATATCTACGGACGGCTGATCGACGGGCTCCATGGCACCATGGGGGCTGTGCGTTCTGGAGGCGATGCGACGCGTGGGCTTGATCAGCAAGCGCCGCCGCCAAAAGACCTTGTGTCGTTCTTCAGCGGCCCGGTGACCATCGGCCCCGATGGCACTGCCGAGGTGCCTTTCGACCTGCCCGCCTTCAACGGCACCGTCCGGGTCATGGCCGTCGTGTGGACCGATACAGCCGTCGGCCAAGCCAGCGCCGACGTGATCGTCCGCGACCCGGTTGTCGTTGCTGCGACGACGCCTCGGTTCTTGGCGCCCGGCGACACCACGCGACTGCTGTTGGAGGTGACCCATACCGAAGGTCCGACCGGTGAGATGCCGCTCACCTTGTCCGCCACAAACCTTGCTCTCGGCAACGCGCCAACGACCCTCACGCTGGGCGAAGGCGAAACCCAACGCATCACCGTGCCGATTGAGGCGCAAGATGTGGGCCCCGCCACCATCGACATCGCGCTCACCACGCCTGATGGGCGCATCCTGACACAGACCGCGCAACTGCCCGTTCGTCAGAACGACCCGCAAACCCTGCGCACCAGTCGCTTCACGCTGGACCCCGGTGACAGCTTCACCTTTGACGCGGATGTCTTTGCGGGGCTGCGCGCGGGCTCTGCCTCGGCCACGCTCTCTGCCGGACCACTTGCGCGCCTCAACGTGCCGGGGCTGCTGCAAACGCTGGATCGCTATCCCTATGGCTGCACCGAGCAAGTGACCTCCCGCGTGCTGCCGTTGCTGTACCTGAACCAAGTGGCGCAAGCGATGGGACAGGCCAACGATGCAACGCTCAACGCCCGCATCGCCGAGTCAATTGACGCGGTGCTGGCCCGTCAGGCGGGCAACGGGGCGTTTGGCCTTTGGTCGGTGGGCAGCGGTGATCTGTGGCTCGACGCCTATGTGACCGACTTTCTGTCCCGCGCCCGTGCGCAGGGCTATGCGGTGCCTGATCTCGCCTTCACCCGCGCGTTGGACAACCTCACCAACGCGGTAAACTACGCTCCGGATTTCGAGGAAGGCGGCGAAGGGCTGGCCTATGCGCTGATGGTGCTGGCGCGCGAAGGGCAGGCCAAGATGGGCGATCTGCGCTACTATGCGGACGTCAAAGCAGATGCCCTCGCGACCCCGCTGGCGCGCGCGCAACTGGGCGCGGCGCTGGCGCTTTATGGCGATCCGACCCGCGCGGACGCGATGTTCCGCAAAGCCGCGCAACCGATGGCGGACCAAGGCTGGCGCAGCGACTATGGCACCAGTCTGCGCGACACTGCCGGGGTGCTGACACTGGCGGTCGAGGCAGGGTCCGACGCGATTGATACTGAAACGCTGATCACTGCGCTCAGTCGCACGCCAGACCGCCCTTCGACTCAGGAAGCCGCATGGACGCTGCTGGCTGCGCATGCGTTGATCGACAGCAATCCGCTCTCCGGTCTTAGCGTCGATGGCGCGTCCGTTGATGGCCCGCTGTTGCGCCTGATGGAGGATCAGGCCGCCACATCAACCGTCATCGCGAACACCAGCGAGACAGCCCAACCGATCACGCTGTCGACCTTCGGCGTTCCTGTGACGCCGGAACCCGCGGGTGGCACCGCTTTCCGCATCACACGCAGCTATTTCTCGCTGGAGGGTGCGCCGGTTGATCCTGCCGACATCTCTGTGGGCGCGCGCCTTGTAACTGTCCTGAACGTAACGCCGCTTGGACCGGTAGAGGCACGCCTGATGGTCGATGACCCGCTTCCCGCCGGGCTGGAAGTCGACAATCCGAACCTCATCCGAAGTGGCGATACGCAAGGGCTCGACTGGCTGCAAACGCCCCCGGCGCAGACAACCGAGTTCCGCGCGGATCGCTTTCTGGCCGCCGTCGATTGGCGCTCGGACAAGCCGTTTGATCTGGCCTATATCGTTCGCGCCATTTCGCCCGGTCAGTTCCACCACCCCGCTGCCAGTGTCGAGGATATGTATCGTCCGACCGACCGCGGCTGGGGTGAAACTGGAACACTGACGATCCTGCCATGAACCGCCTCTTCCTTCTCCTGATGCTGACGCTCTTTCTGGCCGCTTTGGGCAAGGATAGGGTCGATTTGTGGGTCGACCAGACGGTGCTGCCGCCCCTCGCGCTCGACACTTCGACCGAGATGCGGGATCGGAACGGCACCCTGCTGCGGGCCTATACGGTTGAGGATGGGCTTTGGCGGTTGAACACATCGCTGGATGCGGTCGACCCGGACTATATCGACATGCTGATCGCTTATGAGGACAAGCGGTTTCGTACCCATTCCGGTGTCGATCCGCTCGCGATGATGCGTGCGGCAGGGCAGGCTTTGTGGCATGGAGAGGTCGTCTCGGGCGCGTCGACGCTCACAATGCAAACGGCCCGGTTGCTGGAGCAAAGCGGCACCGGCGCGTGGTCCGGCAAGCTGCGCCAGATACGCGTTGCGCTGGCGTTGGAGCGGCGCTTGAGCAAGGACGAAATTCTTGCGCTTTACCTAAATCGTGCGCCGTTTGGCGGCAATATTGAGGGGGTGCGGAGTGCCTCGCTTGCCTATTTCGGCAAAGAGCCGAAACGCCTAACCGACGCCGAAGCCGCACTTTTGGTTGCCCTGCCACAAGCCCCGGAAGCACGCCGCCCGGATCGTGCGCCAGAGGCGGCATTGCGAGCCCGTAAACGTGTCCTCACCCGCGCCCCGATCCCTAAAGAGGCCCGACAAGCGGCCCTTTCCGAGCCTATTCCGGCTATCCGCAATGCAATCCCGCAAATCGCGCCGCATCTGACCGACCGTTTGCGTGTAGAAGAGCCGCTGAAAGCGACGCATCACCTGACACTGGACGCGGCGTTACAACAGCGCCTGACGATCCTCGCCCGCAAAGCCCTACATGGGCATGACCCGCACATGTCCGTCGCGCTTCTTGCCGCCGATCATCGCACCGGAGAGGTCCTCGCCTCTGTTGGGTCGGCGGGCTATAGGGCGGATGGGCGCGCAGGCTTTGTCGATATGACCCGCGCGCTACGGTCTCCCGGATCGACGCTGAAACCGCTGATCTATGGAATGGCTTTTGACAATGGTCTCGCCCACCCCGAGACCCTGATCGCGGATCGCCCCACGCAGTTTGGCACCTACGCACCGCAAAACTTCGACGGGCTCTATCGGGGGGAGTTGCGGGTTCGGGACGCGTTGCAGCTGTCCCTCAACATCCCCGTTGTAGCCCTCTCCGAGCGGCTTGGACCCAACCGCATCTATGCCAAAATGCGCCTCGCCGGGATGCGGCCCGAGTTGCCCGGGACCAACCCTGGCCTTGCCCTGTCACTCGGCGGTGTCGGTGTCAGCCTGCAGGATCTTGTCCAACTCTATGCTGGACTTGCTCAAGGCGGTCAGGCCCCGGCTTTGCGGGTCAAAACAGACACTAACTCAGCCCAAAAGCCGCGTTTTCTGCGTCCGGAGGCGGCATGGCATGTTAGCCATATCCTTGCCGGTCTGCACCCTCCGACGGGGCAGGAGCCCGGCCGGATCGCGTTCAAGACCGGCACGTCCTACGGCTACCGCGATGCCTGGGCGATTGGGTATGACGGGGCCCACGTGATTGGCGTTTGGATGGGGCGGCCAGACGGCACGCCTGTTCCCGGAGCATTCGGCGGCGATCTTGCCGCGCCAATCCTGTTTGAGGCCTTTGATCATATCGCGACGGAGCGTACTGCCTTGCCGGCGCCACCGCCTGCGACGCTGATTGTCAGCTCCGCCGAACTGCCCGCGCCTCTGCAGCGGTTCGGAAAGACGACTGCGCTGGGCAATGCGCCGGTCGTCACCTTTCCGCCGGATGGAGCCGTTCTGGAGAATGCCCAGACCCTGACCCTCAAAATCCGCGACGGCCACGCGCCGTTTACGGTTCTGCTGAACGGCGCGCCCGTTCAAACAGGCGCTCATGACCGCGATATCCAACTCGCGGGGCTGAGCCGTGGGGCGGCAACGCTATCCGTGATTGACGCGCGCGGGCAGTCCGCCCGCTCGCAAGTTTGGCTAGATTAAAGCATTTCGACTTTATCGTGAGCCATCACATGAAGTCGAAACGCATGCGAAGCTAATGAATGCGCGTGCTTCAAGACAAGCTGTGTCGCAGATTTGTCGTAAATGGCTCTAGAGTCTAAATCCGCTCAATTGCGAGCGCGATGCCCTGACCGCCCCCGATGCACATCGTGATCAGCGCTTTGGAGCCCTGAATACGCTCCAGCTCATACATCGCCTTCACCGTAATGATGGCCCCTGTCGCGCCAACCGGATGGCCCAATGCAATTGCGCCCCCATTGGGGTTCACCTTGGAGGCGTCCAGCCCAAGCCCTTTGGTCACGGCCAACGCCTGTGCGGCGAAGGCCTCATTCGATTCGATGACGTCGAAATCGCCGACCGACAGCCCGGTGCGCCCCAAGAGGTTCTCTACCGCCGGGACCGGGCCGATACCCATCACTTCGGGCCGAACGCCAGCATGGGCGTAGCCCAACACGCGGAACTTCGGCGTGAGGCCCGCCTTCTCAGCCGCCTCGGCCGTGGCCAACACAACAGCGCCCGCGCCATCATTGATGCCTGAGGCGTTGCCTGCTGTGACCGTGCCGTCTTTCTGAAAAACCGTGCGCAGACCCGCCAGCTTTTCCATCGTCGTCGCCTTGGGGTGCTCGTCCACCTCAAAAGGCACCATATCGCGCTTCACGCGCACCTCCACCGGAGTAATCTGCGATGCGAAATGCCCAGCCTCAATCGCGGCTGCGGCGCGGGTCTGGCTTTCCAGCGCGAAGGCATCCTGTTGTTCGCGGGTGACGTCATGCTCTGCCGCGACATTCTCGGCGGTGACACCCATATGGCCTGTGCCAAACGGGCAGTTCAACGCGCCAAGCATCATGTCGACCGCACCCACATCACCCATCTTTTGGCCGAACCGCGCCGCAGGCAGCGCATAGGGCGCGCGGCTCATGCTTTCGGCGCCGCCGGCCAGACCGAAAGCAGCATCGCCCATCGACAGCGACTGGATGACCGAGACAATCGCCTGCACGCCCGACCCGCAAAGCCGATTCACATTCATCGCAGGCACCGTGTCCGGCACGCCGGCCTGCATCGCGGCGACGCGTGACAAATACATATCGCGCGGCTCTGTATTGATGACATGGCCGAAGACCACGCTTCCCACCTGACCGCCTTCGACGCCTGCACGCTCCATTGCGGCGTTGGCCGCGACTGTGCCCAGATCAATCGGGGTCGTGCCTGCGAGCGATCCCCCAAATGTGCCAATTGCGGTCCGTGCGCCGCCGAGAATTACGATATCGGTCATGTGACTCCTCCAATATGTGTCGCAAGTTATCCCGCGTGATGTCGCAAGTAACTATGACGTCGCGTCGGGCAATGTCATGATCAGGATCAAGGAGGATGCGATGAGCAACCAGATGAAAGCCCTGATGAAGGACGCGCCTGTCGAAGGGCTGTCACTGGTGCGCGCGCCCGTACCGGAGATCGGCCCGGATGATGTGTTGATCCGCGTGCGCAAGACGGGCGTGTGCGGCACTGATATTCACATCTGGAACTGGGACAGCTGGGCCGAAAGCGCGGTGCCTTTGCCGCTGATCACAGGTCACGAATTCGCAGGCGAGATTGTCGAGCTTGGCCGTAACGCAACCGATCTGAGCATCGGTCAGCGCGTCTCGGGCGAGGGGCATCTGATCGGGAGGTCGTCCCGTGCCAGCCGGGCGGGGCGCTTTCATCTGGACCCGGAAACGCGCGGGATCGGGGTGAATGAGCAAGGCGCTTTCGCTGAGTATCTGAAATTGCCTGCCTTCAACGTGGTGCCGCTGCCCGATGACATCTCCGACGAGATCGGTGCAATCCTTGATCCGTTGGGCAACGCCGTGCACACCGCACTGAGTTTCGATCTGGTGGGCGAGGATGTCCTGATCACTGGCGCTGGCCCAATCGGCATCATGGCCGCCGCCGTCGCCCGCCATGTGGGCGCGCGGCATGTGGTGATCACCGATATCAACGCGGATCGTCTGAAGCTGGCGGAGGAGGTCACGGACGTGACCCCTGTTAATGTCGCCAATGAAGACCTGAACGATGTGCGCGCGCGTCTGAAGATGACCGAAGGGTTCGATGTCGGGCTGGAGATGTCGGGCAATCAGCGCGCACTGGATCAGATGGTGGAGGCGTTGGTGATGGGCGGTCGCATCGCGCTTTTGGGCATTCCGCCGGGCAAAAGCCCCGTCGATTGGTCGCGCATTATGTTCAAGGCGATCACCATCAAGGGTGTCTACGGGCGCGAGATTTTTGAGACCTGGTACAAGATGATCGCGATGCTGCAAAACGGGCTGGATGTGAGCCGTGTGATCACCCATCGCTTCGCCGCTGATGACTACGCGGAAGGCTTTGCCGCGATGAAATCCGGCAGCAGCGGGAAGGTCGTGCTGGACTGGGGTTAAGGTTTTAGCGGCACGCGGCCGCTATCCGTCAGAACCCAGCAATCGCGTCCTTCAAACACCGCCGCCGTTAACGGCCTGCCGAACCCCGCGCCCCCATCCAGATCGACGCGATTTCCAAAATGCTGGGGGGCGTCTAGCGCGGTGTGCCCATGGACGACCAAGCGCCCGTAATCGCGCGGATCATTGTGGAATTCGTCGCGAATCCAGAGCAGGTCTTCCTCGTTCTGCTCCTCCAGCGGGATACCGGGGCGGAGGCCTGCATGCGCGCAGATCAGATCTTCGGTCACATGCAGCGTGGGCAACCCTTTGATAAACGCGATATGTGCCTCCGGCACCTTGGCGCAGGCCTCTGCGTGGATGTCTTCCAAAGGCCGACTGTTCGACATATCCACGCCGTAAGAGGCCAGCGTAGCGTTGCCGCCGATGCGCTGGTCAAACCAGGTATAGCCTGCGCGCATCTTCGGATCGCGGTAGGTCGGATCAGCGACGAAATCGACCAGATAGCGGTCATGATTGCCTTTCAGGGCTACCCAATCGCGCCCCTCAGCAATTCCATCGAAAAGCGTTTGAACTACACTGCGGCTCTCGGGCCCACGGTCGATGTAATCGCCCAGAAAGACGACTGAAGCCATCGGTCCGCCATCGGCTTCAATCCGCTCCAAAGCTATATCAAGCTGATCTTTGTGTCCGTGGATATCCCCAACGCAATACAGCATCTGACGGTCCTCGAAATGAAAAGGGCGACCCGAAGGCCGCCCTGTCTCTTGGCGTTAGGCCACGTCGAATTGCAAGGGTTTGACTTGCGTGAACTTGCCAGTGTCTTCCAACTGCTTGAGGATCGGAGCCGCGACCGGTTCGTCGATGTAGAGCAAGGCAATCGCCTCCCCTCCGGCTTCGTTGCGGCCCAAGGTAAAGTTCGCGATATTGACGTTGTTTTGCCCCATCGTCTGCCCCAAAAGGCCAATGATTCCGGGTGCATCTTCGTTTGTCGTGTAAAGCATATGCGCCCCGATTTCGGCGTCGATATTGATGCCTTTGATCTGAATGAAACGCGGTTTGCCGTCGCTGAAGACCGTCCCACCGATGGAGCGTTCCCGCTTGTCGGTCACCACGGTCACCTTGATATAGCCGTCAAATGCGCCGGATTTGTCCTGGTTCGTGGTCGAGATTTTGATGCCCCGCTCTTTCGCTATGACGGGGGCCGAGACCATGTTCACGTCCGGGTTCGTGCGCTTCATGATCCCAGCCACGACGGAGCAGTTCAGCGCCTCCAGATTCATTTGCGCGACGGAGCCGTCATAGAGGATGTTGATCGCCTTGATCGGCTCGTCTGTCATCTGCCCGATGAACGCGCCCAGATGGTCGGCGAGCTTGATCCACGGGCCCATGACCTTCGCTTCCTCTGCCGTCACGGACGGCATGTTCAGCGCGTTGGTGACAGCGCCCGTCAGCAGATAATCCGACATTTGTTCAGCGACTTGCAGGGCCACGTTTTCCTGCGCCTCGGTCGTGGCGGCACCCAAGTGGGGCGTTACGACGACATTGGGCAGGTTGAACAGCGGGCTTTCGGTGGCGGGTTCGACCGCGAAGACATCAAAGGCAGCCCCGGCGACATGACCGGATTTAAGCGCCTCTGCCAAAGCCTCTTCATCGACCAGACCACCGCGGGCGCAGTTGATGATACGCACGCCTTTTTTCATGGTCGCAATGCGCTCAGCCGTCAGCATATTTGCGGTCTGTTCGGTCTTGGGAACGTGCAGCGTGATGAAATCAGCGCGGGGCAGAAGCTCTTCCAGCTCGACCTTTTCGACGCCCATTTTCGCTGCCTTCTCTTCGCTCAGGAAGGGGTCATAGGCGATGACTTTCATCTTCAAGCCGCGGGCGCGGTCGCAAACGATGCCGCCGATGTTGCCAGCGCCAATCACACCCAGCGTCTTGTTGGTCAGCTCGACCCCCATGAACCGGGATTTTTCCCATTTGCCAGCGTGGGTTGAGGCGTTCGCCTCGGGAATTTGACGGGCGACGGCCATCATCATGGCAATCGCATGTTCGGCGGTGGTGATCATGTTGCCGAAAGGTGTGTTCATCACGATCACACCTTTTTTGGAGGCGGCTTCGCGGTCAACATTGTCGACGCCGATCCCGGCGCGGCCGATGACTTTGAGGTTGTCAGCCGCTGCAAGGATCTTCTCCGTCACCTTGGTGGCAGAGCGGATCGCGAGGCCATCATATTGGCCGATCACCTCAAGCAGGCGGTCTTTGTCTTTGCCGAGACCAGGCTCGAAATCGACATCAATGCCGCGGTCGCGGAAGATCTGAACAGCGGTTTCCGACAGCTTGTCAGAGACGAGAACTTTGGGGGCCATGTGGCGCTCCTTTTGGGTAAACAAAGCATATGGACCAGGTGCAGGTCCGATATGGTTTCGATATGTATTGGATATGCATAAACGCGGATCAGGCCGCTGCTTTTTGCGCCTCGATCTCGGTCTCGAAAGCCCATGCGAGCCACGGCAACATCGCCTCGATATCCGAGGTCTCAATCGTACCGCCGCACCAGATCCGCAGACCGGCGGGGGCGTCACGATAGGCGCCGATATCCAGCGCGATGCCTTCGGCTTCCAACCGTTTGGCGACGGCCTTGGCGAAGGCGGCGCCATCGGTGATGCGCGCGTCGGTGAACTTCAGACAGACCGAGGTGTTGGAGCGTGTCGCGGGATCAACGGCGAGGTTGTCGATCCAATCGTTCGCCTCGCAGAAATCCCAAACCGCTTTCGCATTCGCATCGGCGCGGGCGATCAGGCCTTTGAGCCCGCCTACCGATTTCGCCCAGTCGAGCGCGAAGAGGTAATCCTCAACACAGAGCATGGAGGGCGTGTTGATCGTGGCGCCGCTGAAAATGCCGTCGATCAGCTTGCCGCCTTTGGTCAGGCGGAAAATCTTCGGCAGGGGCCATGCGGGGGTATAGCTTTCCAGCCGCTCCACCGCGCGGGGGGAGAGGATCAGGATGCCGTGGGCCGCTTCGCCACCCAGCACCTTTTGCCAGCTGAAGGTCGTGACATCGAGCTTGTCCCACGGCAGGTCCATCGCGAAGGCGGCGGAGGTCGCATCGCACAGCGTCAGACCCGCACGATCCGCAGGGATCGCGTCGCCATTGGGTAGGCGCACGCCAGAGGTCGTGCCGTTCCACGTAAAGCAAACGTCCTTGTCGAAATCGAGCGTCGCGAAGTCGACGATTTCGCCATATTCGGCAGTAATCGTCTCTGCTTCGATCTTGAGTTGCTTGACCGCGTCGGTGACCCAACCGGCCCCGAAGCTCTCCCAGGCGACCATCTGCGCGGGGCGTTCACCCAGCAGCGACCACATCGCCATCTCATAGGCACCGGTGTCAGAAGCAGGCACGATGCCGATCTTGTAATCGGCTGGCACGCCCAGAACGTCGCGCGTCGTCTCGATCGCGGCTTTCAGCTTGTCTTTGCCGACAGCTGCGCGGTGCGAGCGGCCCAAGGGGGCGTCGGCCAAAGCGTCGAGCGTCCATGTGGGGGGTTTGGCGCAGGGGCCAGAGGAAAAACGCGGGTTAGCCGGCCGCGTGCCGGGTGTCTTAATAGCCATTGATGCTACCCTTCCAGATAAGCGCCTCTCGTTGGGGAGAGGTGTCCCACCTGCGGCTTTACGGCCCGCCACACGCTTTCACAACAGCAAAAATGTCGCTATAGCGCCGCTCAATCGTCTTTTTGCGACCTGTCCTGTCACTATCGGAAACTTCCTTAATGCTGATCGTCACTTTGCTCACTGCGCCTGCGCGCCCGTCTCTGGACCCGGCTTTGGTGGAGTCGCTGCGCAACGCATGGGGCGGCGGGGAGGTTGTCTGGCTAGCGCCTGATGAGGCGGCAGAGTTCGCGATTCCCACGGAGCCGGACACGGCTGGGGCGACCTGGACAGAGCTTCAGGCGCATGGGGTCGATCTGGTGATTTCCCCGGCTGAGAACCGCAAGAAACGCCTGCTGCTGGCCGATATGGATAGCACGATGATCCAGCAGGAGTGCATTGACGAGCTGGCCGATGAGGCAGGCGTTGGTGCGCGGGTGGCTGACATCACGGCCCGCGCGATGAATGGTGAGCTGGATTTTGAAGGGGCGCTGATTGAGCGGGTTGGGCTGCTAAAGGGACTCGATTCCGCTGTAATAGAGTCTGTTTTGGCGCATCGTATCACGTTGATGCCGGGCGGAAAGACCCTGCTTGCGACGATGAAGGCGAATGGGGCCTATGCGGCGCTGGTCTCGGGCGGGTTTACGGCGTTTACGAGCGCAGTGGCGGCGCAACTGGGGTTCGATATGAACCGCGCGAACACGCTCTTGATCGAGGATAGTAAACTGACCGGCGATGTGGGTCGCCCCATTTTGGGGCGCGAGGCAAAGGTGCAAGCGCTTGATGATCTTACGAAAAAGCTGGGGATCACGGATGCGGATGTCATCGCTGTTGGCGATGGAGCGAACGATCTGGGGATGCTGACCCGTGCCGGCCTTGGCGTGGCGCTGCACGCCAAACCAGCGGTTGCGGCGCAATGTAATGTCCGGGTCAATCACGGCGACCTCACAGCGCTGCTTTACGTGCAAGGCTATAGCCGCGAAACCTTTGTTTTGGGCTAAATTAGAGTCTATTTCAGCAGGTCTGCCACCGGGCGAACCTCGCCCGCCTCAAAGCCGCGCCAGCTTTTCAGAACGGGTCGCAAGCGCTTTTGCGCAGTGGGCGATTCAGGATCTAACACACCGCATTTCGCCAAAAGCGCCGCGATCACGGCTTCGCTGGCGCGGGTGGCCCCATCTGTGATCTTCAGCGCGATACCGAGCTTCTGGCCGGGCAGGATCGCGGTATAGACGCCCTCCGCCCCGGTCTTGATTGCGGCTTTGCCGTTCATCTCGCGCATCAGGTCCGTGCAGGCGCGGTCTGTGCCCGCGACCAGCTCGGGATGGGCCATCATGGCATGGGTCAAGCGATGCTCTGCACTGCCATCAGGCGCAGTGGCAAATCGGACCATGGCGCGCGCCAAACCAGACACTGTTGTGGCGAAATTCGGGGCAGAGCAGCCGTCGATGCAATGACCGGGTGTGTCGACGCCGGTCGCCTCTTCCATGGCGTCCTTGCAGGCGATCTGAACCGGGTGATCAAGCTCGATATACTCCGCATGCCCGCCCAGATGCGCGTTCAATGTGACAAAGCCCGCATGCTTGCCAGAGCAATTGTTGTGGCTTTGGCACGGGCTGCCGTGATCGGCGATCATCGCGTGTTTCGCGGCCTCCCCCATCGGCAAATGCGCGCCGCAGCGCAGGGCGTCGTCGTCAAGGCCAAGCGTTTTCAGCCAGTCCTGCACAGAGGTCACGTGCTGCGCCTCACCGCTGTGGGAGGCGCATGCCAAAGCGAGCTGTTTCGACCCTAACCCAGCGTTATCCGCCGCGCCGGAGCGAATGAGCGGCACGGCCTGCACCATCTTGCACGACGAGCGGGGCAGGATCACCGCCTCCGGATCGCCCCAAGCGGAAACGATCTGGCCGGTCTCATCCACAATCACGGCGTGGCCCTGATGCATCCCTTCCAGGATATCACCGCGCCAAACCTCAACAAGATCAACTGCTTGCGCCATTTCGAGCCCTCCCCTCACATCTCAGCGATTTTCCGCCAAGAGGTCTTTCTTCGTGTAGATAAAACACGCTAGACTATGGCATCGAGAGAAAACACCCTTGGCAGCGCAAATGCCGCGAAAGACGGGCGCTGAAACGGGCATTGAGGCAATGACAGCTTGGAGGCTGTAAGTATGATTTCAATCACCACGCGTTTGATCGCCGGGGCCGCTTTGGCGCTGGTCGCAGGTGGCGCCATGGCGCAGGAACAATCGACAAACCGGGTCGCAGCCAAGACGGATTGGAGCGTCTTTGTCGAAAGCAACCCGACCGAATGCTGGGCCGTATCGGCACCCAAGGAAACCGTGAACACGCGCGATGGCCGCGTCGTGGCCGTGCGCCGGGGCGATATTTACATGCTGGTGTTCAACCGCCCCTCTGCCAATGTGACGGGGCAGGTGCAATTCGCGGGCGGGTATCCGTTTGCATCAGGCTCCACCGTGTCCGTGGAAGTGGGCGACAGCACGTTTGAGCTGTTCACGGATGGCGAAAGCGCATGGCCGCCGACGCCTGCGGATGACGCCAAGCTGGTGGCCGCGATGAAGCGTGGGGCTGAGGCGGTTGTGACCGGGCGCTCTGGCCGTGGCACGACGACCAAAGACACGTTCTCCCTTCTGGGGTTCACCGCTGCTGTGGAAGAGGCCGAGTCGCGCTGCGCCAGCTGATTTCTTTGGATTTGGCGCGCGAATCCTATATGTGAGCCAAATCCTGAAGAAAGTGATGATCTGATGTCGGCCACCGCTCCGATTACCCAAGACGTGATGACGCTGCCCCGGAAGCTGCCGGAGGGGCCGGTGAACCTTGTCGGTCTCACCCGGGATCAGCTGCGCGAGACGCTCATCGCGCATGGCACGCCCGAAAAGCAGGCCAAGATGCGGACCGGGCAGATCTGGCAGTGGGTCTATGAGAAAGGCGTGCGGTCTTTTGACGAGATGACGAACTTGGCGAAGGCCTATCGCGCTGATTTGGCCGAGAAATTTGTCATTGAGGTGCCGGAGGTTGTCTCCAAGCAGGTCTCTGACGATGGGACGCGCAAGTATCTCGTGAAGATCGCGGGCGCGCATGAAGTTGAGGTTGTCTACATCCCCGAAACCGATCGCGGGACGCTGTGTATTTCATCTCAGGTGGGCTGCACGCTGACCTGTTCGTTCTGCCATACTGGCACGCAAAAGCTGGTTCGCAACCTGACCGCGGGGGAGATTATCGGCCAGGTCATGGTTGCCCGCGATGATCTGGGTGAATGGCCTGAGATCGGTGCGCCCAAGAACGAAACGCGGCTGCTGTCGAACATCGTCCTGATGGGCATGGGCGAGCCTCTGTATAATTTCGAGGCCGTGCGCGACGCGATGAAGATCGCGATGGATCCGGAGGGGATTTCGCTGTCGCGCCGCCGGATCACGCTGTCAACCAGCGGGGTTGTGCCGGAGATTGCGAAGACGGCCGAGGAAATTGGCTGCATGCTCGCCGTATCCTTCCACGCGACCACGGACGAGGTGCGCGACAAGCTGGTGCCGATCAACAAGCGCTGGAATATTGAGGCGCTGCTGGAAGCGTTGCGCGCCTATCCGAAAGCATCAAATTCCGAGCGGATTACGTTTGAATATGTGATGCTTAAGGATGTGAACGACAGCGATGAGGATGCGCGGCGTCTTATTCAGCTGATCAAGGGGATCCCGGCGAAGATTAACCTCATTCCGTTCAACGAATGGCCCGGCGCGCCCTATCAGCGCTCGGACTGGAAACGGATCAAGGCGTTCGCGAATATCATTTACCATGCGGGCTATGCCTCCCCCATCCGCACCCCACGGGGGGAGGATATCATGGCCGCCTGTGGTCAGTTGAAATCCGCGACGGAGCGTGCGCGAAAATCCCGCGCCCAGATCGCAGCCGAGGCTGGCCTTAACACTTGATTCAGCCGAATCGCGGTTACTTGGAGCATGCAAACCATGACCCTAGAACTCCAGATCACCGCCCCCGTCGAAGAAGCGCTACGCCTTGCGGCATGGGAAGATGAAACCACGATCAATGACGTGCTGAGCCAAGCGATTGCGCGCGACTTGCATCGTCGCAAAGAGCTGATGAAAGCCACCTATCGGCGGCAAATGGCGTCTGCCCATTAAAAAAACCGGCCCCAGCTTTGGGCTGGAACCGGTTTTCCACAACGCACCTTTTTCGGTCTTGCGACTTGTTCCTTGAAGCGGGGGAGCAGAGGGATGGGATGGTGCGTCTTTGTGCCGGTCCAGTGATAAGGACCGGCAGGGGTCTCGCACGCCACTGAGGGAGAGGACAGCGGCGCGCGAGGTATTTGACTTAGCGAGCCGCCAGCTCAGCAGGCGATGTCACGCCCAGCTTGGCCAGAACATCCACGTCCTGCGTGGAGATCACGTCGTTGCCAACGCTGCCTTCACCGGCGATCTCAGCGGGGGAGGTCTTGCCCAGATCGTTGGATGCGACAAAGCTGGTTTCAAAGCCGTGCTGGTCAGCAATTTCTGCCGGGGAGACAGTGCCGAGGTTTACGTCAGCAAAAGCCGGAGCAGCAGCGACGACAAGGGCGGAGATAAGAGCGAATTTCATTTTGGCAGTCCTTTATGTGTGTGTTGTGTTTGCGTTTGTGTGTTTGGAAGTTTGCGCTTCCGATGACAGAGAAATGGCATCTGGCACGCGACCTGAAAACGCGCACGGTGATCTTGGCGTATGTGCGTAATCGCACATCACACCCCCGTGACGAGGTGTTGCGTGATTTTAGAAACGACGGTGTGAAGCACTCCGCGTCCCGGACTTGATCCGGGACCTCGAAGAACTGAGCTGAGCGCGCGTGGCACAGAGGCCCCTGATCAGGTCCGGGGCGGGTGGGTTTCGGACTGTGCCGTCACAAAGCAAATTGTCTAAAGCAAACTCGGTCCAGATCAGTCAGGGCGGTTTGGGCAAGGATCACGCCGTCGTACAGCCTACCGCTTGCAGCGCAAAGGCCCGGCGATCAAGTTCGGGGCGGGTCAGTTTGGCACCACGCCATCGCACCGCATACCGCTCGCAAAACAAAGAGGTCTTGGGTCAGGTCCGGGGCGCGCATATTTTGCTTGCCTGTTGGGTCTGCTCAAAGTGCTTCTGTTTTCGCCAACTGAAGGATGATCTCAGGGCTTTCTGTGCCCAACATGGCGCCGTTCCAATCGCCTGCAACACTGGCCACTCTAAATCCCGCAGCGTTCGCCAGGTGTTTGATCGTTGCAAAGGAGGCGAACCGCAGCGTGCTTTCCGAAAGGATGGCTTTCTGGCGGTCACTCAAAATATAGGTCTCTGAAAACGCCACGCGCTCCCCCTTAACGTTTAGGACATCCCGGATCACGCGCACGGATCGGCCATTTTCAAGGTCAATCGGAGGGCCGCTATGCTCTGGTGTCCAGCGGGTCCATGCCTGCGCGGTCGGGTTTCGCGTTTCAAACCAGAACGTGCCGTTGGGCGTGAGGCGAGACCTCACGTCGTGAAATAAGCCAAGGATCGTCTCATCGTCCAACAGGCATTGGAACGCGTGGCCAGTCATGATCGCGACGTCAAACTGGTCGTCCGGCGGCAGGTCCGACACAAGACCGGTCGCCCAGGCCACAGGCTTTGCGCCGGGCTTTGCGCGTGCCGCCGCGATCATACGGGCGGCGGGATCAAGGCCGGTTGTCTGATAGCCCGCAGCCGCAAGTTCGATCGCAAAATGACCTGTGCCGCAGCCGATATCGAGGACCCGGCAAGGCGGATCAGGAAGTTGCGCGAGGTAGAAATCGAAGTCATCGCGCGCGGCATTCAGCGTATCGTAGATTTCAACCAGCGCCTTGTTTTGGTAGAGTTGGTCCATATCGTCAGCGTGACAGGACCGTCTCGCGCCGTAAACCGCAAGCGTCCGAAAGCTACCGCCCCGGAATAACGCCGCGCTTCTCGCCGACGCCTTCCCAGCCATCAATCGCCTTGATCGCCTCTTCGGCGCTCTCGACGAACTGAAAGAGCTCCAGATCTTCGGCAGAGATCGTCCCGGCCTCGGACAGCGCGTCCCAATTGATAATGTCGCGCCAAAATTTTTCGCCGAACAGCAGGAACGGCACGCGGGCCATGCGGCCCGTCTGGATCAGGGTCAGGCTTTCGAACATCTCGTCCAGCGTGCCAAAGCCGCCGGGGAAGACGCAGATGGCTTTCGCGCGCATCAGGAAATGCATCTTGCGGATCGCGAAATAGTGGAAGTTGAAGCAGAGCTCGGGCGTGACGTACTCGTTAGGCGCTTGCTCGTGCGGGAGCACAATGTTGAGGCCGATGGACTTGCCGCCGGCATCTTGCGCGCCGCGATTTCCAGCCTCCATCACGCCGGGACCGCCGCCTGTGACGATCACGTTCTCGGAGCCGTCGGAGCGTTCGGTCATCAGACGGGCAAAGGTGCGGGCTTCTTCATAAAAGGCAGAGAGGTCTGCCAGTGTTTGCGTCCGCGCGCTGTCCTTGTTGGCCGGCGCTGGGATGCGCGCGCCGCCGAAGAGTACGATGGTGGAGTTCACGCCCGCCTCATCGAGGGCAAGCTCGGGCTTAAGCAGCTCAAGCTGCAACCGCACCGGGCGCAATTCAGGGCGACAGAGGAAATCCTCATCTGCGAAGGCCAGCCGGTAGGCGGGGGCGCGGGTTTGCGGGGTGTCGGGGATATGGGTGGCGGCCTCAACATCTTCGTTGCTGTGGCGCAGGGGATGACGGCGGGTGTCGTCTTTCATCGGGTGCCTCAATGGATTGCGTGCCTGTTGCCTTGCGTTTATAGGCTGCCGCAGATCAACGCTATGGAAAATAAGGGGCTGACCCATGTCGAACGCGCAACTGGAAACTGCCATTGAAGCCGCCTGGGAGGCGCGCGACACGATCACGCCCGCCACCACCGGGGAAACACGCGAGGCGATTGAAGACACGCTGAACGCTCTGGATGGTGGCAGCTTGCGCGTGGCTGAAAAGCAGGGCGATGGCAGCTGGCATGTGAACCAGTGGGCCAAGAAAGCGGTGCTGCTGGGCTTCCGCATCAAGGATATGGAGCAGCAGGAGGGCGGCCCGCAGGGCAGCGGCTGGTGGGACAAGGTCGACAGCAAGTTCAAGGGCTGGGGCGACAACCAGTGGAAGGCTGCGGGCTTCCGTGCTGTGCCGAATTGTGTTGTCCGCAAGTCCGCATTTATCGCACCGGGCGTGGTGCTGATGCCGTCTTTCGTGAACCTTGGTGCCTATGTCGATGAAGGCACGATGGTGGATACATGGGCGACCGTTGGGTCCTGCGCTCAGATCGGCAAGAACGTGCATCTGTCGGGCGGCGTCGGCATTGGCGGCGTGTTGGAACCGATGCAGGCTGGGCCCACGATTATCGAGGATAACTGCTTTATCGGGGCGCGTTCCGAGGTGGTTGAGGGGTGCATCGTCCGCGAAGGCTCGGTTCTGGGTATGGGCGTGTTTATTGGTCAGTCGACCAAGATCGTGGATCGTGAGAGCGGTGAGGTCATGTATGGTGAGGTGCCGCCTTATTCCGTGGTTGTCGCCGGGTCGATGCCGTCGAAGAACGGGATCAATCTCTATTGCGCGGTGATCGTGAAGCGGGTTGATGAGAAGACCCGGTCGAAGACCGGGATCAACGAATTGCTGCGCGATTAAGTGGCCGAGAAGCCGAAAAAGAAATCCCGCCAGCAGGTTTTTACCCTGCTGGTGGAGGTTGGCCGCAAGGACGGTGACGGGTTGCCGGAGGGCAGCACGGGTGCTGCGCTGATGTGTTTCGCAAGCGGTGTCGATGAGGCGGAGGCCGTGCGGGAGACGGTGGCGATCCTGAAGCAGGCTGACCTCGCGCCGCTAGATGTGTCGGGCTACGGCACGCTGGAGGAACGGCTGGCCGAAGGGCACGACATCAATGAAGATGAACGTGGTCTGATGCAGCGGGCGCTGGACGAAAACTCGGTCATCGTGGCGCAGATGACGCCGTTTTACGACAAGGATTAGGCGGCGGGGTTAGACGAAGGCGCGCGTGAGCGTGACGGCTTCGTATTGCTTGAGCACAGGCGCCGCGACATTCTGGTGCTGGGGTATGTTGCACAGATCCGTGCCTGACCAGATTGACGCGTTGAGCGCCATGTCATCTGCTGCGAGTGCGCCCAGAAAAAGGCTTTCGCCCAGCGTGCCGCCGATCCGGATAATCGCGTGGTCTTGCAGCAAAAGCTGGTGATAGCGCATCACGTGTTTGCGTGTATCACGAATGGCCTGAACGCTGCCTGTGACCGCATGGTTGGCGCTGACCAATACACGTTCTTCTCCAAAGAGGTATTCGACGTCCGGACCGTCAAAGGCGATGTGCTGAGTGGGTGCGACGACCGTATCATGGCGCAGGCCGAAATACGGTGCGCGCAGGCGAATGGGCCGGAAACGTCCGCGCGCGGGAACGTCCCGATGTCCGGCCCAGAGCACCGGGCGCGGACGACCATCATGGCAGAGCACCAGATCGCCCGCCTTGATGTGGGCCACGTAGCGAGGGCCGGAGGGCGTCTCGATAATCGCGTTTCCGGCGAGCGATGGGCTGGGTCCGACCGGTTCGATATCTGTGCTGACGGCAAGATAGGTCAGTGCAGGGCTAGGCGCCGTGTCTGCGACAAGAGACTGCAGGGCCGTGAGCGGAAAGGGGGGCGGGTCATACATGGCCCGATGTAGGCTGCGGCCGGTGTAAGGCAGGTGCAGCGATAGAAGCGCTGTGCGGTCTGGCGCGTGCCAGGAATAGACAAGCTCCACCGCGCGCTCGGTATCGGTCAAGCCAGTTTGCAGGCACATATAGCTACGTTCAGACCCGCAGCGCAGGTCGAAATGCAGCACTGCATCGGGGGTCATCGTCACACGCAGATGCACAGGCCACGGCGTCTCGCAGCGGTGATCCAGCAGCACCTGACGGCGCGGGCTTGGGGTGTAGGCCAATTCCATCTGCAGAGAGCCGCGTTTCAGCAAAGCATCTTCCGCAAAGCGCGGCGAGCGCAGCCCGCGCGCGGCTATGCCGGCCAGAGAGAATTGGTGCGTGTTCGCGTCACGCAGGCCAATCCACGTCATGGGGCGTTCCCACCTGTCACGTTACGCGGCCAACAAAAGACGCGCTTCAAACGAGCGTAGGGCGCGGCGGGCGGTCGGGCTATAGCCTTCGCCCGTCATCGGATCAAGCTCGGGGAAGATCGTGCAAATCTCCTCGATAATCTCGGCCTCAAAGGCTTTGGTGGTTTGGGGGCCGGGGAAGAAACTCTCGGTTGGTAGACCTTCGGAGAAGACGACCTGATGGCGATCAAAGAGCAGATGCACGTAGGTGACTTGCCCGCCTTCGATACGCCGGACCGAGTGATCGTTGACCAGATCTTTCGCGGCGACCAGCACTTCGGCATCGCCAAAGAGCAGATCGGCAAGACTGTCGCGGATCAGGACCCGATGCTGGGGGGAGACCATCAACTCGCGGTGCGACCCGAACGTGCCTGCCCGGATACGGATGGGTGCCAGTTTGCCAATCGCCGCCACCTCGCGCGAGCCAATCCATCGCAAGGGCTGGGGGCCATCATCCTGGGTGAGAACCATATCGCCTGGCGTCAGCTCTTCGACCGGGCGTTCACCGTAAGGTGTCTGGATCAGGGTGCCGGCCACGAAGCAAGGCACCGTGTTGACCGTGACAAAGCCCACATCGGTATTGCCGGTCGTCGTGTCCTCGACCGTGTAGGTGAAGTTTGTCTCTTCGACATCGGTGTCGGTCGTGATGGTGATCGTGCCATTGGCGTTCAGCGTGGCGGTCTGGCCTTGGGCGAGCGTGACCGAGTCCCCTGCAACCACGTTGACGCCGTTAATCTGGGTGATCGTCAGCACGCTGCTGTTCGGCGCGATGTCATTTGCGAGCGCATCAATCGTCTTGGTGCCGCCGACGCCAACGGTGACCTGATCCTCGATAGCCACAAGCTCTGTCTGGATACTGTCGCCCGCGATCAGCAGGTTGGAATCGTAGACGCTGTCGCTCACATCGGCCACGCCAATCCGGATCGAGTTCAGCACGCCGGGATTGACCTGCATGGTCAGTGTCATGGTGACGGTGAAGCCATCCATTTCCGTATTGAAGTCACCGTTTTCGTTCGAAACGTAGAGGTTTTCGTTATCGTCGCCGTTGATGTTGCCAACTGCGGTTTGTCCATCGCCGACGGCCAGCGGCACCGGTGAGCCGTTGACCCAAACCATTGCCAAGTCGTTGTAAACCGAGTTCGCGTATTCAGGGTATTCTTCCGACGAGAAGACGAATTGCATCGTCATCGTGCTGCCCGTCGGGATGAAGTCGATGTCCAGATAGGCGGCATCGAACGTGTTGGTCCCCGCCGCGGCGTTGAAATCCGCCTGATTGTTCGGGCCTTGGGAGTTCGTCGACTTGGTGCCGCCGCTATTGGCCTGCCCATTGCCATCTGTGAAATTGCCGACGCTGCCCGTTGACAGGATGACGCCTGTGTCACCGGGTACGACCCCGTTTGAGACAGAATTGCCGTTCGAATAGATGCCTGATGAATAGGACGATCCGGTATAGCTTGCGCTTTGAACCGAAACGCCGGCCCCGAAGATCGCATTGGCCATTTGCAACGCAGACGCGCCTGCATTGATCGGAAGCTCCGATGCTGCAACCATATCCTGTCCCCACCTCTTTGGAGACAGCGCAAACGGCTATCGGGCAGACCTGCTACGGTCAGTTTAAATGTCGCTCATTGACGACTGCTCGATACGGGTCTCGTTGGACCCAGGTGTTTTGTTTGCCCTGCCTCGGGTCATGTTATTACGACAAGACTATGGCGCGATTAAGTTTTTGTTAAGCAAATTTCCGCCGGGTCTGAGACAATTGCATCCGGTGTGGCAACTCGGTATCGCCTAGGGTGATTGGCCAGGAAGGAATACACCGTGACTACCGATCCAGTTGAGCTGACCGCTGCCCTTGTGCGCTGCCCCTCTGTGACCCCTGCCGAGGGGGGCGCTTTGGTGCTTTTGCAAGAGCTGCTGGAGGGCGCGGGCTTTACGTGCTGGCGTGTCGATCGCGCAGGCATCGCCAACCTTTACGCGCGTTGGGGCGAGAAGGGGCATGCGAAGTCTTTCGGGTTTAATGGGCACACGGATGTGGTGCCTTTGGGCGATGAGGCCGCTTGGACGGTTGATCCGTTCGGGGCCGAGATCAAGGATGGCTTTCTTTACGGGCGCGGGGCGACGGATATGAAATCTGGCGTGGCGGCCTTTGCGGCGGCGGCGGTGGATTTCGTGAAGGACACGCCGCCCGACGGCTCGGTGATCCTTGCGATTACGGGCGATGAGGAAGGTGATGCTCTGGACGGGACGACTGCGCTTCTTGACTGGATGCGCGCCGAAGGCGAGGCGATGTCGGTCTGTCTCGTGGGGGAGCCCACAAGCCCCAATGAGATGGGCGAGATGATGAAGATTGGGCGGCGCGGGTCGCTGACGGCCTATCTGAAAGCGGTGGGCGTGCAGGGGCATTCCGCCTACCCGCACCGCGCCAAAAACCCCCTGCACGCGATGGTTGGGCTGCTCGACCAGCTTGCAGGTCACGCTCTGGACGACGGGACGGAGCATTTTGATGCTTCGACCTTGGCCATTGTCACGGTCGATACGGGCAACCCAGCCACCAATGTGATCCCGGCGGAGTGCAAGGCGACGGTGAACATCCGCTTCAACGATGCCCATTCTGGAGCGTCGCTGACCGACTGGCTGAACGCAGAGGCTGCGAAGGTGACCGAGGCGACGGGTGTGGCGATTGAGGTCGCCGTAAAAGTGTCAGGCGAGAGCTTCATCACGCCGCCGGGCGATCTGTCGGCGCTGGTCGCCAAGGCGGTGCAGGTGGAGACCAACCGCGTGCCGGAGATGTCGACGACAGGCGGCACCTCGGACGCACGGTTCGTCAAGGATCATTGCCCTGTGGTGGAGTTCGGCCTTGTGGGCAAAACCATGCATCAGGTCGATGAACGGGTTGAGGTGGCGCAAATTTATCAGCTCAAGAGCATCTACACGCGCATTCTTCAGGACTATTTCGCATGATCCGCATCGCTGAAACCGACGCCGACAAGCAGGCGTGTTTTGACCTGCGCCGTCAGGTGTTTGTGGATGAACAAGGCGTGACGGAGGCCGAAGAGATGGACGGGCTGGACCCGGAGGCGACCCATGTCTTGCTGCGCGTCGGCGATACGCCGATTGGCACGATGCGGCTGCGCGTGGTTGACGGCATGGGCAAGGTGGAACGGGTCTGTGTGTCACCCGATCACCGCAGTGATGGGCATGGCGCAGACTTGATCCGTTGGGCCATTGGATATTTTCGCAAAGGTGAAAAGGTCAAAGGCGTCAAGCTGGGGGCGCAGGTGCGCGCGATCGGGTTTTACGAGGCGCTGGGTTTTGAGGCTTACGGCCCAGAATATCTGGATGCGCGGATACCCCATCGGGACATGCGGGTGCTGTTTTCGTGAAGCCGACACTGGTTGTCATGGTGAAAGAGCCGCGGCCGGGGCGTGTGAAAACGCGTCTGGGCCGGGATATCGGGATGACGGCGGCGGCGTGGTGGTTTCGCCATCAGGTGCGCGGTCTTTTGCGGCGGGTGCGCGATCCGCGCTGGCAGGTAGTGCTGGCGGTGGCGCCTGATCGGGCGGGGATGTTGAGCCGGGTTTGGCCTGCAGATTTGCCTCGGGTGCCGCAAGGACCCGGTGATCTGGGGGACCGGATGGCGCGGGTGTTTCGGACGATGCCCCCCGGCCCGGTGGCGATTATCGGGGCGGATATTCCGGGTGTGAACGGGGCGCGGATTGCTGAAGCCTTTGCAGCGCTGGGCGATCATGAGGCGGTGTTTGGACCCGCGCCGGATGGGGGCTATTGGTTGGTTGGCATGAAGCGGGTTGGTCCGGTGCCGCGCACACTGTTTGAAGGCGTGCGCTGGTCGACGGAGTACGCCTTGGCCGATACGGAGGCCAGTCTGCCCGGTGCGCGCATCGCGCATGTCGCGACCTTGCGCGATGTGGACACGGTCACCGATCTTCGCGGGTGACGGCGCGCGCCTTGCATGGTAGCGACAAGGTATGAGCAGGCTTCCGACCAAGGATGAAATCCTCCAGTGGATTTCGGACAATCCCACGCAAACCAGCAAACGCGATATCGGGCGCGCCTTTGGTATCAAGGGGGCTGCGCGGATTGATCTCAAGCGCTTGCTGCGCGAGCTGGAGGCCGATGGTCATCTGCAAAAGCGCAAGAAGAGCTACCGCGATCCCGATAAGCTGCCGCCCGTGTCGGTGCTGCAGGTGCAAGCGCCGAATGGGGACGGTGACCTTTTTGCGAAGCCCTTGGAATGGCAGGGCGAGGCGGAGGAGCCGCTTGTCTTGATGGTGCTGCGGGGGAGCGACCCGGCGCTGGGCGAGGGCGACCGGATTCTGGCGCGCCTGACGGAAGTAAAGGGCGAAGATCATGCCTATGAGGCGCGTCTTATTCGCCGCATTGGGCATAACCCGACCAAGATTTTGGGCGTCTTCCGCAAAGGGGCAGAAGGCGGGAGCGTGCTGCCTATCGACAAGGGCAGCGACCGGGAATGGGATGTGCCTGCGGGCGCGACGCATGGCGCGCGCGATGGCGAGCTGGTTGAGGCCGAACAGTCTGGGCCAAAGGTGCGCATGGGGCTGCCGAAAGCGCGGATTGTGACCCGGTTGGGCGACCCAAGCGCGCCCAAAGCTGTGTCGCTGATCGCGATCCACCAGCATGGCATTCCGGATGATTTTCCTGATGAGGTCATTGCGGAAGCCGATGCCAAGAAACCGGCGGGCCTGAAGGGGCGCGAGGATTTGCGGGATGTGCCTCTGGTTACGATTGATCCCAGCGATGCGCGCGATCATGACGATGCGTGTTTTGCCCATGCGGATGACGACCCCAAGAACCCTGGTGGCCATGTGGTCTGGGTCGCGATTGCGGATGTTGCGCATTATGTGACGCCCGGCTCAGCGCTGGATCGCGAGGCGCGCAAGCGGGGGAACTCGACCTATTTCCCGGACCGCGTGGTGCCGATGTTGCCGGATCGGTTGTCGGGGGATTTGTGTTCGCTCCATGAAGGGGTGCCGCGGGCGTGCATTGCGGTGCGGATGCAGCTGACGGTAGGGGGTGAGCTGAAGGCGCATCGTTTTGTGCGCGGGCTCATGCGGTCGGCGGCTTCGCTGAATTATGAAGAGGTGCAGGCGGCGGTCGATGGCGCGCCGAATGACAAGGTCGCGACGTTGATGGATAAGGTCATCGCGCCGCTTTATGCCGCTTATCACGCCGCGCGACAGGCGCGTGAGAAGCGCCAGCCGTTGGATCTGGATTTGCCTGAGCGGCGTATCCTTCTGAGCGAGGAGGGCGAGGTGCAATCAGTCGCGTTCAAGGACCGCCTGGACGCGCATCGGCTGATTGAGGAGTTCATGATCCTCGCTAATGTCGCCGCGGCCGAGACGCTGAAGGCGAAGGGGCAGCCACTGCTGTTCCGTGTCCATGAGGAGCCGACGGCGGAGAAGCTGGAAGGGCTGCGGGAGACGGCGCAGACCGCCGGGTTCAATCTGGCCAAAGGGCAGGTTTTACAGACGCGGCACCTGAACCAGTTGCTCAATGCGGCGGCGGGGAGCGAGTTTGCGGAGCTGATCAATCTCAGCACGCTTCGGTCGATGACGCAGGCCTATTATAATCCTGAAAACTTCGGGCATTTCGGCCTGTCGCTCAAAAGCTACGCGCATTTCACCTCGCCCATTCGCCGCTATGCCGACCTGATCGTCCACCGCGCGTTGGTCACAGCGCATGGATGGGGCAAGGATGGGCTGAGCCCGGAGGATATCGAGACGCTGGACGCGACGGCGGTGCAAATCTCGGACACCGAGCGCCGCTCCATGATGGCGGAGCGGGACACGACAGACCGCTATCTGGCGGCTTATCTAAGCGACCGGGTGGGCAGCACGTTTACCGGGCGGATCAGCGGGATCGCGCGGTTTGGTGTCTTTGTGAAACTGGATGAAACCGGCGCGGACGGGCTGGTGCCGATGCGCAATATCGGGTCGGAGTATTTCCATCATGATGCCGAGACGCAGACGCTGATGGGCGCGGATACCGGGATCGAGATTGGGCTCGGTCAGCCCGTTCTGGTGAAGCTGTCAGAGGCGGTGCCGGTGACCGGTGGGCTAATGCTGGACCTGCTGGAGCTTGATGGCAAAGACCTGCCGCAAGGGCGCGGTGGTGGCGGGCGACGTGGATCGCCCAAGCGGCGCAAGGTGAAGGCCAAGCGCAAGGCCGATAAGGCGAAACGAAAGGTTTCTCGCCGCCGGTGACGCAAGTTTTTGCGTGCGCCTGCGCTGATTGCTTCCAGAACGGAAACAATCGCGGTATGCTGTGCAAAACGCTGGAAATAAGGCGGGCAGGCAGATGGCATTACTCAAGACAGGTTTGATCGGCGGTCTTTTGATGGCGGCTGGCATGGTGAGCGCTGCTGCGCCGACCACGTCGATCCGCCCTGAAAGTCGCGCGGCGCTGGTGGAGCGCGTGACGGCGCAACCCGTTGTTTTTGTTGTGGGCACCTCGATCCGGCCCACTATTCGGCCGAACCGCGCCGTTGATGTGACGCGCAGGAGTACGACCGTGACCGAGCAGCAGATTTCCACCTCCAATATTGGCTTTCAGCGCTGGATTGAGAGCTTCAAGCAACGCGCGCGGGCGCAGGGGATTTCGCAGCGCACGCTGGATAAGGCCTTCCGCAACGCGCGGTATAATTCCGATGCGATCAGCCGGGATCGCAACCAGTCGGAGTTCACGAAAACACTGTGGGATTATCTGGACAGTGCCGTGTCGGACAGTCGGATTCGCAATGGAAAATCGGCGCTGCGGATCCATGCTGCCAAGCTGGACCGGATCGAGGCCAAGTATGGCGTCGATAAGGAGGTGGTGGTCGCCGTCTGGGGGCTGGAGAGCGCTTATGGCGCCGTGCGCGGCAAGACCGAGGTGATCCCGGCGATGGCGACGCTGGCCTATGACGGGCGGCGCGGGGCGTTTTTTGAGGAACAACTAATCGCGGCGCTGCGCATCCTGCAAAACGGCGATACGGATGTGCAAGGCATGACCGGAAGCTGGGCGGGTGCGATGGGGCATACGCAGTTCATGCCGACGTCGTATCTGGACTATGCGCAGGACTTCAATGGCGATGGTCGCCGCGATATCTGGTCGGATGATCCGACGGATGCGCTGGCCTCGACCGCGAATTACCTCAAGCGGTTTGGCTGGGTGAAAGGCATGCCCTGGGGTGTAGAGGTGCAGCTGCCGCGTGGGTTTGATTACGCGTTGGCGGATCGCAAGGTCAAGAAAATGCCCAACCAGTGGGGCCGTCTTGGTGTGCGTGGGCTGGATGGACGTGCGGTGCCGAATTATGGCTCTGCGTCGATCCTGTTGCCTGCGGGATCGGAGGGCGTCGCCCTGATGATCTTCAAGAATTTCAGTGTGATTGAGCGCTATAACGCGGCCGATGCTTATGTGATCGGCGTGGGTCACTTGAGCGACCGCATCGCAGGCAAACGCGCGTTTCAGGCTGGTTGGCCGCGCGGGGATCGGGCGTTGAAATCGGCAGAGCGGAAGGAACTTCAGCAGCGCCTGACGAATGCCGGGTTCAGCACGCAAGGTGTGGATGGGCGCATTGGGCCCAATACGATCGCTGCGATCCGCAAGTTCCAGAAAGCGCGCGGGCTGACGCCGGATGGGTATCCGTCGATGACCTTGCTCAAGAAGCTGCGTTAGGCAGGCTCAATCACCATCATCAGGTAGCGGTTGTAGGTCTTGAAGGCCTCAGCGTTGCGGGTCTGTTTGTTCAGACGCTCGTCAAGGCGCGCGCGGCGGCGTTCGGACATCAGAAGGCGCAGCACCCGGTGCAGGAGCCAGCGCGCTTTGGGGCGTTTGGCGGCGAGTTCCGTGTCGATCCGGGTTGCGGCGTAGCCGAACACGTTGAAAAGACCCTGTTCCAGATCAACGGATGGGGCGACGGAGGCGGTGATATCCTCCTCAAACGCGATGCGGATCGATTGCGTCTCCAGCATGGAGCGGAACGCCTTTTCGCGGTGCCCGCCGCCGACTTTGGCCGACAGGTTCGCGACCTTGTAGGCGGGCGTGCGAAAGCAATCGGAGATGATGATCTTGCCGCCCGGTTCCAGCAGGCGCAGGCATTTCGGCAGCCCCTGATCTAGCGGAATATACTGATAACTCTCAGAAAAGAGGCACAGATCAAAGCGGGGCTCTGACTGGAAATCCTCGAACATCATCTCATGGACGGTCGCCTCTGGCGCGTTGGCGCGGCAGCGGTCGGCGAGGAATTTCGAGGGCACGACGATATCCACGGTGTGACCCAGCGCGATCAGCTTGCGCGCGGTCTCCCCCGCGCCGCCGCCGATATCGAGAATGCGGCAGGGCTGATCAGGGAGCAGCTTGAAGAGCTTGTCGGTATAGGCGTCCTGTGCGGCGCGCAAGTTACCCGCGGTCACGTCCAGCCCATCCCAGAGGCCGTAATGCAGGTTCTCGGCCCCGGTCACCCATTTGGTGAAGGCAAGGCCCGCGTCCAGACCAATGGCTTGTGTATCGAGTTTCGCTTTTCCCATGGGCGTTTGCGTAGCCCGTCACGCCGCGCGGCGCAACGTCTCAAGCGCATTAGAGCTTATCGCTGAATTCATCCAGAACGGCGGCATAAACATCGCGCTTAAAGGGCACAATGGCGTCGATCAGCGTATCGGGCGTGGTCCATTTCCAGGCGGAAAACTCGGGCTGCTCTGTCTCGATATTGATGTCGCTATCGTCGCCATGAAAGCGCAGCAGGAACCACTTTTGCTTTTGCCCTCGATAGCGCCCTTTCCAGATCTGCGGGACCAGATCGTGGGGCAATTCATAAGGGAGCCAGTCTTTGCTTTCCGCCTCAACCGTGACCATGTCGGCGGTCAGCCCTGTTTCTTCCCAAAGCTCGCGCAAGGCGGCCTCGCGCGGGTCCTCGCCGTCATCGACGCCACCTTGCGGCATCTGCCACGCCTCGGTGTAGCGGTCATTGCGCTGGGCGACGAACACCTGCCCGTCGCCATTGACCAGCATCAGGCCGACGCAAGGTCGGTAGGGGAGTTTTTCGATGTCTTCGGGGGTCATTGTGGTTGGCCCGGACGGGTGCCCGGGCCGCTCCTTTTAGTCAACCGGACCCAGCGCGTTCAGGCCGGTCAGGATGTCGATGGCGTAGGCCAGTTGGTAGTCTTCCTCGCGCAGTTCTGCGGCTTGTTCGGCGCGCGCGCGGTCGGCTTCGATCTGCTGGACCTCGTCCTCGGACAGGCTGTCATTGTTCAGGCTGCCACGCAGATCGGCTTCCGAGCGGGAGCGGGCGTTCTCGTCCTCTTCCTCGGTGGCCTCGACCGGGCGAGGCTGCTCCACGATGATATCGGGGGAGACGCCAAGCGCCTGAATGGAGCGACCGGACGGCGTGTAATAGCGCGCTGTCGTCAGGCGCATCGCGCCGTCACCGCGGAGAGGCATGACCGTCTGGACGGAGCCTTTGCCGAAGCTCTTGGTGCCGACGACAATCGCGCGGCGGTGGTCTTGCAGGGCCCCTGCGACAATCTCGGACGCGGATGCGGAGCCGCCATTGATCAGCACGACAATCGGCTTGCCTTGGGCTAGATCGCCGGGGGTCGCGTTGAAGCGGTCGCCATCTTCAGGGTCGCGGCCACGGGTCGAAACAATCTCGCCCTTATCTAGGAAGAAGTCTGACACGCGGATCGCTTCGGTCAGCAGGCCGCCCGGGTTGTTGCGCATGTCCAGCACGAAGCCGTTGACGTTCTCGATACCGCCCGCGGCTTCAACCTGTTCGGCGATGCCTTCTTCGAGACCGGGGGAGGTCTGGTCGTTGAACGTGGTCACGCGCAGGACGACGGTATCGCCTTCGGTGCGCGTGCGCACGGCGGTCAGCTTGATCGTGTCGCGCACGATGGTCACGTCGAAGGGCTCAACCTCGCCCTCGCGCACGACAGTGATGATGATCTCGGACCCGACGGGGCCGCGCATCATGTCGACGGCTTCATCCAGGTTCAGACCCAGAACGCTTTCGCCGTCCACATGGGTGATAAAATCGCCCGCCTCGATGCCCGCCTGATCGGCAGGGGTGCCGTCGATGGGGGAGACGACTTTCACGAAGCCCTCTTCCTGGGTCACTTCAATGCCCAGACCGCCAAACTCACCCCGTGTCTGCACGCGCATATCGGCGGCATCATCGGGCGAGAGGTAAGATGAATGCGGATCAAGCGAGGTCAGCATCCCGTTGATCGCGGCTTCGATCAGGTCGGAGCTTTCGACCTCTTCGACATACTGGCCGCGGATGCGTTCGAAGATATCGCCGAACAGATCGAGCTGTTCATAAACAGACGCACTATTCTCGGCTTCTTGGGCGATCAGCGGGCCTGCGACCTGAGTGGTCACGACGGTTGCTGTGGCAATGCCGCCCAATGCGGCCATCACAAACTTTTTCATGCTCATTCCTTTGTCAGCGCAAACCAGCTTGACGGGTCCACGGGCGTGTTGGCTTCTCTTGTCTCTATATAAAGCGTTTCTGAGCGAGGGGCGCTACCCGCGAGTGACGCTGCAGTCAAATTCGTGTTAACTGGGCCACCCATGAGGCCAACGGCACTGCCTTCCGGCAACACATCGCCGATTGCGCCGTAAACCTGGCCAAGCCCCGCCATCACGATCAAGGCGCCGGCTTCGGGCTCCAAGATAATGACGTTGCCATAATCGAGCAGCGGACCGCGGTAGCGGATGGAGGCGGCGACGGGTGTTGTGACCAGCGCGCGGGGGCGTGTGGCGATCAAGATACCGGGGCGGCGGATACCGGCGGCGTCGGCCTCGTTGAATTGACGCAGGACCTGACCTGCCACGGGAAGCGGCAGGTCCCCCTTGGGGATTGGGTTGAAGGGGGCCGCGGTTTCAGAGCCGTCGACGGGGATTTCAGACAGCCCGCTGGCAAAGGCTTCGAGCGTTTCGCTGCTGTCCAGGAGGATCGCGGTTTTCACCGGGTCTTCGATGAAGCGTTGCGGCAGATCTGTGCGCTCAGAGATGGCTTTGCTGAGCGCGGTGCGCGCGGTTTGCACCTCGTTCAGCCCGTTGCGGAGTGTTTCTGTCGCGCTTTCCTGCAGCACACGGAGGGTCTGTATTTCGTCCAGTTGCGCTTTCAGTACGGCGGCTTCGACCTGCAAGGCGGGGGCAACTTCTGATACGATCATGCCAGAGCGGGCGCTGCCCAAAGGCCCGCTTGGGTGCATCATCAAAAGCGGCGCCGGGGCGCTTTCGATGGTTTGCAGTACGGAAAGCAACTGTGCGATTTCGCGCGACTTGCTTGACAGATCACGTTCAAGCGCCTGTTCGCGGATGGAGGCGCGACGCAGCCCGTCGCGCATAGCGGAGAGGCCGGCCTCGTATGCTTGAACGGTTTGTGTGAGTGCTGAGACGCGGTCGCGGCGCCCCTCGGCCTCTTGTAGGGCAAGCGAGGCCGCGTTGAGCTGTTCGGCGGCTGCGCGCGCGGCGTCCGCGGGGTCGGCCTGCGCGGGCATCGCGAAGAGGGCGAGACATATGATCGCTGCGCGGATCATCGGCGGAGCAGTGATTGTCCGGTCATTTCCGCAGGCTGATCGAGGCCCATCAGCTCCAGAAGCGAGGGCGCGAGATCGGCGAGCCGCCCTTCGGAGAGCGTGGCCCCGACTGGCCCGCCGACAAGGATCACCGGCACCGGGTTCGTCGTATGCGCGGTATGTGCGCCGCCGGTCTCCGGGTCGATCATCACTTCGCAATTGCCGTGATCGGCGGTGACGATCATTGCGCCGCCTGCTTTTTCCAACGCATCCAGCACCTGGCCAAGCCCTTGATCTACGGCCTCGCAGGCCTTGATCGCGGCCTCCAGATCGCCGGTATGGCCGACCATATCGGGGTTCGCGTAATTCGTGACGATCAGGTCATAGCCTTTGGCGATGGCCTCCACGAATTTCTCGGTGACCTTGGCCGCTGACATTTCGGGCTGCAGATCATAGGTCGCGACCTTGGGGGAGGGGGGCATGAAGCGGTCCTCACCCTCTTCCGGCACTTCAATCCCGCCGTTCAGGAAGAAGGTCACGTGCGGATATTTCTCGGTCTCGGCTAGGCGGAACTGCTTGAGGCCTTTCTTGGCGACCCACGCGCCGAGCGTGTTCTGGATGTCGCGCTTGGGGAAGGCGGTGGCGAGGTATTCGCTATGAGCATCGGAGTATTCGACCATCCCCAATTGCGCGGCCAGCTTGGGGCGGTCGCCTATGTCAAAGGCGTCGAAATCGGGGGCGCAGATCGCCGCGAGAATTTCCCGCGCGCGGTCGGCGCGGAAATTGAGGCATAAGAGACCGTCTTTGTCCGTGAGCCCTGTGTAGTCGCTGATGACGGTGGCGGGGATGAATTCATCGGTGATGTCGTCTGCGTAGGCCGTTTCAATCGGCTCGGACGCAGTCTTGGCCCGTGCGCCGTCGCCGTGGACAATCGCATCATAGGCTGTCTTCACCCGCTCCCACCGGTTGTCCCGGTCTAGCGCGAAGTATCGCCCGATCACGGTGCCGATTTGAGCAGTTTCGGGCAGGTTTAATGCTTCCAGATAGCGGTCTGCGGATTTCGGGGCGACGTCCCGGCCATCGGTGATCGCATGGAACACCACTGGCACGCCTGCATCGGCGATCATCTTGGCGGCGGCTTCGATATGGCTGACATGCCCGTGCACACCGCCGTCCGAGAGCAGCCCCATCAGATGCGCTGTGCCGCCGGTCTTTTTCAGTGTCTCGATAAACCCAAGGATCGCTTCGTTCTCGAAGAAAGTGCCGTCCTCAATCGCCAGATCAATCTGGCCCAGATCCATCGCCACCACGCGGCCCGCGCCGATATTGGTGTGGCCGACTTCGGAGTTGCCCATCTGCCCGCTGGGCAACCCGGCATCCGGGCCGTGGGTCAGAAGCGTGGCATTCGGACACTCCGCCATGATCCGATCAAAATTGGGCGTCTCGGCCAAAGCGGGGGCGTTGCCCTCCGTCTCGGCACGCGCGCCCCAGCCGTCAAGGATGCAAAGAACGACGGGTTTGGTCATGAACTGCTCCTGTTTTTCTTGGGAGCGTTCTAACGCGGTTTTAGACCCGGTGGTAGGGGGACCCGGCAAGGATCGACGCGGCGCGGTAGAGCTGTTCGGCCAGCATCACGCGGACCAGCATATGCGGCCAGACCATCTTGCCGAAGGAGAGGGCGAAATCGGCCTCTTGCCGCAGGTTCGGGTCGATACCGTCGGCGCCGCCGATCACAATCGCAAGGTCAGAGGTGCCGGTATCGCGCCAGTTACCCAGCTGGTTCGCGAAGGCCGGAGAGGTCATCACCTTCCCGCGCTCATCCATCACGGCCAGTTTGGCCCCCTTGGGCAAGGCTTTGCGCAGCAACACGGCCTCAGCCGCCATGCCGCCGCCTTTCTTGTCCTCGACCTCGATCACCTGAGTAGGCCCCAATCCAAGAGCCCGCCCGGTGCGGTCAAAGCGTGTCAGATAATCGTCAATCAGCGCAGCTTCAGGTCCCGCCCGAAGGCGGCCTACGGCGCAGATGTGAAGGCGCATCGTTTAGTTAGACTGGGCTTGCTCGCCCGCGGGCAGCCACATCTTTTCCAACTGATAGAACTCGCGCACTTCGGGGCGGAACACGTGGACGATCACATCGCCAGTATCGATCAGAACCCAGTCGCCTGCGCCCTTGCCCTCGACCTTACAAAGCCGTCCGTATTCCTGTTTCAACGCATCCACGAGCTTCTCGGAAATCGCGGTGACCTGACGGGTCGAACGACCGGAACAGACGACCATATAGTCGCCCATCTCGGACTTGCCGCGCAGGTCGATCTGGACCACATCTTCGGCCTTGTCGTCGTCCAGTGATTTCAGGATGCGTGCGAGGAGCTCCTCGCTGGAGATGTCCTTTTGACCTGCCATTACCGGCTGGCCTTCGGAAGCGGTGTTGCCCGCTTGAGCAGAAAGAGACAGTTCATTGTCCTCCTGAGTGGCACGCCGACAGAGCCCCGACGCTGGGCACATTCAAAAGATAACACCCGTCTGGTGAAATCTCAACTTTTGCGCGTGTTTTCCGCCAAAGCGGCGCGAATAGGCCGTTTCCTGCGGTGGTGCAAGGGCTTAGATGACGGCCTTTTCCAGCAGCGTGTCGTTCTGCACGATCCGGTCATAGCGGAAGGGCGACAGATCAAGCGTACGGAACGCGCCATAGGTCAGCCATTCGGCGGTGCCGCGCCCCATCGCGGGGGCCTGTTGCAGCCCGTGCCCGGAGAAGCCGTTGAGAAAGATGAAATTGCTGACCACGGGGTGCGGTCCGACAATCGCGTTGTGATCGAAGGTGTTGTAGGCGTAGTGGCCGGCCCATTCATTGATGACCTTGATCGCCTCGAATTGCGGGATGCGCGTGGCGATGATGGGCCAGATATGATCCTGCCAGAGCGCGTGATCCATCGCGAAATCATCATAGGCAACTGCGGGGTCATGTGCCGCGTGACCGCCCGCCAGGTAGGTTGTTCTGCCATCCTGACGGAAATGCACGCCGCTGGGATCGATCGTGAGCGGCAGGTCGCGATCCAACGGCTGTTCGGCGCTGAAAATCCAGGTGAAGCGCTTGCGCGGCTCGACAGGGATGTTGATGCCCGCCATCCGCGCGGTCTTGGCCGCGCGCGGGCCGGAGGCGTTGACGATCTGACCGCAGCCAATCACGTCGCCGCTGGCCAGCGAGACGCTTTCCACCTGCGTCCCGGCTGCGTTGCGCGTCATGGCGACGACCTCGCCCGTGTGAAACTCCACCCCGTGCGCTTTGCTTGATTTGCGGAACCAGTCGAAGACGGTGATGCCGTCCCAATAGCCCTCGTCCATGGTGTTGATGGAGCCCAGCTTGATATCTTCCACGTTGTAGAACGGATAGGCGGCCTTGATCTCATCCGGCGTCATCAGGACGGTGCCTGCGCCCGCTGCGCGCTGCACCTTCAGGTTCTCGCGCAGGGTGTCCGCGAAGGCGTCGGTGTCGGCGAGATACATGTAGCCGTAGCTTTGGATGCCAAGTTCCGGCACTTGCGGGTCGCCGCCCATATAGGTGCGAAAGTTCTTCACGAAATCGGCGGCAAACTGCGAGATGCGCACGTTGATCTCGGTGCTGAACTGCTGACGCATGCAGGAATTGGTGTGCGTGGTGGAGCAGAATTCGTAGGTCGGGTCCTTCTCGATCACGAGGACCGTCCCATTGAAATCCGGGTTCTGCGTGAGAAACCACGCGGTCGAGGCACCCATGATGGCCCCGCCGACGATCACGACGTCATAGGTTTTTCTTTGCGGAGCCATCTGCTGCGCCTACCCTTGCCGCCCGACACGACGGCAAAGCAGGATGACCGGGATCAGGCCGATGGCGACGATGACAAGGCTTGGGACTGCGGCCCCTTCCAACCGCTCGTCGGAGGCGAGGCGATAGGCCTGCACGGCGAGCGTGTCGTAATTGAACGGGCGCATGATCAGGGTGGCGGGCAGCTCTTTCATAACGTCAACAAAGACGATCAGCATCGCGGTCAGAAGGGCCGGTGTGAGGATCGGGAAATGCACGTGGCGGAATGTTCCATAGGCGCTTTTGCCCAAGACGCGGGAGGCGGCGTCCATATTGGCGTTGATCGCGGATTGTCCGCCTTCATATGACCCAAGCGCGGCTGCCATGAAGCGGATCATGTACGCGGCGATCAGAAGCCAGATGGACCCGGTCAACAACAGACCTGTAGAGACATCGAAGGTCGCGCGCATCCACGCATCCACCGCGTTATCGAACGCGGCGAAAGGCACCAGCAGACCAACGGCAATCACGCCGCCCGGCACCGCATAGCCCAGCCGCGCCACGTACAGCGCGGCAGAGGCTTTCGCACCGGGAAAGACGCGATGGAAATAGCCCAGAACGATGGCCGCGCAGACGGTCAGCACGGCGGCGATGCTGGCCAGCGTCAGGGAATTCTGGATGAACCCGATATAGCGGCGGCTCAGCAGGTTCTGTTCGGACCCGATGCCCATCAGCACCAGGGCAATTGTGGGCAGGATCAGCCCGAAAAGCACGGGAAGCGCGCAAAGGAGGATGGCACCGGCGCGCCGCGCGCCTGTCAGCTCCAGCCGCCCCATCGCCTCAATCCGGTTGGCGTGATATTTTGCGTTGCCCCGGCTTTGGCGCTCCAGCACGGCGAGGATCAGCGCGAAGGCCAGCAGGCCCATGGCCAGTTGCGAGGCCGCACCCCTGTCACCCAGCCCGATCCAGCTGGTATAGATGCCGGTCGCGAAGGTCTGCACCCCGAAATAGGAGACAGTTCCGAAATCGGCAATCGTCTCCATCGTGGCGAGCAGAACGCCTGCGGCAATCGCTGGGCGCGCCATGGGAAGCGAGACCTGGAAGAAGGCCTGCATCGGCGTCTTTCCAAGCGCGCGGGCGGCAAAGAAGGTGCTGGCGCTTTGGCCCATGAAGGCCGTGCGCGCCAGTAGGTAGACGTAAGGATAGAGCACCAGCGTCAGCATAAGTGCCGCCCCGCCAATCGAGCGGATTTCAGGGAACCAATAGTCGCGGGGCCCCCAGCCCATCACGTCGCGCAACGTGGATTGCACGATGCCGGGATGGTCCAGCACATGGGTATAGGCGTAGGCCATCACATAGGCCGGAAAGGCCAGCGGGATGACGAGCGCGATCTCGAAAAAGCGCCGCCCGGGGAAGGCAGTCATCGTGACCAGCCAAGCGGCCCCGGTGCCTATGGCGAAGGTCCCGCAGGCGACCAGCACGACCAGCAGTAGCGTCGTCCCTGCATAGCGGGGCAGCACTGTCGCGCTCAGCGCAGTGAGCGTGTCGGTGCCGGTTGTGATGGCGGCATAAAAGACTGCGAGCATGGGCAAAAGGCACAGGGCTGCCAGCAAAGCGGCTCCAACGCCGAGCGCGGAAAAGCGGCTTGCTTTGCGCGGCGCGCGCCCTTCTGCCTTGGTGTTTGTGTCCAATGTCGCCATCGGCTTGGGATATAACCAAACGCCGTGGTAAGTCGAGCGTTTTGGTTGGTTAAGCGACCTCTTCGCGGCCCACGCCGACGCGGCTGCGATACGGGCCAAAAAGGCAAGCCAGCGCGAGGATCACGCCCGAGACGGCGGCGATCATTCCGGCCGCACTCACCGCGTTCTGCGCGCCAAACCAAAGCGGGCCGTAGCCAGCGAAGACGTAGCCGAGGATGGCAGAGAGCGTGGCGAACAGGATGCTCCACGCGACTTGGGCCTCCAGCCGGTTTGTCATCAAGCGCGCCGCTGCGGGCGGGCAGATGAACATCGCGATCACGATGATCGAGCCGACGGCGTCAAAGGCGGCCACAGCGGCGACGGCAGCGGTGACGACCAGACCGAAGCCAATCGCGCCCACCGGCAGGCCGAGCGATTGCGCGAAACTCTCGTCGAAGGTCGAGATTTTGAGCGGTCGCCAGAAGATCACGGTGAGCACGATGACCAACAGGCACACGACCGCGATGCGCAGCAATTCGTCTGGCAGCGCGGCCAAGGCGACCGGGTCCCAGAGTGAGGCCCAGCCGTCAGCCTTGAACCAGATCAGGCTTTCGAGATTGCCCATCAAGGCGTGTTCGACGTCGAGATGGACGTTTGAGGTATCGGATTGCTCTAGCAGCAGCACGCCGCCAGCGAAAAGCGATGTAAAGGCGACGCCCATTGCGGCGCCCGGTTCGATCTTGCCGAGCCGTTTGATCGCCTCGATCAGGATCACGGCGACGATCGCGGCGCCGGCTGCGCCCAGCAGCATCGGGATGGCCGCAACGCTGCCGGTGACAAGAAACGCCACGACGATGCCCGGCAGAACCACATGGCTGATTGCGTCCCCGATCAACGCCTGTTTGCGCAGCACGAGAAAATTGCCCGGCAGCGCGCAGGCGATGGAGGCGAGGATGCCGATCAGGATCGGCGTGAGGGAGAATTGCACGAATTCCGCGCCCATCTAGGTGCCCTCCACCGCGGTTGGTTTGCCGATCACCTTGTCGAATTGCGCGATCTCGTCGGGGGTGAAGACATCCTCAATCGGGGTCAGCCCGTCATAGCGGCCCGTGAGGCTCACATCGTGATGCACTTCGCGCGCGACGTCCCATCGGCGTTCGTCCCGCGCGACCTTGGCGGCCATGGCGCGGCCTGCATCGGTGGCGACGCCGTCGGGCCGGATGAGACCGTCGCGGCCCAGAACCTTGAGGGTCAGCTTGTCGTGGATCGGTTCTTGTCGCGCCAGCGCCAGAAGCCCTTGCCTAAGATGCACCCGTGCCTGAAAGCGCTGCCTGCGGATCACTGCGGCTGCGACGCCGCGCGCCGGTGCGAAGAAGAGCGAAAACGTGAAGAGCGAGGCGCTCACCAGAACGATAATCGGCCCTGTTGGCAGCGCGGGGGCGGAGGCCGAGATGGCCGCACCCACATACCCCGATGCCGCGCCCAAGATGCCTGCGGACCACACGACGGTGTCGCTTTTTTCGGTCCAGAACCGTGCGGTGACGGCCGGGATGATCAGCATTGCGACGATCAGGATCAGGCCGACCAATTTCAACCCAATCACGGTGACGGCCATGACGAGGCCCATCATGGCCAAGTCAATCTTGCGCACGTCATAGCCGGAGGCGGCGGCGTATTCGGGATCGAACGCGACCAGCGTCATCGGGCGGCGCAGCAGGAAGGTTGCGGCGACGGCGAGCGTTCCGCCAATTGCGATGACGACAGCATCTTGAAAGAGCATGCCTGCGGTTGAGCCCAGCAGGAACCCCTCCAACCCCGCTTGGCGGCCTTGGCTCATGGTTTGGATTATGGTCAGCAGCACGATGCCGATCCCGAAGAACACGGATAGGACAGCGCCAATCGCCGCGTCCTCTGACAGGCGTGTTTTACGGGACATCCATTCGACAAGGATCAACCCGATTCCGGCGGTGACGGCTGAGCCTGCCAACAAGCCCACAAGGCTGCGCCCGTCTAGGCCGAGTGCGACCATGATGATAAAGGCTAGCCCAACGCCCGGTAGCGTGGCATGCGCCACTGCGTCCGAGACAAGCGCGCGTTTTCTTAGAAAGAGGAATGTGCCGGAGGCGCCGGCGGCAAAGCCCAGCAAGGCCGCCCCGATCCCCACCAAAGCCGCGTTATAGCCTGCGCCCAGAAAGAGCGCTTGGACAAAGGCGTCCATCAGGCTCCGGCGGCCAGATCAAGCTGGTCGATATGGGAGGTCGCAAGCCGCCCGCCATAGGTGGCGTGCAGGTTTTCCGGCGTGAAGGTCTGCGCGACGGGGCCTTCGGCGATCCGGCGCACGTTGATCAGGAACACATTGTCGAAATAGGTGCTGACAGTGGCCAGATCGTGATGCACGCAGACAACCGCCTTGCCTTCCGACTTGAGCGCTTGGAGCACGTCGATGATGGCACGCTCCGTTGCGGCATCGACACCGGCGAAAGGCTCATCCAGCAGGTAAAGATCAGCGTCCTGCGCAAGGGCGCGGGCGAGGAAAACGCGTTGTTGCTGACCGCCGGAGAGCTGCCCGATCTGACGCTCTGCGAAGTCGGCCATGCCGACACGGCCGAGACACTCGCGTGCCTTTGCTTTGTGCGTGCCGGTCAGGCGGCTCAGCAAGCCTGTTTGGCGGTAAAGCCCCATCAGCACGACGTCGATCACGGTTGTCGGGAAGTCCCAATCCACGCTTGCGCGTTGAGGAACATAGGCGATCCGGTCCCGTGCGGCGGCCAAAGGTGCGCCGTAGACGCTGACCTCCCCCGACAAGCGCGGGATGACGCCAAGCGCGGCTTTCAGAAGCGTCGACTTACCCGCACCGTTCGGTCCGATGATTGCGGTCATCATGCCCGCTTCAAACGTCGCATCGACCGAGAAGACGGCAGGTTTCTCGCCATAAGACACGGTCATACCGCGCACCGCCAAGGGCGCATCACCGACTGCGATATCAGAGATCACGCGGCCTTCGTCAGCGGCGAGGGTGAGGAGGGTTTCCGGGTTCATCAGTTCAACATCTCCGACATGCCGCGCTCTGGCGCTTCACCGCCCAGCGCGCGTGAAATCACGGTCACGTTGTGATCAATCATGCCTTGGTAAGTGCCTTCATAGGTGCCAGCTTCGCCCATCGCGTCAGAGAATAACTCTCCGCCGATCTCGACCGTGTGACCTGCGGCGGCGGCCCCTTCGATCAAAGCGCGTATGTTGCGGTCGGAGACGGAGCTTTCGACAAAGACCGCACGGATGTCACGCTCTACAAGCATGTCGACCAGCTCGGAGATACGCTGCAAACCCGCTTCCGATTCCGTGGAGATGCCTTGTATACCCATCACTTCGAACCCGTAAGCCGAGCCGAAATAGTTAAACGCGTCATGGGCGGTCAGCAGCACGCGGCTTTCCGGCGGGACAGAGCCCAGCACGTTGCTGGCATAGCCTGCCAGCGCTTGCAGGTCCTGCAGATGGGCGTCGGCATTGGCGCGGAAGTCCTCCTCGTGATCGGGGGCCTGCACGATGAGCGCATCGCGCACATTGGCGACAACCAGCGCCCAGAGATTGGGGTTCATCCAGACATGGGGGTCGAACTTGTCGTCATAATCATCATGCCCGATCAGCAGGTTGCGGGGCAGGGTCTCTGCCACGGCGACAACGGATGTTTCCCCGGCCAGTTCGGCCATGAACTCTTCCATCTGCGCTTCCAGATAGAGGCCGTGCCACAGCACCAGATCGGCATTGGCCATCGCCACGATATCGCTGCGGGTCTGGCGATAGGCGTGCGGGTCCACACCGGGGCCCATCAGCGTGCGCACCTCGACCAGATCACCGCCAACCTCGGCAACGGCATCGCCAATCATTCCGGTGGTCGTCACGACATTGAGCTTGTCGTGGGCGGCCGCAATGCCTGCGCTCATGGCAAGGCCAGCGGCAAAAATCGTCGCAAAGAAGTGGCGTTTACTCAGCATCGGGTTGGCATCCTTTCGCGGAATTCAAACACAAAAAGAGAGTTAGAACGCTTTCTTGATATTGCAAACCATTCGCAAAGTCAATGCAGTTGCGACTTATTCGCAATTTAGATCAGGCACTCAATCTAGGGCTTTTGCGGGTTCATCACCCAACATACGGACTTCGCGCTGCGGGAACGGGATGGAAATATTTTCAGCCTGGAACGCATCCCAAAGCGCCAGATAGACCGCGCCGCGCACATTCGTCAGACCGCCCGTCGGGTCTTTGATCCAGAACCGCAGGATATAATCGACCGAACTGTCGCCAAAGCCCACGATATGACAAACGGGCTTGCGGTAGTCGCTGAGCACCCGCCCGACAGACATTGCCGCCTCAATCGCAATGGCGCGCACCTTGTGGGGATCATCGCCATAAGCCGTGCCGAAATAGATATCGAGGCGGACGAATTCGTTGGAGTGAGACCAGTTGACCACCTGTCCTGTGATCAGATCCTCGTTCGGGATCAGGTATTCCTTGCCGTCTCGCGTGACGACCGACACGTAACGCGCGCCGAGAGAGTTGATCCAGCCGAACGTGTCGCCAAGGCTGATTACGTCGCCCGGTTTGATCGACTTGTCGAGCAGGATGATCACGCCCGACACAAGGTTCGAGACGACCTTTTGCAGACCGAAACCAAGGCCCACACCGATGGCACCGGACAGAACCGCAAGCCCGGTCAGATCAAACCCGACCGCCCGCATCCCGATGAAGAAGGCTGCGCCATAAAGCACAACCTGCAGTGCCTTGACGACAAGCACCCGCATGGACGGGGAGATCTCCTCGTTCGCGCGAATACGCTCGGACGTGGTGGTCGAAATGAACCGCGCGCCAAAAAAGAGAATGCCCAGCATCACCACGGCGTTGATAATCAACAGCAGAGAGATGCGCGTTTCCCCAAATTCGATGGCGGCGCTATCAAGGACAGTTGTCGCCGTGTCGGTCAGCTCAAGGATTTGCAACGTAGCGAAAATCCACAGGCCATAGCGGATCAACGCTCTGAGGAATTTGTTGCGGATCAGACGGCTGAGCAGGGCGATGGCCAGCCAGACAAAGGCCAGCGTTGCGATGACGCTCAGAATGTAGGACCGGCTGGGCCATGTCACCTCGCGCATTACGAAGACGACTGTCCAGATGACCGTGACGAAGATGATGGCCCTCAGCCGTTGGTGGAGCACCACCAGCAGTCGAATACGCCACTTTGGCCAGCCTTCCCGGCTGCGCATCCATTCATGAAGACGGGGTGCAAATATCCGAAACAGGATGTGGGAAAGCAGGAACAGCCCAACCGCAATGCCGATCTGATAGGCGTTCCACGGGCGCAAAAGCGATTCCGCAAATGTGCCGATCTGCATCCAGAGCTCTTGACCTGTATCAAGCAGCTCTTCGGTAACGTTTTCTTCTGGTTCCATCCCGATCCCTGTCCTCAGCTCAAACGTTGCACACGCGGGGGGAGCGGTGCAACAGCGCTGTTATTGAACAGAAAACGCCACTTCGTTGCGACGGTTCCACGGCAATGTGAAGGGATCGTCGTAAAAGTAGTAGCGCGGGGCGCCTGCGATCTGCAGACCTTCGGCGGCTGCATGGGCGCGCAGCTTGTCGGTGTGCCGCGCCAGATTGCGGTCTGTGCCGCGCCCGGCAAAAGCGATCACCAGTTGCCGTTCTTGCGGGGCTTCGGTGAAGCGAATGGCGGGGTTCTTGGCCTCTGGCAGCGTGTCGATGCTGTATTCCGACGGCATCATGAAATTGACGGTCCAAGTGCCCTCTGACGCCGCGGTCTGGGCGACCGGCGCTGTCATGGAGACCTTCTCGGCCTCGACATTGCCGCCAAAGATGTAGTTGGCGAGCGTCCGAAATCCGCTGCTGATCGCGCTGGAGCGGCTACCGCGCACGGTCACTTCCGCAAGCAGATGCGGCTGATACTCGCGCAACTCCACATCACCATCGACGCGCACGACTTGATAAGGGGGCGTTTCATAACCGCGATACATCTCAGCCTCCGCATAGACGGCAAGGGCAGTAACAAACATCAGGCCGATCAGGCCAAGATGAACGGTCCGCGTGGCGGAGGATTTCTTGAAAATTTGCTTCATACAGAGCTTTACGCAGCAGCGCAGCATCCGGATCACTCTTGATCTTGAAGCTATCCAAGCAGAGCGATATCACCCTCCCAGCTTATGAGGAGGCATTGTCATGTCCGCGCCAAAGACACTTTACGACAAGATCTGGGATGCTCACCTGGCCCATGAGGCTGAGGATGGCACCTGCCTTCTGTATATCGACCGCCACCTTGTCCACGAGGTCACCAGCCCGCAAGCGTTTGAAGGTCTGCGCATGACAGGCCGCAAGGTCCGCGCGCCCGACAAGACGATTGCAGTGCCCGATCACAACGTGCCCACCACGTGGGACCGCGAGAATGGCATCGACAATGAGGAAAGCCGCATTCAGGTCGAAGCGCTTGATAAGAACGCCCGCGAGTTCGGCGTGCATTACTACCCGGTGAACGACATCCGTCAGGGTATTGTCCACATCATCGGCCCCGAACAGGGCTGGACCTTGCCCGGCATGACGATTGTGTGCGGTGACAGCCATACCGCGACGCATGGCGCTTTCGGTGCTCTGGCCCACGGCATTGGCACCTCCGAGGTGGAACATGTGCTCGCTACGCAGACGCTGATCCAGAAGAAATCCAAAAACATGAAGGTCGAGATCACCGGCAAGCTGCGTCCCGGTGTGACTGCCAAGGACATCACCCTGTCGGTGATTGGCGAGACCGGCACGGCTGGCGGCACGGGCTATGTGATCGAATATTGCGGCGAGGCCATTCGAGATCTGACGATGGAAGGCCGCATGACGGTCTGCAACATGGCCATCGAAGGCGGTGCGCGGGCGGGTCTGATCGCGCCTGACGAGACCACGTTCGAATACGTCAAAGGCCGCCCCCACGCCCCTAAAGGCGCCCAATGGGAAGCAGCGTTGGCCTGGTGGAAGACGCTTTACTCCGACGACGGTGCGCATTTCGACAAGGTCATCACGATCAAGGGCGAGGATATCGCGCCGGTCGTCACCTGGGGCACCTCGCCCGAGGATGTGCTGCCCATCACCGGCGTCGTCCCCGACCCGGCAGAGTTCGATGGCGGCAAGGTCGACGCCGCGAAACGCTCGCTCGATTACATGGGGCTGACCCCCGGCACGCGGCTGCAAGACGTGGACGTGGACGCTGTCTTCATCGGGTCTTGCACCAACGGCCGCATCGAAGACCTGCGCGCCGCGGCCGAAGTGGTCAAAGGCAAGAAGGTCAAAGACGGGATCATGGCGATGGTCGTCCCCGGATCGGGTCTGGTGCGCCTGCAAGCGGAAGAAGAAGGCTTGGCCGATATCTTCAAGGAGGCCGGGTTTGACTGGCGTCTGGCGGGCTGCTCGATGTGCCTTGGCATGAACCCCGACCAACTGGGGCCCGAGGTGCGCTGCGCCTCGACCTCAAACCGCAACTTCGAAGGCCGTCAGGGGCGCGGATCGCGCACCCATCTGATGTCGCCCGCGATGGCGGCAGCGGCGGCGGTGACCGGCAAGCTGACGGACGTGCGCGAGCTAAACTGAGCGCCCGGAAAGAGGGCGGCGCAAGCGTGTTCGGTGTTTGACTGAAAACGCGAGGCGTGCCCGCCCCGTTATCAAGGCCGCGCAAAAGGGCCGAGCCTTGCCCGAAATCCTGTCTTGAGGCACACTTCCTTGAGAAAAAGGGTCCGCAGCACCGCGACACCCGGAGCGCGCAGACCCGAGCCAGGCTTTGAGGGAGGCGCTCAGCATGACATCCCGCACCGACGACACGCCCATTTTGCCGACGATCAACACCGTGACGGCCGACGATATCAAGGCAGCGCTGCGGGCAGGTTTTTCAGACTTCCGCGCCCGCCCCATCATGAGCGGCTTTTTCGGGCTCTTTTACGCCCTCTTCGGGATCGCGCTGGTTTATAGTTTGATCCAGCTTGGGCATATCTGGCTCGTCATCCCAGCCCTTGTCGCGTTCCCGCTGGTCGCCCCCTTTGCCTGCGCGGGGCTTTATGAAATGTCGCGGCGGCTGCAAGAGGGCGAGGCGTTCACATGGTCCGATATCCTCGGCGTCATGGCCCGCCAGCGGCAGCGGGAAATGGGGTGGATGGCGTTTGTCACGCTGTTCATCCTTTGGGTCTGGTTCTACCAGTTCCGCACGGTGCTTGTGATCGTTCTGCAGAACGCCGCGTTTTCCGATCTGGACGGCTTTCTGCAAATTGTCTTCACAACGCCTGAAGGTTGGACATTTCTCGCCATTGGCACCTGTGTGGGCGCGCTCCTGTCGGCGGTGCTTTTCTCGGTCACGGTGGTGTCCATGCCGCTTCTGATGGACCGGGAGGTCGATTTCGTCTCGGCGATGATCCTGTCGGTGCGCGTTGTGGCGGAAAACCCGGCTGTGATGCTGGGCTGGGCTGCAGTCATCACTGTGACAGTGGTGCTATCGCTTCTGCCCGCCTTTCTGGGGCTGATCTTCACCTTGCCGATCCTTGGGCACACGACATGGCACCTCTATCAGCGTGCGGTCACACCACCTGAGATGTGAGGCGCGCAGGCGTCATCCCGCGCTGCCTCTCCTTCTTTTGTCCTTAAATACCTGAGCCGACCCTCAGAAAAAGACGCGTTCTATCGTCCAGTATGCGCCCACCAAACCAATCGCGATTGAGGCCGGAATGGCGATATAAGCGCGATACCAGGGTTTCTTGCCGAACGGGATGCCGATCAGGATGAATGCGATGGCGATCACGGCTAGCTGACCAATTTCCACCCCGATGTTGAACGCGATCAACCCGCTGATAAAGCGCGCGGGATCGAGGCCGATATCACCCAGCACGGAGGCAAAGCCAAGACCGTGCAATAGACCAAAGGCGAAGATCACCGCCGTGCGTCGCCAAGTGATCGCGCCACCTATGACGTTCTCCACGGCAATATAGACGATGGAGAGCGCGATGAGTGGTTCCACGACACTCGCGGGAACTGTGACGATGCCAAGCGTCGCCATAGCCAGCGTGACTGTATGGGCCAGCGTAAAGGCGGTGACCTGAATGAGCAGCGGTCGGATCGCGAGGCTGAAGAAGAACAGCCCCAGCACGAACAGGATATGGTCGAGGCCTTTGGGGATGATGTGTTCAAACCCGATGATGAGATAATCAACAAAAGCAGCCATCGCGCTGACCTGGGCCACGCCGTCGCGGGGCATCGGTTCGGTCACGGCGCCTTGGGTAAGATAGGCGGTGTAGCCTTCCTCCCCCTCGCCCTGACGGACCACCAGCGGCCCGTATTCAGAGGCCCAGCCCATCACCAGCGGGGCATCGCCTTCAGGCAGATCGGCGCGGAGGGTGATCGTCGCGTCGCGGGGCAGTTCCAGATCAGGCTCGGGCGTGATCGTGACCTCGCCCAGTTCGGGGCTCAGTGCGGTATCGCCGACCGTCATTGTAATGCCCGTTGAAATCTCGTCCCAACCGTCGCGGAAAAGCGCTTCCAGATCGGAGGGATCAAGCGCGCGGAGGCGGTCATATTCTCCGGCTTCGGGGCTGTTATCTGTGTCATCCAGCCCGTTGAGGTCCATTCCGGCGACGAGCGGTTCCAGCGTCAACCGCATCTCCACCTCGGCCATGGTGTCGTTCACGATGACATCGGCCACTGCGGGCCGAACCTCATGCGCTTGTGTCAGCGTCGCCCATCCCAGCAGGATTGACATTAACGCGACCCATGCCACCCTCAGTCCAACTGTCATTCCGGAGCCCCCTTATGATTTGTCGTTTGCTTACTGCTATCGGTTTTTTGCTCTGCGTCCAGCCCAGTTTTGCGCATGAGTTCTGGGTCTCGCCTGCAGCGTACCAGCTTGAGGCCAGCGATAACGCCGTGGTCCATCTGCGCGTGGGTGAGGCGTTCAAGGGCCCCGCGTTTAGCTATATCGCGCGACAGACGGCGCGGTTTGATCTGGTGCAGGGCGATACGGTGATGCCGATCACGGCACGGACCGGGGACAATCCAGCGATGGATATGCCGCTGGAGGGTGATGGACTTTGGATCGTCGTGCATGAGACCGCCGACAGCACGCTCACCTATCGCGCCCGCGAGAAATTCGAGGCGTTCGTGGCCCATAAGGCGTTCCCTGATACGCTTGAGGATCACACCGCGCGCGGGTTGCCGGACGACGGATTCAAAGAAAGCTACCGTCGCTTCGCCAAGGCGCTGATTGCGGTGGGCGACGGGGCTGGGCAGGATCGCCGGGTTGGCCTGCGGACCGAGATCGTGGCGCTGGCCAACCCTTACACGGATGATCTGAGTAAAGGGATGCCGGTGCAGGTGCTTTATGAAGGTGCTCCCCGTGCCGCCGCTCAGGTTGAACTTTTTGCAAAGGCGCCTGATGGCACGGTTGAGGTCACGTTGCATCAGACCGATGCAGAGGGGCGCGTGCGCTTGCCGGTCCAGCAGGGCACGGAATATCTGGTCGATGCGGTCAAGATGGTTGCTTTGGACAATGACGATCCGGAAGCGGGCCCGGTCTGGGAATCGCTTTGGGCGGCGCTGACCTTCAAGACGCCCTGATCTTGCGAGCCTTCGCGCGATCGCGTATCAGCGGGCGAAGTCGCAAAGAGGGCGCGTTATGGACAAATTCGAGACACTGACCGGGATCGCGGCACCGATGCCGCTGATGAATATCGATACCGATATGATTATCCCTAAACAGTTTCTGAAAACGATCAAACGCTCGGGCCTTGGGGTGAACCTTTTCGACGAGATGCGCTATGACGCCGACGGCAACGAGAACCCGGATTTCGTGCTGAACCAGCCCGCGTATCGCGAGGCGCAAATCATCGTGGCGGGCGATAATTTCGGCTGCGGCTCCTCGCGCGAGCACGCGCCTTGGGCGCTGCTGGATTTCGGGGTGCGCTGCGTGATCTCGACCTCTTTCGCGGACATCTTCTACAACAACTGCTTTAAGAACGGCATCCTTCCGATCGTGCTGCCGAAAGAGCAGGTCGATGTGCTGATGCAAGACGCCGAGAAGGGTGCCAACGCCCGCATGACGGTCGATCTGGAGGCGCAAACGGTCACGACTTCGGATGGCACCACGTTCGCGTTTGAGATTGACGCGTTCAAGCGGCGCTGCCTGCTAGAAGGGCTCGATGATATCGGTCTGACGATGGAAAAGGCCGCCAGCATTGATGCGTTTGAGGAAACAGCCGCCCAAGCGCGGCCTTGGGTCTGACACCCGTCTTCACCTCTATATGTTGATCGCGGCACTAGGCTGCCCCAAGAGTTGCGCGGAATTGATGTATTCCCGCACCACCTTCTCCATGAAAAAGCCACAGAAATTACCATTGATTAAACAGTAAGTTGCGGTGCGAGGGGTTTGTCGCCACACTGTTTTCAATTGAGGTAGTGCCGTCAGGCACGATCAAGTTGGGACAAAGGCGCGGCATCGAATCGTGCCAGACCAAGTTGAGGGTAAGGGCTGTGGTTTCACGACTCCCAGGCGCAATCGCGCGTGCACTTCTTGTGGTGTTGCTTATCGTAACGCCCTCCATGTTGCTGCCGGGTGCAAGCTCGGACGCGCAACAGATCGTCGCGTTGGTGGCGATCTTCGCAGCGGTGCTGACGCTTGTGGAATACGCCTCCAGCTATCCCGGTCTTGTGGAATTTCGCGACGCTCCGCCATTCAATCGCGTGCGGTTCGGATCGCTTTTCGCAACGGTGCTGTTGCTGACTGTCATCATGCGCGGCCACAGCGACCCCACCACGATGACCGAGTTTGTGACCGCTGTTGGTACGATCATCGGTCACTCCATCGACTTCCCTTATTCGCCGGTTCGCCTTGTCGTACTGATGATGCCGGATCAGGCAGATGCCGCGCTTATTGCAGATGTGCGCACGGCGGCAGGGCTGAGTTATCTGATCTCGCTACTGTCACTCACGGTCTTCGTGATGGCGCTGGGCGTGAACCGCTGGCCGACCCGGTCGGGCGCGTTCAATGTCTGGGTGAACCTGCCCACATTCGACCCGACAGCGGGTGGAGACGTGGTGGAGCGCCTGAATCGTGATGCGCGCATTAACATTGCGTTAGGGTTTTTGCTGCCATTCCTGATCCCGGCAATTGTGAAGCTGGCCTCCAACATCTTTGATCCGGTGTCGATGGCCAATCCGCACACTTTGATCTGGACGATGACTGCATGGGCCTTTCTTCCCGCTTCTCTTTTCATGCGCGGTATCGCGATGGGGCGCGTTGCCTCGATGATCGAGGAAAAGCGCAAGCGGACCTATGCGCAGGCGCAAAAAGAGCAGCTGCAAACGGCCTGATCTTTTGTCTCTTGGCGCTGCCTGTCAGTGCTGAGACGGTTCGGATTGCGACTTTCAACACCGAATTGGCGCGCAAAGGCCCGGGGCTTTTGCTGCGCGATATCCTGAAGGGGGAGGCGGACGTGGCCTCCGCTCAGGCAGCAATCAATGCGGTGAACCCCGACATTCTGGCTGTGCAAAGCTTTGATTATGATTTGACCGGCGCGGCTTTGAAGGCGTTCTCGGATAGTTTGGCGCGACCTTACGCGCATCATTTCGCGACCGCGCCGAATACCGGGATGCCGACGGGGCTTGATCTGAACGGGGATCGACGGCTGGGCACCGAAAGGGACGCCCAAGGCTATGGCGCGTTTCATGGACAAGGCGGTATGGCGATCCTGTCGCGGTATCCTTTCCAGTTGGAGGCCGTGGTTGATCATTCAGATGTTCTTTGGACCAGTCTTGAAGATGGGCTTTGGGATGCGCCCGACGTGTTGACTGAGGCGGCCCGTGAGGTGCAGCGCCTCTCCACAACCGCGCATTGGGAAGTGCCTGTGCAGGTTGGCGAGACGGAGCTGACCCTGCTGACCTATCATGCAACGCCACCCGTTTTTGACGGTCCCGAAGACCGTAACGGACGGCGCAATGCGGATGAAACGCTCTATTGGTTGCCGATCCTTGAGACGGTGCCCCTTCCGGTTCTGCTGGGCGATGCGAACCTTGATCCGGCGCGGGGTGATGGACGGTCGGAGGCGATGCAAAAGCTGCTCGCGCATCCCGCCTTGCAAGACGCCCTGCCCGGCACCGATAGCGTTGTGTTCGAGCAAACGGGGCCCTTGCGGGTCGACTATGTTCTGCCCTCGGCTGGCCTGCGCGTCACCGATGCGGGCATCCATTGGCCGCAAGGCGAAGAGACCAGCCGCCATGCGTTGATCTGGGTGGATATTGCGCTTCCTTGACCGTTCGCGCAAACGTGGATACCCCACGCTGCGAATGACACCAAAAGGACGCGCGCCATGACCAACCCCTCGCTTTTGATCCTCGCCGGAGACGGCATCGGCCCCGAAGTGATGACAGAGGTCCGCAAGGTCATCGCGTGGCTGGGCGACAAGCGCGACCTGACCTTTGACGTGACCGAGGATCTGGTGGGCGGGGCGGCTTATGATGTGCATGGCACGCCGCTGGCCGACGAAACGCTGGAGAAAGCACAGGCCGTGGACGCGGTGCTGTTGGGCGCTGTGGGTGGGCCGAAATACGACACGCTCGATTTCAGCGTAAAGCCCGAGCGGGGCTTGCTGAAGCTGCGTAAGGAAATGGATCTCTTTGCGAACTTGCGCCCGGCACAGTGCTTTGACGCTTTGGCGGATTTCTCCTCCCTCAAGCGCGACGTGGTGGCCGGCCTCGATGTGATGATCGTGCGGGAACTGACCTCCGGCATCTATTTTGGAGAGCCGAGGGGCATCAGCACCGAGGGCAATGAGCGTGTGGGCATCAACACCCAGCGCTACACGGAATCTGAGATTGACCGCGTGGCGCGTTCGGCGTTTGAGTTGGCGCGGCGGCGGAATAACAAGGTCTGCTCCATGGAGAAGGCCAATGTGATGGAAAGCGGCATTCTGTGGCGCGAGGTCGTGCAGGAGGTGCACGACAAGGACTACCAGGATGTCGAGCTGAGCCATATGTACGCCGATGCGGGCGCAATGCAGCTTGTCCGCGCGCCCAAGCAGTTTGACGTAATCGTCACTGATAACCTTTTTGGTGATCTGCTGTCGGATGCGGCTGCGATGCTCACCGGATCGCTGGGCATGCTGCCCTCGGCCAGCCTTGGCGCACCGATGGAGAATGGGCGCCCGAAAGCGCTTTACGAGCCGGTGCATGGCTCCGCTCCCGATATCGCCGGTGAGGGGAAAGCGAACCCCTGTGCGTGTATCCTGAGCCTCGCGATGGCGCTGCGTTATAGCTTCGATCAGGGTGAGGAAGCGACGCGGATCGAGACGGCGGTCGAGGAAGTGCTGGCCGATGGTGTGCGCACGGCGGACCTGATGCAAAGCGGTGACGGCACGCCTGCAACCACGTCCGAAATGGGCGACGCAGTGATTGCAGCGCTGGAGGCAAGCCTTTAGGCTTTCCCCACACGCGACAATGGGGTGATGTGGATGAGCCCGAACCTGAAAGGTGCCTTGCTTGCCCTAGCGGCTTTCGCCGTTTTCGCGACCCATGATGTGATCGTGAAGCTATTGGGTGGCACCTATTCGCCTGTGCAGATCGTCTTTTTCAGCGTGCTTTTCGGCATCCCGATGGTGATGTTCATGCTGATCCGCGATGCCCGTGAGGGGCATTTGCGCCCGGTGCATCCGTGGTGGACGCTGACGCGGACGACGGCAGCGGTGATCACCGGATTTTCAGCGTTTTACGCGTTCTCGACGCTGCCGCTGGCGCAGGTCTACGCGATTCTGTTCGCCGCGCCCTTGCTGATCACTGTGCTGGCCATTCCGATCCTCGGAGAGGTTGTGCGCATTCGCCGTTGGATCGCGGTGATCGTCGGTCTGTCGGGCGTGATTATCGTGCTGCAACCGGGCTCGACCGAGTTGGAGCTTGGGCATCTGGCGGCACTGACCGCGGCGGTCTGCGGCTCCTTCGCGTCGATCATCGTGCGCAAGATCGGGCGGGATGAGCGCACGGCTGTCATGATGCTTTACCCGATGATTGCGAATTTTCTGCTGATGGGGGCGCTGCTGCCCTTTGTCTATAAGCCGGTTCCGATCGAGGAGTTCGGCATGATGGCCTCTATCGCGCTGCTGGGGTTCATCGGTGCATTGTGTCTGATCGGGGCTTACAAGGCTGGTGAAGCGGTGATCGTCGCCCCGATGCAGTATAGCCAAATCTTGTGGGCATCGCTGTTCGGGGCGCTCTTTTTTGACGAGCGGATTGACCAGATGACGGCGATTGGCGCGGGCGTCATCATCGCGTCGGGCCTTTACATCGTGCTGCGCGAAAGCCGCGGCGGCGCGTCGGAAAACCGGCCCGTTCTGCGCACCCGCAGCCGGGTGGAGACCGGGACCGCGCCGCGCGTCAGTCAATCGCTGCCGAGCGAAGACCGAGGGCCGTGAGGGGCGCGTCAGGTCTTGCCAACCGGGCAGGGCTGTCTTATGCCGCCCAAACGGTCGGGCTGTAGCGCAGCCTGGTAGCGCACCTGCTTCGGGAGCAGGGGGTCGGAGGTTCGAATCCTCTCAGCCCGACCAATTTCAAGCCATCGTTGATCTTACGCCGCGCTGACCTGCGGTTGGTTGGCCTCGCGCGATGCGACCTCACGCATGAAGAACGCGTAGTAGAAGACCGGAGCGGCAACGAGCGTCAGAATTGATGCAAAGGCCAGGCCGCCCATGATCGTCACGGCCATCGACTGGAAAAACGCATCCCAGATCAAAGGGACCATTCCGAGGATCGTCGTCGCCGCAGCCAAAATGACCGGGCGCAAACGCGAGGTGGAGGCCGTCACGATGGCGTCTTGCAGATCCATCTCGGGGCTGTCCTCTCGCACCAGATCAATCTCTTCGACCAGAACGATTCCGTTTTTGATCAGCATGCCCGACAAAGCCAGAAGGCCCAAAAGCGCGGTGAAGGTGAACGGCAGCCCGGTGCCCAGAAGCGCAAGGCTGACGCCGTTTACAGACATGGGCACCAGTAGCCAGATAATTAGCGGCTGCCGCAACGCATTGAACAGTAGGATCGAGATCAGGACCATGATCAGTGCGCTCACAGGCAGCTGTGCGGCGAGCCCGGATTGCGCATCGGCAGAGCTTTCGTATTCGCCTCCCCATTCCATTTTGTAGCCTGCCGGTAGAGGCATTGTGTCGATCGTCTCTTGCACTTCGGCCTGCACCTGCGCAGCGGTCATGTTTTTTGGAATGTCAGCGCCCACAGTGATCGTGAACACCCGGTCGCGGCGCATCAGTAGGGTGTTTTGCGCCTCAAACCGCAACCCGTCCGTGACTTGCTCAAACGGAACAAAGGTCTGTCCGCTTTCCGAGTAGATCACATGGTCGGTCAGTAGCAGGTCGGCATCCGGGTCCGCGCGCAGGATGATCGGGATTTGCCGCTCCCCTTCGCGGTAGACGCCGGAGGTGATGCCGGTCGTGGCAAAACGCATGGTTTCGGTGATATTGTCGCGGGTAATTCCGGCTTCCTGCGCACGGTCCGTGGCGTAGATCGGGCGCAAGACCTGCTCCATCTCGCGCCAGTCGATGCGTGGGGCGAGGATGTTGGGGGTGGCTCCGGCCAGCCGGGCTTCGGCCTCTTGGGCGAGGGTGCGCAGGACGGTCGGATCGGGGCCAGAAAAGCGGACCTGAATAGGATCGCCACCGCCTGGGCCAAAGGCCAGACGCTTGGCGCGGAACTCTCCTTGCGGCAGGGCAGTGGCCGAGAACGCCTCCATCCTGTCGATCAGCGCCGCAATCGTGTCGATGGTTTCCGTGCGCACAATGAGATGCCCGTAGCTGGGGTTCGGATCCTCTGCCTGATAAGTCAGCATGAAGCGGGCGGCACCATCGCCCACGTAAGCAGTGGTCGAGACGACCTCTGGCTGCTCCGCAAGCCAGTCTTCCAACACGGCAATATCGCGCGAGGTTTCATGGATCGAAGCGCCTTGCGCCAGCTTGTAATGCACGAACAGAAGCGGCGTGTTGCTGTCGGGAAAGAATTGCTGCTTGATCTGGCCAAACATCATGAAGCAGGCCACGGTGACGGCGACAAGTGCAGCGATAACCAGCCACCAGAGCCGCAGACAGGCGCGCAGAACCTTGCCGTAGATCTGAAAGAGCACCCCACCATAGGCGTCCTGCTCTCCGGCGGTGCCCTGCTTGAAGAAGTAGTGCCCCAGAAGTGGCGTGACGGTGAGTGCGAGGACCCAGGACAAAAGCAACGAGATTGCGATGACCGCGAAGAGGGAGAAGAGGAATTCCCCCGTCGAGTCGGGGCTAAGGCCGATCCCTGCGAAGGCCATGATGCCGATGACGGTGGCACCCAGTAGCGGAATCTGCGTCTTCTTGGCGGCATCCTGCGCGGCATCGCGAGAGGTTTGCCCCCGCCGCATCGCGATTTGCATACCTTCAGCCACAACAATGGCGTTATCGACCAGCATCCCCATGGCGATGATCAGCGCGCCGAGGGAAATGCGTTCCATCTCGATGGAGAAGATCGACATGAAGAACAGCGTGCCGACGACGGTCAACAGAAGCGTGGTGCCCACAACAATCGCCGCGCGCCACCCCATGAAAAGCGCCAGAACGATCACGACGATACTGACCGACATGGCGAGGTTCACCAGAAAATCGTTTGAGGCCTCTTCGACGACGACATGCTGTTGGTAAATCGGGTTGAGTTCGACCCCCAGCGGGATTTGCGGCGCAAGCTCTGCCAGTTTGGCATCGGCGCGGTGACCCACATCGACGATATTTTCGGCGTCCAGACCCGCAACGCCAATTGTGAAAGCCTCGGTTCTGTCATGCCGGACAATAAGGTCGGGATTTTCTTCGCGCGCCCGGTAGACGGTGGCGAAATCAAAAAGGTTCAGCACCTCGCCGCCTACGCCGACAGTGAGGCCTGCAATCTCCTGCACGGTGTCGTTGCCCTCGGGTCCCTGAATCAGCGTCCGCCCCTCGACGCTTTGTAGGGAGCCGCCATCCACAACCGTGTCGGCATTGGCAATCGCGCGTTCGATCGCGGCAGGTGGGACATTCTGATTTGTGCTGACGACAAGGTCAGGCTCGACGTAGATTACCTCGTTTGGCACGCCTGAGAGGTTCACATCGGCCACACCCGGTACGGTCAGTAACTCGCGTCTCAGGAATGTGGCCAGTTCGTAAATCTCTGCATCCGAATAGCCCGGCGCAGTGACGGCATAGTAAATGCCAAACACATCGCCGAAGCCGTCATTTACGAAAGGAACGCCCGCTCCGCTTGGTAGGCGGGCGGTGCCCACGCGGTTGCGCAGTTTCGTCCAGATTTCGGGCAGCTCTGTGCCGTCATATTCGTCTTTCATATCGACGGTGACACGCGATAAGCCCGGTTGATTGACGGAGCGGACCTCTTTCACCTCCGACATTTTCTGGATTTCGGATTCCAGTGGTTCAGAGACTTCGCGGGCCACTTGTTGTGCGCTGGCACCGGGATACTCAGTGATGACAACGGCGGTCTTGATTGTGAAGGCTGGGTCTTCAAGACGCCCAAGCGAGAAGAAACCCCAGATGCCGCCAAGAAGGCAGCCCAGGATCAGGAGCCATGTCAGGATCGGGCGGTTGATGGAGGCGCGTGCGATATCCATGGGGCCACTCAGTTCGAAAAGCCGGAGAAGCGGCGCACGCGGTCGCCGTCTTCGAGAAGGTTTGCGCCGCTCGCAACGATCTCCTGCCCGGATGTCAGGCCAGAGAGGACGTTGATCGCGCCATTATCGGCAGGCGTGATCTCGACCTCTGCTGCGGTGACGGTGCCTTCGTTTTCGCCATCTGGCGTGAAAACCATCACCTGCGGTGTACCGTCATTGGTGTTCACAACCGCAGAGCCCGGGATGCGCAGGGATGGGGGGCCACCGTTCAGCACGGCATAGACAGTCACAGAGGCGCCTGGCAAAATCACGACGTCTTCTGGCGGAGCCATGCCGAGTGTGATCTGAAAGGTCTGCCCAACTTGGGATGTCTCTGCGTTAAACTCGCGCGGCTCAACATCATAGCGTGCGTCGATTGCGGGAAACTCTGCCCAAAGCTCGATTTTTTCATCATTGCCGGCCCGTTGAAACAGCACTTCAGGCACGTCGATCTCTATCCGGAGCTCCGACATATCATGCAGGCGCGCAATGGGAGTGCCCGCCGATACGGTCGCAAAATTCGGCTGATTGCGGGTGGCGACAAGTGCTGCAAATGGGGCGGTGAGCGTGGCGTTGTCGAGGGAGCGTTCGGCATCGCGCACAGCAATTTCTGCCAGTTTGGCTTGTGTTTCGGCGTCTTGGACACTGACCTCGCTAACGGCGCTGCCTTGTAGTCGCTGAAGCCTGTTCAAGGTGCGGTCGGCTTGCTCTTTTTGAAGGCGTGCTTGAGCAAGGGCCAGTTCAAAAGGCTCCAGATCGAGCTGTGCGATCATGGCACCCTTGGCCACTGGCTCCCCCTCGATGATCGGAATCTTCACAATTTGCCCGCTGACCTGAAACGCCAGATCGACCGTTTCGCGCGCAACCACATGGCCGAAAAACTGCCTTGTGGTTTTTGGCGTGTTCGCATCCACGCTGACCAACTTGACCAGTTTGGGCGTTTCTTGGGCCGTGGCAGAGGACAGGCCGATCAGGGAGACGAAAAGGATAAGACAGGTGCGGAGCATAGGAGAGCCTCAGTCGCTAAGCGGGCCGCGTATGCAGCCTGCAATAGTGTTCATATACCTTAGAAGGTGAAATGCCGCTGGGGAAATATTGTGCGTTTATGCAGAAGCCAGATGGCTGCATTGCACCACGAAGCCCTTTGCCCCAAGAAAAAAGGCGCGACCGAAGCCGCGCCTTTTCACATTCATAGGAGGGTGAGATTACTCCCAACCCGCCTCGTTCAGGATGTTCTGAGCGGCTTCGATATTGTCCGCGATATCCGACAGCGCGATCGTGTCGGGGCGGAAAATGCCAAGCGCTGCGACCGACGGGGACAGACCCACACCCGGGACGCCCGGATACTCGTCGTTACCCGCAGAGAAGTACTCCTGAGCCTGCTCGGAGGCGAGATACTCAAGGAACTTGACCGCGTTCTCTTTGTTCGGGGCGTTTGCTGCAACACCACCACCGGAGATGTTCATGTGCGCGCCGATGTCGTTTTGGTTCGGGAAGACCCAACCGATCTTCTCAAGGTCCGCTTCGGTCATCGTGCTGTCGCCTTTGCGCAGCGCGCGGGCAAAGTAGTAGGTGTTGGACATCGCGATGCCACACTCGCCAGAGGCAATGCCGCGCAGCTGATCGGTGTCGCCACCCTGCGGTGCACGGGCGAAGTTGCCCACAACGGCCTCGGCCCAGCCTTTGACAGCGTCTTCACCAAGGTGGTCGACCAAAGCGGCGACGATGTTCTGGGTGTAGACGTTCGAAGAAGAACGGATGCAGATCTTGCCGGCATATTCCTCGTTTGCCAGATCCTGATAGGTCTGAGGCGGGTTTTCGATGGCGTCCTTGTCGTAGAACAGGATGCGCGCACGCTGCGAGAAGCCGAACCACTGGTTGTCGTCATCCTGCAGGTAGGCCGGGATGGCCTCTTCGAGCACTTCGCTTTCGACAGACTGCAGCAGGCCAAGATCCTTGGCGCGCGTCAGACGCACAGTGTCCACCGTCAGGAAGATGTCCGCAGGCGAGTTTGCACCTTCGGCCTCCATACGGGTGATCAGCTCGTCGGCTTTGCCTTCGATGCGGTTGATGGTGATGCCTGTCATCTCCTCGAAGTCGGAGTAGAGGCGCTCATCGGTGTCGTAGTGACGCGAAGAGTAGAGGTTCAGCTCGCCTTCCGCAAAGGCGGGGATAGCGGTGATGGTCGTTGCCACAGCGGCAAGGGCCATGAAAGAAGTTTTGGTGTTGAAACGCATAGTAGCTCCCATAATCAGATTCCTGATAAAATTAATCGGATACCGAATTTCAGGGGGGATGCAAGTAGACTGACTGAAATAGTCAGAAATAATTGCCCTTGAAAATCAACATGTCACTTCTAAGGCTTGCTGAAAAAATAGGCGTTTTGCTCGGAATTGAACAAAACCAAGGGATTTGCGTTGAGTTTTGACATGCTGAAAGTGCAGGCTGGTGCGTATGCAAGATTTTTTTGACGAAATGAACGGTGCAGGGGACGCGGTCAGGACGCCCTACGCGCAATTCAACGACTGGTTTGCAGCGGAGGATCTGGCGGGGCTGCGTGCCAAGCAACGCGAAGCCGAAGACGTGTTCCGCCTAATGGGTATCACTTTCAACGTCTATGGCCGCAGCGAGGCCGAAGAACGTCTGATCCCCTTCGACATCATCCCACGCATTATCTCTGCGCGCGAGTGGCAAAAGCTGTCGCGCGGGATTGAACAGCGGGTCCGGGCGATCAACGCTTTTCTGCATGACATCTATCACCGGCAAGAGATCATCCGCGCGGGCCGCATCCCGAAAGAGATGATCGCCCGGAATGACGCGTTCCTGCCCCAGATGATTGGCGTCACGCCGCCCGGTGGCATCTATACGCATATCGTCGGCACCGATTTGGTACGCACCGGCGATGATGAGTTCTATGTGCTGGAGGATAACGCCCGCACGCCGTCCGGTGTCAGCTATATGCTGGAGAACCGCGAGACGATGCTGCAGATGTTTCCAGAGCTTTTCAGCCAGAACCGCGTGCGTGCCGTCTCGGGCTATCCGCGGGCGTTGCAACGCTCGCTCGCGGCCTGTGCGCCGCCGATGTGTAACGGGCCGCCCTGCGTCGCGGTGCTGACGCCGGGCATTCATAACTCGGCTTATTACGAGCACTCGTTTCTGGCGGACAAGATGGGGGTCGAGCTGGTCGAGGGCCATGACCTGCGCGTGGTCGATGGGCGCATCGCGATGCGTACGACGCAAGGGTATCACCCGATTGATGTGCTCTATCGTCGGGTCGATGACGATTTTCTGGACCCGCTGAATTTCAAGCCTGAAAGCGCGCTGGGCGTCCCGGGGATCATGGATGTCTACCGTGCGGGTGGCATTACGATTGCCAACGCACCCGGCACAGGGATCGCAGATGACAAGGCGATCTACAGCTATATTCCGGAGATTGTGGAGTTCTATACGGGCGAAAAGGCCATTCTGAAAAATGTGCCGACTTGGCGCTGCTCGGATGAGGAATCGCTCAAATACGTGCTCGATAACCTGAGCGATCTTGTGGTGAAGGAGGTTCACGGCTCTGGCGGGTATGGCATGCTGATCGGGCCGACGGCGACCAAGAAAGACCTGCGCGCGTTTGAGAAGAAGCTGCGCGCGCGTCCGGGCAATTACATCGCGCAGCCGACCTTATCGCTGTCGACGGTGCCGATTTTCACCCGCGAGGGGCTGGCCCCACGCCATGTAGATCTGCGACCCTTCGTGCTGGTCTCCCCCGACAAGATCGACATCACCCCCGGTGGGCTGACGCGGGTTGCGTTGCAGAAAGGATCGCTCGTCGTGAACTCGTCTCAGGGTGGCGGCACCAAGGACACTTGGGTGCTGGAGGACTGAGGCGATGTTAGGCAAAACCGCAAACGGTCTTTTCTGGATGTTCCGCTTGCTGGAGCGGTCCGAGAATACCGCACGTATGATCGAAACCGGTCAACGTATCGCATTAACGCGCGCCGAGGCCAGCGATGACGAATGGGCGTCGATCCTCCAGGCGGCGGCGGTCAGTCAGGGTTATCACGAGAAATTCGATGAGGTCGTGCGCGACAAGGCCATCGACTGGATGTTGCGCGACAAGGACAACCCGTCCTCGGTTCGATCTGTCATCGGCACCGCGCGCAACAATGCGCGGATGGTGCGCACCGCGTTGACCAACGAAGTGTGGGAGGCGGTAAATTCCTGCTACATCCGTTTGAACGAAGTGCTGGCGCGCAAGGTCCCCGAACGGGACCTGCCCAAGGTTCTTGAAATCATTCGCCAGCGCAGTGCGTTTGTGCGGGGCTGTACCCATGGCACGATGATGCGCAATGACGTCTATGATTTCGCGCGGCTTGGCACGTTTATCGAACGCGCCGACAACACGGCCCGTATTCTGGATGTAAAATATTATGTGCTACTGCCCTCTGCCATGGCGGTGGGGTCAAGTCTGGATAACGTGCAGTGGGAGACGATCTTGCGATCGGTCAGTGCGCAAGGCGGGTATCGCATGACGCATGGGCACAAAGTGAACCCCCGCGCGATTGCCCAGTTCCTGATCCTTGATCCGCGCATGCCGCGCAGCCTGTTTTTCTGCACCGGCAAGCTGCGGGACAATCTGGGCTATCTGGCCTCTGATTACGGGGTCAAGCAGCCCAGCAACCAGATGGTCGATGATCTGTGCCGCCGATTTATGTCGCACGATATCGAAGCGATCTTTGACTACGGTCTGCATGAATATATTCAGGACGTGATTGGCAATTTGGGCGGGCTGAGCCGTCAGATCGAAGTTGATTACAGGTTTTACGAATAAGCCATGCGCCTGAAAATCTCTCACACCACCCGCTATGACTACGACGCACCTGTCCCGTTTGGTTTGCAGCAATTGCGAAAGACCCCGAAGTCGACACGGGCGCAGTCGGTGCTGAATTGGCAAACGAGCATCGAGGGCGGCTCAAAGCAGCTGAGCTTTGAGGACTTTCATCGCAACACGACCGAGCTTGTCAGCTTTGATGCGGGCACCACCAGCCTTGTGATCCGCTCGGAAGGTGAAGTGCAGATGAACGACACGGCCGGCGTCGTCGGGCCGCATCAAGGCTTTACGCCGCTTTGGTTGTTCCTGCGCGCCACGCCGCAAACGCAAATCGGCAGCGGCGTGCGCCAGATTGCGCGGGCAGCCGAAGGCGGCAGTGATTTGCAGCGGCTCCACGATCTGTCAGCGCGGGTGCGTGAAGCGGTCACATATGAGGTCGGCGCGTCAGAGCCGACCTGGACCGCCGAAGACGCCATCGCCGCGGCACGAGGTGTCTGTCAGGATCACACGCATGTCTTTGTCGCCTGCGCCCGGCATCTGGGGTTCCCGGCGCGTTATGTGTCGGGCTATCTGATGATGAATGACCGCGTCGATCAGGATGCCACCCATGCCTGGGCCGAAGCCCATGTCGACGGGCTCGGCTGGGTCGGTTTTGACGTATCGAACGCGATTTCGCCTGATATGCGCTATGTACGCGTGGCGACGGGCCTCGATTATGCAGAGGCCGCCCCGGTGTCGGGACGTCATTACGGGAGTGCTGGCGAAACCCTATCGGTGTCGGTAGAGGTTATGCAGCAACAATAAGAAGCAGGGGCCTGCGGGGACTATGACATATTGCGTCGGCATGAAGCTCAATCGGGGGCTTGTGTTCATGTCGGACACCCGCACCAATGCGGGCGTCGACAACATCTCGACCTTTCGGAAGATGCAGACCTGGGAAGTCCCGGGGGAGCGCGTGCTCACGCTGATGAGCGCGGGCAATCTGGCGACCACGCAAGCCGTAATCAGCCTGCTGGAAGAGCGTAACAAGGCGCCCGATGATCGGTCTTCATCGCTGTTGACCGTGCCGTCGATGTTTCGGGCGGCGCAGCATATTTCGGAGCTGTTGCACGAAGAGATTGAAGCGCATGCGAATGGCGGGCAGCAGGCCGACAGCACCTTTGATGCCACGCTTATTCTGGGCGGTCAGATCGCGGGCAGTGCGCCGCGTCTGTTTCTGATTTACCCTGAAGGCAATTTCATTGAAGCGGGGGAAGATACTCCGTTCTTCCAGATTGGTGAGACGAAATATGGTCGCCCGATCCTCGTGCGCGCCTATGATCCGGCGATGAGTTTTGAGGCTGCGGTGAAGCTGATGATGGTCAGCTTTGATTCCACGATCAAAGCCAATCTCTCTGTCGGGGCCCCGCTCGACCTGCATATCTATGAGGAAGGATCGCTGATCGCTGGGCCGCAGCGGCGGATCGAGGCGGATGATCCGTATTTTCAGACGATTTCCAACGGGTGGAGCGATGCGCTGAATCTCGCCTTCGGCAGTCTGCCGGATTTCGAGCTTTAGGCGTCGTTCAACAGATCTTTCAGCAGTGGGTTGGGGAAGCGGCGTTCAAGGCGGACGGCGAAGAAGCCTTCGTTTATGCCGAGATCAAAGGGGCTTTCCTGAAGGGTTCCAGTGGCCAGTTCATCACGCACAACGATGGGTGGGACCAGCGCAAGGCCGATGTTTTCGCGGGCCAGCAGGCGCAGCATTGCCATATCGTCGACCTCTGCGGCGATCTGTGGTTGTAGTCCCAACCGGTCGGTGAGCGCATCAAACCCCGTACGGATACTGCTTTCGCGGTTGGGCAGCAGCACCGGCTGGCGTGAGAGCAGATCAGTCAGGTCTTTGGCGCCCTTGAGGCGGTCGGGCGCGCCCACAAGGCTGACAGGTTGTTCATCCAATCGGTTCACGACGAAATTGGTCAGTGCATCCGCAGGCGGGGCCTGATTGAGCAGAATAATGTCGAGGTTCAGACTCTCCAAGCCGCGCATCAGCGCTTGTGCGGTGCCAGAGCGTAAGATCACGTCGACATCCTCGCGCCCCAGCAGGGGTCTGAGAAATCCGATCTGGAAGTTCCGCGACAAGGTCGCAAGCGCACCGACGCGCAGTGCCTTGCGGGCCGCCCCAGTTTGGTTGAGCGTGCCCAACAACTCCGCGCCCGCGGCAAAGATCGTGTCCGCATGATCGAGGGCGATGCGCCCCGCCTCTGTCAGATGCAGAGTGCGACCGCGCCGCTCGAACAGTGCATGGCCCAGCCGTTTCTCCAGCGTTTTGATCTGGGTCGAGAGTGCGGACTGCGATAGGTTCAACCGCTCTGCCGTGCGTGTGAGGTTGCCGTCATGAGCGACAGCCCAGAAATACCGCAGGTGATTGTAGTTCATCTGATCCATATATCTAAAATATAGAACGATACATTAAAAACAATGTATTTAACCTATCTAGATCGGGCCGCTAGGTAACGCCTCACGCAGATTTTCTTGAGGAGTCACCCCCCGATGTATCTCTCCCTGCTTCCGCTATTTGCGCCTTTGGCTCTGTTTGCCGCCGCATTTTTCGCGTTCCGGAACCCCGGATTGCGCCCAGCTGGCGTGCCGCGCATTGCTGAATTGGCGACGTTGACGGCCCTTGGCCTGTCTGTTCTGAGTGCGTTTGCCCTTTATACTGAAGGAGCCGGGACAAGCCCGTTGATCGGGATTGCAGGGTTGGGTATTTCGACCAAGCTCGACGTGGTCAGCGTCACGCTTCTGACGCTGGTGTCCTTTGTGGGCTGGGTCGTTGTCCGGTTCTCGGCCACGTATATGGACGGTGAAGCCCGGCAAGGTGCGTTCACGGGTTGGCTCTGCATGACGCTCGGTACGGTGCTGCTGCTTGTGCAATCAGGCAATCTTGGTGGCCTCGTGATCGCGTGGATCGCGACGAGTTTCTTTCTGCACAAACTGTTGCTTTTCTATCCCGACCGGCCTGGCGCACAACGCGCGGCCAAGAAGAAGTCCATCACCGCAAGGCTTGGCGATGTTGCCCTTTTGGGAGCGGCAGTCCTGTTGGTGGCGCATTTCGGCACTGGTGATATCGCGACGATCCTGGCCGAAGCACGCACGGGCGAGGCGTCTTTCGCACCGATCACGGCAGCGGCGTTGCTGGCGATCGCAGCCCTTCTGAAATCGGCGCAATTCCCAACGCATGGGTGGCTTACCGAAGTCATGGAAGCGCCGACGCCTGTTTCGGCCACGCTGCACGCAGGCGTGATCAACGCAGGCGGTTTCCTGTTGATCCGCTTTGCGGACGTAATGCTGATGGCACCGGGCGTCATGGCGCTGCTGGTGATGGTCGGCGGGTTCACAGCACTATTCGGCGGGTTGGTGATGCTCACACAATCAGCCGTAAAGACATCGCTGGCCTGGTCTACCGTCGCGCAGATGGGGTTCATGATCCTGCAATGCGGTCTGGCGCTGTTCCCCCTGGCGCTGCTGCATATCGTGGCGCACTCGCTTTACAAGGCGCATGCATTCATGGCGTCGGGCAGCGCGGTGGAGGGTGTCGCCTCCATCCGGCGGCCGGGCCCTGTTGCGATCCCGAATGGCAAGGCCGTGCTGCGCGCGTTCATCGCGGCACTAGGCATCTATGCTGTGATCGGGCTGGTCTTTGGTTTTGACGGCAAATCCCCGCAGGCCATTGCGCTGGGCGCGATCCTGATCTTCGGGGTGGCCTATCTGTTGGCGCAGGGTCTGGCCGATGCGGCCCCCCGCGCGCTGACGTTGCGGACCGCGACCGCAGCCACGGTTGCCTCCGTCAGCTACTTCGCGCTGCAGCGCGGGGCAGAATGGATGACGAAAGACGTCCTGCCCGCAACGCCCGCGCCCGGCCCGCTGGAATGGGCGCTGATCGTTCTCGCGCTGCTCAGCTTTGGGATGGTCGCGATTGCGCAGGCGATGTTCCCGCTTTGGGCAAGCCATCCTGCGACGGCGGGGCTGCGCGTGCATCTTTCGAACGGGCTTTACGCCAACGCGGTCTTTGATCGCCTCGTTGCGGGCTACCGCCTGCGGAAAACCTCTTGAGGGAAGGGATCGGACCTATGTTGATGAAACAGGACAGCACAATTATGACCGATGCTCCGCTGGCGCAGGCCGCCGATGCCGCCACCCGCCAAGTGCCGCCGCTGTGGCCACTGGCGACCAGTGTTGCGGTGAACCCGTTTCTTGGCCAAACCGGCGAGCGGTTGGAGATGACAGCCGCACGGTTGGAGCGTGCTGCGGGCATCCGTGTGACGCTGCCGCGGCAGGATTATCTGGCAAAAATTCGGTCGGGCGAGATCACCGAGGCCGACATGAAAGCCGCTCTGGACGCGTTTGACGGCAAGAAGCCCGCGAGTGTCGAAGCACTGCGCAAAGCCGCTTCCCGGCCCGCACCTGCGCCGAAGGCGCTACCCACTGTGGCGGAGCTGGTGCAAGAGGTGACCGGCACCAACTGGCCTGAGATTGTCGCTGACCGGATCGGCGTTTGGGCGGCAGGGTATTTCGATCAGGGGCAGGCGCTCTGGCCCGTCGCGCAGCGCAGCAATGCGTTTGAAGCGTGGCACATGTTTGCCCGCCGGGACTTGACCCCTGAAATCCTTGGTCTTTCCCATTTCGCGCAAACGGTAGAGACGACCTCCCGGACGGCGATGTCGGCTTTGGAAAGCGCCGCGTTGACGCTGGGTCTGTCCCCGGATGCCGCAGAGAGCTACTTCCACCGGCTGATGACCGATCTGAGCGGTTGGGGCCAAGTCGGGCGCTACAAGCTGTTCGAGGCGGAATTGCAGGATGGCGAGGACAGCACGGCGACTGATCTGCTGACAGCGCGGATGATCTGGGACGCGGCGCTCTATCTGCAGCATGAGGGTGAGATTGCGGAGAAGTGGGTGCAGGTTCTCAACGCTTACGCGGAACCAATTGCGCCGACGGAAGAGCATATCATCGACGTTCTGCTGCAATCGGCGGCGGATCGCGCGGCGGAGCGTACTCTCGTCGCCAAGTTTGCCGGCAATGCTTTGGCCAAGGGCACAGACCGGCCCGCACTACAGGCCGCGTTCTGTATCGATGTGCGCTCGGAAGTTTTCCGGCGGGCGCTGGAAAGCGTTGATCCAGGGATCGAGACGATTGGCTTTGCGGGCTTCTTTGGCCTCGGCGTGCAGCATCACAGCTTCGCGTCAGACGTGGCTGAAAATCGGCTGCCGGTTCTGCTGAACCCTGGTGTAAACACGGTGACGACTGATCCGAGTGAGAGCGATCTGTCGACGCGGCTTGCGGCACGGGCTGTCCGGGCGTGGGGCCGGTTCAAGCTCGCCGCTGTGTCATCATTTGCATTTGTGGAGGCGGCGGGGCCGATCTATGCGGGCAAACTTGTCCGCGATACGCTCGGCCTCGCATCGCACGCCAAAAGCGCGGATCCCGCGCCGTCCTTTCCTGAGGCGATGGATTTGGCAACCAAGATCACCACGGCCAAGACCGTGCTGGGCGCGATGTCGATGACAGAGAATCTTGGGAAGATCGTTTTGCTGGCGGGGCATGGGGCGAATGTCACCAACAACCCCCATGAAAGCGCGCTGCATTGCGGTGCCTGCGGCGGCCACTCGGGCGAGGTGAATGCGCGGCTTCTGGCGATCTTGCTGAATGACAGCGACGTGCGCGCAGGGCTCGCTGACGAAGGGCTGACGATCCCGGAGGATACGGTTTTCATCGCCGGTCTGCATGATACGACGACTGACGGGATGACGCTGTATGATGGCGATCTGCCAATGGAGGCGGACCTTGCGCAGCTGCGCGGATGGCTGGCTGCGGCGGCGCGGATCGCAAGGGATGAGCGTGCGGGGCGTCTGCCGCGCGCGATGTCGGGCAACGACATCATGGAGCGGAGCCGCAACTGGGCCGAGCTGCGCCCGGAATGGGGTCTTGCGGGTTGTAGTGCGTTTATCGCGGCCCCTCGGCACCGGTCAGCCAATCGCGATCTGGGCGGGCGGTCGTTCCTGCACAGCTATGACTGGCAGAAGGACGAGGGCTTCGGCGTGCTGGAGCTGATCCTCACCGCCCCGGTGGTTGTCGCGAGCTGGATCAGCCTGCAATATTATGGTTCGACCGTTGCGCCGGAGGCGTTTGGCGGCGGCAACAAAGTGCTGCACAACGTGGTGGGTGGCATTGGTGTCGTCGAAGGCAACGGTGGCCGCTTGCGGGGCGGGTTGCCGATGCAGTCGGTCCATGATGGCGAAAAGATCATGCATGATCCGCTGCGTCTGTCGGTCGTGATTGAAGCGCCGGCTGAGGCGATCAACGATATCCTCGTCAAGCATGGCGGTGTGAAGGACTTGTTCGATAATGGCTGGCTGACGCTGATGGTGATGAACGAGCACGGCCAGATCGCGCAGCGGTATGTCGGTGATTTGACCTGGTCGGAGATCACCATGCCGGAGGCGATGGCCGCTTGATCTTGCGGCGCGGTTAGCGCTAACTCCCGCGCAATGTGGAGGAGGCGCTGATGATCGCGGTTGGTGGAGAGAACCTGATTGATTTCGTACAGGCGGCGGGCGAGGGCTTGCCGTCTTACATCGCGAACCCCGGCGGCTCCCCCTATAACTGCGCGATTGCTTTGGCGCGGCAGGGGGTCGAGACGGGCTATATGACGCCGGTTTCAACGGATGCGTTGGGCGGTTTGTTGACCGGGCGGTTGGAAGCCGATGGCGTCACGCTTTTGGCAGAGCGGAGCGAGAAGCCGACATCGCTTGCGGTGGTGTCCCTTGAAGATGGCATCCCGACCTATGCGTTTCACCGCAGTGGCACCGCCGAGCGGCAGGTGGATGCGGAGATGCTGGAGCGGATCACGCCCGACGCGATGGAGGTGTTCCACGTGGGCGGTCTGGCGGTTGCGGATGGCGCGGATGCGGATGCTTGGCAGGCCTACTTCAGCGTCTGTGCCGCGCGAGGCATTTGCACGTCGCTGGACCCGAATGTGCGGGCGTCGCTGATTTCAGATCGGGATGCTTACATGGCACGGATGGAGTGGTTGCTGGCCGATGCGCGGGTTCTCAAGCTGAGCGACGAGGATCTGCTGTGGATGTATCCGGAAGCGGAGCTGGACGCCGCAATTGAGGTTCTGCGTGGCAAAACGCAGGCCGCGTTGGTTGTGGTGACTTTGGGGCCGGAGGGTGCGATTGGTTTTGCGGGCGGTCATCGTGTTGCGATCCCGGCGGCTCCGGTGGAGCCGCTGATTGATACGGTCGGAGCGGGCGACACGTTCATGGCGACGCTGCTCGCGCAGATTGCGCGGGACGGGATGTTGAGCGCGGAGGCATTGGGCGAGATGTCGGATGAGGCCTTGGAGAGTTTGTTAAGCAAGGCGTCAAAGGCGGCGGCGATTAATTGCACGCGTTCGGGGTGCAATCCACCATACCTATCTGAACTTTAAGGTTTTGCGCTTTGGCTTCGCCAAATCGCAGTGCCTCCGGCGGGGATATTTTAGCAAAGATGAAACCTAGCGCGTCTCATCCTTTTCGGGGGTGAGGTCGTAGGGTTTGGCCAGCGCCCAGACATGGGCCGGGATCATCCATTTCATCTTTCGAGGCTGTTCGCGGCGTAGATGCAGGATGGATTCGACGGCTTTCATCTCAACCCGTGCACGGGCGAATTCGAGCCCGCGCGGGCCGATCTTGGGCATCAGCCAAGCAACGATGGGGCGGACCCAGTCGGGCATTTTGCGCAAAGGGAGGCCTCCGGCGGCGCGGGCGGTGTTTTCCTTGAAGCCTTTGACGGCACCTGTGCGTTTGCCTTTGTCACCGGGGGTGGAGAGGCGAACCTCACCTTCGAGGCGGTCGAGCAGCTCTTGCCCGCGGTCGTTGCGCACAATCAGCCATTGCGCGCCCTCGCCGCCCATGTAGCCGACGGTGATATCTGCGAGACTGTTGGTGTAGTCCACGCAGGTGCGGCAGGTGAGTGGGAAGAAGTCCGGCGCGAGATCGGAGAGTGGGAGTTTGAGGAAGGGGATCGTCTTTTGACGCCCATCCTGAAACCTCAGTTCGACATGATAGTCGGCGCGGAATTCAAGATAGGTGATGCTGTCCGGATCATCGGAGAGGCGCGCGAGGAAGTCGTGGAAATTTTCGGTCGTTGTGTTGTCGGAACAGGGCGTGCCGATGACGTAGAGGCGCTCGAGACCTAGTTGTTTTTCAATCCAGCGGAGCGCGTAGACCTGACAGGGGATGCCGATGATGGCGAGGCGTTTATGGCCTGCCTCTGCCGCCGGCTCCAAGAGCGACAGAAGCGGGGCGTAGCCCATGCGCATGCCGCGGACTTGCGCCATTTGAGCGGGGTCGGTGACGATGACGGGCATCGGTTTCCATTTGTCATCCGGGTCGGGCGCCATGGTGAGGACAGCATCGACAGCGCCGTCTTCAAGCAGCTTTTGGGCGATGCGGGTGGTTAGCCCTGTCCATTGCGCGCCTTCGAGCGGTTCTTTCAGCGCCGCACGATACATCTTGCGGTAGGGGCCAAAGAACCGCTCATCCGTCTTGGGGTTGCGCTGTCGGCCCTGAACGCGGTCCTCCATCGTGGGGTAATCGGGGCGGATGAATTGGCAGGCTTGCCCGCACTGCCCGGCCAGTTTCGTGCGCGACAGGCCGCAATCGGTGCAGAGCGACCGAGGGGCGGCAGCGCGCGGTTCTGGCGCATAAAGCTGGGGCGGAACGATGTCCTTCATGGGCTGAGTTTACGCCTGAGACCATAGAGGTGTCTAGTAAACTTGACAGATGTGGTGTCGCATCTTGCATGGCCCTCCCATCCATGCGACGGGAGCGCGATCTGGAAGCGGAGCCTTCATGCGCCTTGGACTGTTTTTTCTGGTGGTGGCCTATGTGCTGAGCCAGTTTTACCGCGCGTTTCTGGCGGTGCTGACGCCTATGCTGGAGGCCGATATCGGGGCGACGGCAGACGATCTGGCGACCGCTTCGGGCCTGTGGTTCTTGGTCTTTGCCTGCATGCAAATCCCGGTGGGCTGGGCGCTGGACACGGTCGGGCCACGACGCACAGCCGGCGTTTTGCTGGCGCTGGGGGCCGCGGGCGGGGCGTTCGTGTTCGCGGGGGCGAGTAGCCCGGCGCATATCTCGGTCGCGATGGTGCTGATCGGGATTGGGTGCTCTCCGGTGCTGATGTCGTCTTATTATATCTTCGCGAAGGTCTATTCTCCGGCGGTTTTTGCGACGCTCGCCGGCGCTGTGATCGGGATTGGATCGCTGGGCAATCTGGCGGGATCAGTGCCGATGGCTTGGGCGGTGGAGGCCTTTGGCTGGCGCGAAACTTTGGCGGGCTTGGGCGTAGTGACACTGGTCGTGGCCGTCGCACTCATGGTCTTCATCACAGACCCGCCACGAGATGAGATCGCACCGAAAGGCTCTGTGCTGGACCTGCTGCGGCTGCCCGCGCTGTGGTTCATCTTTCCCCTGATGTTCGTGAATTACGCACCCTCGGCGGGCATCCGGGGGCTGTGGATCGGGCCTTACCTAAGCGATGTCTACGGGCTGGACGCAGGTGGAATCGGGCAGATCACGCTTGTCATGGGGCTGGCGATGATCCTTGGCAATTTTGTCTACGGGCCGCTGGATCGTCTGCTGCCTTCACGCAAATGGATCGTGTTCACGGGCAATGCGCTTGGGGCGCTGGCGTGCTTTGCGCTTTACTGGGTCCCTGCCGGGACGCTGACCTATGCGGCGATCCTGTTGGCCGCGATTGGGTTTTTTGGGGCCTCTTTCCCGGTGGTAATCGCCCATGCAAAAGAGTTCTTCCCTGCGCATCTGACCGGGCGCGGTGTGACCCTGCTGAACCTCTTTGGGATTGGAGGTGTTGGTATCATGCAGGTTGTCACGGGCCGCGTGCATAGCGCGACACAAGGGGCTACGGCTGACCCCTATCAGGCGATTTTCGGGCTCTTTGGTCTGCTGGTTGTGGCGGGGCTTGCGGTCTACCTCTTTGCCAAGGAACGCCCGGTTTCTGCACCAAGGGGCTAGCCATCGCAGCAATCCGCCGTTAGGAGGCGCGCAACCCCCCATAAGGACATCCCTCATGTTCGCATCCTATACCGCCAATCTGCGCCAGGACTGGCTTGGCAATATTCGTCCTGATCTGTTGGCAGGCCTTGTCGTGGCGCTTGCCCTGATCCCCGAGGCGATTGCCTTTTCGATTATCGCAGGCGTGGACCCGAAGGTTGGTCTGTACGCGTCTTTTTCCATCGCGGTGATTACGGCGATTGTGGGCGGTCGGCCCGGTATGATTTCGGCAGCGACAGCGGCGACTGCGGTGCTGATGGTAACGTTGGTGAAAGAGCACGGGCTGCAGTATTTGCTCGCCGCGTCCGTGCTGGCGGGGCTGTTGCAGATTGGCGCGGGGCTTTTGAAGCTGGGCTCGGTCATGCGGTTCGTGTCGAAATCGGTGATGACTGGGTTCGTGAATGCGCTGGCGATCCTGATCTTCATGGCGCAGCTGCCCGAGCTGATTGGCGTGCCATGGCTGACCTATGTAATGGTCGCTGGGGGCCTTGCGATCATCTACCTTTTTCCTTATGTGACCATGGCGATCCCCTCGCCGCTCGTGTGCATCATCGTACTGACCTCGCTGGCGCTGTTCATGGGCATGGACCTGCGGACCGTGGGCGATATGGGCGAGTTGCCGTCTACTTTCCCGATCTTCCTGATCCCCGACATTCCGCTGAATCTTGAGACCTTGCAGATCATCCTGCCGTATTCTGCGGCGATTGCCGTCGTGGGGCTGTTGGAGAGCCTGATGACCGCCACGCTGGTGGATGATCTGACCGACACGACATCAGACAAGAACCGCGAGTGCATTGGTCAGGGTGTGGCGAACACGGCGACCGGCTTTATCGGCGGCATGGCGGGCTGCGCGATGATCGGGCAGTCGATGATCAACGTGAAATCCGGAGGACGCGGACGCTTGTCGTGTTTCTCCGCCGGTGTGTTTCTGCTGTTCCTGATCGTTGTGCTGGGTGACATCGTGTCAATGATCCCGATGGCTGCGCTGGTCGCGATCATGATCATGGTGTCGATCGGGACGTTCTCTTGGTCGTCGATCAAGGACCTGCGGGAGCATCCGCGGTCTTCCTCTGTCGTGATGCTCGCGACAGTGGCGGTCACGGTCTACACTCATAACCTAGCCATTGGTGTGCTGACCGGCGTGCTTCTGTCAGGCATCTTCTTTGCGGGTAAGATCGCGCAGATTTTCCGCGTGTCGTCTGAGCTGTCACAGGACCGCCGCCACCGGACTTATGTCGTTGAAGGGCAGGTGTTCTTTGCCTCCTCCGATGCGTTCACCGCTGCTTTCGATTTCCACGAAGCGCTGGAGCGCGTCACGATTGACGTCAGCCGCGCGCATATCTGGGATATCTCGTCGGTTGCGGCGCTCGACATGGTTGTGCTCAAGTTCCGTAGGGATGGTGCCGAAGTCGAGGTTGTCGGCCTCAATGAGGCGTCCGAGACCATCGTGGACAAGCTGGGTGTCGCGGATAAACCGGGCGCAATGGACGACCTTCTGGGTCACTGAGGGAGAACCGCTATGTCAAAAATCGTCGCTCTGGTGGATGGCTCCCCGTATTCTGCAACGGTCTGTGAAGCTGCAGCCTGGATTGCCAAGCGCAAAGGCGCCTCCGTCGAGATCGCGCATATTCTGGGGCCGCGCCAGAAGGGCACGTCGGACCTTTCTGGCAATATCGGGCTGGGCGCGCGGACCAAGTTGATGGACGAACTGGCGACGCTGGATGCTGAACGCGCCAAGCTGGCGCAAAAGCGCGGGCGGGCGATACTGGAGGACGCGGAAGCCATACTTGAGAAGGCAGGCGTTCCTGTTGAAATTCATCTGCGAAATGGCGATCTGGTGGAAGAACTGCACCGTCTGGAAGAGGGCGCGGATCTGGTTATCGTCGGCAAGCGCGGCGAGGCCGCAGATTATGCCAAGATGCATCTGGGTTCGAACCTTGAGCGGGTCGTGCGGTCGGTCACGAAGCCGATCCTTGTGTCTTCGCAGGTGTTCAAACCGGTCGAGACGATCATGGTCGCGTTCGATGGCGGCAATTCAGCGTTGAAAGCGGTCGATCATTTGGCGCGCTCTGAAGTCTTTGGCGGGCTGAAATGCCATTTGCTGTTCGTTGGGGCCGAAACAGAAGACAGCCGCCGCGCAATCGAAGGGGCGGCAGCGCTTTTGAAAGGGGCGGGCTATGATGTCAGCCATGAGATCACCAGCGGCACGCCGGATGAGGTGATCGCAGATCGTCTTCTGGCGGGCGAGGCCGAGATGCTGGTGATGGGCGCATACGGGCATTCGCGTATTCGCAACTTGATCATTGGCTCGACGACGACCGAGATGATCCGGTCGTGCCGCGTGCCCTTATTGTTGTTCCGCTAGGGGCTCTGCCCCCGCCGCATTCGCGGCTCCCCCGGAGGTATTTATGCACAAAAGAAGGCCGTTAACCTTAATGCGAGGTTAACGGCCCCTTCATCTTGGCAAAAAACTCCCGCCGGAGGCATCCTTACGCTGCGGGTTTGCGACGCCGGCTGCCGGAACGGCGCTTCGATTTGGGTTTGCCAAAACTCTTGCCGCCCTCGGGGCGTCCGCCCTGTTTGCGCTCGCCCTGGGACCGGCCCCCGCCCCCTTTGTTTCCCCCGAACCGGCGACGGCTCTTTTGTTGCGAGGCTTTGCGGCCGGGGCGGTCTTCCTCTTCCGGCTCGACACCTGAGGCGACGGGAATCGTGAACTTCATCACCTTTTGAATATCGCGCAGAAGGCCAATCTCTGGCCCGCCGACAAAGGCGATGGCTTTGCCGTCTTTGCCTGCGCGTGCGGTTCGTCCGATCCGGTGCACATAGTTTTCAGGCACATCGGGGAGGTCGTAGTTATAGACATGCGTCACCGAGGGGATATCGATGCCACGGGCCGCCACGTCGGTGGCAACAAGGACATTCGCCTCGTTCCCCTTGAACGCTCGAATGGCGCGGTCGCGCTGGCCTTGGCTTTTGTTGCCGTGGACTGAAACGGCTTTGAACCCGTCCGCCACAAGCGATTTCATGAGCTTTTCGGCCCCGTGCTTGGTGCGTGAGAAGACGATGGCTTGACCGTTTGGCGCGGCGCGCAAGCATTCCTTGAGCTTTTCGGGCTTGGCGGCTTGCTGGACGTAATGCAGCTCTTGCTTGATCTTGTCAGCGGCCTTGCCGGGGGGCGAGACCTGCACCCGGCGGGGGTTTGTCAGGTAGGCTGCGGACAGTTCCTCCATCTGTTTGGGCATCGTGGCCGAAAACAGCATCGTCTGCCGCGGCGTGCCCAGAAGCGGCGCGATCTGGCGCAGGGCGTGGATAAAGCCGAGATCAAGCATCTGGTCGGCCTCGTCCAGCACCAGCGAGGTGGCACTGTTCAGATAGACCGCCTTGCGCTCCAGCAGGTCAATCAGGCGACCAGGCGTGGCGACAAGGATGTCGGTGCCGCGCGCCAATTGCTGGGTTTGGCGGTTGATGGACTGGCCACCCACTACGAAATTCACCCGCAGCGGCGTGCCTGCGACGAAGACTTTCAGGTTGTCGCAGATCTGATTCACTAACTCCCGCGTGGGTGCAAGGATCAGGGCGCGCACGGATTTCGGATGCGGCTTTTCGCGATGCTCCAGCAGGCGGTGGACCATGGGCAGGCCAAAGGCGGCGGTTTTGCCGGTTCCGGTCTGGGCGAGGCCCATGACGTCATGGCCGTCCAGCACAAGCGGGATCGCTTTGGCCTGAATGGGTGTTGCAGTGTCATAGCCCGCTTTGGCGATGTTTTTCATAAGTTGGGCGTCGAGCCCAAACAGCGTAAATTCGGTCAAAAGATGACCCTTTCGGTTGGCGCTTTGGGAAATCCCAAAACGCAGTCACAGCGGTGCGTCCCCTTGTCAAAGGGTCGTCCGGTTGCGGTTCGCGGCCATCACGTCACGCAGTTGGGCCTCATGCCCGACATGCTCGCTGACCGTTAGCACCCCGCGTGATTTGGGAACTTGTTGGAAAATCGTTTCGGACTGGTGAACAGTCGCTGGATGCTCACGCGGCATCCTTGTAACCGCTAGATGGGGGCCCATGCCGGAATAGTCAATGAATTTCGCGGCGCTGCGGCGTCTGCGCCCTTTCGCAGGTGCAAAATAGGCGCTAAGAGGCCTCGTCCCGCTTCAGGGGCATCAAGTGAGACCGTGGAAGGACCCTGCTATGGGCTATAATGTCGTAATCGTCGGCGCCACCGGGAATGTGGGCCGTGAAATGCTGAACATCCTTGAGGAACGCCAGTTCCCCATTGAGAAGATTGCCGTGCTGGCCTCGCGCCGGTCGATTGGCACCGAGGTCAGCTTTGGCGACAAGACATTGAAGACACAGGATCTAGCCACGTTTGATTTCACCGGCTGGGACATGGCGCTCTTTGCCGTGGGATCGGAAGCGACGAAAGAGCATGCGCCGAAAGCGGCAAAAGCGGGATGTGTCGTGATCGATAACAGCTCGCTCTATCGCTACGATCCCGACATCCCGCTGATCGTGCCCGAGGTGAACCCCGAGGCCGTGCATGGTTATGCGAAGAAGAACATTATCGCGAACCCCAACTGCTCGACCGCGCAGATGGTTGTGGCCCTGAAGCCCTTGCATGATCGCGCGACGATCAAGCGGGTGGTTGTGTCGACCTATCAGTCGGTGTCGGGTGCCGGTAAGGACGGGATGGACGAGCTGTGGGAGCAGACGAAGGCCGTCTACAACCCCACCAAGGACGTGCCGCCCGAGAAGTTCACCAAGCCCATCGCGTTCAACGTGATCCCGCATATCGATGTGTTCATGGAAGACGGCTCCACCAAGGAAGAGTGGAAGATGGTCGCGGAGACGAAGAAGATCGTCGATCCGGCGATCAAGGTCACCGCGACTTGTGTGCGTGTGCCGGTTTTTGTGGGCCACTCTGAAGCGATCAATATCGAGTTTGAGGAGTTCGTCGATGAAGACGAGGTCCGCGATATCCTGCGCCAAGCACCCGGCCTCATGGTGATCGATAAGCGCGAAGACGGTGGCTACGTATCGCCGGTCGAATGCGTCGGTGACTTCGCCACGTTCATCAGCCGCATCCGTCAGGACAGCACGATCGAGAACGGTATCAACCTGTGGTGCGTGTCCGACAACCTGCGCAAAGGGGCTGCGTTGAACGCGGTTCAGATCGCAGAGCTTTTGGGCCGTGAGGTTCTGAAAAAAGGCTAGGTTTTGCGCCCCGGCGATGCCGGGGGCGCTACGCTGGGGGGATTTCATCCCCCCAGACCCCCCTAGGATATTTCGAAAAAGCGAAGGCGCGCGTGGGTCAGCAGGCTTCGAACTTTTGCGTGGCTGGGTTGTAGAACTGTAATGTGCCCATCGCGATATCGGTCCAGACGCCGTGCAGCGTCAGCTCGCCTTTGTCGCGGGCATCTTTGACAAACGGGAAGCTCGCCAGATTGTTGACGGAGACAAGCACCGCCTCCTTCTCAAGAGCGTCGATCCGGTCCTGTTCGTCCGAGATGTCCTTCACCTTCTCGTAGCCGGGGCGCAGGATATCCATCCAGCGGCCCACAAAGCTGGTGTCTTTCTCCAGCTCGGGTGCGTGGCCGCTGCACATATCATGGCATCCACGCACGCCGCCGCAATTTGAGTGACCCAGCACAATGATGTGTGCAACCTTGAGCGCGGTGACTGCGTATTCTACGGCAGCGGATGTGCCATGGTGATCGCCGGTCGGCGAATAGGGCGGCACGAGATTGGCGATGTTGCGGTGAATGAAGAATTCCCCCTGATCGGCGCCAAAGATCGATGTGACGTGCACCCGGCTGTCACAACATGAAATGATCATTGCGCGGGGGCGCTGGCCCTCTTCGGCAAGGCGCCGATACCAGGTCTGATTTTCCGTGTATGTGGTGGCATGCCACCCCTGATAACGCTGGATCAAGTAAGCGGGGAGCGGTTTGGCATTTTGCATCTGGTTTGGCGATCTGTCTTTAGGGCTGTTCTTTCTTAGGCATTCTTTACACTAAATTCGAGTGATTATTCCTTCCGACCTGAACGAATTGGAAACCCTCTTCGGGATAAATCGGCCTTTATTGGGGGCGTGACTAAGTGGGTGATGTGGTGGATGCGATAACGCGATTGGAGCCTCGTGAAGAGGTGCGATTGGACCCTGACCGTCTGGCTGAGCTGTTTGTGCAGCTTGGTCAACAAGGGGCCGAAGATGTGGTATGCCGCGCGATGGAAGAGATTTCATTGCGGCTGGCCAAGGTGAATGCTGCCTATGATGCGGCGGATTTGGAGTGCGTGCGCAAATTGGCGCGATCGCTTGTTGCGATCTCGGATCAGGTGGGCCTTTCAACGCTGGCACGTGTGGCGGGGGACGTGGCCGATTGCGCCGCAGGGCATGACCGCGTGGCCCTATTGGCCGTCGTCATGCGCTTGCAGCGGATCGGCGAAGGCTCGGTGACCGCCGTCTGGGACATTCGCGATATGAGCGTCTGATCGGGCTTGCAGCCAGAGGGGCGCAGGCTAGTCTGAAACTGAGACCATTTATAGAAAGCCGCGCGATATGCCTTTGAAGTTTGCCGATCCTGAGACCGGGTCTTTGCCTGTTTATCTTCTGACCCCTGACACGGTTGGCGACTGGGCAGAGGCTGCGACGGCGCGTGCGCGGAACTGGATTGATGCGCAAGGCTTTTCCGGCCGGTTCGGCACAGTCGTGATGCTGCCTGACGAGAAGGGTCAACCGGATGCGGTTTTGATGGGTTTGGGCAGTGCCAAGGACCGTGCGCGCAAACGCTTTGTTGTTGCAGCGGGCGCGGCCAGGCTGCCAGCCGGGTGTTACCATATCGAAAGCGGGCTGGATCACATAGATACAGAGGTCGAAGCGCTGGGCTGGCTTTTGAGCCAGTACCGATTTGATCGCTATACCGATCAAGCGGCAGCGGGTGCGATGCTGAAAGCGCCGAAAGGAATTGATGTAGCCCGCGTCGAGGCCATCACTGCGGGAGAGGCCCTGACCCGCGATCTGGTCAATACGCCGACATCTGACATGGGCCCCGACGCGTTGGAGGGGGCGGCGCGCGATCTGGCAGAGGCCCATGGCGCGGCGGTCGAAGTCACTGTTGGCGACGCGCTGTTGGAGCAGAATTTCCCGATGATCCACACGGTCGGACGCGCCTCTGCAACCGCGCCGCGCCTGATTGATATGCGCTGGGGGGAGGGCGGCCCGACCCTCACACTGGTCGGCAAGGGTGTGTGTTTTGATACCGGTGGGCTGAACATCAAACCCGGCGCGTCGATGGGCTTGATGAAGAAGGATATGGGCGGCGCGGCCACGGTGCTGGGGCTGGCTTCGATGATCATGGCGCTCAGGCTGCCGCTGCGCCTGCGCGTGCTGATCCCGGCGGTGGAGAACAGTATTGATGGCAATGCGTTTCGCCCGCAGGACATCCTGACTTCGCGCAAGGGCCTGACGGTGGAGATCAACAACACCGATGCAGAGGGGCGTTTGGTTCTGGCGGATGCGCTGGCGCTTGCAGATGAGGAGACGCCCGATTGCCTGATCTCGATGGCGACGCTGACGGGGGCGGCGCGGGTAGCCGTTGGCCCCGACTTAGCGCCTTACTTCACCGATGATGCGGATATCGTGACCGCGTTGGAAGCGGCCGCCGTGCAGGCGCAAGACCCGGTTTGGCGGCTGCCTTTTCATGCGCCTTACGAGAGCATGATCGAGCCCGGGATCGCTGATCTGGACAACGCGCCCAAGGGCGGCTTTGCAGGGTCTATCACCGCCGCTTTGTTTTTGAGGCGCTTTGTGACGGACAGCCCGCGTTATGCGCATTTCGATATTTACGGCTGGCAACCCAGCGCTGCCCCGGCGCGCCCCAAGGGCGGTGTCGGCCAAGGGGCGCGGGCGGTGCTGGATGCGCTGCCCAAGTTGCTGAACCTGTGACAGATCGCAGGCTCACCCCGGCCAATGCGCGTGTAGCTGCGGCGCACCTGCAAGGGCAGGTCAACGCGCAAGCCTTTACCGCAGGGGCGGCGCGCCAACTGGCGGTGCCCTTTGCCGATCTCGCGCACGCGCCGCAGGGCCGGCGGGACCGCCAACTACAACGGGGCGACACGGTCACCGTGTTCGAGGATCGTGACGGACATGCTTTCGTGCAATCGGCCAAGGACAGCTATGTGGGCTATCTGACGAGCGAGAGCCTGACCGAGCCCAGCGATCCCAATTACCGCGTCGCGGTGCGCAGCACGCATGTTTATGCGCTGCCTGATATGAAAAGCTCGGATCTGATGGCGCTTGGCTTCGGCGCGAAGCTGCGGGTGCTCTATGAGGAGAAGACCTTCTTCGCTGTGGAGGGCGGGTTTGTGCCAAAACCCCATCTGCGCCCGTTGGAGCAGCCTTTCAAAGACCCAGTTACCATCGCGCAGCTTCATTTCGGCACGCCGTATCTGTGGGGCGGCAATACGGTCTGGGGCATCGACTGTTCGGGGCTCGTGCAAGTGGCTCTGCTGGCTTCTGATATCGACTGCCCCGGTGACAGTGATTTGCAAGAGGCCGCGTTGGGCACTGCACTCGCCAACGACGCGACGCTTCAACGGGGCGATCTGCTCTTCTGGAAAGGGCATGTCGGGATGATGGTCGATGCAGAGACGTTGATCCACGCGAACGCCCATCACATGGCGGTGGCCTATGAGCCGATCAAAGCAGCGATCCCGCGGATCGAGGCGCAGGGCGGTGGGCCGGTGACATCGCGCAAACGGTTGGGGTGACGCGATCTAGTCGACCGCGCGGATCAGCTTGCGTTCCAGCACGCGCAGCACGGTTTTCAGATCATGCCCACGCTTCAGGACCTGCCCGTCCATCCCGATCACAGCATACATCCCCTGCTTAGCACGCAGCTTCGGGCGCTTCTCGATCCGGTAAAGCGGATGCTCCGCCGTGCGGCGAAAGACCGAGAAGATCGCAACATCGCTGAGGCTGGAAATCCCGTAATCGCGCCACTCGCCAGCGGCGACCATGCGTCCGTAGAGCGACAGGATCACCGAAAGCTCGGTGCGGTGGAAGGCCACCTGTTCGGGAAATTTGGCGCGAAAGGGGGAGGGCGGCTGCACATTCATCTGACAAGACTTGCCGCAAACAAGGCGCAAATCAAGCGCTGCCCTGAATTTGCCGCGAAAGAGCCTGTAAAGCGTGCGGAGCGCACCCTAGTTCCGCCGCGATCCGCGGGCATTTAGGCGTCATCGGAAGCACTTCGCTTCTTTCTCTGACGGCGCGGTCAACAGCCCCCACCCAGCCCGCGTCGTCAGAACCTTACCCGCAGCTTAGACGTTCAACACGCTCCGCCTCGTTCAGGGTGATGTTCAGCCGTGTCGGTAGATAGTCCATGGTCACCGCCGTGCCCGGCGTGATGATCCGCACGGGCTGCAGGATCAGCGTGCTTTCCAGGGTATCGCGATCTGCGCCAATCAAAGCGGCTTGGGCGCGGGCGTTGCAGGTATCCTCTGCTGCGGAGGGGATAGATGGCTGGGCGGGCGTCGTGGGCCCGCCCACGGCGCAGGCCATAAGCGGAAGACACAAAAGCAGTTTTTTCATGTGCGTCAGCCTGACCAATGCCGCCCCAGAACGCAATGGCCTTGCATCGTCGCGCAACCTATCCCACGCTCCGCCCGTAAACTGAGGAGGACCCCCCATGCGCACCAAAGCCGCTGTTGCGACACAAGCCGGAAAACCGCTCGAAGTCATGGAGGTGAACCTCGATGGACCCAGAGCAGGCGAAGTTCTGGTCGAAATGAAAGCGACCGGGATTTGCCACACGGATGAATTTACTCTGTCAGGCGCCGATCCGGAGGGGCTGTTTCCCGCGATCCTTGGCCATGAAGGCGCGGGCGTTGTGGTCGATGTGGGCGAAGGCGTCACAAGCCTGAAAAAAGGCGATCACGTCATTCCGCTCTACACACCGGAATGTCGGGAATGCGAATACTGCCTGAACCCTAAGACGAACCTCTGTCAGTCGATCCGCACGACTCAAGGTCAGGGCCTGATGCCCGATGGCACCAGCCGGTTCAGCACGCTCGATGGCGATCCGATCCTGCATTACATGGGGTGTTCGACCTTCGCGAACCACACGGTTCTGCCCGAGATTGCCTTGGCGAAGGTGCGTGAAGACGCGCCTTTTGATAAGATTTGCTACATCGGATGCGGGGTCACGACCGGCATAGGCGCAGTGATCAACACCGCCAAGGTCGAGATCGGCTCCACTGCGATTGTCTTTGGTCTGGGCGGCATCGGCCTCAACGTGATCCAGGGCTTGCGTCTGGCAGGGGCCGATCAGATTGTCGGCGTTGATCTGAACGACAGCAAGAAGGCGATGGCCGAGCGGTTCGGTATGACCCATTTCGTCAACCCGTCAGAGGTGGAGGGTGATCTGGTCGCCTATCTGGTCGATCTGACAGGCGGTGGCGCGGATTACACCTTTGACGCCACGGGTAATGTGGGCGTCATGCGCACAGCTTTGGAATCGGCCCATAAGGGCTGGGGCGAAAGCGTCATCATCGGTGTCGCCCCTGCGGGGGCCGAGATCAGCACGCGGCCTTTCCAACTGGTGACGGGCCGCGTCTGGCGCGGCACCGCTTTTGGCGGCGCACGTGGACGTACCGATGTGCCTCAGATTGTCGATTGGTACATGGACGGAAAGATCGAGATTGACCCGATGATCACGCACACCATTGGGCTTGATGACATCAATAAGGGCTTTGACCTGATGCATGAGGGCAAAAGCATTCGGTCGGTCGTGCTGTACTAAGTCAGGCTGCGTAGCGCGCCAGAAACATATCAACCGCGCCAGTGACGACGCGGTTGATTTCTTCGTCTGAAAACTCGGTATCGATTCCAAAGACAAGACGGGGGAAGAGGTCAGCCTTGCACAGCTCAATAAGTTGATGCGCGGCCAGATGCGTGTCCTCGATCTTTAGCTCACCCCGTTCAATCGCCTCGTCAAAATACTCCATAATAGAGCTTGCAACGTGCTCCGGCCCGCTTTCGTAAAATTCGCGGCCCAGCTCTGGAAAGCGGTCGCTTTCGGCAACGCAGATGCGAAACACACGCTGTCCGAAGGGCGATAGGAAAAACTTCATCATGTGCTGGCACATATCGCATAACACGTCCCGTATCGGCTGGGACATGTCGATCACTTCCAGCGCCCGATCGGTTTGGCGGCAGCATTCAAGGCGCGCCACCTCCATGAACAAAAGGCGTTTGTCCGGGAAATAACTATAGAGCGTGGCTTTTGAGACCTCCGCCGCTTTGGCGATATCGTCGACGCTGGCGCCTTCATATCCGTCGGTCATAAAGACTTTGCGGGCGCCTTCGAGCACTTGATCGAATTTGCGTCCCCGCTTGATCTGGGTGGCACCGTCAGCCATTTGCGTCCTTCCCTGAGAGGTCTCTGTTATAAACCGATGCGTTCAATTTCGGCAAGAAAAACGAAAAAGAGGCGGGAATGGTTCCCGCCTCTTTTCAGCCCCGGGAGCGGAGGGCTAGTCGCCGGTGCCGCAAATCATGACACCGGTCTGGCGGTCAGTTTCGCACGATTGTGTGCTGATAATGTCGTCATCCTCCGGGAAGGTGAGGATCGGCAGCGTGAAGCCGTCGGTGAAAGCAGCGGTGCTTGTAGCCATAGCGATCAGGCTGGCGGAGAGGAGGAGTTTCAAACCGGACATTTTGGAACCTCGATTTCTGATTACACGGGTTAACTAAACTCATCAGTTTAGTTCTTCAAGGGGAAAATGAACTATTCGGTTCATTTTTTGCAAATGACTCCCTTATTGGCGCGTGATAAGCCGCGAATATGCTGGCGATCTTCCTGAAAACACTGCCGTTCTTCGCGTTGATTGCCTTGGGATACTGGGCTGGTCGAACCCGGTTTTTCACCCCGGAAGCGACGGCGTATCTTACGAAATTCGTCTTTTACTTTGCGCTTTCGGCGATGCTGTTTCGGTTCGCGGCGAACCTCTCACTGGCTGAAGTTCTCGATTGGACTTTCGTCAGCGCGTATCTGTGGGGCACCGCCTTTGTCTATCTGATCGCGACGGCTGTGGCGCTGCTGCGCTGGCGCGGCATCGAAGAAGCGGCGGTCGAGGCGCAATGCGCTGTCATCGGTAATGTCGGGTTCCTCGGCATTCCGATGCTGGCGCTTCTCTTGGGCGAAGAGGCCGTGGGGCCAGTTTTGATGGTTCTTGCCGTCGATCTGGTCGTGTTCGGCAGCCTGATCGTGATCCTGATTACCGGCTCACGCGACGGGCGGCCCTCGTTGGGTATTCTCAAAACCATTGGCCTTGGCTTGTTGAAAAACCCGATGATCGTATCCATTGCGCTGGGTCTCTTGTGGTCCAGCTTTGCGTTGCCGATTCCCGGCCCGGTCAATGAATTCCTCGCTATCCTCGGGGCCGCTGCCACGCCCGGCGCGCTGTTCGCTATCGGAGCCTCCCTCGCGGGCAAGTCCGCCGAACGCATCTCCATCGCCGGGTGGCTGTCGTTCTGCAAACTTGTGCTTCATCCTGCCGCCGTCGCCGTCGCCGCCCTGCTCATCTTCCCGGTGGAGCCCTATGCGGCTGGCGTGATGATCGCCGCCGCCGCCCTGCCCGTTGCAGGCAATGTTTATATCCTTGCGCAGCATTATGGGGTTGCGCCGACGCGGGTCTCTGCCTCCATCCTGATTTCTACCGCGGTCAGCATTCTGACTGTCTCCGCCGTGATCGCATGGGTGACAAGTTTCTGATCCTGCGCTAGCCCTTGTGCAACGAGGGAGATCATTATGAAAACTGTATCCGAGAATGTTTGTTTCGGTGGCGTGCAGGGCGTCTACATCCATGCCTCCAAAGCGACCTCGACTGACATGACCTTTGGTCTGTTTCTGCCGGAGGAGGCACAGGACGGCCCCGTTCCGGTGCTATGGTATCTGTCGGGCCTGACCTGCACGCACGAGAACGCGATGGTCAAAGCTGGCGCGCAGTGCTGGGCCGCAGAGCACGGCATCGCGCTGGTCTTTCCCGATACGTCCCCGCGCGGGGACGGCGTTGCGGATGACGACGCCTATGATCTTGGCCAAGGCGCGGGCTTCTATGTGAATGCCACGCAAGAGCCCTGGGCCAAGCACTTCAAAATGTGGGACTATGTGACGGACGAGCTGCCCGCGCTGCTGGATGCGAATTTCGCCATTGATCCCGAGCGGCAGTCGATCATGGGGCACTCGATGGGCGGACACGGTGCGCTGACGATGGCAATGGGCCTTCCCGGGCATTTCCGCTCCGTCTCCGCCTTCGCGCCGATTTGCAATCCGACCGCCTCGGACTGGGGGCGCAAGCAGTTGACGGCCTATCTGGGCGAACAGGAAAACGCATGGGAGCCGCATGACGCGACGCTGCTCATGCAGAAAGCGGGCTTTGACGGGCCGATCCTGATCGACACAGGGACCAACGATCAGTTCGGCGATCTGCTGAAGACTGAAAGCCTTGCCACCGCGATTGCGATGCGCCGCCAGCAGGCCACGATCCGCCTGCAACCGGGCTATGACCACAGCTATTTCTTTGTCTCCACTTTCATGGAAGAGCATATCGCCTTCCACGCGGATGCGCTCTACGCATGATCTATGTGGATGCCGATGCCTGCCCGGTGAAGACGGAAGTCGAGCGCGTTGCAACGCGCCACGGCGTGAAGGTGTTCGTGGTGTCGAACGGCGGCATCCGCCTGTCGCAGAACCCATTGATCGAGACGGTGGTTGTGCCTGATGGCCCGGACGTCGCCGATATGTGGATCGCGGACCGCGCGGGGCTGGGCGACGTTGTGATTACTGCTGATATCCCGTTGGCCGCGAAATGCATTGAGGCGGGGGCGCAGGTTCTCAAACACGATGGGGAGCGCTTCACGCAGGCCAATATCGGGCAAATCCTCGCCATGCGCGATCTGATGGCCGATTTGCGCGCCGCGAACCCTTTGAACCAAGGGAGCGGGGGCGGCAAAGGCTTTACAAAGGCCGACCGCTCTCGTTTTCTGAGCGCATTGGAAACGGAGCTGCGCAAGGCGGCCAAGGGGTAGCACATGACGATCAACGCGGTGATTTTCGACATCGGCAACGTGCTGATCGAATGGCAGCCAGAGCGATACTATGACCGCGTCATCGGCTATGATCGCCGCAAGAAGATGTTTGCTGAGGTTGACCTCCACGGCATGAATGATCGGGTCGACCGGGGTGAGAATTTCACCGATGTGATTTATCAGACGGCAGATGCGACGCCTGCATGGCGTAATGAAATACGCATGTGGCACGACAATTGGATCGAGCTGGCGACGCCCCCGATTGATCACTCGATCCGCTTGCTGCGCGCGCTGCGCGGCAAAGGCGTGCCGGTCTATGCGCTCAGCAATTTCGGGATCGAGAGCTTTGCCTATGCAGAGACCAAATACCCGTTTCTGGGCGAGTTTGATAAGCGCTATATCTCTGGGCATATGGCCGTCATCAAACCTGATCCGCTTATCTATCAGATGGTCGAAGACGATTGCGGCCATGCGCCCGGCAGCCTGCTTTTTGCCGATGATCGCTATGACAATATCGCTCAAGCCGACGGGCGTGGCTGGAAAACGCATCTCTTCAATGGTCCCAAAGGTTGGGCAGATCGCTTGATCCAAGAGGGCTTGCTGACCGAGGCAGAGGCCACGTGACACCGCCCTTCATCTCTTTCGCCGAGGGCGAGGCGCTGATGACATGGGACGGCCTTGGGCAGGCGTTCTTGCATGGCCATACCCGCCCCAAGGCCAGCATCGAAGACAGTTTCCTCTATCGTGGCGACGACACGGTCCTGTCGCGTGCCGCATGGATCGACGGGATGGGCCAACTGGTCAAAACAGCGACGATCTTTCCGGGGAACGCCGCGCAGGGGCTGTCGAGTATCAACGGGGCGGTGACGCTCTTTTCCGATGAGACAGGCGTGCTGGAGGCGGTGATCGACTTCCATCTGGTGACCAAGTGGAAGACCGCCGGAGATAGCGTTTTCGCCGCCACGCAACTGGCCCGCCCCGACAGCCGCAACATCCTGATCGTCGGGGCTGGAACCGTCGCGCATTCCCTGCGCGAGGCTTATGGCGCGGCCTTCCCCGATGGGCAATTCACCGTCTGGAACCGCACCCCCGCGGGCGCAGAAGCGCTCGCCGCCGCTTATCCAAATGTCACCGTCGCGACTGATCTGGAAACCGCAGTGCGCAACGCTGATATCGTGACCTGCGCCACCATGAGCGCTCAGCCGGTCTTGCGTGGCGAGTGGCTGCAACCCGGCCAGCATATCGACCTGATCGGCGCCTATCGTCCGGATATGCGCGAGGCGGATGACGCCTGTTTGCAGCGCGCCCGTGTCTTCGTGGACAGCCGCGATACGACCCTTGGACATATCGGCGAGATCAAGATTCCGCTTGAGGAAAAGACAATTTCAGAAGCCGATATTCTGGCCGATTACTACCAGCCAGACCGCTTCAAACGCCTTAAAAATGACGAGATTACGCTGTTTAAGAACGGCGGCGGAGCACATCTCGATCTGATGACAAGCCGATACATTTTGGAGGCATGGAGGGCACGCTAGTGGGCTATCTCCTTGTTTTGGCGTTAATTCTTATAGCGCCTTGGTTGCGTGAAAACGTTCGAAAACCCATGACAAAAGCGCGCCGTCAGGCTGCGCCGGGGGAGTTTGTGCGCCTGTCACAAGGTGCTACGCATTACCAGTGGCACGGACCGACACGCGGCCCGGTGGTTGTCGCGATCCACGGGCTAACAACACCGTCGATTGTCTGGAAAGCGCTTATTCCTGCGCTGTCCGCCCTCGGGTTCCGCACGCTGACCTATGACCTCTATGGGCGGGGTTTTTCGGATCGAGCCGCCGGGGATCAGACGCGCGCATTCTTTCTGACACAGCTCCGCGATCTGTTGGCCGATCAAGGGCTTGCGGACGATCTGATCCTGATGGGCTATTCCATGGGCGGATCCATCGCGACGGCCTTTGCGGCGGCAGAACCCGACCGCGTGCGCCGCTTGATCCTGTTGGCGCCCGCGGGGATCGAGATGGCCCCCGGCAAACTGGCTGAGTTTGCGCGCGACACGCCTATTATTGGCGACTGGCTCATGCTGGCGATCGGCTCTTGGCGACTGCGCAAGGGTATCTTGCGCGGCACGGGCGATCCGCTGATCGACGAGATCGGCAAGGTTCAGATCGATGCCTTGGGCGACAAGGGCGTGCTGCCCGCAGTTCTGTCATCGCAACGCGGGATTCTGGCGGAGCGGCTTGAGGAGGAGCACCGCGCGATCAGCCGCGCCGATATCCCTGTGCTGGCGATCTGGGGGCGCGAGGACAACGTGATCCCCATTCAAGCGCTCGGCACGCTGGCGCAGTGGAACCGCGTCGCGCGGCAGGACGTGATTGATGGCGCGGGTCATGCGCTGCCGTTCACGCATCCCGATCAAGCGAGCGCGTTCATCACCGAGGTGTTGCGGGAAGGCTAAGATTCTCATCGAGCCACCCTATGGCACGCTTGGCCGCATCGAGCGCATTCTGTGCTGTCTCGAACCGCTTATCGCCGTGATAGCCAATACTGAACCAGCCGCGCATATCCTCTGGGTCGCGGCGAAATTCGTCAAAGCCGAAACTGCCGTCCGGGCGCTTGAAGATGTCGACGCAGACGGTGTCTCCGTCAAGGTTCACCGACAGGATCACTTTGTTCTCGTGCGCCATCAGGCAGCGGCGCGGGCGGCAGAGGGCAAGACACGCTCTTTGATGGGCAGGTGCACGACGGCAGAGAACGCGCCCACGGCCACGCCGACCCACCACACAGCGGTGTAATCGCCGTAGATGTCGTAGAGTCGGCCACCCAGCCAGACACCTAGAAAGCTGCCCAACTGGTGGCTGAAGAACACAATCCCGTAGAGCGTCCCCATATAGCGCAGTCCGTAAATATGCGCGACGAGGCCGGAGGTGAGCGGGACCGTCGCGAGCCACAGCGCGCCCATCGCAAGCGAGAAGATGATCACAGACGTCGGTGTGATCGGGAACATGATGAACAGCGCAGCGACGATTGTGCGGCCTGTATAGATGCCCGCGAGCAGGTATTTCTTAGAATAGCGCTTGCCCGCCCAACCCGCCAGCAAGGTGCCCGCGATATTTGCCAGACCGATCAGCGCAATCGCGACCGCGCCAAGGGCCGACGTCGTGGTGACGCCCACGTTGTGCAGGATCCCACCCGGCGCTATGGGGCCGCAAAGCTCGGTTACGAAGGCAGGGAAATGCGCGGTGATGAAGGCCAATTGATAGCCGCAAGAGAAGAACCCCAAGAAGATCAGCGTGAAGGATGGGTCTTTGAAGGCTTTGGTGAGCACTTCGCCGAAGGTTTCTTCAAGCTCGGCTTTGTTCGCCACCACCGGCGCGCGCATCATGGGCAGCATCAAGAGCGACGCGAGGATGATACCGGCGAAGGTGACAAAGACCATTTGCCAGCTCATCATGCTCATCAGCCATTCCGCGGTCGGCGCGCCAATGACCTGCCCGGCAGAGCCTGCTGCCGTCGCAATCGCCAGCGCCATGGAGCGGTTCTGGTCAGACGCCGCCCGGCCCACCACAGCAAGGATCACGCCAAAGCCGGTGCCTGCGATGCCGAAACCGATCAGGATGTTGTAAAGCTGATGTGCCTCTGGCGTCACCGCCATGGACGACAGCACCAACCCCGCCGCATAGATCAGCGCACCAAAGATGATCGCCTTGCGGTCGGTCAGTTTTTCCGCAATCGCGCCGAAGATTGGCTGGCCGATGCCCCAGGCGAGGTTCTGGATTGCGATGGCGAGGGAAAACTCGGAGCGCAGCCAGAAGAATTCCTCTGCGATTGGGATTTGGAACACCCCGAACGAGGCCCGCACGGCGAAGCTGACCATCATGATGACACAGCCTGCGATCAGGACGGGGGTGATAAGGGGGGCCTTCGTTTGCATGGGCGCAACTTTGATCTCCGGCTGCCCCTCGGTCAAATGCGAAATCGTGATGCGACAGTTAAGACATATTTATGTGTCACCCGCCCTGCGGTAGAGCAGTCCCATGGACGTGGTGAAATTATACGAAGAACGGGTCGCCGCCGGGGTGCTGAGGGCCGATCCGGTGCAACACGCGGCCCTTGCAGAGCTGGAGCGGATCCGCGCGGAGCTTGCCAAGCCCGTGAAGAAAGGGCTCTTTCGCAAAGCGCCGGAGCCGATCAACGGGCTGTATCTTTGGGGCGGTGTCGGGCGCGGCAAATCCATGCTGATGGATTTGTTTGTCGAAACCCTCGAAGTGCCTGCCCGCCGGGTGCATTTTCATGCCTTCATGCAAGAGGTGCATCGCGGCATGACCGAGGCGCGCAAGCGCGGCGTGGATGATGCAATTGTGCCGGTCGCCAAGGCAATCATCGACGAGGTGCGGTTGCTGGCCTTTGACGAGATGCAGATCACCGATATCACCGACGCGATGATTGTCGGACGGCTCTTTGAGCAGTTGTTTGGGGCCGGAGTTGTCGTTGTGACGACCTCTAACCGAGTGCCCGACGATCTGTACAAAGACGGGCTGAACCGACAGCTGTTCCTGCCCTTTATCGATCTGCTCAAAGAGCGGATGACCGTGTGGGAGCTGGAGTCCGAGACCGACTATCGCCAACACCGGCTCGAAGGTTCCCCGATCTATTTCACGCCGATCAATGCAGAGGCGCGCGCCCAGATTGATGCGGTCTGGAACGATCTGACGGGGGGCGAAAGCACGCCCCTGACCCTGCATGTGAACGGGCGTGAGGTGGTGTTGCCCGCGTTCCGCAATGGCGTGGCGCGCACGACGTTCTTTGATCTCTGCGGCAAGCCTTTGGGGGCGGCGGATTATCTGGAATTGGCCGATAAGGTGAAGGTTCTGGTGCTGGAAAACATCCCGTGCCTGAGCCGGTCGAACTTCAACGAGGCCAAGCGCTTCGTCACCCTGATTGACGCGCTTTACGAGGCGCATGTCAGGCTGATCTGCTCGGCTGAGGCCACGCCAGAGATGCTCTATCTCGAAGGGGAAGGCACGTTCGAGTTTGAACGCACCGCCAGCCGTTTGCGGGAAATGCAAAGCGCGGATTGGGCCGCTTAGGGCAGCACCAGCGCCTGCCCGACAGAGATGCCTTCAGGCGCGGGTAGGGTCGCGCGGTTGGCCTCGAAAATCCGTACGGCGGCGTCTGGCGTTCCGTAAAACCGCGTCGCGATAGAGGCAAGGCTATCACCCGCGACGACCTTGTAAATGCGCGATTCGCTATTGGCGCTGCTGGTCATCTGGCCAAACAAGATGGCGGTATCGACCAGTTCTTCATCGTTTTCAAAGACCGGGGCCGTGGCCGTCACAAGCTCTTCAACAGGTTCCGGGGCGGGTGTTGGCGTTGCAAACTGAACGGGCTTTGGCGCCGGAGGCGTCGCCGCTGCAGGCTCCGCCACAACAGGTGTAACCGGTTCTGGCGCTGGCTTTGGTGCCGCCACGAACTTAGGCGCGCTGGGCGGCGGCGCGACCTTGGTTTTGCCTGCGACGGAAGCGGCATCCAGATGCGCCGTGCCAAGCGTCACCAAAACGCCGGAAGACGGGCGATCAAGCGCATAGACCTGACGGGTTGCGCCTGTCGGATCCTCTGACGCGCCAATCGCGCGCAGATCTGCGGAAGAGAGGCCAACACCGCCCGAAAGTGCTGCAGGCGTCTCTGAACGTGCCACATCTGCACTGGTGGTGCTGTCCGTTGGCGCACCGGGCGCCAAAAGCAATAGCGTTGAGACGCAGATCGCAAACACGGCGGCAAGCGCGATGATCTGATGTTTTGAGAGCGGGCTCTGTATCATGACCGTTTTGCCCAGCGACGGTTCGGCCCATACGGCACCGCCCGCTACCCGACATTCCTTTACCTCAATTCAGGCTGCGCTTTATATGGGCATCGTTGCGTCCCGATAGCGCTTACCTATGCTGCTGGCCCCATATGTAGGGGCTATGGGGACGTAAGGTCAATAAAAACCGCTTCGCATTGCTGCTAAGCGGCTGGATTTCAGGCATTTTCGCGCAGGATCGCACCTGCAAGATAAAGCGAGCCGCAAATCAGCATGCGCGCATGGGGCGCGTCTGCCGTGATGCTGGCGACCGCCTCTGCAACGTCGTTTGCGGTGGAGGCAGTCAGGCCCACACTGCGTGCAGCTTCGGCGGTGTCCTCTGCGGGCAGGGTATTCGCCTCACCGGGGATCGACACGGCGATCAGTTGCTCGGCTTGCGCAGCCAGTGGGCGCAGATAGCCTGCGATATCTTTGGTGTTCAGCATCCCGCAAATCAGGTGGGTGGGGCGTTTGGGCAGGCCCAACAAAACCTTGGCCAACGCCTCCCCCGCAGCGGGGTTATGCCCGCCATCAAGCCACAGCTCCGCCGTGCCAGCCGCCGCCACCAACGGCCCTTCACGCAGACGCTGCATGCGGGCGGGCCATGTCGCATCGCTCATCGCGCGCTCTGCATCGCCTTGTTGCAGGACGCGCAAAGTCGCAATGGCGGCCCCGGCGTTCTGGATTTGATGCGCACCGATGAGGGCGGGGAGGGGTAGATCGAGCAGACCCGTCTCATCCTGATAGATCAGGCGGTCGCGCTCCTCCCAGACGTGCCAATGCTGGCCGTAAGCCATAAGCGGCGCGCCCATCCGGGCGGCACGGGCTTCAATCACATCCATCGCAGCGTCATGCTGGGGGCCGACAACGCAAGGCACGCCGCGCTTGATGATGCCTGCTTTCTCGCCCGCAATTTCCGGTAGCGTTTCGCCCAGAAACTGCTGGTGATCCATGTCGACAGGCGTGATGACAGTGACAGCGGGCGCCTCGAAAACATTGGTCGCATCCAGCCGTCCGCCAAGACCTACTTCCATCAGGGTGAAATCCGCAGGCGTGCGCGCGAAGGCGAGCATCGCAGCGATTGTCGTAATCTCGAAATATGTGATGTTTGCGCCGTTATTGGCCGTATAGCACTCGTCCAGCACGGCGCCTAGCGCATCCTCTGCGATTAGCTCACCCGCCACGCGGATCCGCTCGTGAAACCGTGCAAGATGAGGGGAGGTATAGGCGTGACAGCTGAGCCCTGCACCCTCCAGCCCCGCGCGGATCATCGCGAGTGTTGAGCCTTTACCATTGGTCCCGGCGATATGGACGACAGGCGGGAGCGCCTGTTCGGGATGATCAAGCGCGGCCAGCAAACGCCAGACGCGATCCAGCGTCAGGTCGATAATTTTGGGGTGCAGCGCCATCATCCGCTCAAGGATGACGTCAGAGCCGGGTCGGCTCATTCCTTGACGGCCTCTTTCGGGGCGGCTTCGGGCTGAGTTTCTGCGACAACCGGTTCAGGCGCGGGTAGATCTCCCACCACTTGCGGCGGCTCTTTCATCAGCATCCGCGTGATGGTGATGAGTTCCGCGCGCAGCTCCGTGCGCTTTGTCACACGGTCAAGCATGCCGTGATCAAGCAGATACTCGGCCCGCTGGAAGCCTTCGGGCAGTTTTTCCCGAATGGTCTGTTCGATGACGCGCGGGCCCGCAAAGCAGATCAGCGCGTTGGGTTCGGCGATATGCACATCGCCCAGCATCGCATAAGAGGCCGTGACGCCCCCGGTCGTTGGATGTGTCAGCACGACGATATAAGGCAGGTTCGCCTCTTTCAGCAGTTGCAGCGCGACGGTCGTCCGCGGCATCTGCATCAGGCTCAAAATACCTTCCTGCATCCGCGCGCCGCCCGCTGCGGAAAAGAGGATCAGCGGGCGCCCCAGCTCGGTCGCGCGCTCTGCCGCGGCGATGATCGCATTTCCCACGAACATCCCCATGGAGCCGCCCATGAAGCTGAAATCCTGACAGGCCGCCACGATGGGCGTGCGCCCGATCTCGCCCTCGGCGACCAGCATCGCCTCTTTCTCACCGGTGCCTTTCTGCGCGGCCTTCATCCGGTCGGGATACTTTTTCTGATCGCGGAAATGCAGAGGGTCGGCGATAGGCTCAGGCACCGAAATCTCGGTAAAGACACCACCGTCAAACAACGCTGTAAAGCGGTCACGCGGTGTGATCGCCATGTGGTGCCCGCAATTTGTGCAGACGTTCAGATTATCCGACAGCTCGCGGTGAAACAGCATCGTGCCGCAATCATCGCATTTGGTCCAAAGGTTCTCTGGAACTTCGCGCCGGGAAAAGAGCGAATTGATTTTCGGGCGAACGTAGTTGGAAATCCAGTTCATCTGTGCCTCGGACGTGGATCAGGTTGACCTGAGATAAGCCGGGCCTTTGGGAAATGCAATCAGACCCGTAAGGCCAAACGCACCGCAATCCAGCTGACAAGCATCATCGTGGCATCCACCCAGAGCAGCGGCATCAGCACTTGCGGATCATTCACGTCGATCTGCAACGTATAAAGCGCAAGGCCCGAAAGTGGGCCATCGAGCGACAGGAACAGCAGCGCAGAGACGTTGTTGACGAAATGCAGCGCGATGGCAGGGGCTAGTGTGCCTGTGCGTGCGGTTAGATCGGCAGCGAACATGCCAAAAGCCGTGGCCCAGATCGCCACGAGCCAGGCGGCATTGCCGTAATCGGCAGGGCTGTAATGCAAAGCTCCGAACAGAATCGAGGGCAGCACGATCCAGATCATCGGCGATGAAAAGCGCGCAGCAAGCTGGCTTTGCAGGTAGCCGCGAAAGAAAATCTCCTCCGCACTGACCTGGATCAGCACGAGGGTCAGGGAGATCGGTAGCAGCAGGAGCCAAGTGGAGACCGCAAGGTTCGGCGTCAGCCCCGGCATTGCGTAAGGAGGCAGCAAAGAGACAACGATATAAAGTGCGACAAGCGCCCCGATAGCGCGCAGGCCGTCGCGCGCGAAATAAGGCAACGGACCCAGCAATGACAAAAGACCTCGCCCATGTAGCAGGATCGCAGCCGTCAAAGTGCCCGCGATCATGAAGATGAACGTGACCAGAAAACCAATCGTGTCCGCGGGCCCGGAGCCATCAATCATGCCGACAAACGTGTCGGGCGTGCCGCTCATCCGGTCGACGGTCAGACCGTAGCTCATCAGAAGCATGACGTAGATGGCGAGCGCCAAAAGCGTGCCGGTTGCCACGCGCCAAAGCTCAGGCTTGGCGCGGGCGGGCGTGATGAGTGTCTCATAAGGGGCGTAACGCATGACGCTGACCTAGGGTGTTTTGTGCGAATGCGCACCCCTTGGCGCGAAAAAGGCGGCCTTGGAGGGGGCTCTGCCCCCGCTGCTGCGCAGCCCCCCGGAGGTATTTTTGCACAAAAGAAGCGGGGCCATTAACCTTAATTTGCGGTTAAGACAGCGCCGGAACGCGCTTGTGAAAAAGCCCAACCTTGCTTATCCACAACCAACTGATTTTCCGGAGGCCCTGACCCATATGAGCAAGTTTGACAAATCCCGTCTTCCCAGCCGCCACGTCACCGAAGGCCCGCAGCGCGCGCCGCACCGGTCTTACTATTATGCGATGGGTCTCAGCGAGGAAGAAATCGCCCAGCCGTTCATTGGTGTGGCGACCTGCTGGAATGAAGCTGCACCTTGTAATATCGCGCTGAACCGTCAGGCGCAGGCCGTGAAACTGGGTGTGAAAGCAGGTGGCGGGACGCCGCGCGAGTTTACGACGATCACAGTGACCGACGGTATAGCGATGGGGCATGAAGGGATGCGTTCTTCGCTCGCGTCGCGGGAGGCGATTGCTGATACGGTCGAGCTCACCATGCGCGGGCATTCCTATGATGCAGTGGTGGGTCTGGCGGGCTGTGACAAATCCTTGCCGGGCATGATGATGGCGATGGTGCGTTTGAACGTGCCGTCTGTGTTTATCTATGGCGGGTCGATCCTGCCGGGCCGTTTGGATGGGGAAGATGTCACTGTTCAGGACGTGTTCGAGGCCGTGGGTCAGCACCAGGCGGGCAATTATTCCGACGAGCAATTGGCTGTTCTGGAGCGCGTCGCCTGCCCCTCTGCCGGGGCGTGTGGGGGTCAGTTTACCGCCAACACGATGGCCTGTGTGTCCGAGGCGATTGGTCTGGCTTTGCCGAATTCATCCGGCGCGCCTGCGCCTTATGAAAGCCGCGATCAGTATTCCGTTGCCTCTGGTGAGGCGGTGATGAACCTCATCGCCAAAAACATTCGCGCCCGCGATATTGTCACACGCAAGAGCCTTGAGAATGCAGCCCGCATCGTGGCCTGCACAGGCGGGTCGACCAATGCTGGGCTTCACCTGCCCGCGATTGCTCATGAGGCGGGCATTGATTTTGATCTGGCCGATGTCTGCGAGATTTTCCGCGATACGCCTTACTTCGTCGATCTCAAGCCGGGCGGTCAGTATGTCGCCAAAGATCTTTACGAGGCGGGCGGTGTGCCGGTTGTCATGAAAGAGCTGCGCAAGGCGGGGCTGATCCATGAGGATTGCATGACCGCAACAGGCTATTCCATCGGCGAAGAGATTGACCGCGTGACGGGTGAGGCCGACGGCAAGGTCATCTATCCGATCGAAAACCCGATCAGCAAAACTGGGGGCGTTGTCGGTCTGGAAGGCAATCTGGCACCCGAAGGCGCGATTGTGAAAGTGGCTGGCATGGAAGCGCAGCATCAGCGCTTTGTTGGTCCCGCACGCGTTTTTGAGTGTGAAGAGGATGCCTTTGCCGCTGTTCAGAAGCGCGAATACGAGGAAGGCGAAGTGCTGGTCATCCGCAATGAGGGCCCCGCTGGCGGCCCCGGCATGCGCGAGATGCTCGCCACAACGGCGGCGCTGTCCGGTCAGGGCATGGGCAAGAAAGTGGCGCTGATCACGGATGGGCGCTTCTCGGGCGCGACCCGTGGGTTCTGCGTCGGCCATGTCGGCCCGGAAGCCGCGCATGGTGGGCCGATTGGCATGCTCAAAGACGGGGACATCATCACGCTGGACGCCATCAAGGGCGAGCTGTCGGTTGATCTGACCGATGAGGAGCTGGAAGCGCGCAAGGCCGAGTGGAAAGGCCCGCGTGAGACGATCTATGCCTCCGGGGCGCTCTGGAAATACGCGCAGCTTGTCGGCAATACAAAGAACGGCGCGGTCACGCATCCCGGAGCGGAGGCCGAGCGTCACGTTTATGCGGATATCTAGGCTCAATCGGCTCATTGCGGGGCTTTGCCTTATCGCAGGTCTTGCGGCCTGCGAGGGCGGCCCCAATGCGCTGAGTTTCCTCGAAGGCACGGTGCCGGACGATGACGGCCCGCCCGCCATCCGCGAAACGGTGCTGGCCGAGACGGTCAAGATATCGGCACCTGATGGGTATTGCGTGGATACCGGCTCTAGGCGCAACGGCTTAGGTGGTAATTTTGTCGTGCTCGCGCCGTGTGCGGCGCTGAAAGTGCCCGGGATTGAGTGGCCCGAGACGGTCGCCTTGATCACCGTTTCGGCCACCCGCGGGGCATTGCCCGCAGCCTCTGCGGAGGAACTGGAGGCGTTTGTGACCAGCGAGGAAGGGCGCAGCCTCTTGGCGACCAGCACTGGCGACGCGGTAGATGTCTTGCAGACGCAAAGCAGTCAGGGCGCCTTTTTCGTCCAAGTGTCCGAGACTGAAGCCCCCGTTACCGCCTTGGAAGCCACCTATTGGCGCGGTTTGATCGCGGCAGGTGGACGTTTGGTCAGTCTGACCGTGCGTGGCTACGAGGCAGAACCGTTGAGCGCGCAAACCGGTTTGCGCGTGATCCGCGATCTGGCCGCTAGTATCCGCCGCGACAGCCGACCAGCCACTGTCGAAGCCCAACCCACGCCTGCAACATCGCGTGCGGGGCCGCTGGCAGTATTGTTTCCGAAAGAGGAATAGACTGTTAACATTCAGTCTCTAATGTGATTTCCCAGTCTGAAATGACGATAGGGCCGGGTATGGGCGTGTTTGACAGATTTTTCTACCAAAGGGTCCTCGACCGTTGGAGCAAGGCCGCAAGGGCTGCGCGTACCACTGATTTGTCTACGCTGCGCCGACAGCGCTCTCGTGCCAAACAGTTGCAAGCGCGTCTCAACGAGCTGATTGCCGTATCTGAGAGCCGTCTGGCGCTGCCATTGATCGGCACTAAAGCGATGCGGCGGCCTGCAGGCTCGGATTGGGCGTGGCGTCCCCAGCTCTGGCGGGAACCGCTGATGACGCCCGGCTACGCTTCGGTCGAGAACAAGAGCTCATTCGGACCCGAGGCAACGATCTTTCACGATTGCAGGGTGACCGAGCTCACCGTGCGCCAGCTGCGTAACCACCGTGACAGCGATCTGGCCCCGTTTGGCATGCGCATGGATGTCTTCCGTTTTGACGGCAGCTACCTGTCGATGGTCGTGGATCTGCCCGAAGAGGCTGCTCATGGGCTCAAGAAACGGCATCTGGTGCGGATGGACACCATTGTCGAGATGGAAAAACCGCTTGAGATTTTTGCCCGGCTCAACGTCAAGCATGGGCCGAACACGGAACAGATCGTGCGAGAATTGCCGTTGCACGAGGAAGAAGTGATGGTCGAATTTGACCTCGCCTACACCAAGATGAACGAAAAGCGGGTCGAACGGATGTGGGTCGATCTGATCTTTGAGGGACCAGAGATGAACCAGATCATTCTGCGCGATGTCACCTTCAGCCGCCGCCCCCGCGCTGAGCTTTAGAGGAACCGATAGATGGCCACGCTTACGCTTACCAAGACCCGGTTGCAGGCAGGGATATGGGACGGTGTCATGACCTGGGACGGCGCTGAGAACAAGCAGCCAGACTTGATCGCCATGCATCTGGATCAGCCGATCATGGGCATCAGCATCAAGGAACACCCCGAGGGGAATAAGTGGAACGTGCAAATCCCTGTTCCGGCAGAGGCGATCTCTGACGGAGTGCACACAATCGTCGTGATTGAGAAGACCTCGGGCGAAACTTTGACCAGCTTCACCCTCATCGCCGGGGAGCCGTTGTCGGATGATATTCGCACGGAGACGGCCCTGCTGCGGGCCGAGCTGGATATGCTCAAACGCGCGTTTCGGCGTCACTGTCTGGAAACAATGAATTAACCACATCTTGTGGTTGAGCGACACACATAACCTAACCCTTTGTTTTTAAAGTGCAGTGCCGTTTCCGGTGATTATACGATCACCTAATTACCGCGATATTGTCCCCCAACCGCCCCAATCCTGTCTGATTTGGCCGCCATACCGACGCCAACGAAAAGTATTGAGGGTGCGGTTATGGACCGACTGACAGAGATGGAAGCCTTTGCCACTGTGGTGGATCAGGGCGGCTTTACCGACGCGGCAAAAAAGATGGGCATTTCGAAATCCGCCGTCTCGAAACATGTCTCGTCTCTTGAAGCGCGTCTGGGGGCCCGTCTTCTCAACCGCACAACGCGCCGTGTCAGCCCGACAGAGATTGGTCTGGCCTATTATGATCGCGCCCGCCGCGTGCTGAATGATGCAGGCGAGGCCGACGCGCTGGTCACGTCGATGCAATCAGCCCCGTCGGGGCTTCTCCGCATCTCCGTTGCGACCGATTTCGGGGTCAATCACCTGTCCCCTGTTTTAGGCGATTTCCTCAGCGAGTTCCCGGATATCACCGTTAACATGGTCCTCAACAACCGCTATGTGGAGCTGATCTCGGAAGGTTTCGATATGGCCGTCCGCATCGGAGAGCTGGAAGACAGCACTCTGCGCGCCCGGAAATTGACAGAGACGACGAAGCGCATGGTCGCCTCGCCTGACTATTTCAAGGAATACGGCCGCCCCGAGAAGATCGACGACCTGAACGAGCATAAGCTGCTGCATTACTCCAACCAATCCAGCGGCAATGTCTGGAAGCTGACTGCGCCCTCTGGTGAAAAGCGTCAGGTCCGCACGGCGGGCTGGTTGACGGTGAATGACGGGCAATCCCTGCTAAACGCAGCCATTTCCGGCCTCGGCATCGCTTACCTTCCCAGCTTCCTCTACGCCGACGCGATGGAGCAAGGATTGATCGAAGAAGCGATCCCCGATCTGCCGCAAGAGACGCAAGGTATTTATGCCGTTTATCCGCCGGGCCGGTTCACTCAGCCGAAGGTGCGCGCCTTTATCGACTTTTTGGTGCATTCCTTCGCCGAAAAAGGCCCCGACGCCTGGTAAGTTTTCCCCTGAAGCATTCCCAAGGTGCTTACAACTGGCGCGGCTCGCGAGGGACCGCGCCTTTTTATATCAGCGGGTCGAGGTGATGATCGCCTCAACGCGCCGGTTCTCCTCCCGCCCCGCCGCATCGAGGTTGGAGGCGATGGGCGCTAGATACCCCATGCCTTCCGCCTCCATCCGCGCACGCGGAACGTCAAAGCGGGTGGCAAGCCGTTCCAGAACTGCGGCCGCACGTTGGCGCGAAATGTTAATGTTCACATCCAGCCCACCCGTGCTGTCCGTATGTCCGACCAGCGCAATGGTTAGATCAGGTTCCGCCACCATCAGATCAGCGAGCGCCTGAAGCGAGGCGTAGTCGCGATCGCTTAGCTGCGTCGATCCGGTCTCGAAATCGAGATCGCGAAGGACGACACGCCCTTGAGCTAAAAGCGTCTCAGCCAAGGCTCCGACGGAGGGCTCTGCGCTGGGCGCACGCACGGGCGCGGCATCGGTTTCGGCCAGCGGTGCATCCGCCGCAACGCCCACACGGGTGATCTGGATATAGCCTGCGACAGCCGAACGACTGACGAGCAGCGATATCGCTTCCTCGCCCTTCACCAGCGACAGGAAACGGAAGTCGCCCAGATCCACATGCATATCGGGCTCTGCGATCACCGGTGTTTCAAATCGGAAATCAAAGCCACCGCACGCGTCCGTTTCGCAGTCAAAAATGACCTCGTAACCCAGCGGCTCCAACTGGTCGCGCAAGGGGCGGATCAACTGCAGTGTCGTCAGACCAGTCGCCCCGATCCGCCAGGCTTGTTGCTGCACAGGCCCTTCGAAGAGGCGGGTTGGTAGAGTGCCCTCCTCCCAAGGGCCGATGGGCAGTTCATAAGTGTCCGAGCCGCTGCGAATGTCGGCGGCCAAAACTGCGTTGGATGGCAGGGCCAGTTGTGCCGCTTCCGCAGCGCCTGCGCCCAGAAGCGCACAGAGAAGGGCAGCCCGGATCATCGGTGCTGTGCGTGATACTCGTCATTGGGGCGCATATTGGTGGCCGACGCGATGCGGTTGGTCATGTTGAAAAAACCAGCCACCCCGGCGATGTCCCAGATGTCACGGTCACTGAACCCGGCGTCGCGCAGGGCTGCGCGATCCGCCTCTTCGATCTCGGCGCTGGCGCGGGTCATCTTGACGGCAAAATCCAGCATCGCGCGGTGCCGGGTGTCCAGTGGAGCGGCGCGATAATTCATCACCAGCATCTCGCCCAGCATCGGGTCACCTGAGAGTTCTCGCACCGCCGCGCCATGAGCGGTCAGGCAATAGTAGCATTTGTTTTCCGAGGAGACGGCGACCGCGATCATCTCGCGTTCCAGCTTGCTGAGGCCGCTATCTGCCAGCATTAGGTCATTATAAAGCGCGGTGAACGCGTTGAGCTTGTCGATATCGAACGCATAGGCCTGCAATACGTTCGGGATCATCCCCAGCTTGTCCATGCAGATGTCGAAATACTTCTGCGTTGGCTCGGGTAGCGGATCGACCATGGGCAGGTCCAAGGCTGTGGGTTGGTCTTTGCTCATGCTTGTGTCTCACCCTTTTTGATACGGTAGTGATAGCCGCCCACAGGTGTCAGTCCAAGCCCTGCATAAAGCGCGTTGGCTGCTTGGTTTGCCTCGGTCACGGCCAACGCCAGATGGGTCGCGCCATTGCGCCGCGCCCAGAACGCCGCCTGCCGCATCATGTAAACGCCAAGCCCTTTGCGGCGATGGTCTTGGAGCACTTCAAGGGCATGGACCATGGCAATACTGTCATGGATGGCGACAAAGCCAGCGCCAGCGGGCTTGTTGTCGATTCGCCCGAAAAGGCCGGCTTTTGGGCCAATCACCCGCGCCATCACCGCGACACGGGCAGGGCCGATGCCACCCTCCGCCCAAATCTCGCGCATGATCTGAAGCGGCTCCCAGACTTCGAAGGTGGTCACGCGTGGGGGCAGCTCGGTGGCCAAAACCTCAACAGGGGCCACATAAAGCGTCGTGGGGTCGATCCGGGCGTAGCCTGCCGCCTCTAGTGCTGCATCCTCTGGCTGATCCCCACGCATTTGAAAAAGCGGTGTCTTCATCTCCGCTTCTACCACCGTGATATCACCCGAACCTGTCGCCGCCGACACCCGCTTGCCGCCGCCAGCGCCGTCGCGAATTGTCCAACCGTTGATCTGCGTGATAGCCGCAGGCGGCCATGTTGCCTCCAACACGTCAAGCAGTTTGGGCAGGTCTGGCGTCACGCGGGAAAGGCCTTGGAGAGCGCGGCGATGGCCGCATCCACCCGCGCCCCATCCGAGCCGCGCACGACAACGTTCGAGCCGAAAGCACCATTCTGCTGAAACGGATAAGATCCGATGGAGAGGTCGGGATACGCCTCTGCAAGCTCGGCCAGTGGCCCTGCAATATCACCTTCACCGCGATCGATGCGCAGGGTTTGCGACAAAAGCGGCTGGCCACCGGTAAGCGTGGGCAAAACGCTTGCAACCATAGCATGAAAGACAGACGGCACGCCCGCCATCACATGCACATTGCTCAGCTTAAACCCCGGCGCGGTGGAGACCGGGTTCTCGATCAACTCCGCCCCGTCAGGAATGCGTGCCATCCGCAAGCGTGCCTCGTTCAGCTCCCCACCCGTGCGCTCGTAATGCGCCGCCAAGAGCGCCCGCGCATCGTCGCGCACGTCAATCGGCGTGTCGAATGCCTGAGCAATACAATCAGCCGTAATATCATCATGCGTCGGCCCAATCCCGCCCGATGTGAAGACATGGTCATACGCCTCAGACAGCGCCTTGACCGCCCCAACAATCGCATCGCGATCATCGGACACGACGCGCGCCTCTTTCAGATCAATCCCTGCCTTGGTCAGCTCGCAAGCCAAGTAATTCGTGTTCGAATCCTTGGTGCGACCGGACAGGATTTCGTCCCCGATCACCAGCATCGCGGCGGTTGGATTGCTCATCTGCGGCTCCCTTGCTCTTGCCCTGAAACTCTATAGGTCTGGGTCATGCGCTTTCAAACCCCTCTTGTCCCCGGTCGCCTGATCCGCCGCTACAATCGCTTCCTGTCCGATATCCGGCTCAACAGCGGTGAGGTCGTCAAAGCCCATTGCCCCAACCCCGGCGCGATGCTGGGGTTGAAGGACGAAGGGCTGAGGGTCTGGCTGGAGCCCAACGACGACCCAAAGAAGAAACTGAAATACGGCTGGCGTCTGGTAGAGTTCGAGAATGGCCATTGGGCGGGGATTGATACCGGCGTGCCAAACCGCGTTGTGAAAGAGGCGCTGGAGGCAGGCCAGATCGCCGAGGTTGCAGACTACAAGACAGTCAGGGCGGAGGTGAAATATGGTGCGAACAGCCGCGTGGATTTCCTGCTGACGCAGGACGGTTTGCCCGATGCCTATATCGAAGTGAAGAACGTTCACCTGCTGCGCGACGACGATTGGGCGGAATTCCCCGACAGTGTAACCGCCCGCGGGGCGAAACATCTGGTGGAGTTGTCCGAAATGGTGGCGCAAGGGCATCGCGCCGTCATGCTCTATCTGGTGCAGCGCACCGATTGCGGGCGGCTCAAGATGGCCGCTGATCTGGACCCGAAATATGCGGACGCCTTTGCTAAGGCTCATGCCGCCGGGGTGGAGATGATCTGTTACGACACCACAATCTCGACTGACGGCGTGCAAATCGCCCACCCGCTGCCGGTTGTCACACCATCGTGACACCCCACTGGCAAGTTTTCGCGTGCTCGCCTATGTAACGCCTAACAGATAGATTTTCGGTCACGGATCATGGACGAACGCAAAGGCCGCCTGACAAAGGACGGCATCCGAATTTACCAAGACGCGGATTACGCGGGGATGCACGCTGCTGGCAAGCTGGCGGCTACCATTCTTGACGATATCGCGCAGCATGTGTTTGTCGGCCAGACAACGGGCGAGATCGACCGCATCATCACCCAGATGGTCGAGGATGCGGGTGCACGCTCTGCCACGATTGGCTATAAGGGCTATCAGCACGCCTCCTGCATCAGCATGAACCACGTGGTGTGTCATGGCATTCCTGGTGAGAAGAAGCTCAAGGATGGCGATATCCTCAACATCGACGTCACAGTGATCGTCGATGGCTGGTTCGGGGATACGAGCCGGATGTATGTGGCCGGTAAGCTGTCGCGCAAGTCGGAGCGGCTGATCCAGGTTACTCACGACGCGCTGTTCAAAGGCATCGAGGCAGTGAAGCCCGGCAACACCTTTGGCGACATTGGCCACGCGATCCAGACCTATGTGGAGGCGCACCGCATGTCCGTTGTGCGCGATTTCTGTGGGCATGGTTTGGGCCGTGTGTTCCATGCGCCGCCCAATGTGCTGCACTATGGGCGCGCGGGCACGGGCCCGGTACTGGAAGAGGGTATGTTTTTCACGATTGAGCCCATGGTCAATCTAGGTCGGCCCGAGACCAAGGTGCTCGCCGATGATTGGACGGCTGTGACCCGCGACAAGTCGCTGTCTGCTCAGTTCGAGCATTCGGTCGGTGTGACCGCCAACGGGGTCGAGATTTTCACGCTGTCACCTGCTGATAAGTTCCACCCGACCTACGGGGACTGATTGCGACGTTTTCCCCCAGATCCGTCAAACTGCTTGCAGAATGAAGGGCTTGGCGCTTTCTTGCGCGCCAAGACACGCCCTCTCAAGTTGAGAATGGTTTGCAGCTGGCTTTTGAAGTCGCTACCTACACCCCGTCGCACCAGATGCGACATCGCTTTGACCTTATGAAAAGGAGGCTCGCGCGATGAACACACGATTTATCCTTGGCCTGAAATCCGCAGCCCTGATCGCCGCTTTCGGCATGACCGCAACTTCTGTGATGGCGCAGGAAGTGACCTTGCGCTTCCAGCATTTCGTCTCGCCAAAATCCGCCAACCCGACCTATTTCATGCAGCCCTGGGTCGACAAGATCGAGGCAGACTCGAACGGTCGCATCAAGGTCGAGCTTTATCCCTTCATGCAGTTGGGTGGCAAAGCGCCCGCACAATACGATCTGATCCGCGACGGAGCGATTGACGGCGGTTGGGTGATCCCCGGCTACCAGCCCGGACGCTTCCCCGAAGCCGAAGCCATGGAGATGCCCTTCATGGTGACCAAATCCGGCGAAGAAGCCTCCAAAGCCGCTTGGATTTTCACGCAAAAGCACCTGATGGATGATTTCCGCGACGTGCACGTGATCGCAGCCCACATGCACGGGCCGGGCATCGTGCACAAGAAAGGCGCGCCTGTCGCTTCGGTCGAGGATTTCCGAGGTCTGAAACTACGCGGCCCGTCCCGCCCCGCGACGCTTTTGTTGAAGAAGCTGGGTGCCACGCCCATCGGCATGGCTGTGCCTGCCTTCCCCGAAGCGTTGTCGAAAGGTGTTCTGGATGGTGGTGTGATCACATGGGAAATGTCGCCATCGCTGAAACTGAACGAGCTGACGGATAGTCACACGGATGTGGCTGGCGAGAAGTCGCTTTATAACCTCTATTTCATCTGGGCGATGAACAAGGCGAAGTATGAAAGCCTACCCGATGACCTAAAAGCCGTGATCGACGCCAATTCCGGGTTTGCAGCAGCTGCGATGGCGGGGGCGGCCCATGACACCGGCGACAAAGTTGGTCGTCAGGCGATGGCGGATGATGGCAACGAGATAGCTGAGCTGAGCGCGGAAGTCACCGCTGAGATCGCTGCGATGGGCGAGGACGTGATCGCCGAGTGGATCGAGGAAGTGACCGCGAAGGGTCTGGACGGCGCGGCGCTGATTGAAGATGCGCGGGCGGCTGTTCAGGTGACGCGCGGAACTGCTGAGTAAGGTTTCGCCCCGCGGGCGCGGGTCGACCGGAGCGAGGGGCTCTGCCCCTCGCGCTCCCCGAGGTATTTTAAGACAAAAGAAGAGGCGGTCAGTTCTGACCGTCTTTCTCTTTGGCGTCCTGAGCGGCCCACCATTGCAAAAGCAGGGTTGGCAAGCCGTTATGATGGGTCAGGATATCGCCGATGAAGACCGGCGGGGCCTGCCGTTTCGGCGCGGGGGCGGTGCGCGCGGTGTCTTGGGGGATATAGGCGTCGGTGGTGGTCATGGGACCTCCAGAAAGGTGATGTGGGTGTCACCATAGCGCCGATCGCTGAGTCGCTCAAAATTCGGGAGCGGCGGCGCTGGGCTGCTGTCTTCGAAAATGATCAAGGCACCGCTGGCAAGCCAGTTGTTTTGCTGTGCCGCGGTGAGCGCCTTGACGCCAAGGCTAGTGCCGTAAGGCGGGTCGAGAAAGACCAGCATTGCGTGGGGGCCAGTGTTGGTGGGCAGGCGGGTGGCGTCGCGGCGCAGAACTGTGCTTTGGGCTTTGCTGTTGGTCAGGCGGATGTTTTCGGCGATCAGGCTTTGCGCTTTGCGCCCGTCATCAACGAAAGTGACATGGGCCGCTCCGCGCGACAGCGCCTCAAGACCCAGCGCGCCGGTGCCTGCGAAGAGATCGAGCACGTAGGCATCGGTGATCGGATCGCCGTAAGTCCCACCTTGGAGGACATTGAAAAGGCTCTCACGAATGCGGTCGGTGGTGGGGCGCAGATGAGCGCCCGCATCGCCCTTGCCGACGGACGCCAGAGCGCGGCCCTTGAAACGTCCGCCGATGATCCTCATGCGCGCAGCAGGGCCTTCATATCGGTATCCGGGTCGGCAATGACATCTGGGGTCGGGGATTTGCCTGCCTCGATCAGGCGCTTGCCGATCATGTAGTTGCGTGGGTCATTCATAGCGTCGACAGCCAGCAGAGTGTCGCCCACGTAATACCAGTGTGAGACGGCATCGTCGGTTCGGCGGGTGACGACCCGGTCATAGCCCAGGTTGAGGCCCGCGATCTGCAGCTTCACGTCGTATTGGTCGGACCAGAACCAAGGTTTCGGGACGTAGTCGGTCTCTGCGCCCAGCATGTTGCAGGCGACGGCCTCTGCTTGGTCAATTGCGTTCTGGACACTTTCCAAACGCAGGATTTGGCCACGATATGGAAAGGCCGCGCAATCTCCGGCGGCCCAGATGGCGGGGTTGGACGTGCGGCCCCGCGCATCGACGCGGATGCCGTTTTCAAGCGTAACGCCCGCCTTCTCGGCTAGTTCGGTTGCCGGGCTGATACCCACACCGACGATCACGAAATCAACGTCGATCTCTTGGCCATTGGTGAGTTTGGCACCTGTGACATGATCCTCGCCCAAAAGCTGGCTGAGGCCCGTTCCTTCGATGATTTTGACGCCATGGCATTCATGCAAAGCGCGGAAGTAGTCTGAGGTTTCCGGGCACGCGACACGTTGCAAGATACGCTCTGCCATCTCGACCACGGTGACCCGCAGGCCTTTCTTGGCGGCCACTGCTGCGGCCTCCAACCCGATATAGCCACCGCCCACGATCAGGACATGACCGCCCGTCTCGAACGCGGCTGTCATGCCGTCCACATCGGCCAGATCGCGGACCACGTAGACACCTTCCAGTGCACCGCCGATCTTGGCGGGCAGGCGGTTGGGGTGTGAGCCCGTCGTGAAGGCGAGTTGATCGTAGGCGATCACTTCGTCGCCAAGCGTGAGGGTCTTGGCACTCGCGTCGATATCGGAAACAGGCATGCCGAGCCGCAGGGTGATGTTTTGGTCCGCATAGAATTGTTCAGGTCTCAGGAACAGGCGCTCCAGCGCCATCTCGCCCAAAAGGTATTTCTTGGAAAGCGGGGGGCGCTGGTAAGGCGGCATAGGCTCTGCCCCGATCAGGGTGACCTCGCCGTTGAACCCTTCGCTGCGCAGTTTGGCCACAAGCGACGATCCCGCCTGTCCGGCCCCGATCACGGCGATATGGGTCATGGCGAAACGCTCCTTGTCGCTGGTCAGCCTGTTTGCCGGACCCTATATGTGGGTCTCGATACAATGCAATTCCCGAGGGGACACGACATGACGATTTCCGTAGGCGACACGCTGCCCGACGCAACTTTGGTTCAACTGGGCGCGGAAGGGCCGGAGGCCGTGTCGATGGCCGAGAAGGTCAAAGGCCGCAAGGTCGTGATTTTTGCCGTTCCCGGCGCTTATACACCGACCTGCCATTCCGCCCATGTGCCGAGCTTTGTGCGCACCAAGGACCAGTTTGACGCGAAAGGCGTGGACGAGATCATTTGCGTGTCGGTCAACGACCCGTTCGTCATGAAAGCCTGGGGCGCGGATACAGGGGCCGCGGATGCGGGCATCACCATGTTGGGGGATGCGGAAAGCGCGTTCACCAAAGCGATTGGCATGGATTTTGACGCGCCGCCTGCTGGTCTTGTGGCCCGCTCCAAGCGCTATGCGATGCTGGTTGAAGATGGCGTTGTCAAAGTGCTGAACGAAGAGGCGAGCCCGGGCGAGTGCGAAGTCTCTGCCGGCGAGGCTTTGCTGGACGCAGTATAAGCTATTATCTGAGGGATTGCGCCGCGGCTTCGCCGCGTCGCTCCGCGGGGGCTCTGCCCCCGCACCCCCCGAGGTATTTCGGGACAAAAGAAGCGCAGGCTAAGGCTTTACGCGTCGGCGAGCGCATCCATCTTCTTGGCCAGTTTGACATCAAGCATCGACAGGCCGCCTGCATCATGCGTCGTCAGGCGCACATCCACCGTTTTGTAGACGTTGAACCATTCGGGGTGATGATCCATCTTCTCGGCCCAGATGGCCGCGCGGGACATGAAGCCGAAAGCGTCAACGAAATCGGCGAACTGATAGGTTTTCTTAATCGCGTCGCCGTCCTGTTCCCAGCCTGCAGTTTCCAGCATGGGAAGTTCGGTTGTGGCTTCTTCTGCGGTCAGCTTGTCAGTCATTCCTGTTCCTCCACTTGGGCTTTCTTGAACGGGCCGTAATCGGTCATGATCTCGATCTCTTCATCGACCGCCTCTTTCTCGGCCTCCAGGTAGCGCGCGATGGCATCTGTGAAACCCGGATCGCCGAACCAATGGAGGGAGTGGGTCGTCACCGGCATGTAGCCGCGCGCGAGTTTGTGGGAGCCTTGCGCGCCCGCTTCCACGCGGGAGAGGCCATGGGCAATCGCGAAGTCGATCGCCTGGTAGTAGCAGAGCTCAAAATGCAGGCAGGGATGATCCTCGGTGCAGCCCCAGTAGCGCCCGTAGAGCACATCCGCGCCAATGAAGTTGAGCGCGCCCGCCACGTAGCGTCCGTCGCGTTCCGCCAGCACCAGCAGCATATCATCGCGCAACGTCTCTTGCGCGCGGTCGAAAAACGCGCGGCTGAGATAGGGCGTGCCCCATTTGCGCGCGCCGGTGTCTTGGTAGAAGACCCAAAACGCGTCCCAGTGATGCGGCTCGATCTGATCGCCCGTGAGCGCCAGAATGCGCCCGCCGAAGTCCTGCGCGCGGGCGCGTTCCTTGCGGATGTTCTTGCGCTTGCGCGAGCTGAGCGCCGCGAGGAACCCATCGAAATCAGCGTAGCCGTCGTTGAACCAATGAAATTGCTGGCTTGCGCGGCGCATGAGGCCCATTTCGGTTCCGGCTTGTGCCTCGGCATCGGTGCAGAATGTGATGTGGAGCGATGAAACCTCGTTATTCGCGGCCAGTTGGACAGCGCCTTGCACCAGTGCTGCTTGCCCCTCCGCCTCAAAACCGGGGCGGGTCAGAAAACGCCGCCCGGTCGCGGGCGTGTGGGGCACCGCAATCTGCAGTTTGGGATAATAGCGCCCGCCTGCGCGCTCATAGGCGTGGGCCCAATTGTGATCGAAGATATATTCGCCTTGGCTGTGGTTCTTGGCGTAGAGCGGCGCGACGCCAATGGTTTGCCCATCCAGAACGGCTTGCAGATAATTCGCGTCCCAGCCAGTGCCAAAGCCGATGGAGCGGCTGTCCTCCAAGGCCTTGAGAAAGCGGTAGGTGGTAAACGGATCTTCGGGTCGGCCATCGCCCTGCACCGCGCAGGCATCCCAATCTGTCTGTCCAATCTGATCCAGATCGGTCAGCACTCTGATCTCAACCTGTTGCGTTCGCTCAGCGGGATTGGGGGCGGCCATGCCGATCTCCTTGGGATACAGCGCAAATTGGAGCCAGGTGGGCTGGCGTCAAGCGACGTAGCCTTCGAAAGTGACATTGTCTGCCGTCCGCCGGGCGATGATCTCTTCTTCGGGGGAGCGGATCGTCCAGCAGAGCACTTTGGCACCGTCCGCTTTCAACTCGGCCACGCGGGGGGCGTGCAAATCCTTGGCATCATGGCTGATGAACGAGGCGCCGACGCGGTCATAGTCCGGGATATCCGCCAACAGAGTACGGGTGTCTGCGGGCAAGGTGGGCCAGTCTGCCTGATCGAAAGCGCAAGTGACCAACCCACGCGGAATATCAGGCAGCAGGGACGCGAGCGTGCGGACCGAATGCGGATTGAACGACATGAGCGCGACAGGCCCGTCATAGTCGCCAAGCGCATCGGCGACGGCGGTCTCAAGCGCGCCGATTTCTGGGCCCATCGCGCCGTCCTGATCCTTCAGCTCAATCAAGAGCGGCACACGGCCCGAGACTTGCGCCAAAACCTCCGGCAAGGACGCGATGACATCATCCGACCCCGACAGTTTGATCGTGCGGAGGTTCTCCATCGGGCGCTGGCGGACGGGGCCGCGCAGATCGGTGAGGCGGGACAGCTCATAGTCGTGAAAGACGACGGCCTCGCCATCCGCACTCAGCTGCAAATCCAGCTCAACCCCGTAGCCATGTGCAATCGCCGCGCCAAAGGCGGCACGGCTGTTTTCGACTCGCCCGCGCGCCAGATCGTGATAGCCCCGATGGGCGATGGGCCGTGCAAAGAACCGCGGGTCCAGCATCAGCCTTTGATCTGGAAGATGCCTTCGATTTCGACGGCGACACCGAAGGGTAAAGAGGCTGCAGACACCGCCGAGCGCGCGTGCCGCCCTGCATCGCCCAAAGCCTCAGCAATGAAGTCAGAGGCCCCGTTGATCACCTTTGGCTGGTCGGTGAAATCAGCGGTCGAGTTTACAAAGCCCACCAGCTTCACGACGCGCACCAGGCGATCCAGATCGCCGCCACAGGCCGCCTTGACCTGAGCAAGAAGGCTAATCGCACAGGACTTCGCAGCCTCGGCCCCTTCTTCGGCGGTCATATCCGCGCCCAGCTTGCCGGTCAGAAAGCCGTCCGGCCCGTTTGAGATTTGCCCGGAGACATGCACCAGATCGCCAACCTGCACGAAAGGCACATAGTTCGCGAGGGGCGCTGATGCGTCCGGCAAGGTTACGCCCATCTCGGCCAGCTTGGCTTCAAAACTGCTCATTAATTAAGCTCCTCTGTTTGGCTCAGGTTGAACGCTAGCCGTCTGACAACACTTCGAAAAGCCCTGTTTCTTTGGAAGGTGTCATGAAACGGTCACAAAAGATGGTCACGCAAAGTAGCGTGAAAAAAAATCGGTGGGGATTGCAGCTGGATTCGCTATGTGAAATTCTGCATTTGCATTTGAAAGAGATAATTCGTGATTAACGCTGCCTCCTCCTCGATCACGCGGATCGCGCTTCTTGGCGCTGTCTTGCTTGTATCCGCCTGTTCCACGCCCAGTCAGCCCAACGGGATCAATGATCCTTATGAGCAAACCAACCGGCAAACCCATGAGTTTAACCGCGGCGTCGACCGGATTGTTTTGCGCCCGACCTCAAACGCCTACGGCACTGTCGTGCCGGAACGTGCGCGCAACGGGATCTCTAATTTCGCGAATACGCTGAACCAGCCCGCCGATGTGGTGAACTCCCTTCTGCAGGGGCGCATTGAAAACGCAGGCCACAGCGCCTTCCGATTCCTCGTGAATGGTATCTTCGGACTTGGTGGCTTCCTTGATCCGGCCACTGATATGGGGCTTGAAGATCGCGACACCGATTTTGGTGAAACACTTTACGTCTGGGGCGTGCCCGAAGGCGTCTACGGCGAATTGCCCATCGTCGGCCCCGTCACTGAGCGGCATGCTGCCGGTAAGGTCGTCGATCTGTTCACAAATCCGCTGAGTTCGGTTCTGGAAGGCCCAGGTGCGACCGCGCAGACCGCGGCCAATGTGGCCTCGGGCTTTGGCACGCGGTACACTCTGTCCGACACGATCGACAGCATTCTGTATGACAGTGCCGACAGCTACGCGCAGGCGCGTTTGATTTATTTGCAGAACCGTCGTTTCAAACTGGGTGTCGACTCGAGCGGCACCGATCTTGACCCGTTTGAGGATCCTTATGACTCACTTCCCCTTCAGTAACCCGTCGCGTCGTCTTGTTCTGGCCGGTCTGGGCGCAGGACTTCTGGCAACGCCCGCTTTGGCACTCAGCGAAGCTGCAGCCAAGACGCTGGTCGAACGCGCCGTTGCTGATATCAATCGCGTGATCGCGTCCGGCAAATCCGAAGCTGCGATGATCCGCGATTTTGAGGGTATTTTTGCCCGCTACGGCGATGTGCCGACCATCGCGATCTCGGCGCTTGGGCCGCCCGCACGCTCCGCAAGTGCTGCGCAGCGCAGCGCGTTCACGCAGGCCTTCACCGGCTACATGGCGCGCAAATATGGTAAGCGGTTCCGTGAATTTGCAGGCGGTCGGATCGAAGTGAAAGATACGCGCCAGCGCTCGCGCCTGATTGAAGTGCGCACCTTGGCCTATCTGCCCGGTCAGTCACCGTTCAACGTGACATTCCTTGTGTCGGATCGCTCTGGCAGCGACAAGTTCGTCAACCTGTTGATCGAAGGCGTAAACCTGTTCCAGACCGAGAAGGTCGAGATCGGGGCGATGCTGGACCGTCGCGGTGGCAATGTCGATGCTTTGATCCAGGACCTGCGCCGCGCTGGTTAACGGTTTCCGCCGAGTAATCCGTTCAGGATATTTAGGATACCCTCTTCGAGGGAAGCCGGCTGCTGCCGACGTTGCTGGCTCGAGCGGGTGTTTTGCACAGACGGTTGCCGCACGGTTTGAGGCGCGGGCCGGATCATCGGTAGGGGTTTGGGCTCAACGCCCTGATGCACCCGCTCCATCGTTTGACGCCAAATCTCAGCCGGTAGCCCGCCACCTGTGACACCTGTTAGCGGTGTGTTGTCGTCATAACCCATCCAGACACCGACCACGTAATCCGCCGTAAAGCCGATGAACCAGGCATCGCGCGCGGCTTGCGTTGTGCCGGATTTGCCCGCTGCCTCTCGCCCCGACAGGGCAGCACGGCGACCGGTGCCTTCGGTGATCACCTTGCTCATCATATAGGTCAGCTGGCGTGCGGCCTCCTCGCGGATGACACGCTCGCCAATGCCGCCGGGATTGTCCATCAGGTCGCTATTGTCACCCTGCAGGCGCAGCGAGACCAGACCATATGGCGTCACGCTGGAGCCTCCGTTAAGGATACCCGCATAAGCGCCCGTCATCTCGACCAGCGTTGCCTCTGATGTGCCAAGCGCAATCGCCGGACCTACGGCGATCTCGCTTTTGATCCCGAAATCGGCGGCGACTTTTTCGACCAGATCGCGGCCAACGCTCTCCGAGACGCGCACGGCAGGGATGTTCAGCGACTCCGCGAGCGCGCGAGTCAGTGTGACGGTACCCTTGAAGTCATTGGTGTAATTCTTCGGCGTCCACGGGCCAGAGCCGGGGATATTCATGGTCAGTGGTGTGTCCTCGACTAGATCGTTGAAGCTATAGCCCAGTTCAAGCGCTGTGGCGTACACGAACGGCTTGAACGCCGATCCGGTTTGCCGCCGCGCTTGTGTCGCCCGGTTGAACGCGCCGGACACTTTTGACTGGCGTCCACCCACCATGCCGCGCACGGCGCCGTCGGCGGACATCACGACAATCGCCGCCTCGGCTTTAGAGCCTTCACGGACCTGCGTCTCAAATACCTCAGCCAGGGCCTCTTCAGCGGCGGTCTGGATGCGTTGATCCAGCGTGGTGCGGATGATGACATCTTCGGTGGTGTTGCGGGTGAAGAACTCAGGTCCGCTTTGCATGACCCAATCGGCAAAATAGCCTCCTGTCCGCGCGGCCGCCGCTTCCGAAAGCTGTGCTGGGTTCTGACGTGCAAACCCTGCGGCTGAGGCCGACAGATAGCCCTGCTCCTCCATCAACCCGACAATCACATTCGCGCGGTTCTGTGCGCGTTCAAGATTATTCGTTGGCGCAAAACGCGACGGCGCAATCAGCAGACCGGCCAGCATTGCCGCCTCCGATGGCGCAACCTCCGCCGCCGACTTGCCAAAATAGCGCTGGCTTGCCGCTTCAAACCCGCGCGCGCCTGCACCCAGGAAAGCGCGGTTCAGATAGATCGTCAGGATCTCATCCTTGGAATACTTCGCTTCCATCGCCAGCGCATAGGTTGCCTCTTTGATCTTACGCCAAAGCGTGCCGCGGCGGCAGTCAGCCTCATAGGCGGCCTCGCTTTCCCACTGGGTCGGCTCATAGGCCACGCCAAGGCACAGTAGCTTGGCCGTCTGTTGCGTAATGGTTGAGCCGCCGTGACCCGACAGCGGCCCACGCCCCTCGCGCAGATTGATCCGCACGGCAGAGGCGACCCCTCGTGGGGAAATGCCAAGATGGCGATAGAAGCGTTTGTCCTCTGTTGCGACGACAGCGTTCTTGAGATGTTTGGAAACGGAATCGGCCGTGACCATCCCGCCAAACTGATCGCCGCGCCAGGCGTACACCTCACCATTGCGATCCAGCATTGTGACCGACCCGCGGGCGCGTCCGTCGACCAGTTCGGTGGCATCTGGCAGAGTTGCATAGAAATACAGCACTCCGCTGCCTACGAGGAGAGCAACGACGAAGGTCAGCCGCCAACCAAGCCCAAAAAGGATGCGCCACACCCAACGCAGGAAGCCGGTCAGCATGCCCAAACCGGGAATCCGCGAGGCTTTCCGCCGGGATTTGGTCGCAGGTTTGCGTTTCCGCTTTTGCGCGGGAGCCTTTGGTTTATAGCGCTTTTCTGCCACCAAGGGTGGCTTGCCTGGTCTTTTGGTGCTCATGCGACGGCCTGCCCGTACTAGCGAAGATTCATAACGGTTTTATTGTCTTTTCAGGCAATCTTAACGCCTTTGAAACGGTTTGTAGAGCGCGAAGCTCCGCTCAGAGGTGGTTTTTAAATAGATTAAAAAATGTGCATCATGCGTAAATTGTATAATTTTTGTGCAATTTATGATCGCCTTTAAGGAGATTCAGGCGGCGACTCACTTGAGGAGTCATGCCGCGCCTGCACGGTAACCCCAGCGAGACCCCTCTGCGGGTCAGCTTTTGCGCAACGTGGAAGGGGAAAACCGTGAAACTCATCATTGCAGCAATCAAACCGTTCAAGCTGGAGGAGGTCCGTGAAGCACTGACCGCCATCGGCGTGCGCGGGATGATGGTGACCGAGATCAAGGGCTTCGGCTCTCAGTCTGGGCACACCGAAATCTATCGTGGCGCTGAATACGCCGTGAACTTCGTTCCGAAAGTGAAACTCGAAATCGTCGTGAATGCGTCGATGGCCGATCAGGTCGTCGAGACCATCCAGTCGACCGCCAAGACCGACAAAATCGGTGACGGCAAGATTTTCGTTCTCGATGTCCAGAGCGCCGTGCGCGTCCGGACCGGCGAAACCAACGAAGAAGCGCTCTAAGGCGCGCATTCATAGGACAAGTGACCATGAAACTTACAAAAACTCTTCCGCTCGCTGCCGCGTTGATCGCGCTACCGAGCTTGGGCTTCGCGCAAGATGCTGCGCCCAGCTTTGATGAAATTGGCCCCTATATTATGACCACCTTGCTGTTCTTGGTGGGTGGTTTCCTTGTGTTCTGGATGGCTGCGGGCTTTGCGATGCTCGAAGCCGGCCTGGTGCGCTCCAAGAACGTGACGATGCAGCTGACAAAGAACATCGCGCTCTTCTCGATCGCGTCGATCATGTATTGGCTCGTTGGCTTCAACCTGATGTACCCGGGTGATTTCAATGGCTATTTCTCGGCCAATTTCGTGCCGACGACGCTTGAGCCCGTTGGCCTTGCCGCCGCAGACGCATCGCTTGATTACGCCTCGGTTGCATCGGACTTCTTCTTCCAGTTGATGTTCGTTGCAGCAACCGCGTCGATCGTGTCTGGTGCGCTCGCTGAGCGTATCAAGCTGTGGCCCTTCCTGATCTTCGTCGTTGTTCTGACCGGTATCTTCTACCCGATCAGCGGCTCCTGGCAGTGGGGCGGTGGCTTCCTGTCCGAGATGGGCTTCTCCGACTTTGCTGGTTCGACCGTTGTGCACTCCGTTGGTGGTTGGGCTGCGTTGGCTGGTGCCATCGTGTTGGGTCCGCGTATCGGCAAATACAAGGACGGCAAGACCGTTCCGATGCCGGGCTCGAACCTTGCCCTTGCAACACTGGGTACGTTCATCCTGTGGCTTGGCTGGTTCGGCTTCAACGGTGGTTCGCAGTTGGCTGCTGGCACCGTGGGCGACATCACCGATGTGGGCCGGATCTTTGCAAACACCAACATGGCGGCTGCCTCCGGTGCTGTGACTGCACTGATCCTGACGCAGGTGATGTATAAGAAGGTCGATCTGACGATGGTTCTGAACGGCTGCCTCGCCGGCCTGGTCTCCATCACGGCTGAGCCACTGGCCCCCTCGCTCTTTGGTGCGCTGTGGATCGGTGCAATCGGCGGTGTGATCGTTGTTTTCACGGTTCCCATGCTCGACAAGTTCAAGATCGACGACGTGGTTGGTGCGATCCCGGTTCACCTGATCGCCGGTATCTGGGGCACAATCGCCGTTGTCTTCTACAACAGCGACGCCGCCCTGATGACTCAGCTGACAGGTATCGCAGCCTACGGTGTCTTCACCTTCGTGGCATCGCTGATCCTGTGGACGATCCTGAAGGCGGTCATGGGGATTCGCGTCAGCGAGGAAGCCGAGATCAACGGTCTCGACACCTCCGAGCTGGGTATGGAAGCGTACCCCGATTTTTCCAAAGGCTAACGTTCCTTCCTGTTAGTTGATGGCAACCTTACCCGGGCGTTCGCGCCCGGGTTTTTTCTTGGCCAATTTGCGCGGCTGCGCCGCAAGTCTTTTGATTGATAGAAAAAGGACGCCCCGGTGGGACGCCCTTTGATGCCTCCGGCGGGAGGTATTTAGGCACAAAAGAAGTTAGCCACCCACAGCCGCAATCGCCTTGGCAAGGATTGGCACCGTGTGCTTGTTGAGCCCGGCAATATTGATCCGGCTGTCGCCGACCATATAGATCGCGTGATCCTCGCGGAGTTTCTCGACCATTTCGGGCGACACACCAAGGCGCGAGAACATCCCGCGATGTTCAGCAATAAACCCGTAGCGATCAGAGTTGGTGGCTTTCTGCAGCTCTTCGGCCAATTGCTTGCGCAGCACCAGAAGGCCCTCGCGTACCTTTTCCAGCTCTGCTTCCCAATCCTTACGCAGCTCGGGATCGTTCAGGATCATCGTGACCAGTCGCGCACCGTGATCGGGCGGGAACGAATAGTTCTGCCGGTTCAGATAGGCGAGCGTGCCTTGCGCTGTCTTCTGTGTCGCCGCTTCCGCAGAGACGGTCATCAGGATGCCGGTCCGCTCGCGGTAAATCCCGAAGTTCTTTGAGCAGCTCGCGGCGATGATCGTTTCAGGCAGTTCAGAGGCCACTAGCCGTGTGGCCGCCGCATCCTCTTCCAGACCGTCGCCAAAGCCCTGATAGGCAATGTCGATCATCGGAATGAGACCCTTCGCTTTCATGAGCGCGACCAACTCTTTCCACTGCGCCATGTTCAGGTTCGCACCCGTCGGGTTGTGGCAGCAGCCATGCAGCAGAACCACATCCCCCCCCTTGGCCCCTTTCAGGTCTACCATCATACCGTCGAAATCCACGGCACAGGTCTCGCTATCGAAGTAGCGGTAGAGCGTGGTCTTCATGCCCAAATGCTTGAGGATCGTGAGGTGGTTCGGCCATGTGGGGTTCGACACCCAGACGGTCGCCTGCGGATTGGCAAGCTGCACCAGCTCAAACCCCTGGCGTACTGCCCCGGTGCCACCGGGGGTCGCGGCCTTGGACACGCGCTCCATCGGGACGGCATCGCCCAGCACCATCTGCGCCATCGCTGTGCCGTAAGCAGGATCACCGGTCAGCGCGACGTAGGATTTCGTCTGCTCCTGTTCCCACAGCTGCTTTTCGGCTTTCTTGACCGCCCGCATGATCGGCGTCTTGCCCTCCGCATCCTTGTAGACGCCGACGCCCAAGTCGATCTTGCCCTCGCGGGGATCGTCTTTGAACGCTTGCACAAGGGCGAGGATTTTGTCAGCGGGTTGGTCTTTGAGCTGCGTCAGCATCAGGCGTCTCCGGTTGCGACGTTGAGATCGGGGAACATCCCCCATTCGGCCCATGAGCCGTCATATAAGGCGTGATCGGTCTTGCCGATCCGTTCCAGCGCCAGCGAGAGCACGGCGGCAGTCACGCCAGAGCCGCAACTGGTGATCGCGGGCTTGGAAAGGTCCACTCCGGCGTCTTCAAAGATCTGCTTCATCTTCTCGGGCGCTTTCATCGTGCCATCCGCGTTCAATAGGGTTTTGAACGGCACATTGCGGGATTTCGGGATATGGCCGGCGCGCAGGCCTTCACGAGGCTCGGGCGCATCGCCGCGAAACCGATCGGCGGCGCGCGCGTCAATGATACTGTAATCCCCCAGCTTGCTGGCTGCGGCCACCTGCGTGACATCTTTGACCAAGTGGTTCTGACGGCTCACAGTCATATGCCGGTCGCGGATCATGGGGGGCAGATCCTCAACCTCGCGCCCCTCGGCCTGCCATTTGGGAAAACCGCCATCCAGAACGGCGACGTCCTGTTTGCCCATCAGCTTGAACAGCCACCAGATCCGCGCCGCCGAGAAAAGGCCCGCCCCGTCATAGACGACAACCTGATGGCCGTCCCCTACACCCATCGCTCGCATCCGCGATATGAACTTCTCGGGCGAGGGGGCCATATGGGGCATGTCAGACCGGCTATCGCTGATGTCTTCCAGATCAAAGAACCGCGCACCAGGGATATGGGCGGCGTCATACTCGGCCCGCCCATCACGGCCTGCGTCCGGCAGATACCAAGAGCCATCCAGAATCCGCAAATCGGGGTCGCGCAGATGCGCGGCGAGCCACTCGGTTGAGACAAGCGTTCTGGGATCGTCTGCAGACATGCCAAAGCCCCTTCAGGTCAGGATCAAATCTTGATTACGCCTGCATAAAAGGTGACGCAAGGGGCGCTACTCTCCGTGGCGCAGCAAACGGGCCTTCTGGCGGCCCCAGTCGCGTTTCGCCTCGGTTTGGCGCTTGTCGACGGTCTTTTTGCCCTTCGCGATCCCGATCTTCATCTTAACCAGCCCGCGATGGTTGAGATATAGCACCAGCGGGACCAGCGTCATGCCCTGCCGCTGCGTTGCATTCCATAGCTTCGACAGCTCCTTCTTGGAGGCGAGCAGCTTGCGCTTGCGCTTTTCCTCATGCCCAAAGGTCTTGGCCTGCAGATAGGGCGCAATATAGCTGTTCACGAGCCACAACTCGCCATCCTCGACATTGGCATAGCTCTCGGCAATCTGCGCCTGACCTTCGCGCAGGGATTTCACCTCGGAGCCTTCCAGAATGATGCCCACTTCAAGGTCATCCTCGATGGCATAATCATACCGGGCGCGCCGGTTCTCGGCGATCACCTTGTAGTTCGGATCAGTTTTTGGTTTCGCAGCCATGGTCTCTATTTAAGTCGCGCCTGACGGCGTCCAACGGGTCCTGGTTTCATCTTGGCAAAAAACTCTGGGGGTCTGGGGGCAAAGCCCCCAGCGTAGCGACGCGGCGAAGCCGCGGCGCAATCCCTTTAGTCGATCAGGCCCGCAAATTTCATCGCGTCCTTCATCAACATGCGCGTGCTCTCATCCAGTCCTGTCAGGGGAGAGCGGACCTCGTCCCGACACATCCCCAGCAGGGACAACCCGTACTTGGCCCCCGCCACGCCCGGCTCGGTAAAGATCGCCTCATGCAAGGGCATCAGCTTATCCTGATACTCCAACGCTTTGGCGTAGTCGCCGCGCAAGGTTGCCTCCTGAAATTCCGCACATAGCTTCGGCGCCACATTGGCCGTGACCGAGATACAACCATGCCCGCCTTGAGCGTTAAACCCGATGGCAGAGGCATCCTCGCCCGACAATTGCACGAAATCCGTGCCACAGCTGCGCCGCTGCTTGGACACGCGGGTCACGTCGCCCGTGGCATCTTTCACACCGATGATCATCTCGTGCTTTGCCAACTCCCCCATTGTGGCGGGCGTCATGTCGATGATCGACCGACCGGGGATGTTGTAGATCACGATTGGCAAGCCGCAATCTGCGGCGGCATGGAAATGCGCCAGCAAGCCGCGCTGGGTCGGCTTGTTATAATAAGGTGTGACGACCAGGGCCGCGTCTGCGCCGACCTCTTTCGCATGCTTGACCAGCCGGACGGTTTCCACCGTGTTATTAGACCCGGCACCAGCAATCACCGGGATACGACCAGCAACTTCGTTCACGACCGTCTCGACCACCTGATCATGCTCGGCATGGCTCAAGGTAGGGCTTTCGCCCGTGGTGCCGACGGGGACCAGCCCATGGCTGCCTTGCTCCACATGCCACGCGACAAGTTTCTTGAGCGTGTCGATATCCAGGTGGCCGTTCGAGAACGGCGTTACGAGGGCAGGCATTGATCCCTTGAACATGACGCGCTTCCTTTAAGTGTCGCCTGAATCGGCGGTTTGAGTTCGGCGGAACCTAGCCGCAGTCCTCTCCCTTGCCAAGTTTGTGATTTGCGGTTGCAGTGCACGACATTAGCATCCGCCACAAATTTACCGCGCATGGGGAGGCGGTGGTCATGCGGTTGTTCTGGGGTCTTGTATTGTCGCTCTGTGTGAGTGCGCCTGTGCTTGCACAGGATCGTGCAGAACGCATGGCACTTCAAGCCGCGCTGATCGCCGTACGCGATGGCAATTGGACGGAGGCCACCACACAAGCGACATCCCATGATCCGGTGATCCAGACCATCGTCGATTGGCACCGCTTGCGCGTGGATGGATCTTTCGCCGAGGTCTCTGCTTTTCTGCAAGATAATCCCGATTGGCCGGGGCTCGCCTTGATGCGCCGCCGGGTTGAGGAAGACGTTCCCCTCGACGCCGCTTTGGCCTTTTTCGCCGATGCCGCACCGCAAACCGCCGCGGGCGTTCTGACCTATGCCGAGGCTCTGCGCGCGCAAGCCCCTGATCGGGCTGATGCCGCACTTGTCACCGCATGGACCACGCTGCGCATGTCGCAGGAGACCGAGCGCCTGTTCTTACGCAATCACGGTGCCCTGCTGCGCCCGCATCACGCGGACCGTCTCGACATGCTGCTGTGGCAATTCCAGCGGACAGAGGCGCGGCGCATGTTGCCTTTTGTGAGCGACGATCAAACCGCGCTCGCCGAGGCGCGGATCGCGCTTCAGGCCGATATGTCTGACGTGGAGGCCAAGCTCGCCGCCGTGCCCGAGACGTTGCGCCGTCATGGTGGCCTCGCCTTTGACCGCTTCCAGTGGCGTACCCGCAAAGGCCTGAACGAAGGCGCGCTTGAACTGCTTCTAGGCCATTCGCTGTCTGCAGAGGCGTTGGGCAACCCGCAAGCCTGGTCGAACCGGCGCCGCGCCATCGCCCGCGATATGATGCGGGACGAGCAGAACCGCACCGCTTATCACGTCGCGTCCACCCATTTCCTGACCGAAGGCGCGAATTTCGCTGATCTGGAATGGCTGTCCGGTTTCATTGCCCTGCGCAAACTGAACCAGCCCGAAACTGCGCTCACCCATTTCACCGCTTTTGAGGCCTCCGTCCGAACGCCCATTTCAAAGGGCCGCGCGTTCTATTGGCTGGGTCGCACCCATGAGGCGCTTGGCAATACTGAGGCCGCGCGGGCGGCCTACGCGAAAGGTGGGACGTATCAGACCAGCTTCTACGGCCTGCTTTCCGCTGAAAAGGCGGGGCTTCCGCTGGATCCGTCTCTCGTCGGCGTTGACACCCCGTGGGAAAGCGCGCTTTTCACCAACCGCTCCGTTTTCCAAGCCGCCTCGCTCTTTCTCTCGATCGGGGAAGACGCCTTGGCAGAGCGTTTCCTCACCCATCTCGCTGACATCCTGCCTGCCGATGAACTTCCCGCGCTGGGCAGTTTTGCCGTCGCAAAGAACCGCCCTCATATCGCGGTGATGATCGGCAAACGCGCCGCGCGCCGGGGTATCGTGATTCCGCAGGCCTACTTTGCCCTGCACCCCGTGGCCGAGATGGACCTGCCCGCGCCCAAGGCTCTGTCCCTCGCAATTGCCCGTCGCGAGTCGGAGTTTGATCCGGGTGTCACCTCCAGCGCCGGCGCGCGCGGTTTGATGCAGGTCATGCCCCGCACCGCTCAAGCCGTCGCCCGCGATCAAGGCCTGCCGTTTCGCAGCGCACGCTTGCTCGACGATTGGAAGTACAACGCCCGCCTTGGTGCCGCCTACCTGGCCGAGTTGATCGAGGATTTCGGAAACAGCCCTGTCATGGTCGCCGCGGGCTACAACGCGGGCCCCGGCCGCCCGAAATCCTGGATGGACCGCTTCGGCGATCCCCGCAAAGGGGAGATCGACATTATCGATTGGATCGAACACATCCCCTTCCGCGAAACGCGCAATTACGTGATGCGGGTCACTGAAAGCCTGCCCGTCTACCGCGCGCGGCTAATCCGGCTCACCGGCCCAATTCGCTTCACCGAAGAGTTGGTCGGCGAGGTGCCCTTGCGCCGCCCCCAAGCGAGACCCGTCGAGCTGGGGCAGGAGGAAGCTAGCCTTTCTGACGCTCCCGCCACAGAGTGAACAGCCCCGCGCCAACCACGATTGCTGCACCGATCACCACGTTCATCCGGAGCGTTTCATCAAAAACGATGAGACCCAGGGCGGAGGCGAAAACCAGTTGGAAATACGCAAAAGGCTGTAGGCTGGAGGCCTCCGCCAACTCGTAACAGCGGATCAGCAGGTAGTGCCCTAACGCGCCCGTCACGCAGAGCAGCGCCATCCAGCCCCAATCGGCGCCTGTCATCGGCTCCCAAAACCAGATGCCGATGACCGTCATCAGGAGGGCCCCTGTCACACCCGTCCAGAAAAAGCTGGTCGCCGCACTATCCTTGCGCGCCACATAGCGTGTCAGCAGGCCGTAAAGCGCGAACATCAGCGCGGCGATCAGCGGCACAATCGCAGCGGGCGAGAAAACGGTGACGCCTGGCTGCAGAATGATCAGAACGCCGATAAAGCCGATGCCAATCGCAACCCAGCGCTTCCACCCGACCCGCTCCCCTAGGATCGGGCCGGACAGCGCGGCGATGATAAGCGGATAGGCGGCAAAGACCGCGTGGCTCTCGATCAAGCCAAGCAAAACGAACGCGCCGACCATCACGCAAATCTCAACAGCCAAGAGCGCGCCGCGGAAGATCTGCAGGGGCAGCTGCTCTGTCTGCGCGGCTTGCCTGATCCCGCCTGCTTTGCGACGCGCAACAGCGATCACGAAGGCCGCGAAAAACCAGTAGCGGATCATGACGATCATGAGAACGTTGTATTCCCCGGCCAAGTGGCGGGAGATGCCGTCCTGCACGGTAAAGACGAAGGTCGTGGCAATCATCAGCACGATGCCAAGGCGCGTGTTTGCCTCCGTCATGCGGGCATCCTTGCGCAGGTCATGTGTCGCTTTCGACCGAAGCCCTTGATGCGGGTCACCTCGAAGCCCGCGCCTTGCAAACCCCGTCTGACAAAGCCTGCTGCCGTGTAGGTCGCAGCGGTTCCGCCGGGTTTTGTGTGAGCCCCGACGAGCGACATCAGATCAGTTTGCCACATTTCAGGATTCCTCTCAGGACTAAAACCATCAAGAAACCATGCATCTGCCGAATGTTCCCAGTTAACCAATTCGAGGCGCGCGTCCCCCATGATGATCTCTGCGTGTAGATCCTCGGCCACAATCTTTCTACGCCCCTCAGCCCACGCTTCCAGAAACGGCTCTGCAATCGCGCGCGCCTCCGGAAACGCGCCAAGCGATCGCGCCATATCGTCGGCACTCATTGGGAACGCCTCAAAGCTCGTGAAGCGCAGCGGCCCTGGCACACCTGACGCGCGCCACGCGATCAGCGCGGCGAGCATATTTAGACCGGTGCCAAAACCCAGCTCGGCAATATGAAACCCCTCATAAAATCGCGCAGGCAAATCGTTGCCGGAGAGGAAGACATAACGAGTTTCCTCCAAGCCGTTATCCAACGAGAAATACGGGTCCTGAAACCGGGTCGAAACAGGGATATCCCCGTCGCGCCATTCCAAATCTGCCCGCTGGTGGCTCATCCTGTGATGTCCTAAAGACTTACCTTAACAAATCGCGACAATGGGGAAGGGCAGGAGCCTTGGCAATGGTCGATATCACAGTCAAAGGCGCAGGCATCTTTGGTCTGTCGGTCGCCTATTCCTGTGCGGCGCGCGGCGCGCGGGTACGCGTGATCGACCGCGAAGGTATCGCTGCGGGGGCCAGCGGCGGTATTGTCGGCGCATTGGCCCCCCACACACCCGAAAACTGGAATGTCAAAAAGGCATTTCAGTTTGAAAGCCTGATCATGGCAGAAAGCCATTGGGCGCGCGTGACAGAGCTGTCCGGCCAGTCGCCCGGCTACTTGCGGTCGGGCCGCTTGCAGCCAATTGCAGATGATCGGGCATTGGCTTTAGCGCAGGCTCGTGCGGAAAGCGCAAAGATGCTCTGGGAAGGCAAGGCGGATTGGCAGGTCGTCCTGGCCTCGGCCCATCCGAACTGGGCGCCTCAAAGTCCAACCGGATATTTGATCCACGACACGCTGAGCGCCCGCATCCACCCGCGCCGCGCCACCCGCACTTTGGCAGAGGCTGTCGTCGCTTTGGGCGGTGAGGTCGTGGTGGGCGAGGCTGAAATCGAAGGCAAGTTGGTGGATGCGACCGGCTATCAGGGCCTTTTGGCGATGTCTGAAAATATCGGTAAATCAGCTGGAAACGGCGTAAAAGGGCAGGCTGTTCTATTGCAATTTGATGCAACGTCCGCAGCTCAACTCTTCGCGGATGCCTTGCACATTGTCCCGCATGAAGATGGAACCGTCGCTATCGGCTCCACATCAGAGCGTGAGTTTGACGCCCCGGACACCACCGATGATCAACTAGACGACGTCCTCGCCCGAGCCTTAACCGCCTTCCCGGTGTTGCAAGATGCGCCAATTCTGGAGCGGTGGGCAGGCGTGCGCCCTCGTGCAAAATCCCGCGCGCCAATGCTAGGTGTTCACCCCTGCAATCCAGACGCCTTCATCGCCAATGGCGGCTTCAAGATCGGCTTTGGAATGGCCCCAAAAGTGGGGGAGGTGATGGCCGACTTGATCCTCGACGGCCGCGATAATATCCCCGCTGCTTTTAAGCCAGAGGCGAGCCTTTAAGCTGCCTCCGCCACCATGCAAAGCCGCCGATCCGGCCCACGAATAAAGCCAGCGGTGCCGTTCCAGACAAGCTCTGCGGTCTCAAAATCCATCAGCGGGGCCGTCGCTCGGAATGAAAATGACGTCATGTCTAGCAACGTCGACGCCGCCGCGAGCATGAGATGTTGCGCCAAAAGCGGGCCATGCACGACCAAGCCAGAATACCCCTCGGCACCGGTTGCATAGTCCCGATCATAGTGAATCCGGTGTCCGTTAAAGGTTAACGCGGAATACCGAAACAGAAGTGTGGGGGAGAACTGCAAAGCCGCCCCCGGCGCGGTATCCTCTGCAATCGGTGGTGTCCGTTTGGGTTGAGATGGATCATGCGGTTCGCGGTAGATCAGGTCCTGCTCGTCCGTCACGCAGAGCGCACCATCCTGCCAGATTTCATGGCGCAGCGTCACCAGCGCCAACGCGCCGCTCCGCCCCTCTTTCCGCTCCGCACTCACAAGCTCAGAGCGCTTTTCCGCCGGGGTTCCGCAGCGCAATGGCGCATGAAACTTCAGCCGTCCCCCGGCCCACATCCGGCGCGGCAAGCCCAGATCGGGGATTAAACCGCCAACGCGCGGGTGACCGTCTGCCCCTAGCTCTGCAGCCGGTCGCGCATCCCAGAAATACGCTTGATGAAAGAAAGGGGGCAACACATCGCCCGCTTCAATCTGATCCGACAAACCCAGCGTGATGCGTAACGCATCCGCCCGCGCTGGGTCCATCCGGTCGTGCAGCACCGCCATAGCCTATCGCCCGATTTCTGCCTTCAGCGCATCCATCAACTCCTGCAGCATCTTCAGATACATCTCTCCGGTCAGACGCCCATCCTCATCGAACTCTTTCGAGCTTGCGGCGACCATCACCTCCGGCCCCTGCAGAATGCGCGGCCGGAAGGGCTGCATGCACAACCGCAGCGCATATTGCGCCCGAGCGCCGCCAGACCGCCCGGCTGCCGCAGACATGATGGCGACCGGCTTGCCCGCCCAGGGCGAGCCATCAACGCGGCTCACCCAATCCAGCGCGTTTTTAAGCACGCCAGAGATCGACTGATTGTATTCCGGCGTCGAAATCACAACCGCATCCGCTGCCTCAATCTGCGCCGCAAGCGTTTTGACTGCGTCCGGAACGCCTGCGTCAGCCTCCAGATCACCATCGTAAAGTGGCAGGTTCAAATCCGCCTCCACATAGCTTTCGGGCGCAAAAAGGCGCTGCGCTTCCATCAACAGCTTGCGATTCGTGGCTTCCTTGCGGAGCGAACCCGACAGTCCCAACAAATTCATCAGTCATCCTTTCATGCGACGTTTCAAACCAACCTAGCACCGCGCCTCTTGCTGCACAGGTGTGTTTCGCCCAAGTTGCGGAAATGGCAGAGGAGGACGGGATGCGTCACGGCGGGCAGATCCTTGCGGATCAGTTGAAGATACTGGGCGTGCGGCGCGTCTTTTCAGTGCCGGGGGAGAGCTTTCTGGCAGCGCTCGATGGGCTTTATGACAGCGGGATCGAGAATATCGTCTGCCGTCACGAGGGCGGTGCTGCAATGATGGCAGAGGCCTACGGCAAGCTCACCAACACGCCGGGCGTTGCATTCGTGACGCGTGGGCCGGGGGCGACGAATGCCTCCAGCGGCATTCATATCGCCCGTCAGGACAGCACCCCGATGGTCATGTTCGTGGGCCAGATCGCGCGTGGTCACCGCGACCGCGAAGCGTTTCAGGAAGTCGACTACCGCGCGATGTTTGCGCCGCTCGCCAAATGGGTGGCAGAGGTCGACGAGACAGCGCGCCTGCCGGAATACATCAGCCGCGCGTTTTCGGTTGCGATGTCCGGCCGCCCGGGCCCGGTGGTGCTGGCGCTGCCAGAGGATATGTTGAGTGCAGAGGCGGACACACCTGACGTGATCCCATCGAAACGCGCCTCCTTTGATTACACGGCAACAGTCGCGCAAATCGGCAGCTTTCTGGCGCGGGCAAAATCCCCGCTGGTCATTGTCGGCGGCCCGCTCTGGACCGCGTCTGCAAGCGAAGCGCTGGCCCGCTTCGCCACGTCTGCGGCCCTGCCTGTGGTCACGACCTTTCGGCGGCAGGACTACCTCGACAACCGGCATCCCTGTTTTTGCGGGGATCTGAATGTTGGCCTGAACCCGACCCTTGCCAAACGGCTGAAAGAGAGCGACTGCATCCTCGCGCTCGGCACGCGTCTGGGCGATATCGCGACGCAAGGCTACACATTGCTGGACCCGGCAGCGCATGGCAAAACGCTGATCCACGTCAATGCAGATCCCGATGAGCTGGGCCGCGTCTATACACCGACCCTCGCGGTGAACGCCCCTGCACCTGAGCTGTTGGAAGCACTAGCCGACGCGAAAATAATGCCGATTGCCGCTGATCTGACCCAAGCCATGCGCGCGGAATATGAGGCATGGCGTACCCCCAAGCCTACCCCCGGAGACGTGCAACTTGAGCAAGTCATCGCGCATCTTTCAGAGCACTTGCCAGAAACCGCAATCGTCACGAACGGAGCTGGAAACTACGCGGCCTTCCTGCATCGCTATTTTACCTACAAGGCACCAAAAACCCAACTGGCCCCGACATCGGGCAGCATGGGATACGGCGCCCCCGCCGCGATCTCTGCGGCACTCGAACATCCGGATCGGACTGTTGTCTGCATCGCTGGCGACGGCTGTTTCCAGATGACCCTGAACGAGCTTTCCACCGCCGCTCAGCATAAGGCCAAGGTAATCTTTATCGTTTGCAATAACGGTCAATACGGAACGATCCGCATGCATCAGGAGAAAAGCTACCCCGCACGGGTTAGCGGGACGGCGTTGTTCAATCCGGACTACCCGGCGCTTGCCCGCTCCTACGGAGGGGTCGGTTTCACCATAACCAGGAAAGAGGATTTCCCCGCCGCGCTCCAAGAAGCCCAAGCCGCAAACACACTTGCCATCATCGAATTGCGCCTCGACCCCGAAGCGCTCTCAACGGGCGCAACCCTGACGCAGATCCGGAATGCTGCTCCGCAACCCTAATGCCCCATTAAGGTTAACGCGCGCGGCCTTGATCTGAAAAGGTTCTTCGGGGGACACACGTAGTTCCCCCGAAGTATAAGAAACCAAGAAGGTTTCACTCTGGGCGGTCATCGGCTTCCCAGCCTGTACCGCAAAGAAGAAATACTCCGATTCTGGTTTCATTCTGGTTAAAATATCCACTGCACCGCTTTCGGCTGGCGCTGCGGTTGGATATTTGAGCCAAAGTGAAACCTAAAACTCGACCCCGATCTGCGCCTTGATCCCGGATCGGAACGGGTGCTTGACCAGCTCCATTTCGGTCACCAGATCGGCGATCTCGATCAGCTCTTCTTTTGCATTGCGCCCGGTCAAAATGACATGGGTCATATGCGGCTTTTCGGTCGCGAGGAATTCGACCACCTCGTTGATATCAATATAGTCGTAACGCAGGGCGATATTGATCTCGTCCAGCAGAACCATCTTGTGGCGCTCGTCGCGGATTAAGTCCTTGGCCTTCGTCCATGCGGCCTGCGCCATTTCGGTATCGCGGGCTTTATCCTGGGTCTCCCAGGTGAAGCCTTCGCCCATTGTGTGGAACGAGCACACATCCTCGAACTTCCCAAGGATCAGGTCGCGTTCGCCTGTGCTCATCCCGCCTTTGATGAACTGCACCACAGCACATTTCATGTCATGGGCGATGCAACGGAAGATCATTCCGAATGCGGCCGAGCTTTTGCCTTTCCCTTTACCAGTGTGGACGATCACAAGACCTTTCTCATCCGTCTTTGTCGCCATGATCTTGTCGCGCGCGGCCTTCTTCTTGGCCATTTTCATGGAGTGACGTTCCAGGTCTGCATCATCGGTCATGTTTGGGCCTCCTTGAGGATAGGGTTCATCGGTTTCGCGCCCTTTGCAAGGGCCGCGATCCGGGCGCGGGCAGAGTTGGAGCGCGGCGTCCAGAGCCCGCGATCAATGGCTTCGGCCAAGCGCTCGGCGATCTCTTTCAGGGCGGGGGCGTTGACCTCTTCGATGAAGTCGCGCGTGGTGTCATCAGCCAGAAACGCCTCTTCCACCAGATCGAAATGGTGGTGCTTGACGGCTCCGGTCGTGGCGGCGAATGCGAAGAGGTAATCGACTGTCGCCGCCATCTCGAACGCGCCTTTATAGCCGTGGCGCTTTACGCCTTCGATCCATTTCGGGTTCACCACGCGAGAGCGCACGACGCGCCCGATTTCCTCTTCAAGCGTGCGGATCACAGGGCGTTCCGGGCGCGAGTGATCATTATGGTAAACGGGGCGATCCTGCCCTTGCAGCGTTGCGACTGCCGCCGCAGCTCCACCTTCGAATTGGTAGTAATCGTCGCTATCCAGGAGGTCATGCTCGCGGTTGTCCTGGTTCTGAACAATCGCCTCGACCTGACCCAGCCGCGCCTCGAACGCCTCGCGCGCACGGTCGCCTGGGCTGTCTTTGCCGTAAGCGTAGCTGCCCCATTCCAGATAGGCCTCCGCCAGATCGGATTTGTCGCCCCAAAGCCGCTCGTCGATCATCGCTTGCAGGCCCGCGCCATAGGCGCCGGGCTTCGAGCCGAAGACGCGATGTGGCGCACCACCTGCCCCACGCGCGGGGTTCAGATCGGCGAGTTCGTCCATTTCCATCACTGCGCGAGCAGCGCTGTCGACCAGCGCCATTTGCTGCGGGAAAGCGTCCCGGAAAAAGCCCGACACGCGCAAAGTCACATCGACGCGGGGGCGGCCCAGAACACTTTGCGGCAGAACCTCAAACCCGGTCACACGCCGGTTCGCGCTGTCCCATTTCGGCTTCACACCCATCAGCGCCAAGCATTGGGCGATATCGTCGCCGCCTGTGCGCATATTCGCTGTGCCCCAAGCCGTCAGCAGCATCGCGCGCGGCCAATCGCCATGGGTTTGCAAGTGTTTCTCGATCAAAAGGTTCGCGGATTTCCACCCCAAGGCCCACGCGGTTGGGGTCGGCACCGCGCGGCTGTCGACCGAGTAGAAGTTGCGCCCTGTCGGCAGCACATCCAGCCGCCCGCGCGTCGGAGCGCCGGAGGGGGCGGGCGCTACGAAGCGGCCATCCAGCGCGTTAAGCAAGCCCTGACCTTCCGCGGTACCACAGGCTGCAACCGTCGGGGCAACGACGTTCTTCGCATGTTCCAGAACTGCATTTGAGGCAGGGCCGGGGGCGTTCTGCCCTTCCAACAGAGCCGCGCAGAAAAGCTCCAACCGCTCAACCGTGTCCCCGGTTGAGCGCCAGCTGTCGTCGCTGATTTTCGCAAGCGCATCTGGTCGCGGTCCATCCCAAGGCGCAGCCATCTCGCAGTCGAGAGGATCAAACCCCAGCCCCAAGTCATCGGCCAAAGCGCGGATGATAGACGCGTCCGCGCCGGACCCATCCCCACGCGGCACCCGCAGCAAGGCCTGTACCAAATCGCGCTGCAACCGGCCTTCGGGCGATTGACCGAACACATGCAACCCGTCCCGGATTTGCGCCTCTTTCAGTTCGCAGAGATAAGCGTCGAGCTTCGCCAGATCAGCCTCTTCATCGCCGCCGCTCATACCGACATCGGCGGCCAGCCCCGTCACGTCTGACAGTGACAGGATCTCACGGCGAAGATGTTCGATCCGGCGGGGATCGACGCCTGCTGCCTCATAGTACTCGTCCACCAGAGCTTCGAGATCGCGGAGTGGTCCATAGCTTTCAGCCCGCGTCAGGGGCGGGGTCAGGTGGTCGATGATCACAGCTTGCGCGCGGCGCTTGGCTTGCGTGCCCTCGCCGGGATCGTTGACGATAAACGGATAGACATGAGGCATTGGGCCGAGCACGGCTTCCGGTAAGCAAGTCTCTGACAGTGCAATAGATTTCCCGGGTAGCCACTCAAGGTTGCCATGCTTGCCCATATGCACAATCGCATCCGCGCCATACGCTTCGCGAAGCCAGATATAGAAAGCCAGATAGTTATGAGGCGGCACCAGATCGGGCGAGTGATACGTGTCCGTCGGATCAATGTTATAGCCGCGTGCAGGCTGGATACCGACGACGGCGTTTCCGAACTTCAGCACACTCAGCTTGAAGCCGGTGCCATCGAAAAACGGGTCATCCCCTGGCGCGCCCCAGCGGTCGGTGATGCGCGATTTGACGTCCCAAGGCAGCGCGTCGAATGCAGCTTTGTAGGCTTCCAGTGACAGCGTAACGCCGCCGGATTTCGACGCGCGATCCGTGAGCCAGTTTGTCGGCCCCGCCATCACCTGTTCCATCAAAGCCGCGCTGTCTGCAGGCGCATCCGAGACGTGATACCCGGCGTCTCGTAGCAGCTCCAGCACATACACTGTGGCCGCGGGTGTGTCCAAGCCCACGCCGTTGGCAAGGCGCCCGTCCTTGTTGGGGTAGTTCGCCAAGACCAGTGCGACTTTCCGGTTTGATGTCGCTTTCCCGCGCAAGTCTGCCCAGCGTTTCGTCAACGCCGCGACGAAGGCAATCCGGTCGCCGCGCGCGCGGTAGGTGGCGATGGGGCACTCGGTCGCCTCATCGAAAAACGCCTCCCCTTTGAAGCTGACCGCGCGGGTCAGGACGCGACCATCGACTTCGGGCAGGGCCACGTTCATAGCGATATCGCGGGCAGAGAGGCCGGTCAGGCCTTCGTCCCAAGCCGCCTCAGACGAGCCGGAGAACACGACTTGAAAGACGGGCGCGCTTTGCCCTGCTTCCATCACCAGCGGGTTCGCGGGGCCGTCGTCCTCATGGGGCGAGCCCACCGCGAAGCTGGTGCAGTTGAGGATCACCGAGGGAGGGGCGGCCTCGAACAAGCGTTCCAAAGTCGCGACACTCACCGGGTCCTTCAAGGATGCCACAAAGATCGGCAGCGGGTTCAAGCCTTCCCGCAGGAGCGCTTTCACCAGCCGGTTCACCGGGTTCAGCCCCGCGCCCTGCACCAACGCGCGGTAGAAGATCAAGGGCACCACTGGCGCGCCCTCGGTCCATGCGTCTTGCGCTGCGCTCAGGTCCGATACGCCTGCGCCGGGCCAGTACACACCTGCGCGCAGCAACGGCGCGGCGGCTATCGGGGCCTCGCCGCCGTTCAGCATCCACTTGGTGTAGTGCAGGAAATTGGCGGCATTCTCCGGTCCCCCCTCGACCAGATACGCCCAGAGCGCGTCGTAGTCAGCGCCGGAAACCGTCGAGAGCTCCCGCAACCCCGGATCAGGTTTGTCATCGCCGGGCAGCAGGGCCAAGGGCACGCCTGCTTCATGCAGATGCGCTGCGTATTGCTCCACCCCATAACGCCAATAGCCCGCGCCACCCAAGGCGCGCACGATGACCAAACGGGATTTCACCGCGCAGGCTTCGATATGCAGATCGACCGACATCGGGTGCTGAAGATGCATCATGGAGGCCAACCGTAAGGTCGGTGCGCCCTCCATCTCTGAGCGCGCTTCGGACAACGCCGCCAACTCGGTATCGGCTGCCGAAATAACAACAATATCCGCAGGCGTCTGCTCTAGATCAACCGGTTCTGATCCATCATCAATCGCACCTGGAGTGGCAGCAAGCAAATGCATCTAAAGCGCCTTTTCCATGAAGGTGCTCGCCTCCGCCTCTTCATAGTCGCCAAACGGGCCGCGCCGTGTGTAGCCGATCCGCTCGTAAAGCGCGCAGGCTGCGGCCAGAAGATCGCCCGTCTCCAACCGCACCAGCTTATGACCAGCCTCGACAGCCTCTGCCTCCAGATGCGCCATCAGCTTGCGCCCCAACCCGGTGCCTTGCGCCTCTGGCCGGACGAAAAGCCGCTTCACCTCAACATAGTCGCCCATATCCGCCGCCGCGACGCACCCCATCGGAACCCCACTCACATCGCGCGCCACATAAAACCGCACGTTTGGCTCTGCCAATTCCTGCGGCGAATAAGCGAAGCATTCATCTGGCGTGTAGACCGCCCGCAACGCCGCTTCGGAGCCTTCGATCAGCCCCAAAGCATCCTCTGTCAGCGGGTTTTCGATGGCGATCTTCATGCAGCCAAAGCCGCCTCAATCGCTGCACGATCCAGACCGGATTGTCCGATCACGACAAGCCGCGTCTCACGCGGAGCAGTGCCAAAAGGCTGATCGAAATAGCTGTCCACGCGCGGCCCAACGGCCTGAACGGTCAGCCGCATCGGCTTGCCTTCGACGGCGACAAAGCCCTTCAGGCGCAGGATATCATGCGCCCGGATCACGTCTGCGATCTGCTCTGCAAAGGCTTTCGGGTCTGTGACCTCAGAACGCGTCACGACGAAGCTTTCGAACTCGTCATGACCGTGCTCATGTTCATGGTCGTGATGGTGATCGTCCTGATGATGGTCGTCATCGTGATGGTGGTGGTGATGAACCTCGTGACGGCTCTCCAGATCGCCCTCGGCGCCCACGCCTTGCCCCAGCAGAACGTCCACCGGCATCCGCCCCATCGCGGTTTTCACGACTTGCACGCCGTCACGCGCCTCGCCCTTCAGTTTGCCGACCAGAGCGCTCGCCTCGTCCTCGCCGAGCAAGTCCGACTTGTTCACCACGATCATGTCCGCACAGGCGACCTGATCCTCGAACAGCTCCGATAAAGGTGTCTCGTGATCTAGGTTCTCATCCATCGCCCGCTGCGCGTCCACGGCCGCGACGTTGTGGGCAAAGCGCCCCTCAGTCACTGCCTTGCCGTCGACCACAGTGACCACGCCATCAACTGTCACCTTCGTCGAAATCCCCGGCCAATTGAACGCCCGCACCAAAGGCTGCGGCAGCGCCAAGCCAGAGGTCTCGATCACGATATGATCGGGCGGTGTCTCCCGATCTAGTAGCTTCTCCATCGTCGGGATGAAGTCATCGGCCACGGTGCAGCAGATGCAGCCATTCGACAGCTCCATCACGTCATCCTCGCTGCAGGTCTCATCCCCGCAGCCTTTCAGGATGTCGCCATCGACCCCAAGATCGCCAAATTCGTTGATAATCAGGGCAATGCGCTTGCCCTCGGCGTTCTCCAGCATGTGCCGGATCAGTGTCGTCTTGCCCGCGCCCAGAAAGCCGGTCACGACGGTTGCAGGTATTTTCCCAGCCATTTCATTCCCCAAAAGAGAGCAGTTGCAGAGCGCGGGGCTAGACGCATCCAGCCCCGCAAATCCGTTCAACGTATCGCGTACTCAGCCGCATGAAGCCGCGGCGTCACTAGGCCAGAGCCTTCCAGCCCGCGCAGTGCTTGCGCACCAGCCAGCACCGCCAGATCGACAATTGGCTCAAGCAGCAGGATCAGCATGTAGGCGGCACCGAAGGTCAGCACGTTCGTCAGGTTTTCCGCCCCGAAGCCAGAGCCATAGAGCGCCCAGAACGCCACCCAAGCGACGACACCGCCCTGGTAGGCAGCAGACAATTTCAGCGCCTGCATATAGGTCAGATCGACATAGGGCGTGTGCGGCGCGATGATCCGCTTTGCCAGCATATGTATGCCGAAAAGCGGCACCAGAAGGGTGGTCACGTTCATCGCGTATTGCGGCAGATCGGCGGGTGCGAAGAAAAGCCCCTGCGCCAGAAGCCCAAGCGCCAATCCAATTGCGGCGGGTGCTGTGCCAATGATCAGCAGCAGCGTCGTGCCAAGGATGAAATGCACCTCTGACACGCCGACGGCAAAGGTCGGCAGCACTTCAAAGAAGAAGAATACAGCCACAGTCGCGATGGCTGCGCGCGCGACGAGGGATAGGACGCCCTTCTCGACAAGGCTCTCCCAGATCAGTTTTGAGGAATAGGCCACAGCCCCTGCGGCGGTTACGTAGCTCAAAGCAAGTTTGGCGCCGGTCACGACGCCTGGTTCGATATGCATAGTCTTTCTCCATCCTGTCACACCCGACAGGTCAGGGGTTACTGTTATGCAAGGCTGGTCTCCTGGCTCGCGGGTCTGGGTATCAAGGCCGCCTTCCCGGATCGCTCCAGTGGCGTTGTGGCCTGACACTCTCCGCTTACAGTCGCGGGGGCGGCTTCGGCTTTGCGTCCCGATTGGGTCACGCGCACCGTATTCCCATTTGATCCCCGACGCTGTGCGCCATGGGGAACCGTGCCCGCTCTTAGTGCGCGCGCGGTTGCGGGCGGTCAAGAACGATTCCGTCGCATATCCCGCATTTCGCGACGATGCAGCGTGAGGGTCTTCAATATCTTGGGGATAAGTCCGCGCATTTCCCCATATGCTGCGTGTGAGATGTTGACTCAAAGCGACACTGTGCCGTCAACTTACATCTCAAACGGAATCACCAAGGACAGCGCCTTGCGTTTCACCCGCCTGCGTCTCAACGGCTTCAAAAGCTTCGTCGACCCGACCGATCTTGTGATCGCGGACGGTCTGACCGGCGTTGTCGGGCCGAACGGGTGTGGCAAGTCCAATCTGCTCGAGGCGCTCCGTTGGGTGATGGGCGAGAACCGCCCCACGGCCATGCGCGGCGGCGGTATGGAAGACGTGATCTTCGCGGGCGCTGCCACGCGCCCCGCCCGCAATTTTGCCGAAGTCTCCATCCATATCGACAACTCCGACCGCCTTGCGCCCTCGGGCTTCAATGACAGCGATGTGCTTGAGGTCGTCCGCCGGATCACGCGGGACATCGGCTCCGCCTATAAGGCAAATACAAAGGACATCCGCGCTCGCGATGTGCAGATGCTGTTCGCGGATGCGTCCACTGGCGCACATTCGCCCGCACTTGTCCGGCAGGGTCAAATTTCGGAACTGATCAACGCCAAGCCCAAAGCCCGCCGCCGTATTCTGGAAGAGGCCGCCGGCATCTCTGGCCTCTACCAGCGCCGCCATGAAGCTGAGTTGAAGCTCAAAGGCGCGGAAACGAACCTCGCCCGCGTCGATGACGTCATCGAACAACTCGCCAACCAACTCGCCGCCCTCGCCCGTCAGGCCCGCCAAGCCGCCCGCTACCGCGAGATCGGCACCGATCTGCGCCGTGCCGAAGGGCTGTTGCTTTACCGTCGCTGGCGCGAGGCGGACGAGGCGCGTGCCGCTGCTCAATCCACCTTGACCGAGCGCACCAAGGAAGCCGCCCAAGCCGAGACGGCCGCGCGCGAAGCCGCGAAACTGCGACAGCGCGCTGAAGACGTCCTGCCGCCCCTGCGAGAGGAGGAAGCGATCGCCGCCGCCGTCCTGCAGCGCCTGCAAGTCCAGCGCGATACGCTCAACGATCAGGAAAGCCGCGCGTTGCAGACGATTGAAACGCTGCAGAACCGCATTGCCCAACTGACCCAGGATATCGAGCGCGAAAGCAGCCTGAACAAGGATGCTGGCGAGACGATTGAGCGCCTGGAATGGGAAGCCAGCGAAATCGCAAAGGCCTCTGAGGGGCATGAGGATCGCTTGACCGCCGCCAATGCAGAGGCCAGCGAAGGGGCGCAAGTGTTGCAACAGCGCGAGGCCGATCTGAGCCAACTGACCGAAGACGTCGCCCGCCTTGCCGCGCGGCATCAATCCGCGCAGCGTCTGCTGGACGACAGCAAGAAAACACTCGAAAAGAACGAATTTGAGGCTCAAAAAGCAAAAGAAGCGCTTTCGCAATCGCAGCAAGCCCTGAGCAAAGCGGAGGCTGATTTCGCCACTGCCGAGACGGCTGAGAAAGCCGCAACAGACGCCGCTCATGCCGCTGAGAAAGCGCTCGCCGATGCCGAAGCCGCCCGCGCCGACACGCAAGCGCGAGAGGCTGATGCCCGCGCGCTGCGTTCCGAAGCCGAAGGCGAAGCGAACGCCTTGCGCGCCGAAGTCGCGGCGCTTGCGAAGCTCGTTGACCGTGACACTGCTGAAGGCGGTCAAGTGCTCGACAGTATCCGCGTCGAGCCGGGGTTCGAGAAAGCGCTCGGCGCGGCCCTTGCCGACGATCTGCGCGCACCTGAAGTGGGTGATGACGCGGCCTCCGGCTGGACAACATTGCCCGGTTACGGCACGTCGCAACCGCTCCCCGATGGCGTCACGTCGCTCAACAATCACGTCACCGCGCCCATCGTCTTGGGTCGCCGCATCAGCCAGATCGGCCTTGTCGATGCGAGCGACGCACCGCGTCTGCAAGCCGACCTGAAACCGGGGCAACGCCTTGTGTCTCTCGAAGGAGACCTATGGCGCTGGGATGGGTTCCGCGCCGGGGCCGAAGATGCACCCTCCGCTGCCGCACTGCGTTTGCAACAACTCAACCGTCTGGTCGAACTCAAACGCGATTTGGAAGAGGCCGCCGCGAAAGCCGATGGCGCGCAACGCGCCCACGAAATGTTGTCGGCGCAACTCGCCGACCAAACCCGCGCCGACCAAGACGCTCGCCAAGCCCGACGCGCCGCCGATGCTGCCGTCACCGACGCCTCCCGCGCCCTTTCGCGGGCAGAAGCGGACAAGTCCCTCGCCGCCGGCAAACTGGAGTCGCTCTCCCTCGCGCTGACCCGCTTTGAGGAAGAGGCGATGGGCGCCCGCACACGGTTGGCCGAGGCCGAAGCAGGGTTGGGTGATCTGGAAGACCTCGATGCTGCCCGCGCCCGCGTTGAAGATATCAAGATGACGGTTGAAGCCGCGCGCATGACCATGATGGCGCGCCGCTCTGCCCATGATGAGTTGCGCCGTGAAGGCGAAGCCCGGTTGAAACGCAGTCAGGAAATTACGAAAGAAATCAGTGGCTGGAAGCACCGTCTGGAAACCGCCGAAAAGCGGATCGGCGAGTTGAAGGAGCGCAAGGAAACCTCTCAAGAAGAGCTGACAATCGCGCAGGCCGCTCCATCAGAAATTGCCGCGAAGCGCGAAGAGCTGGCTGACGCGATCCGCGAGGCCGAAGCCCGCCGCGCCAAGGCCGCCGACACGCTCTCCGAAGCCGAAGGCGCTTTGCGCGAAGCCGTCGCAGGAGAACGCGATGCCGAGCGCACCGCGTCAGAGGCCCGCGAAGCCCGCGCCCGTTCTGAGGCCCGCGCCGACGCTGCGAAAGAAACCGTTGCCTATGCCTCCGAGCGCATCTCAGAAGAGATGGACAACACGCCAGAGCAGCTTTTGGAAACGCTCGATGCAGACCCCGAAAAGATGCCTGCCGCCGAGGCGATTGAGAACGACGTAAACCGTCTCAAACGTCAGCGCGACGCCCTTGGTGCAGTGAACCTGCGCGCCGAAGAAGACGCCAAGGAAGTGCAGGAAGAGCATGATGCGTTGGTCACTGAAAAGGCCGATCTGGAAGAGGCGATCCGCACCCTCCGCGCTGGCATCGCGTCGCTGAATAAGGAAGGCCGCGAGCGTCTGTTGACCGCGTTTGAGCAGGTGAACTCCAACTTCTCGCTGCTCTTTACCCATCTCTTCGGCGGGGGTGAGGCAAAGCTGGTTCTGGTCGAATCCGATGACCCGCTTGAGGCTGGTCTAGAGATCATGTGTCAGCCGCCGGGCAAAAAGCTGTCGACGCTGTCGCTGCTCTCAGGCGGGGAGCAGACCTTGACAGCGCTTGCATTGATATTTGCTGTTTTCCTTGCAAACCCAGCACCGATTTGTGTGCTGGATGAGGTTGATGCACCTTTGGATGATGCGAACGTGACGCGTTTCTGCGATCTGCTGGACGAGATGACCCGCCGCACCGATACGCGGTTCCTAATTATCACGCACCATGCGGTGACCATGTCGCGGATGGACCGGTTGTTCGGGGTCACAATGGCCGAACAGGGCGTGTCGCAATTGGTGTCCGTCGATTTGAAGAAAGCCGAACAGCTGGTGGCATAGCAGGTTTTGCGCTTTGGCTTTGCCAAATCGCCACGCGCGGATTTGCTATGCAAATCCGCGCAGCCTCCGGCGGGGATATTTTTGCAAAAGTGAAAGCAGGGATGCGCCTAGAGTTTGTTGAGAAGCGCAGGCGTTGGCCATGCATCGGCGGGCATGCCAAGGCGTGCTTGCTCTTTCTGCACCGCGCGGCGGGTTTTCGCACCCAGAATCCCGTCGATCTTGCCGACATCGTGGCCACGTGCAGCAAGCTTTTTCTGCAGGGCGACCATCTGATTGCCGCCAAGCCCTTTATCCGGGTTGCCCACGGTATAGACGGGCGCGCCGGAAAGGCGCGTGGCGAAATAGGCGGCTGTGGTCACGTAGACGAAGCTTTTGTTCCACTCAAAATAGACGCGATAATTCGGGTAGGCGAGGAACGCGGGGCCGTTGCGCCCCATGGGCAGCAGAACCGACGCGGGCATATTGCCAGACGGAAACTGCCCGGCGCGGGGTTTGACGCCCATTTCGGCCCATTGATTGACGCTGAGTTGTGTGTCGAGGCCCGTTTTTCTCCAATCGAGATTGGCGGGTACGGCGACTTCCTGCAGCCAGGGCTCATTCGGGCGCCATCCCAGATTGCTCAGCATCCGCGCGCCGGACATCAGCGCGTCAGGGGGCGAGGTTTTCAGCGAAACCTTGCCGTCGCCATCTGCGTCCACACCGCTGCGCAGGATGTCTTCGGGTAGCATCTGGACCATGCCAATCTCTCCCGCCCAAGCGCCTTTCGTGCGTGCGGGGTCAAACTCCCCGCGTTCATAAAGCTCAATCGCGGCAAAGACTTGCGGGCGGAAAAGCTGAGGGCGGCGGCAGTCATGGCTCAGCGTGACCAGCGCATTCAGCGTGTTGAAATTGCCTTGCACCGCGCCGTAATCCGTCTCGAGCGCCCAGAAGGCCAGCAGCACGCCGGGCGGGACGCCGTATTGCGACTGCGCGGCCTGAAACACGCTGCGATACTTCTTGGCGTTCGCGACGCCGTTGTTCATCCGGTTCGTGGAAATCAGTGAGCGGGAGAAGTCGACGAAGGTTTTGCGGAACACGCCTTGGGAGCGGTCGGCTTTGATCACCTTCGGGTCTTGGCGCACATTGGCGAAGAACCGGTCCACGGTCGCGGGCGCATGCCCTTTCGCGACGGCTTCCGTCTTCAACTGGCTCACATAGTTGGAAAAGGACCCGCCGCACGGGGTTTGCGCCGAGGCTGCGCTCGCCATCAGGCTGGCGGCAAGAAAAGGGATTAATTTATGCATGGTGAGCTCCGTCTGAATGGCGCTATCCTATCAGGCGCAAGGTGCTGTGCAATATCACAGAAAGGCGATCAGCAGCGCGACGCCCAGCAGCATCGCCCAAGCCCCCCAAAGCGCTGCGACAGCGGCATCAACCGCGTCAGGTCCGATGTCTTTGCGCCCGCTTGCGTTAACGAATGGAAAGTCCTGCATCTCGCCATCATAAGACCGCGGGCCAGACAGTGCGACACCCAGAACGCGGGCCATCGCGGCTTCTGGCCAACCCGCATTGGGGGACCGATGCAGCTTTGCGTCCTGACGGATGTCGCGCCATCCACCGAGGTCGAGATGACTGAGCGCGATGAGGGCAGCGGTCAACCGTGCCGGCACCCAATTGAGCAGATCATCAAAGCGCGCCGCAGCCCAGCCGAATTCTTCGTGACGGGGCGTGCGATAGCCGATCATGCTGTCGGCGGTATTGGTCACCTTATAGAGCAACAGGCCCGGTAACCCCCCAATTGCAAACCAGAAAGCCGGTGCCACGATCCCGTCGCCAAAGTTCTCCGCCCCCGATTCGATCGCAGCGCGCGCAACGGCGGCGTGGTCCATCTCGCGCGTGTCGCGTCCGACAATTCGGGCAACCATGCGTCGACCTTCAAGAAGTGACAGGCGCAGGCCATTGGCTACGTCTTGGACGTGATCAACGAGTGATCGGTGGGCGAGTAAAATTGCGGCCAGCACGATATCGATGAGGGGCCCCGGCAGTGCTTCGAGCACAGCTCCAAGGATCAGCGCAAGACAACCGATCAGGCCGAACGCAACGGTACCGCGAAGCCGCTTTGCGCCGCCTTTGTTAACCTTTTCATCCATCCAACCGATGGCGCGCCCCATCAGGATTGCGGGGTGTGAAAACCTGGTCCAGAGCCATTTTGGCTCTCCCAAAATCGCATCAAGGCAGAGGGCGATGACAAGGCTCAAAGCGCCGTCTCCAACCGCGACCAGTCGTTTGAGCTTGGTAAACCGAGACGGATCCAAGAGGTGGAGTATGGGAAGATCCGTGACCAGATTTGCGCCTTGGCCAGCCTGGTTTGAAACGCGGCTGCGTCGCCGACATCATAGAGCCGGAACAGGTCCGTGCCGCCGACCAAAGGCCCGTGCGGGCGCATCATCTTGTCCAGACGCTTGGCATCCTGCGCCAGCCGCGCGCGTGTCGCTTCCGCCCAAGCGTGATCCTGCAACGCCTTTGCCCCGACTTCCAACGCAGGCCCCGAAACGGGCCAAGGGCCAAGATAATCTGCAAGCGTCTTGATCAGCGCGGGATCGCCAATCGCAAAGCCAAGGCGCAGCCCGGCGAGCCCCCAGAATTTACCGAAACTTTTAAGAACTATCGTGCCGGGGCGCTTTGCTAGACCGATCAGAGAATGCTGAGGTGCGATATCGCAAAAGCTCTCGTCAATGATTGTAAACGGCGCGGTAAGGCTTTCCGCGTCCCATAATCGACCATCCGGGTTGTTGGGATGCACGACGACCATGGCTTCTCCATGGCCAGCTTCCCAACCCGCAATCTCAAAAGCTGCGGCATGCTCGTTATAGGTCGGCCCGTCGATCTGAACCCTCCCTCTCGGCGCCAGCATCGGTATCCGCGCGATCAAGGCAGAGGCGCCGGGCGCTGCAAGAACAGCAGCGGTGTCAGGCACGTTCCAGAAGTTCCGCGCGGCTGCGATCAGCCGATCTTGTGCGCCGTGATCGGGCAGCGCCGTCCATGCGCTCAAAGAGATTTTCTCAATCGGGTAGGGCTCTGGATTGATGCCCGTCGATAAGTCGATCCAATCGTCGCGAGTGCCCCCCCACCGGGCAACCGCCGCATCAAGTCCGCCGCCGTGATCTCTTTGATCTTGCGTCATTTTTCGTCGGGCAAGGGCGGGTGGCGCGTGATGAAATGCCCTTTGATGGCTTGCGGCCACTCGCGGTATGGAACCTGCCCTGTTTCGCTTTCTGCATGCTTTTCGGCATAGCTTACGATGCCCGCGGCAGCCTCCGCATCCGGGGTGAAATCGCCCAGCGTGTAAGACAGTTTGCCTGCCCCTTGAATGGCCACGTTGCAGCCCCGCGCGCAGCCCATCAGGCAAGAGACTCGACGCGTCTTAACCACGTCGCTGCCCTCCGCCTCAATCAAGGCGGCCAGCCGCTCTCCATCAGTCAGGGACATGTCCCCCTGGTCCCAACCGTCTCGTTTGCAGGTGTCGCAGATCGTGATCCAGGTGGTCATTCTACCCTCTTGGCTGTCGTTTCGGCGGATTAGTGCCTAACCTGCCCCGCGAGGGCAAGATGTTGAGTATTGTTAACGGCAGTTAAGTGTTTGTTAACTTTTCACGCGTTACCTCAACGTCAGGGGAAGATTGGGTCGGTTCGGCGAGGATTCGAGAACCGGAGGATACATGCGGGTACTTATTATCCAAAGTCGGCGGCCATTGGCTGAGCTGTGGAAGCGTCATATTGAACGCCAAAATGCTGACGTCTTCGTCGCGGCAAGCACCGCAGACGCGATCAGGATTGTTCGTGAGAATGCGATCGACGTCATCATCCTCGACCTGATTCTTGAGGATGGCAGCGCCATGGCGATTGCAGATTACGCCTGCTACCGCCGCCCGGATGCGCGGGTGATTTACGTCACCAGCACCACGTTTTTCTCTGACGGCTCTGTTTTTGAACATATGCCCAACGCGTGCGGGTATGTGCAAACAACGACTCCACCTGATGATCTTGCAGCAATGGTTGAACACCTCGGCACATCCTAAGCCGCCGCATTAATCATTAACGCCCATGTCGAAGTGCCGTAACGCAATGTCGGTTCCAGCCGGAACCCCGACGCCTTTGCGTTTGCACGGCCCGAACCCGCGCCGTATACCCCTCTCGATACGAAGCCAATTGGCCAGAAAGGTTGGCAGCCGGGAATTGACCCATACCGGGAATTCGACGCTGCATCGTGATCACCGCTTTGCCGCGGCCACCCCTCTTTTTGTGCCCTAGCCGAGAGGAGGCAGCCATGCCCAAAACCGGAGTAATGATCTGCGGCCACGGTTCCCGAAGCCAGGCCGCTGTCGATGAATTCTCGGTTTTGGCGGACAAACTGCCCGCCTATCTGCCAGATGATTGGTTAACCGAATACGGTTATCTGGAGTTCGCCAACCCAGTGATCCGCGATGGGCTCGACAAGCTCCGTGACGCCGGGTGTGAGCGCATCTTGGCGGTGCCCGGTATGCTCTTTGCGGCTATGCACGCGAAAAATGACATCCCGACCGTTCTGAACACATACGCTGCCAAACACGGCATCGACGTGCAATACGGGCGCGAGTTGGGTGTCGATCCCAAAATGATTTCTGCCGCCGCGGGACGCGTTCAGGATGCGGTCGACCGAGCCAATGCCGAGCTAGGAGAGTTGCCGCTTCACGAAACTTGCCTCGTCGTGATTGGGCGCGGTGCCTCCGATCCTGATGCCAACGGAAATGTCTCTAAAATTGCGCGCATGTTGCAGGAAGGCATGGGGTTCGGCTGGTGTGAGGTCGGCTATTCCGGCGTCACGTTCCCCTTGGTTGAACCTTGCCTGCAGCATGTCACCCGCCTCGGCTACAAGCGCGTCATCGTCTTTCCATACTTCCTGTTTACCGGCATTCTGATCGACCGGATTTACGGTTTTACCGACCAGGTTGCCGCGCAATATCCCGATATCCAGTTCGTCAAAGCGAGCTATCTCAACGACCACCCCAAGGTGCTGGAGACCTTCGCCGAACGCATCACCGAACAGTTGGGCGATGTGCCTGTTCCGAACTGTGGCACCTGCCAGTACCGGACCCAGATCCTCGCCATCGAAGGGGAGGATGTGCGCAAGCTCACCCCCGAACAACGCGCCACCCTTGCTGCGGAAAAAGGCAATGGTCACGCGGCCTTCGGCTCCGTTCCGCCGCCCACATGCGTGCTCTGCAAATACCGGACAGAGGTGATTGGCTTTGAGGCCGAAGTCGGCGCCGTTCAGGAAAGTCACCACCACCATGTCGAAGGGCAGGGTGCCAGCGCACCCGGTTCCAACGTCGCCGACTGCACGCTCTGTGACACGTTTTGCACCGGCCTTTGCCGATTGCAAACCGCGCATCACCACCACCATCACCAGGGCCATGATCATCATCATGACCATGATCACGGGCACAGCCATGACCACGATCACCACCACGCGCCATACCCCCATGCTACCCATCCGCATGGCCCGGAAAGCGCGCGGCGACAGAAGTAAAAAGCAGGTCCCGCGTGATGCGCCCCTACGAAAAAAACCCTCTCGCAATTTATGCAAAAAGTTTTGCGACTGTGCGAGAAGAGGCGCGTCTGGAGCGTTTTTCCCCCGGAATGGAAGCCCTCGCCATCCGAATCATTCACGCCTGCGGCATGGTTGAGATCGCAGATCGCCTCGCATTCTCCGCACACGCCTATGAAGCAGGGCACGCCGCGTTGACCAATGGCGCGCCGATCCTGTGCGACTGCGAAATGGTCGGCTCCGGCATCATCCGCCGCTACCTGCCTGCGCAAAACGATGTCATCGTCACCCTCAATGACGACGCAACGCCAACGCGCGCCAAGGATATCGCGAACACGCGCTCCGCCGCCGCCGTTGAGCTTTGGAAACCGCATCTAGACGGCGCGGTGGTCGCTATCGGTAACGCACCCACGGCACTTTTTCACTTACTGGAATTGCTCGATCAGGGCTGGCCAAAGCCCGCCGTGATCCTGGGCTTCCCGGTGGGGTTTGTGGGCGCGGCTGAGTCCAAAGCCGAGCTTGCCGCGAACCCGCGGGGCACTGATTTCATCGCGCTGCGCGGGCGCCGCGGCGGTTCTGCTATCGCCTCTGCCGCGGTTAATGCTCTGGCCGCCGGCCTGCCCGAAGACCACAAATGACACAGCGCTGGCTTCATATCGTCGGCATCGGGGAGGATGGCCTTGACGGCTTGGCGCCCGCAACGCGTGCGGTTGTCGAGACTGCCGAAATCATCATCGGAGGGGACCGCCATCACAAGCTGTCCTCTGACGTCACAGCGACCCGGATCGCGTGGCCATCGCCCTTCGACGCCCTGATCGAAACCCTGCGCGGCTACAAGGGAAAACGCGTCGTTGTCCTCGCGACGGGCGATCCGCTCTGGTATTCGGTTGGCGCGCGGATCGGCCGGGCCATTAACCCTGCTGAGATCGTGTACCACCCCCAGCTTTCCGCGTTTCAGCTTGCCGCGTCCCGGATGGGTTGGTCGTTGCCAGACGTCGAAACGCTCACAGTGCATGGCCGCCCGGTGGCACAGGTTATCCCCACGATTCAGCCTGGCAATAAGTTGCTTATTTTGACAACAGGCGCGGAAACGCCCTCAGAAATATGCGCTTTTTTGATGGACCGCGGATACGGTGAAAGCGAAATCACGGTGATTGCCGCGATGGCTGGTCCGTCAGAGAAGCGATTTGACGGTCTCGCCAAGGACTGGTCACACGACGTTCCGTCCTTCAACACTATGGCTGTTCGTTGCGTCGCCGGACCCGACGCGACCGTGTTCTCCCGTGTTCCAGGTTTACCAGATTCCGCTTTCGACCACGACGGCACAATGACCAAGCAAGAGGTGCGCGCAGCGACGCTTGCAAAGCTCATGCCGATGCGTGACGCGCTCTTGTGGGACATTGGCACAGGCTGCGGATCCATCGCCATCGAGTGGATGCGCGCCGCACCCGAAGCCCGCGCCATCGGCCTTGAGAAACGCGCCGACCGGCGTGCTTTGGCGGCAGCGAATGCGCAGACACTCGGCACCCCGAAGCTGGAAATCATCGACGCCGAAGCCCCCGACGGTTTGGTTAATCTCCCCGCACCAGACGCCGTCTTCATCGGTGGTGGCCTGTCCGAGGAAACCTTCATCAAAGCCTGGTCCGCCCTGAAGCCGTTCGGGCGTTTGGTCGTGAACGCCGTCACCCTGGAGTCCGAGGCGCTTTTGATGTCCTTACACGCCCAGCATGGCGGCGATTTGGTCAAGATCATGGTTAACCGAGCTGAACCCGTTGGCCCCAGAACAGGCTGGCGGCCACACATGCCAGTCACACAGTGGAGCCTGATGAAACGATGAGTGGCATTCTCTATGGCGTTGGTCTTGGTCCGGGTGATCCGGAATTGTTAACGCTGAAGGCGCATCGGTTAATTTCGACTGCCCCCGTGATCGCTTACCCGACGCTGGCCGGTGGCGACAGTTTCGCGCGCGCTATTGCCGCCGATGTCATCCCCACATCTGCGCGTGAAATCGTCATGGATGTGCCGATGACCACCGCACGCGAACCTGCGCAGGCAGCCTACGATCAAGGCGCATCCCAGATCGCGGACGAGTTAAAAAAAGGCAATGATGTCATTGCCCTATGCGAAGGAGATCCGTTTTTCTACGGCTCGTTCATGTATTTGTTCGCGCGGTTATCTGGCGACTTCACGACTGAAATTGTCCCCGGCGTCACATCCATGACCGCCTGCGCTGCAGCGCATAGCCTGCCTTTGGCCGCCCGAAATGAAGTGCTGACCGTGATCCCTGGACCGCTCGATGAAACAACAATGGCGGCCCGCATCGCGGAGGCCGACTCGTTAATCATTATGAAGGTCGGACGGCATCTACCGAAAATTCGCCGCGTTCTGGACGCCGCCGGCCTCAGCGACCGCGCCGCGTATATCGAGCGCGCGACCTTGCCCAACGAAGTCCGCCTGCCGTTAACCAAAGCGCCCGAGAAAGCACCGTATTTCTCGATGATCCTCGTGACCAAAGGAGCCGACCCATGGCTATGACCCCCATCGTTCTGGCGCTCTCGAAATCGGGGGAACCGGTCGCGCGCCGCATCGCCGAAGCGTTGGACTGCCCGCTGCACGGACGGCAAGACCGTGTGAGCGCGGCCGACGTCTATTTCGCCAACGCACTTGATCACGCGCGGGACCTTTTTGCAGCGAAACATGCGATTATCGGGGTTTGTGCGTCGGGCATCCTGATCCGCGGTGTCGCCCCCTTATTGGCCGACAAAACGACCGAGCCGCCCGTGATCTCTGTCTCCGATGACGGCTCTTTCGTGATCCCGTTGCTGGGCGGTCACCGGGGGGCAAACCGGCTTGCGAAAGAGATCGCCGAGGCGATCGACGCGACCGCCGCCGTGACCACCGCAGGGGACGTCGCATTGGGTGTCGCGCTAGATGCGCCGCCGGTTGGATATCGCCTCGCGAACCCGGAAAATGCGAAGTCGGTCATGGCCGCGTTGCTGAACGGCGCCACCGCGCGGATCGAAGGAGAGGCGCTTTTCGACCTGCCTCATGATTCGGCGGGCACCGTGCGTTTGGTCACAACCGATGCGCCGGTTGAGGCCGATGAGACAACTCTTGTCTACCATCCGCAGCGCTATGCTTTGGGGGTCGGCTGCGCCCGCGATTGCGATCCGGCAGAGCTGTCTGACTTGGTTAACGCGACCCTCGCCGAGGCCGGGATCGCACCGGGTGCCGTCGCGTCGGTGAACTCTCTTGATCTAAAGGGCGACGAACCTGCGATGAACGCTTTGGCCGCTGAATTGGGCGTGCCGTTTCGAGTCTTCACCGCCGAGGACTTGGAGGCGCAGGCCCCTAATCTCGCCAACCCTTCCGACGTGGTTTTTGCAGAGGTTGGCTGCCACGGCGTGTCCGAAGGGGCGGCGTTGGCGGCCTCGAACGGCAGCTTAGTTGTGCCGAAACGCAAGACCAAGAACGCGACCTGTGCGGCGGCGAAAGCTGAGGCTCCAATCACCGAAATCAAGGGCCGCGCGCGGGGGCGGTTATCGATCATCGGCATCGGTCCTGGGCAGCATTCCTGGCGCACGCCGGAGGCCAGTCAGCTGGTGGCGGAGGCGGACGAGCTCGTGGGTTACGGGCTTTACATCGACCTGCTTGGTCTGCTGGCCCATGGCAAAACGCGCAGTGATTTCCCGCTGGGCGGCGAGGAAGATCGTTGCCGTTTTGCGCTGGAACAAGCGGGGCAAGGCAAGAACGTTGCGCTGATTTGTTCAGGTGATGCAGGAATTTACGCGATGGGCGCGCTTGTGTTTGAGCTGCTGGATCGCGGTCCGGAGCAGCACGGCGTCACTGATGCCGCCCGCCGGGTCGAAGTTGTCTGCACGCCCGGTGTCTCGGCCTTGCAAGGGGCCGCCGCCCGCGCGGGTGCGCCGCTGGGGCACGACTTCTGCGCCATTTCGCTCAGCGATCTGCTGACCCCGCGCGAGGACATTCTCAAGCGGCTTCATGCGGCGGCGGAGGGCGACTTTGTCATCGCGTTTTACAACCCGGTTTCGCTGCGACGCCGCACGTTGCTGGCCGAAGCGCGGGACATCCTGTTGCAGCATCGGCCAGCGGATACGCCGGTGATGCTTGCCTCGTCGCTGGGGCGGCCAGAGGAGCATATCCGCTATCGCAAGCTCTGTGATCTGCAGGTAGACGAGGTCGATATGCTGACGGTCGTTCTGGTCGGCTCAAGCCATTCCAAACTGGCTCAACTGGGCGAAGGCCCGCGCATGTATACCCCGCGCGGATACGCGCGAAAGATCGACGGCGATCTGTCGGAAACTGGTTAAGGAGCACGCTATGACCGTCTATTTCATCGGGGCCGGTCCCGGCGATCCGGAGCTTTTGACCCTCAAGGCGCAACGCCTGATCGCCGCCTGTCCTGTTTGCCTTTATGCAGGCTCTCTGGTGCCCGAGCAGGTGGTGGCAGAGGCTCCCGCTGACGCGCTGGTTATGGACACCGCACCCATGACGTTGGACGACACTCATGCGGAAATCCTCAAGGCACACAAGGCCGGGAAAGACGTGGCGCGGGTGCATTCCGGGGACCCGTCGCTCTATGGGGCGATTGCCGAGCAAATCCGGCGTTTGAAGGCCGACGGGATCGATTATCAGATCGTTCCGGGCGTGCCTGCCTATGCCGCCGCCGCTGCGGCTTTGGGTCAGGAACTAACCATCCCCGAGGTCGCGCAGTCGATCATTCTGACCCGCATGTCGATGAAGTCGACGGGCATGCCGGAGGGGGAGACGCTGGAGAATTTCGCGCGCTCCAAAGCGACGCTGGCGATCCATCTGGGCATCCGTGCCTTGCGCGAAATCGAGCGGCAGTTGATCCCCTATTATGGCGCAGATTGCCCTGTGGTCGTGGCCTACCGGGTGGGTTGGCCCGACCAGATGTTCCTGCGTGGTACGCTCAGCGATATCCGCAACAAAGTGCGCGACGAAAAGATCACCCGCACGGCCCTGATTCTGGTGGGGCCTGCCTTGGCAGAGGTGCAGAACTTTAAGGACAGCGCGCTTTATGATCCTGCAATGCCGCACGTGCTGAGACCTGTGGCCAAAGGCTGACAAAAATCCGCCGAAACAGACTATTGCAGGGATTTATCTTGCTTTTGCCGGGCGCCCCGCCATCCTGCCTCTCGCGAGGTTGATGGAGGGCGCCATGTCCACATTCCTATCCGACGAAGTCAAAGCCGGGCTTGAGGCTGCGCGCAAGGCGGCTCAGCGTAAAGGCAGCCGCCTGCGGGTTCATGTGGGGGAGGAGACTTTCCCTGTTTTGCGCCTTTGGGACACCGGCTTCGCGATGGAGACTGAGATTGCCCCGAAACTGCGCGGGCTGGTCGACCTCTATCATGGTGGCGTGCATCTTTATCAGTGTCTGATCGTTGCGTCTTCCGAGGAAGGCGACGAGATGCAGTATGAGTTTAAGCGCAAGACGGCGACTACAGATGCCCCTGCGCTGGACTATTCCCGTGATCCCAATGCACCGGTCGCTCTGCTGCCCCGTTAACCCCGTTTCGCGCGCGAAACCTTATTGAAGATCGCTAAAGGCGGCCTGCATGCGGGTGACCGCGTCTTCAACGATTGCGCTGGGGGCGGCAATGTTGAACCGCAGAAAGCTGTCGCCGCCTTTGCCAAAGGTAGGCCCGTGGTTCACGGCGATCTTGGCTTGATCCTGCACCCGGGCGGTGAACTCTTCCCGCGCCATGCCGGTCCCGGCGAAATCCACCCATGACAGATAAGTTGCCTCCAGCGGCATCGCCTTAAGGCCGGGGATCGCGTTGATGCCCACGTTAAAAATGCGCTGGTTCTCGGCCAGATAGGCCATCAGCTCATCCACCCAAGCCGCGCCTTCGGGCGTGTAAGCGGCTGTGACCATGAACAGACCAAAGGAGTTTGGCGACAGGCCCAGTCCCGCCATCCGCTTGGCAAATTGGGCGCGCAGGTTCGGGTCTTCGATGATGACATTGCCGATATGGCTGCCCGCGATGTTGAAGGTTTTGGTGGCCGCGGTCATCATGATGAGCCGGTCGGTGATCGACGGATCCACAAGGCTCATCGCGGTGTGTTTGGCGCCGTAGGTCAGGTCGTGGTGGATCTCGTCACTCACCAAGATCAGGTCATGGCGTTTGCAGAAATCAGCCACCTGCTGAAGCTCCTCCTGCGTCCAGACACGTCCCCCCGGATTGTGCGGTGAGCAGAGGATCACCATCTTCTCGTTCCCGGTCATCGCCGCGTCATAGGCGTCGAAATCCATAGTGTAGCGGCCATCTGTGTTGACCATCTCCATCTCGACGACCTTGCGGTCTGCCGCTGAGATCACGCGCGCAAATGCATGGTAAACGGGGGTGAAGAGGATCACGCCATCGCCAGGTTTGGTATAGGTCTCGACGCACATCGCGGTGCCGTTCACCAACCCGTGCAGGCTGAAGATCCAGTCAGGCTCAATCACCCAGCCATGTCGCTCCTTCATCCACCACTGGATCGCCGCGCGGTATTTGCTTTCATCGCCGAAGTAGCCGTAGACCCCGTGATCGACCATCGCTTGAACTGCGTCTTGCACGCATTGCGGCGGGCGGAAATCCATGTCGGCGACCCACATCGCCAGACCGTCCTCGGGCGAGACTCCATAGAGCGCCTCCATACTGTCCCATTTGGAACAATGGGTGCCGCGGCGGTCGATTTTTTGGTCGAATGACATGGGGCTCTCCGATGGTTTTGCGGCAGGCTAGCGGATCAGGGCGCAGGTGCAAGGGGCGTTGCCCTTGGGCCGTGGCTGCCTTACATGAGGGCCATGACGATACGCCCGATCCTGATCCACCCGGACCCACGCCTGAAGAAAAAGGCGGACCCTGTGACCGAGGTCACAAAGGCGCATCATACATTAGCCAAAGACATGCTTGAGACGATGTATGACGCGCCGGGCATTGGCTTGGCCGCCACTCAGATCGGGGTGATGGAGCGGCTTTTGGTCATGGATTGTATCAAGGAAGAAGGGGCGGATCCGCGCCCGATGGTCCTGATGAATCCGGAAGTGACCTGGGCCTCCGACGAGATGTCGAGCTATGAAGAAGGCTGCCTCTCGATCCCCGAGCAATACGCTGATGTGGAGCGTCCAGCAGAGGTCAAGGTGCGCTGGCTGGGCCTTGATGGCGAGACACATGAAGAGCAGTTTGACGGACTGTGGGCGACCTGCGTGCAGCATGAGATCGACCATCTGGATGGCAAGCTCTTCATCGACTATCTGCGCCCGCTGAAGCGCCAGATGATCACCCGCAAGATGCAGAAGCTGAAACGCGAACGCGCGCGCGTCTAACGCAATGCCGCGACCGCTGATCCCCTGGCCCGACGCGCGGTTGCGCAAGGTTGCAGCGCCGGTAGAGGCCGTGACGGACGAAGTGCGCGCGCTGTGGGATGAGATGATCGAGGTGATGGAAGCGATGCCGGGCGTCGGGTTGGCCGCCCCGCAGCTTGGGGTTTCGCTGCGAATTGCGGTGGTCGATGCATCCGAAAAACGCGGGCAGGTGGTGCGCCTGGCGAACCCGGAGGTCCTGCATAGCTCGGTGGAGTTGCGGCCCCATGAGGAAGCGTCGCCGAACCTGCCGGGTGTGTCGGCAGTGGTAAAGCGACCTCGCGCGGTCACGGTGCGCTACATGAACGCCGATGGGGTCATGGACCGGAAGGATTTTGTCGGGCTTTGGGCGACGTCCGTGCAGCACCAGATCGACCATCTGAACGGCAGAATGTATTTTGACCGGCTGTCGAAAGTGAAGCGGGACATGGTACTGCGCAAAGCGCGCAAGGGGGCCGCATGAGGATCGTGTTCATGGGCACGCCTGACTTCTCGGTTCCTGTGCTCGACGCGTTGGTCGCGGCGGGGCACGAGGTCTGCGCCGTCTACACCCAACCCCCGCGCCCCGCGGGGCGTGGCAAGAAAGAGCGGCCCTCGCCGGTGCATGCCCGTGCCTTGGAGCTGGGGTTGGAGGTGCGCCACCCCGCGCGCCTCAAATCGCTGGAGGATCAAGCCGATTTCGCTGCGCTACAGGCGGATATCGGCGTCGTCGTGGCCTATGGATTGATCCTGCCCCAAGCCATTCTGGATGTCCCTGCCCATGGCTGCCTGAACATTCATGCAAGCCTTCTGCCACGCTGGCGCGGCGCGGCTCCGATCCACCGGGCGATCATGGCGGGCGACACGGAGACGGGTGTCTGCATCATGCAGATGGAGGCGGGGCTCGACACTGGCCCGGTGCTGCTGCGCGAGGCGACCCCGATCACCGGTGCGGATACGACAGCGCGGCTGCATGACCGGCTGAGCGCAATGGGTGCGCGGTTGATTGTCGAGGCATTGGCGCGACTGCCCGACCTTACGCCAGAATCACAGCCAGAAGCGGGCGTGACCTATGCCGAGAAGATCGACAAGGCGGAAGCGCGGGTGGATTGGCGCCGCCCAGCAGCAGAGGTGGATCGGTTGATCCGGGGGCTTTCGCCCTTTCCCGGTGCTTGGTGCGAGATCGCTGGGGAGCGAGTAAAACTGCTCGACGCGGAACTGGTTGAAGGCATGGGATTCCCCGGTGAACATCTGGGTGATTTCCGGGTGGCGTGCGGCGCAGGAGCCGTGCGGATCACGCAAGCGCAACGCCAAGGCAAGCGCGCGGTGCCTGCAGCGGATTTCCTGCGCGGCGCGGAGATGCCTGCGCGTTTGGACTGACAGGTTTCGCGTGCGAAACCGGGTTTTGAAAGGCGCGCCTTTGATTTCATTGGAAGTCTCTTTGCGACACTTAACATAACACCATGGAGCCTTATACCGCTCTGTTTATAAAAGAAATATTAAGGTTAATATGCCTCATCGTCCGTCAAAAACCGTCTGCATTGTTAACCAGATTTTCTCAAGAATACCCGCCATAGCGCGCAATCTCTCCGCATTAACCTAGCGCGATTAAATAGGGGATGAGCGCGCCCAAGGCAGGGATCACAAAGCCTCTCTCAAAGCAGCGCACACAACCTCATCTGCCTCAATGCGATGCCCTAAAATCGTGACAACGCAGGCCCCTGTCTTCTTTTGTCCATAAATACCTCAATCAAACCTCAACCCTGCACGCCACGCTCACAACAACGCACCTGCGGGGCGCAGCCCCGCCCCCGGCGACTGCGAAGCAGGCGCAAAGCCTATTCTGGTTTGAACGGGGCCATACCAGCGCGCGCCAGTTCATCCGCGCGCTCGTTTTCTGGATGCCCTGCATGGCCTTTAACCCACTCCCATGTCACCGAATGCCGCGCCGCCGCTTCATCCAGCCGCTTCCAGAGGTCTTCGTTCTTCACAGGCTTCTTGGTGGAGGTCTTCCACCCATTGCGCTTCCAGCCATACATCCACTGGGTAATCCCGCCTTTGACATAGGCGCTGTCTGTCACGACGGTCAGGGTCGAAGGGCGCTCCAAAGCCTCCAGCGCATGGATCGCGGCGAGCAATTCCATCCGGTTGTTCGTCGTCTCCGCCTCGCCGCCTTTGAGCTCGCGCTCTTTCAACACGTCCTCGCCATCGCGCGCGATCAGCAAGGCGCCCCAGCCGCCGGGGCCGGGATTGCCGGAGCAGGCCCCATCGGTATAGGCGAACAGATCAGGCATAGGCTTCGACCGCGACCCATTCGGCCATATCGCCGGACAGGCCTTCTTCGGCACCTGTCAGGTGACCGGCAACGCGAAAGCCAGCTGCCTCGATCAGACCATCAAGCTCGGCCTGCGTGTAATAGGAATAGAACCGACCGATTGTATCGGTTTGCTCGCCCTCGCCGACCTTCACCGACAGATGCAACCGCGCGCCGGGTTTCGCGGCGCGGTGCAGGGCAGCCAGATGGCATGGCATGTCGGCCTTTGGCGCATGCAACAGCGAGAAGGACGCCCAGATCCCGTCATAAAGGGCCTTGCCCTCGATCTCGTCAAAGGTGGCTTGATGAGCCTTCACGCCGGGGTGCCGGTTGGCGAGCGCGACCATCTCCGCAGAGGCATCAAAGGCGGTGACGGTGTGGCCTGCCGCCGCCATATGCACTGCCCCATTGCCTGGCCCGCAGCCCAGATCGAGGATATGCGCGCCCTCGGGCATGGCGGCGATGAAGGCATCCAGGCCGTCCATCCTCACGTCATCCACAAGCGCTGCATAGTCCTGTGCGCGGGCGTCGTAAGTTTCGATTGTGCTTTTATCGCTCATATGAAAGCCGTGACAGCGAGGCTGGTGACAACCAGCGCGGTGAGAAGGACGCGCAATTGCATCCACCACGCCGGGGCGAGGCCCCAGCGGACGAAGATGTAATCAAGGGCCAGCAGTCCGGTGAAGCCAGCCATCAAACTGATTGCCGCGGAAGTTGTGCCGCCGCCCGTCATGAAGAACGCCCAGAGCGCGGGGATGACTGACATCACGTAGCCTGTTGTGGCACGCGCGCCCTCCGCCTTGGTGGCAAAGCCCCAAAGCACGCCGGACATGAAGGAGAGGATGATGGCTCCGTAAAACAGCTGCACATAGGGCCCGATAAACCGCGCGCCCAGCGTGTCGGCGCCCCATTGGCCAAGCGGTGGGCTCACGACAGTTAGTGCGCCCCAGAAAAACGGGATCAGCCCGGAAAGGCCAAGCAAGAGGGCCGAGCGCGGGACGGTCATAGTGCCCCCGCCTGCAGGTCGGTGAGCATCTTCGCGATGCGCTTTTCGCGGGTCTCTGCCCGTTTCGCAGATGTGATCTGGTGAAGCACGCCGCGGCGTTTGCCGGGGGAGAGACTGTCCCAATCCGTCGTCATATCTGCAGCGCGCAGGGCGGTGGCGACGTCATCCGGTACGTCCACCTGATCTGCGGGGGCGGGGCGCAGGCGGATCTCAAGCGGTTCATCGGGTGACACGCCAATTCGGTCCAGCAGGCTTTTGCCCGTATAAAGGAAAATCCCGTCGATCACCGGCGCTTTGGTGAGGGCCAGATTGATTGGGTGGTCATTGATTTCCCCTTCGACCCGTTTGGCGTTTTGCGCCTGCAAGGTCGCGGCAATGTCATCGGGGAGGGGCAGCACCGTATAGGTGTTCTCGCCCCAGATCATTGGGATGATCCGGCCTTCAAAGCTCAGATAGTCGCTCATGCCCGTTCAAGCGCCAATCGGCCTGCGAGGGCAGCAAAGACAGCTGCGAAGCTGCGGTTGAGCCAGCGCATGACCGTTTCGCTTTGCAGAAGCCAGCGGCGGGTGGCTGCGGCGAACACACCATAGAGCACGAAGACTGCGAAGGTCATTGCCATGAAGATGCCGCCGAGCATCAGCATCTCTGCGGTGGCTGTCGCAGGATTGCCGGACAGGAACGGTGGCAGCAGCGCCAGAAAGAAGATCGACAGCTTGGGGTTAAGAATGTTGATCAGCGCGCCGCTTTTGCGTTCGGCGCTGATGGCGAGCGCGCCGCCTGATTTCAGCGATTGCCACGCGAGGTAGAGCAGGTAGGCGACGCCTGCGAATTTCACGATGTTAAACAGCAGCGCACTGGTATGAAGGATCGCGGCGACGCCAAGGATGGCAGCGGCCAGATGTGGCACGATCCCGAAGGTGCAGCCAGTGGCTGCGGCAATTGCGGCGCGGCGTCCTTGGCCCAGACCAAGTGCCAGTGTGTAGAGCACGCCTGTGCCCGGCGCGATCACGACGACCAGGGCGGTAACCAGAAACTGAAGCGAAATCATGCGGGCTCTCTCAGGACGCGGGGGACTTTGAATTCGACGTTCTCTTCGGCGGTTGTCACCTGCTCGACGGTGGTGTCGAAGCGGTCGCGGAAGGCGTCGATGACCTCGTTGATCAGGACCTCCGGGGCGGAGGCGCCTGCGGTGATGCCGAGGGTTTTGATGCCGTCGAGCGCGCGCCAGTCGATATCGGCGGCGCGTTGAACGAGCTGGGCGTACTGGCACCCCTCGCGAGAGGCGACCTCGACCAGGCGTTTGGAATTGGAGGAATTCGGCGCGCCGACCACAAGCAGAGCATCGCACTTGGAGGCGATGGCTTTCACCGCTTCCTGCCGGTTGGTCGTGGCATAGCAGATGTCTTCCTTGTGAGGGCCGACGATCGCAGGGAACCGCGCCTTCAAGGCGGCGACGATGTCGATTGTGTCGTCGACCGAGAGAGTGGTTTGTGTAACAAAAGCAAGCTGATCAGGGTCGCGGACCTGCACGGTGGCGACGTCTTCGACCGTCTCGACCAGAAGCACCTCGCCTTCCGGCAATTGACCCATCGTGCCAACGGTTTCCGGATGCCCCTCATGGCCGATCATGATCATCTGCAGGCCGTTGCGGTGGTGGCGCTCGGCCTCGATATGCACTTTCGACACAAGCGGGCAGGTCGCGTCGACATAGATCATCTCGCGCTTGGCGGCAGCGGCGGGCACGGCTTTGGGCACGCCATGGGCCGAGAAGATGACAGGGCGGTCGTCAGGGCATTCGTCTAGCTCTTCGACAAAGACAGCGCCCTGATCGCGCAGGCTGTCCACGACAAATTTGTTATGCACGATCTCGTGGCGCACATAGACAGGCCGACCCCATTTCTGGAGCGCCATCTCGACGATCTTGATGGCCCGGTCGACGCCGGCACAAAAACCGCGTGGGGCCGCAAGATAGAGTGTCAGTGAGGACTTGGTCATTTAGCAAACTCCGCTTGTCATAGAGGTAAGGCAGCGGGGGGCGAAGGTCTAGGCCCGCGTTTGTTTTCGCGCAGGCCCAGCCTAGGTCTGGGGCATGGAAATGACACAGTCAAACAACGTGGCAACTTATCTGCGGCTGACCCGCGAGGTGTTGCCTGAGATGGCGCGCGAGCGGGCGCGGGGCTGGCCTGTGGTCAATGACCATTGCTTTCAGCGGATCGTGCTGGATCACGTGTGCGGGGGCGTTTGGTATGACCATATCGCGCGGCCCGCGTATAAGCATTTGACCGACGAACAGGCCGAGAGGGCTGCGCGCCTAGCGGGCGATATTGCGGATGGCGTGGCGGATCTGCACGGCATGAACCGGCAATCGCTGATCTGGCGGGGGAAACTGCGATGAAGCGGACCTCCCCCAAGGATGCGCGCCGGGTTGAGACGGCGGATGATATTGAGGACATCGTGTCCGACAAGCGCGAGGGTTGGCGGGCCAGCCCGGCCAAGGCGCGGCGGCGGCAGCGCCGTTATAAGAAACGGCTGACGCAGGAAGTGGCGCGTTGGGCCGAGGAAGGGTTCGAGGAGTAGGGCTTTGCACAGCATGGTGGAACTGCGCGATCTGGTGATTGCGTGCGATATCGGGACTTACGGGCCCGAGGATGTGGTGCCGGATGCGCATGTGCTGGACCTGATCCTGACGATCAGTGCCGATCTGGTTTTTATTGATGCAGACGGGATGGATCGGGTCTTTGACTATGACCCGCTGGTCGCCGAGATCGACCGGCTGGCACGCGACGGGCATTACCACACGCAGGAACGGCTGATGACGCGCATTGTCGAGGCCTGCGCGGCCTATCCAGAGATCGAAGCGGTCGAGATTGCTTTGCGCAAAAGCCCGGTTCTGGCAGGCTCAGGCGCTTTGGGTGTGCGGTTGCAACTGGATGAAGCGGCGTTTCAACGGGTCCGGGCGCGGCGCGCCTGAAGCAGCTCCTGCACGTCGTTTAGGTCCTGCCAATCATAGGTCGGATCTTCTGCAACAGGTGACCAGTAAAGCCGCCCACCGTCACGCCATCCGTCCAGAATGATGCCGTCTTCCACGGGCGCGCCCTTGGCGCTGATCGCGGGGGCGTGGTGGACGGGGTTCATCAGTGTCGTAGGCGAGGTCGCCCAATGCAAGGAAAGCGTCTGGAAGCGCTCTTGCCGGAGCCGCGCAAGGATATCTTCGGTGAAGTGATTGCAGATGCCGCGGGCTTTTTCACCGCGGTGCACCTTGTAGTTATGGATCAGGGGCGGATCGGTGATCTGATACTCGGCTGCAAGCTGCAGCGCATAGCTTTGCGCGATTTGCGCGGCGCGGCGGGCCTCGTCCGGGTCAACGCCGGGGCCTAGCGCGGCAATAGCAGGCGCGAGCCCTTTGGGATCATTGTGCTGGGTCGGCGGCACAGCCCCGCATCCGGCAACGAGGCTGGCCAGCAGCGTGAGGCAAAGACGGCGCGTCATCATGTGCTGAGGCTACCTGATCTTGTGCGCCTTGGGAAACATGGGACTAACGAAAAAGGGCGGGTCCCAACACCCGCCCTTTGTCTTATTCGGTTTCCGCCATCTCGCGCGGATTGTCTTCGCGCGGCTCGCGTGGGGGGCGCCCGATGACATCCTTCAACTCTTGCAACTCGATGAAGTTGTCGCATTGCCGGCGCAGCTCGTCCGCGATCATTGGCGGCTGGCTGCGGATCGTCGAGACGACCGAGACCCGCACGCCCTGGCGCTGCAGGCTTTCGACCAGAGGTCGGAAATCCCCGTCGCCCGAGAAAATGACGATGTGATCCACATGGGGGGCAAGCTCCATCGCGTTGACGGTCAGCTCGATGTCCATGTTGCCTTTGACCTTCCGACGGCCTTGGCTGTCGGTGTATTCCTTGGCCGGTTTTGTGACCATGGAAAAGCCGTTGTAGTGAAGCCAGTCAACAAGCGGGCGGATCGGTGAATATTCGTCATTCTCAAGCAGGGCAGTGTAATAAAAAGCCCGCAAGAGTTTCCCACGCCGCATAAATTCCTGACGCAGGAGTTTGTAGTCGATGTCGAATCCGAGTGACTTAGCAGCTGCATAAAGATTCGATCCATCGATGAACAGCGCAAGCCGTTCGCCTTGATAGAACATCAAATTTCCTTTCGATATGCAGTTTCGCCTGTGAGTGGTCTTCGTGAGTGGTAATGGTCGGCGAAACTAAACAGTTTAAATACGGGAAACTTCAAATGCTTCAACCCTATAAGCAGGGTTCCGCCACAGGAACTGCGCTGATTGCGCTGGGCAGCAACCTGACTTCGGGCTTCGGATCGCCCGCGGAAACCGTGCGTCTTGGGTTGGAAAAGCTCTCGGAGGTAGGGCTTAAAGTGCTGAAAGTGAGCCGTTTTTTCGCAACCCCCTGTTTTCCGGCAGGTGCGGGGCCCGATTACGTAAACGCCTGCGCCGAGATTCGCAGCGACTTGGCCGCTGTTGATTTGCTGGCCGCTTTGCACGCGGTGGAGGCCGAGTTTGGCCGCGACCGGGCGCAGCGCTGGGCGAGCCGGACATTGGACATTGATCTGCTGGCGTTGGGCGGGCAGGTGCATCCTGATTTGGAAACGCAGGAAAACTGGCAAGCCTTATCCTTGAAAAACCAACAGCTTCGCGCGCCGGATCAGCTGATCTTGCCGCATCCGCGCCTGCAGGATCGCGCCTTTGTGCTGGTGCCATTGGCCGATATCGCGCCGGACTGGACGCATCCGGTTCTGGGCGCTACCGTGATCGAAATGCTGAACAAGCTGCCTGACGTGGATCGGGCTGCGGTCGTTCCAATGGAGAACGGCCGATAAGGCTTGTGTTTTTGGCGTTCAGCGCTTAAGACCAGCGCTTCTAATTTCTGTCCAAGTGGAGTGTCCCATGGCCCGCGTCACCGTCGAAGATTGCGTCGATAAGGTTCCGAACCGCTTTGAGCTTGTCATGCTCGCAGCCCATCGTGCGCGCGAAATCTCAAGTGGTGCAGCGATTACCGTGGATCGCGACAACGACAAGAACCCGGTCGTCTCCCTGCGAGAGATCGCAGATGAAACGCAATCGGCCAATGAACTTCGCGAGCGTTTGATCGAGTCGAATCAGACCCAGATCGAGGTCGACGAGCCTGATGAGGATGCGATGGCGCTTCTTATGGGCGCTGAGGCTGACAAGCCCGCCGATGACGACATGTCGGAAGAGAAACTGCTGCGCGCGCTGATGGAAGCGCAGGGGCAAAAGTAAGGCCGCACCCGGCCTTGGGAAGGCGCGGACCAGATGATTACAGACGATGATCTGATCGAGCTGGTCCGCAGCTACAATCCGCGCACAAACGAACCGATGATCCGCGATGCGTTCGCTTATGGCGAAGAGATGCATCACGGCCAATATCGCCATTCTGGCGAGCCGTATTTCACGCATCCCGTTGCCGTCGCCGCCATTCTGGCAGAGCAGCGCTTGGATGACGCGACGATCATCACCGCGCTCTTGCATGACACGATCGAGGACACACGCTCCACCTATGGGGATGTGGCCGATCACTTCGGCAAAGACGTGGCCGAGCTCGTCGATGGGGTGACAAAGCTGACGAACCTGCAGCTGAGCTCGACCGAGACCAAGCAGGCTGAGAATTTCCGCAAGCTCTTCATGGCGATGTCGAAAGACATGCGCGTGATCCTCGTGAAGCTGGCTGACCGGCTGCACAATATGCGTACGATCCGGTCGATGCGACCCGAGAAGCAGCAGCAAAAAGCGCGCGAGACGATGGATATCTTCGCGCCGCTCGCGGGCCGCATGGGCATGCAGTGGATGCGCGAAGAGCTGGAGGATCTGGCGTTTCGGGTGCTGAACCCGGAGGGGCGGTCCTCGATCATTCGGCGGTTCATTACATTGCAGAGGGAAACCGGCGATGTGATGCACAAGATCACCGGCGATATGCGGCGCGAGCTGGAGAAGGCCGGCATTCAGGCCGATGTGTTCGGGCGCGCCAAGAAGCCCTATTCGATCTGGCGCAAGATGCAGGAGAAAGAGCAGGGTTTCTCTCGCCTATCAGACATCTACGGCTTTCGGATCGTCACGCAGAGCGAAGAGGATTGCTATCGCGTATTGGGCGCGATCCACCAGCGCTGGCGGTCCGTGCCGGGGCGTTTCAAGGACTACATCAGTCAGCCGAAATCCAACGGGTATCGGTCGCTGCACACCACTGTGTCGGGGCGCGATGGGAAACGGGTGGAGGTGCAGATCCGCACCCGCCAGATGCACGAGGTTGCCGAGGCGGGTGTCGCTGCGCATTGGTCCTACCGTGACGGTGTGCGTGCGGAGAACCCCTTTGCTGTGGACCCTGCCAAGTGGATCGCCGGGCTGACCGAACGGTTCGAGATGTCAGAAGATCACGACGAATTCCTTGAAGCGGTGAAGCTGGAGATGTATTCGGACAAGGTCTTCTGTTTCACGCCCAAGGGGGACGTGTTCAAGCTGCCGCGCGGCGGCACACCGATTGATTTCGCCTATGCGATCCATACGCGGATCGGCAGTGCCTGTGTGGGCGCGAAGGTCGACGGCATCCGCGTGCCGCTTTGGACGCGGCTCAAGAACGGTCAATCGGTGGAGATCATCACGGCAGAGGGTCAGCGCCCGCAGGCCACGTGGATTGACATCGCCGTGACAGGCAAGGCTAAGGCCGCGATCCGCAAATCTCTGCGCGAGGAAGATCGTGAGCGGTTCATGAAGCTGGGGGCTGAACTGGCCCGCGTGGCGTTTGAGCATATCGGCAAGAAGGCCTCCGACAAGGCGCTGAACACCGCGGCCAAGACCTTGGGCATTCCCGGGCGGGCTGAAATGCTGGCGCGTTTGGGCAGTGCGGAGATTACGGCCCATGACGTGGTGAGCGCGCTCTATCCGGAACTGGCCGACACCAAAGGCGATGTGGTGGACGAGCGCCGCGCGGTTGTGGGCCTCTCACCCGATCAGTCCTTCACACGCTCAGGCTGTTGTCAGCCGGTTCCGGGCGAACGCATCGTGGGTATCGCAAAGCGGGGCGAGGGCGTTCTGGTGCACGCGATTGATTGTGCGCAACTGGCGATCTACGAGGACGATCTGGACAATTGGATTGACCTGCAATGGCACAGCGGCACGCACCGCGCGATCTACACGGTCACGCTGGATGTGGCGATCAGCAATGACGCCGGCGTCTTGGGACGGATTTGCACATTGATCGGTGAGCAAAAGGCCAATATCAGCGATTTAAAATTCGCGGATCGTAAACCAGATTATTACAGACTGACGATAGATGTGGACCTGCGGGATGTGGAGCATCTGCACACCGTCATGACTGCGCTTGAGGCGGAAAGTGATGTAGCCTCTATCGCGCGGCACAGGGAACCCGAGACGTCATTGACCGCAGCAGCGGCGGAGTAGGAACGTAACCTTTGGTATTCAAACGTCGGGATAGGCGCTCGGTCTGGAAGGCCATTCTGGACTTCCTCTACCCACGCGGCGGCTGGGCGCGTGCGTTTGAGTACGTCAAACACCGCGTGCGCCGTCTGCCCGACACACCCGAAAAGATCGCGCGCGGTATCTGGGCGGGCGTCTTCGCGGCCTTCACGCCGTTCTACGGGCTGCACTTCTTCGTGGCGGCTTTTCTGGCCTTCATCATGCGGGGCAATATTCTGGCCTCCCTAATGGGGACGTTTTTCGGCAACCCGCTGACTTACGTGCCCATCGGCGTCGTGGCGCTGTCGTTCGGCGATTGGATCCTTGGCACAAACGCGGCAGAGCGCGCGTCGGAGCGGTCTTTTGGCGGCAAGTTCGTCGATGCAGGCTGGGACCTGTGGCACAATTTCACCGCGATCTTCACCCATGAAGAGGTCGATTGGACTGGGTTAAGTGTCTTTTACGACGAGATTTTCTTTCCCTACATGATCGGCGGTCTGATCCCCGGTGTCGTCACGGCGACGATTGTTTACTATCTGTCGGTCCCCGTGATCCGAGCTTATCAAAAGCGGCGCAAAGGGCGGCTGACGGCGAAGCTGGCAGAGCTGAAGAAAAAAGCGATCAAAAAGGCTGACGCAAGCAACTCCGCAGACTAGGTTCTGCCCAAAGAGGAAGGACCTGTCATGGCTGAGAAACTCCGTCTGGGTGTGAATATTGATCACGTCGCCACGCTGCGCAATGCGCGCGGCGGGGCTGTGCCGGACCCTTTGCGGGCTGCGGCGATTGCCGAGGCGGCGGGGGCTGACGGGATCACCGCACATCTGCGCGAGGACCGCCGCCATATGCGCGATGATGATATCGACGCGCTGATGGAGGCGCTGAACGTGCCGCTGAATTTCGAGATGGCCGCGACGGAGGAGATGCAGGCAATTGCGCTGCGTCACAAGCCCCATGCCGTGTGTATCGTGCCCGAACGGCGGGAGGAGCGCACGACGGAAGGCGGTTTGGAAGTAGCGCGTGAGGAGAACAAGCTGGCGCATTTCATTGCGCCTTTGCGAGAGGCCGGGTCGCGGGTTTCGATCTTTATCGCAGCGGACCAGCGTCAGATCGAGGCCACGCATCGGATCGGTGCGGAGGTCATTGAGCTGCACACAGGGGCCTACTGCGACGCCCATGCCGAGGGGCGTTTTGACGAGCGAGATGCCGAGCTTGCCAAACTGACCGAGATGGCCGCTTTTGCCCATGATCTTGGGCTGGAGGTGCATGCAGGCCACGGGCTGACCTATGGCTGTGTGCCGCCGATTGCAGCGCTGCCGCAGATCATGGAACTCAATATCGGTCACTTCCTGATGGGGGAGGCGCTGTTTCTGGGCCTCGGTCCCGCCATTGAGAAAATGCGTGGGATCATGGATGCGGCGCGTGCTGGGGTGACGGCCTAAGTAATGCGGGCGCATGGGGCGGCCGCCATTGCTTGGAGCCGGATTGTTTTGCGTATCATCGCGTTCCTGTTCGCGCTCGGCGCTGTTCTGATTTCCCTCGACCGGCTGGAGGCCGCGCGCAGCGGGATCGAGATATCTAACATGGCCGCGGGAACCACGCCTGTGCGCCAATATACTCTCCCTGCCAGTGATGGGCCGTTGGTCGTGGTTGCGCATGGCTTTGCAGGCTCGCTTCAGTTGATGGAGGCGTATGCGCTCACACTGGCGCGCGCCGGGTACCGGGTGTTTTCCTTTGATTTTGAAGGCCATGGGCGCAATCCGGTGCCAATGTCCGGCGATGTGAACAAGATCGAAGGCACCACGCAGCGATTGATCGACGAGACGCGACGCGTGATGGATTTTGCGTTGTCCGAAACCGGGTGGGAGGGCCGCGTTACGTTGCTTGGTCACTCAATGGCGACCGACGTGATCGCTCGGACGGCGATTGCGGATGATCGTGTCGGGTCTATTGTCGGTATTTCGATGTTTTCGCAGGCAGTGACGGCGGAGGCTCCCGCGGATCTGCTGATGATCACCGGCGATTGGGAGCCGATGCTGCGAGAGGCCGCGATCAAGGCAATGGCTCTGGTCGATGCGGATGCAGGAGAGGGCGATACGGCAACTGGCGACGGCGTGATCCGTCGCGCCGTCGTCGCGCCTAACGTCGAGCATGTGGGTGTTCTTTATAGCCCGACAGGTCTGCGCGAGGCTGTGGATTGGCTGAACCGCGCTTATGAGCGCTCGGTTTCGCCCACACTCGCAACAACAGGTGGCTGGATCGCGCTTTTGCTTTCGGCGATTGTTGCAATGGCGTGGAGTTTGGCGGGCCTCCTGCCGCAACAGATCGGACGCCGGAGCCCGCTTGGGACGCGGCAGCTGCTGATTGCAAGCGCGGTGCCGGCCTTGGTGGCCCCGCTTGCCGCGATGTGGATCGAGATTGGCGCGCTTCCGGTGCTGGTTGCGGATTACCTTATGGTGCATCTGCTGATCTACGGCGCGGTACAACTGGCGCTTCTGCGATATTTCAAAGTGCCGTTCGGCAAGGTTGGATGGGTTGGTCTGGCCGCTCTGCTGATCTGGGGCATTGGTGCATTCGGGCTGAGCCTTGATCGCTATGCGGCCAACTTCACGCCCAGTGGGACGCGGTGGCTGATCATCGCGGTGCTGGCTTTGGGCACAGTGCCGTTCATGCTGGCCGATGCGCTGACCACCGCAGGCGGGCGCGCACCATTTTGGCACCGACTGGTCGCGCGCACGACCTTCTTTTTGTCGCTGGGTGCCGCGGTGGCGCTGGATTTCGAAGGGCTCTTCTTCCTGATCATCATCCTGCCAGTGATCCTGCTTTTCTTCATCGTCTACGGGCTGATGGGGCGCTGGGTGGCGCAGCATCAAGGCGCTATGGCGGCAGGTCTGGGCCTTGGGCTGATCCTCGCATGGTCACTTGGCGTGACCTTTCCATTGTTTAGCGCGACGGGGTAAGAGGGGCGCATGATTTTAGGCATCGGCACAGACCTCGCGAATATCGAGCGCATTCAGAGCACGCTGGACCGCTTTGGCGACCGCTTCCGCAATCGCGTTTTCACCGAGACGGAGCAGCGCAAATCCGAAAGCCGCAAAGATGTAGCCGGGACCTATGCCAAGCGCTGGGCTGCGAAAGAGGCGTGCTCCAAAGCGCTCGGGACTGGGTTGCGCATGGGGATTGCGTGGAAAGACATGTCGGTCAGCAATCTGCGCACCGGTCAGCCTGTGATGCAGGTCACTGGCTGGGCGAAGGAGCGTCTAGATCAGATGACACCTGAAGGGCATATTGCGACTATTCACGTCACTTTGACCGATGATCACCCCTGGGCCAGCGCCTTTGTGGTGATCGAGGCGCGGCCTGCTTGACTCTCCTCGGCGTGCAACCCATGACACCCGCAATCGCGCAGTGGAGTGACCATTATGGCTGAGGCGGCCGAAAAGAAGCAAAATCCGATCATCGAGACGATCAAGACGGTCGTCTATGCGTTGCTGATCGCGGGTATTTTCCGGACGCTCTTCTTCCAGCCGTTCTGGATTCCCTCCGGTTCGATGAAAGACACGCTGCTGATTGGCGATTTCGTTTTCGTTAACAAGATGGCCTACGGCTATTCCTATGCGTCCTGCCCCAGCCTGCGCCTGCCGCAGTTTGGGATCGACATTGATGCCAAAGATGTGTGCGGAATGTTTGATGGGGACAACACGCGATTTTGGGGCGGTGAGCCTGAGCGCGGTGATGTGATTGTCTTTCGTCACCCGGGCACAGGTGCGGAGTTCATCAAGCGCCTGATCGGAATGCCCGGCGATACGATCCAGATGAAGCAGGGTCGTCTGCATATTGATGGCGTCCCGGTTCCGGTTGAGGATGCGGGCAATTTCGAAGAGATTTACGAACGCCAAGGTCCGCAAGGCCGTTACCCGCTTTGCGAAAACGGTCCGGTGGGCGAGGGGGCTGTGTGCCTCAAATCGCGCCAGCGGGAGACGCTGCCGAACGGGCGCACGCACAATATCCTCAATGTGGGTAATCGCGCTCTGGACAACACACCCGTCTATACGGTGCCTGAAGGTGAATACATGTTCATCGGGGACAATCGCGATAACTCGACCGATAGCCGCGTTCCGCTGGCGGCGCGTGGGGTCGGTTTCGTGCCGTATGAGAACCTGATTGGCCGGGCGGACCGGGTGATGTTCTCGTCCGCGGGGCGGTCCATGTTCTTCTTCTGGACATGGCGCGGGGATCGCTTCTTCAAGGCGATCGAGTGAAGCTGTCGAGTGACCTGAAGGATTTTGAAAGCCGTTTGGGGCATCAGTTTGCGCGCCCTGAATTGCTGGTACGTGCGGTGACGCATGCGTCGATGTCCACGCCCAATCGCGATGACAATCAACGGCTGGAATTTCTGGGCGACCGGGTCTTGGGCCTCGTGATGGCCGAAGCGGTTTTGCTGGCCGACAAGGATGCCGCAGAGGGGCAGTTGGCTCCGCGGTTTAACGCGCTTGTGCGCAAGGAAACCTGCGCCGAAGTCGCGCGCGAGATCGCGTTGGGCGACGTGCTGAAACTGGGCCGGTCCGAGATGCTCTCGGGCGGGCGGCGCAAACAGGCGCTTTTGGGCGACGCGATGGAGGCGGTGATTGCTGCCGTTTACCGCGACGGGGGGTTTGAGGCCGCGCGCGAGGTTGTCACGCGGCTTTGGGGCGACCGGGTGCAGACCGTTGAAGCCGATGCGCGCGACCCGAAAACTGCCTTGCAGGAATGGGTTCAGGCGCGCGGGCAACAGCCGCCCAAATACGAGATTGCCAAGCGGACGGGGCCAGATCATGCGCCTCAGTTTGTGATCGAAGTGACATTGCAAAGCGGTGAGGCCGCGCAGGCGGAGGCGGGCTCGAAACGCCATGCCGAACAAGCTGCGGCCCGCGCGATGCTGGCCCGGTTGGAGGGTGCCAAATGACAGACACACGCGCAGGATTTGTGGCTCTGATCGGGGAGCCGAACGCTGGCAAATCGACACTGCTGAACCGGATGGTCGGGGCGAAGGTCTCTATCGTAACGCATAAGGTGCAGACGACGCGCGCGCGCATTCGTGGTGTCGCGATGGAGGGGCAATCGCAGCTTGTGTTCGTTGATACGCCGGGGCTGTTTCGCCCGCGCCGCCGCTTGGACCGCGCGATGGTGGCGGCCGCTTGGGGCGGGGCGGCTGATGCCGATGTTGTCGTTCTGATGATTGAGGCGCATCGCGGGATCACCGATGGAGTGCGCGCGATTATCGAGTCGCTGGAAGAACGCGCGACCGGACAGAGGGTGGCGCTGGCGATCAACAAGATTGACCGGGTGAAGTCGGATGTGCTGCTGGGGCTGACCAAGGACCTCAATGAGCTTTTCCCGTTTTCCGAGACATTCATGATCTCTGCCGAGAAGGGGCATGGGGTTGACGATCTGCGTAAGTGGCTGGCGGGTGAGGTGCCAGAAGGGCCGTTCCTCTACCCCGAAGATCAGATCGCGGATCTGCCGATGCGCATGATTGCGGCGGAGACGACGCGCGAGAAACTGACGCTGCGGCTGCATCAGGAGCTGCCCTATCAGCTGACCGTCGAGACAGAGAAATGGGAAGAGCGTAAGGATGGCTCTGCCAAGATCGACCAGCTGATTTATGTGATGCGGGACGGGCATAAGGGCATCGTTCTGGGCAATAAGGGCGAGACGATCAAAGCGGTCGGCAAAGCCGCGCGGGAGGAACTCGAAGAGTTTCTGGGTCGCAAGGTGCATCTCTTTTTGCAGGTGAAGGTGCGGCCGAACTGGCTTGAGGAATCCGAGCGTTACGACGAGATGGGCCTCAACTTCCGCGACGGGAATACATGAGCCGTCTGACCACCGGGTTCTGGGTCGACGCCTACCGGATGCGGCTGGAGGCGCTGGGCATTCCCTGCATGGTGGTGGCCAAGGGCGATGCCACGGCGGGTGCGGTTCTGGTGAAGTTGAACACGCTCGATGGGCAAGCGGTGCTCTATCAGCGGAGCTTTGATCTGATGACAGGTGCGCGGATTTGGGACGTGCTGAGCGAAGGGCCTGAGGCCGAGGTTGACGCCTCTTGCGAAAAGCAGCGCTCGTTTGATCCGGACCTTTGGGTGATCGAGGTCGAGGACCGCGCAGGGCGGCATTTGCTGGACGACCCGTCGCTGGCGTGATGGGATAGCCCCATGGTCGATTGGCGGGATGAAGGGGCGTTGTTGCGCGTGCGAAAGCACGGGGAAACCTCTGTCATCATCGACGTTTTCACCGAAGAACACGGGCTGCAAGCCGGTGTCGTGCGCGGCGGGACGAGCCGCAAGATCGCGCCGGTCCTACAACCCGGCGCGCAGTTGGATGTGAGCTGGCGCGCGCGGTTGGAGGAGCATCTGGGCAGCTATTCGGTCGAGCCTGTGCGGTCACGCGCGGCGGCTGTGATGGGCGACCGGTTGGCGCTTGCTGGGCTGAACGCCATCTGCGCGCTGCTTGCGTTCGCACTGCCTGAGCGGGAGGCCCATCCGCAGTTATATCGGCAATCAATTACTCTGATGGATCTTTTAGGGCAGACCGATGCCTGGCCTTTGGCCTATCTGCGCTGGGAGCTGGCTCTGCTCGAAGACATGGGTTTTGGGCTTGATCTGACCGAATGCGCGGCCACCGGGGGGGTGGACGATCTGGCCTATGTGTCGCCCAAGACGGGACGTGCTGTGTCGGCAGAGGGGGCGGGTGTCTGGGCGGACAAACTTTTGCCGCTGCCCCCGTGTATGCTTGGGCTTGGCACCGCACCCGACGAAGAAATCCGCGAGGGGCTGCACACGACAGGGTATTTCCTGAAAACCCGCCTTGTGCCCGCGCTTGGCGACCGTCCTTTGCCACCTGCCAGACAGCGTCTGATCGACCTGCTCGCCCGCTAGTTTCGCGCGGTGAAGACCATCTTACGGCCCGCGTCATTCGACAGGATCAGTGTCGTGCCTGACACCTCTGACAGGGTCATGTCAGACAAGGCGGCGAAGAAGCTCTGCTCTGTTGCGAGGTCCGGGCAGGCGCGTTTGCTCGACAGGATCGCCTGCGCGTTGAACCACGGATAGGGCACCGTTTGCATCGCCGCATAGCTGTTGCATGGCGCTTGGCCCGTGATCCGCCCCTGCGCGGGAAAGCTGATCGTGGCGGTGGTTGTGAAAGGCTGATCGTCGATGCTTTGCAGCGCGAAAATGGCGCCCTCTGGCGCGTAGCCAGAGATGGTTTCATCCCGCAGACAGCCGCTGAGTAAAAGCACGATAAAGAGCAATCGAAGGGTCACACCCCTTTGTGGCCGGGCCTGGGATTTTGGTCCAGCCCGAAAATAAATGGCACAATTCGCAGTTTCGTGAAGAGAGCAACGACTGCAGCAAAGCTGTTTGGAATCAATCGAATAGGACCGCTCGATTGCGATATACCCTTGTATACAAAGGGAAATCGCATGCAGCGCGTGAACCAAAAGCCATCAAAGTGCGTATTCCTTAACGAGAGTCGCTGGAATTGACCTTGCGACACCCTGCGCGAGCGAAGATTGCCAGCGCGAAACAAGGAGCGAAAGTATGACTATGATCGACGTGGCCGCCGATACGGCGCGCCGTATTCCAACCATTCGTAGTGCTGACTGGTTCATCCGTATTCCGTTGGCGGCCATCATCATCGAGCAAGGCATGTTCAAGATCCCGGACATGGCGATACAAGCCGAAGGATATGGCCTTCCGCTGGTGCTTTTCGCCTTGGCAGCGCTGGCTGAAATCGGTGGCGGTATCGCCCTTCTGATCGGTGGCTTCCTGCGCAACAACTGGTTCTCTGACCTGCTGACACGTTTGGCTGGTTTCGCGATTGCAAGTGTCGTCGCTGGTGTGATCGTGATGATCTATTTTGGCCCGTTCTCGGGGTGGCAGTTGCAAGGCATGTTGCTGGCCGGTGGTCTGTTCTTCATGCTGCGCGGCAATGGCGACGTCAAAGGTCGTAGCCTGATTTAAGAAAGACGGACGGCGTGCCTCTGCTTTGAGGCGCGCCGTTTCACGTCAATGCAGCGCGCTTTGCTTGCAGGTAGCGCCTAAGTGGCGTCTCGGTCGTCAGCGAAATCGCCTTGTCGTAAAGCGCGATTGCCTTCTGAGCTTCGCCAATCTCCCCCATCAGATAAGCACGTGTCGCCAGCGCAGGCTGAAACCTCTGCGCCGCGGTTGGCTCAATCCGGTCGAGTAACCGGAGTCCTTCGGCAGGGCTAATAGCGCGTGCTGCTGCCGCGGCCTGCGAGACTGCGGCACCCAAAGTGGGATAGAGCGTGACCAGCGCGGTATGAAGCTGCAGCAACGCGTGCCAATCGGTCTGTCCGGTCGTCGCGCGGTGGGCGTGAACGGCTTGAATGGCAGCCTCCAACTGAAAACGTCCGATTTTTCCGGCCTTCTGAGCGTGTGACAGCATCGCAGCGGCGCGGTCGATCAACGGCTGTTCCCAAAGCGCTGTGTCTTGCTCATGCAGGGGCACAAGCATGCCATCCTGAATGCGGGCGGCATGCCGTGATTGCGCAAAGCCGATGAGGGCGGCAAGGCCGAGGGTTTCGGGTTGATCCGGCATCAGCTCTGCCAAGAGCCATGCGAGGTAGAGCGCCTCTCCTGCGAGGCTGTCTTCGCCGTCCAGCCAATCGAGCGCATGGGCGCCGTAGACGGCCTCAAGCACAGCAGACAGCCGCTCTGGCAGAAGCGTTTCGTCGGGGATCAGGAAGGGAATGGCGTTGGCTTTGATCTTGACCTTCGCGCGGACAAGGCGCTGAGCCATCGCAGTGGGCGAGATCAGGAAGGCCGCACCAATGCGGTCGGCGTCCACGCCAAGGACGGTTTGCAGCATGAGCGGGGTGTGCAGCTTGGCGTCAATCGCCGGGTGGGCGCAGACGAACATGAGCTTGAGCCGTTCGTCAGGGAAATCGGGTTGTAAGTTCGGTTGGGCCATCTCTGGAACCTCGTCGGTGTAATCGATCTTTGCCGCGCGGCGCTGGTGATCGGTGAGCCGGTTGCGGGCGGTTGTCACCAGCCAGGCTTCTGGATTGGCGGGAATGCCTTGGTCAGGCCATGTGGTGAGCGCTTTGGCGAAGGCGTCAGCCAGCGCGTCTTCGGCGGCGGCAATATCGCGGGTGCGGCTGGCCAAGATCGCGATCAGCTTGCCGTAAGAAGCGCGCGCAACCTCCGCCGCGCGCGCGTCTGCTGTCATACGCTATCCATCGCGGAGGCGCGGACCTCGACCTTGCCGTAGGCGGCGGCGGGGCATTTGGCAGCCCACGCAAGGGCGGCATCCAGATCGGGGACATCGACGATGAAGAAGCCTCCCAGCGTTTCTTTCGTGTCGGCGAAAGGACCGTCCTGAATGCGGGTCTCGCCATCGGCAAGGCTTACGGTCGTCGCGGTATGCGCAGGGTGGAGCCAGTCAGTATCGACGAACACACCCGCCTCTTGCAGCGCGCCGATATAGGCGCCGTAAACCTCTTTCTCTTTGGCCCAGTCCTCGGGTGTCATGTCGGCAAAGTCGGCGGGGTTGGAGTAAAGAAAAAATGTATAACGCATTGAATTGGTTCCCTTATGCAGTCGCTTTGGCGAGGTTGGCGAGACCTGCTTCGAAAGTCTTGCCGATCATGCCGTCCATGAAAAGACCAAAGACGCGGAAGACGGGGTTCATTCCCATGTCGGTTTCCATGCGCCAGGTGACTTCGGTGCCGTTGGCGGTGGGCGTCACGGTCAGCGATTGGGTCGGTTGCCCCATGGGGCCGAGGTCGATGTCATAGGTGACGGAGGTGTCGGTGACAGCGGCGACCGTCTGGCTGCCTTTGCCTTCTTTGCCGTCGAAGTGGAAGCCGGAGCCGACACCGCTTTCGGGGCCGAAATGGGTGATCTTCAGGTTGGGATCGCTCGCCTTATAGGGGTTGAACGCTTGGTAGCCGGTGTTGGAGGCGGCCAGTTGCAAGATCGTCTGCGGGTCGGCGTCGATGATAGCGGTGCGTTCGACCTGCACCTTGCTGGGGATCAGGTAGGTGGCGGCGGTTGCCAATGCCAGGATGCCAGCGCCGGTGAGCAGGATTTGGGAAAGGGTCATGTCAGTGTCTCCGTTTGTAAAGTTCCCGAAAGCGGGGTGCTTTCATGGACATGACGAACGGGAGACGGGTGGATCGACAAAATAGGTGAAGTTTTTTGAAGAAAAGTTGTAAGACTTTGAAATTGAGAAGCTATTTCTCAGTTAAAATGAAAAAGCCCCGCCGGTGGCGAGGCTTTTACGCTTTTTTGTGATTTGGCGCTTAGTCTAAGAGACGGCGCGCAATGACCTGTGCCTGAATTTCGGCGGCACCTTCGAAGATGTTGAGGATGCGCGCATCGCAAAGCACGCGGCTGATCTTGTATTCCAGCGCGAAGCCGTTGCCGCCGTGGACTTGCAGGCCGTTATCGGCAGCGGCCCAAGCGACGCGTGCGCCGAGCAATTTGGCCATGCCGGCCTCAAGGTCGCAGCGGCGGCCTTCGTCTTTCTCAACAGCGGAGAAATAGGTCAGTTGGCGAGCGATCATGATTTCCACGGCCATCATCGCGAGCTTGCCAGACACGCGCGGAAACTCGATCAGGGCTTTGCCGAACTGCTTACGCTCCAGCGCGTATTGCATTGCGATGTCGAGCGCGGATTGCGCGACACCGACGGCGCGGGCCGCGGTCTGGATGCGGGCGCTTTCGAACGTCTCCATCAGCTGCTTGAAGCCTTTGCCTTCTTCGCCGCCCAGAAGGTTCTCACCTTTGACGTGGAAGTTGTCGAAGGCCAGTTCGTATTCCTTCATGCCGCGATAGCCGAGGACTTCGATCTCGCCGCCGGTCATGCCCTCTGTCGGGAACGGGTTTTCATCCGTGCCGGGTGTTTTCTCGGCGATGAACATGGACAGACCGGAGTAGTTGGTCGTCTCGGGATCGGTGCGTGCCAGCAGCGTCATGATCTGCGTGCGGGTCGCGTGGGTGATCCAGGTCTTGTTGCCGGTGATGCGGTAATCGTCGCCGTCCTTCACCGCGCGGGTGCGCAGGGACCCGAGGTCGGAACCGGTGTTGGGCTCGGTAAATACAGCTGTCGGCAGCGTTTCGGCAGAGGCCAGCTGCGGCAGCCATTTCTGCTTTTGCTCTTCGGTGCCGCCGCAGATGATCAGCTCAGCAGCGATTTCGGAGCGGGTGCCGAGGGAGCCGACGCCGATATAGCCGCGCGAAAGCTCTTCGGAGACGACGCACATCGACGCCTTGGATAGGCCAAATCCGCCATATTCCTCGGGAATGGTCAGGCCGAAGACGCCCATTTCGGCCAGTTCCTCGATGATTTCCATCGGGATCAGTTCGTCTTTGAGGTGCCATTCGTGGGCGTGCGGCTCCACCTTGTCGATGGAGAAGCGGCGGAACTGCTCGCGGATCATCTCAAGCTCATCATCAAGGCCGGAGGTGCCGACGGTGATGTTGGCGGAGTGTTCCTGCATCAGTTCCACCAAGCGCGTGCGGGCGGCTTGGGTGTTGCCGGACTGCGTGAGCGTCATGACCGCCGGGTCCATCAGTGCGCGCATATCGTCCTGTGTCAGGCCGATATCCTGAAGCCGCAGGATTTCGCCCTGGTTCATCGGAATGCCGCCATATATCTGCCAGAGGTATTCGCCAAAGGCGATCTGGTGGATCAGTTGCTCGGTCTCGCCAAATTTGCCTTCGGCTTGCAGCTTTTCGGCCCAGGCCTGCATTTGGCGCAGCGACTCAACATATGTGGCGAGCCATGCGAGTCCGTGGGCCGCCGTCTGGTTCGCTTCGATCAGGCCGCCAGAGACGCGCCCGTCCTTCGTCACTATCTTGCGCAGAGCCTCTTTAGCCTTGCTCAGCACCTCTTCCACCGGGGCAATTGCAGCACCGGTGAGGCTGAGAAGATCAGGGAGCCGCGCCGTGGGCGCGAGGGGCATGTCTTGTCCGTCGTGGGCCATGAATCAGTTCCTTTGTTTGGTTACCTGACGACATAGGGCGTTCGCAGGTGCAGCGCAACTTTTATTCCAATTAAAGCGGCGGTTTGAACAAAAATTGCGCAAGCGATTATTGCAGTGCAGCGCGAAGAGGGCTGCGCTATTTGAAAGCATGGATAGCATTTTTGCCCTCATGTCCCCAACCCTGCTGATCGCCGCACTTGGGATCGCGTTTTTAGGCGGATTGGTGAAAGGCGTCGTTGGGTTCGCCATGCCGATGGTCGTGATTTCGGGGCTTTCAGGCTTTTTGCCCCCCGATGTGGCGCTTGCGGGGCTGATTTTGCCCACGCTCGTCGCAAATGGAGCGCAGGCGTTGCGGCAAGGGATCGGTGCCGCTTTGCGGTCGATCCGCGCGGTCTGGCGGTTTCTGGTTTTTGGACTGGTCGCGCTTTTGCTCAGCGCGCAACTGGTCGCCGTGCTGCCCGTGAACATGCTGTTTTTGACGATGGGCGTTCCGGTGGTGCTTTTCGCAGCGTTTCAGCTTGCCGGGTGGCGGTTGCACATCGCGCCTGCGTTGAAACATCGGTGGGAGGCCGGGATTGGCACCTTTGCAGGCTTCATTGGGGGCATATCCGGCATCTGGGGACCGCCGACCGTGGCCTATCTGACGGCGATCAACACGCCCAAGGTCGATCAGATGCGCGTGATGGGCGTGATCTACGGGCTTGGTGCTGTGGCGCTGACCGCCGCGCATTTGCAATCCGGCGTGCTGAACGCGCGGACGGTGCCCTTTTCAGCCATCATGATCGCGCCAGCCTTTGCAGGTATGGCACTCGGTTGGCTGGTACATGATAAGATCGACCAGCAGGCTTTCAGAAAAGCGACGCTGGCCGTTTTGTTTTTGGCGGGGCTTAACCTGATCCGGCGCGGGCTCTTTTAACCGATGGCGGCGGCTTTCACATCATCGTCGATGTAGGGCACGTATTGCTCGAAATTGTCGGCAAACATCTGCACGAGCTTTTCGGCTTGCGCGTCATAGGCGCTTGCGTCGGCCCACGTTCGGCGCGGATCCAGAAGGATGTCGGCCACGCCTTCGACACTGACCGGAACTTCAAACCCGAAATTGGGGTCTTTGCGGAAATCGACCGCCGCGAGGGAGCCATCCAGAGCGGCTGTCAGCAGTGCGCGGGTTGCGCGGATCGGCATGCGAGAGCCGGAGCCATAAGCGCCGCCGGTCCAACCCGTGTTCACCAACCAGCAGGTCGCGCCGTGCTTTGCGATCTTCTCGCGCAGCAGGTTGCCGTAGGCTTCGGGGCGGCGCGGCATGAACGGTGCGCCAAAACAGGTGGAGAAGGTGGGCTCCGGCTCAGTCACGCCACGCTCGGTTCCCGCCACCTTGGAGGTGAAGCCAGACAGGAAGTGATACATCGCCTGTGCAGGTGTCAGCCGCGCGATGGGAGGCAGAACGCCGAACGCATCGCAGGTCAGCATGATGATGTTCTTAGGATGACCGCCCAGTGCGCTGGACGACGCGTTGGAGATGTAATTCAGCGGGTAGGCGCAGCGCATGTTGGCGGTCAGGCTGTCGTCTTCGAAATCAAGCTCTTTGGTCTCCTCGTCAAAGACCATGTTCTCGATCACGGTGCCGAATTTCTTGGTAGTCGCGTAAATCTCGGGCTCGGCCTCAGCACTGAGGTTGATCGTCTTGGCATAGCATCCGCCTTCGAAGTTGAAGGTGCCGCGGTCGGACCAGCCGTGTTCATCATCGCCAATGAGCGTGCGGGCCGGGTCCGCGGAAAGCGTCGTCTTACCCGTACCGGAGAGGCCAAAGAAAATCGCCGTATCGACAGGGTTGCCGGGCGCGTGGTTGGCCGAGCAGTGCATCGGCATGATGCCCTTCTCTGGCAGCAAATAGTTCAGCAGGGAGAACACGGATTTCTTGTTCTCACCGGCATATTCCGTTCCGCCGATCAGGATCAGCTTCTTGTCGAAGTTCAGCGCGATCACGGTCTCAGAGCGGCAGCCATGCTTGGCTGGGTCCGCGTGGAAGGTCGGGCAGTTGATGATTGTGAAATCAGCGGTGAAGTCGTCCAGCTCATCCCGGTCGGGGCGACGCAGCAGGTGGCGGATGAACAGGCCATGCCACGCAAGCTCTGTCACGACACGGACATCAAGACGGTGCGCGGGATCTGCGCCTCCGAAAAGGTCGTGCACAAAGTAGTCGCCGCCCTCCATATGCTTGACCATATCAGCGTAAAGCACGTCGAACGCAGCGGGTTCCATCGGGGCGTTGTTTTCCCACCAGATGCTGTCTTCCACGGACGGTGTGCGCACCACGAATTTGTCCTTGGGCGACCGACCGGTGTGTTTGCCGGTCGAGACGAGGAACGTACCTCCTTCGCCCAGCGTGCCTTCATCGCGTTTGAGCGCGGCTTCGATCAGCGCAGGCTCCAACAGGTTGTAATAGACATTGCCGAGACCTGTGATCCCTTGATCTTCGAGGCGGTGCTGCGGGTTGACCCGTCCAGATGTCATTGAAGTGCTCCTGTGGTGCCTTTGTGGCGAAATGTCCTGTAGCGCATGGATCGCGCCTGTCGCGCGGAGTGCAGCGACAGGGGTTCAGTTAACATGACGGTTCCGGATTAGAACAGGACGCAAACGCGCAGTTAGCGCAACCAAATGCAGGTTAGCGCCAACACCGCTGAAAGACGGCGGGGAACTGCTGCATTTTAGCAATTCATTTCCTTTTTTGTTTCAAAACTGACGCAGGTTCGGTGCCTGATTCGCTTTAACAGTTGATTCGCCCCCTGAAAAAAGAGAGATTGAGCAAAAAAGCAGGCAATAAAAATTGAGAGCAGTAAAAGGAAATCCCCATGTCGAAGATCGCCTTGGTGGACGATGATCGGAATATTCTGACATCCGTATCCATGACACTCGAAGCCGAAGGGTTCGAGGTAAACACCTATAATGATGGTCAGGCCGCACTTGATGCGTTCAACAAAAGCATGCCGGACATGGCCGTGCTGGACATCAAGATGCCCCGCATGGACGGGATGGATCTGCTGCAGCGGCTGCGTCAGAAAACGACGATGCCGGTGATTTTCCTGACCTCGAAAGATGATGAGATCGATGAGGTTCTGGGCCTGCGCATGGGGGCGGATGATTACGTCAAAAAGCCGTTTTCTCAGCGCCTTCTGGTCGAACGTATCCGCGCGCTGCTGCGCCGTCAGGATGCGATTGCAGGCGACGTTGTCGGCGACACGGAAGAGACGAAAGTGCTGGTCCGCGGCGAGCTGCGGATGGACCCACTGCGTCACGCGGTGACATGGAAAGGGCAGGACGTGTCCCTGACCGTGACCGAGTTTCTGCTCCTGCAGGCCCTCGCCCAGCGTCCCGGTTTCGTGAAAAGCCGCGATCAATTGATGGACGTCGCCTACGATGATCAGGTCTATGTCGACGACCGGACAATCGACAGCCATATCAAGCGCTTGCGCAAAAAGATGCGATCAGTGGATGATGAATTCACCGCGATCGAAACCCTCTACGGCATCGGCTACCGGTATAACGAGGAGCCATGACAATCGCGCCGAAGATTGACGTTCGGGATCTGAACTCTGTCCGCAAGGCAGCGAAACCCGATGTTGTGTTGGGCGATGACTATGTCGCGCCCGACAGCTTCGGCGAGAAAGAGATGCAAGACCGGCGGCAGCGGCGTGGGCTGATTACGCTCAACCGCTCCCCGTTGGCGCGCAAAATTATCACGTTCAACCTGTTGGCGCTGATTGTGCTGGTGGCAGGGGTTCTTTACCTTAACCCCGCGCGGGATTCTTTGGCCTTTCAGCGCGGCACCGCGCTGGTGTCAGAGGCTGAGCTGATCGCCGATGTGTTTGAGGCCCAGATTGAAGGCAACGCGCCGGTTAATCTGGCTGCGGGCGACGGGCTCGACGTGACAGAAACGTTGGAAGCGCTCGATCTACGTTCCGGCATCGAAGTCTTTGTGTTTGACCCGCAGGAGACGCTGGTTGGCTCGACCGAGGGCATGCAGCGGCGGCTGCCGCAAATCGACGGGCTGGAGAATACCGAAACCAACACGGTCATAACTGATTTCCTGAACCGCATTTGGTCCGGCGCTTCCAGAGTGTTGACTGCACAGGAAGACGTAGCAGAGGTCCAGGATGCGGGCACATTGGCGGCCAAACTGATCGGCGAAACGCTCAGCAACGGCACCCAAGTTGAGATGGGCCGCGACGCGAATGAGGCGACGCTTTTCACCGTTGCCACCCCTATTTTGCAGGGGGATCGGGCCGTTGGCGTTGTGGCGCTGACCAGTGCGGCGGGTGAGATTGACCAGCTTGTGCGCAGTGATCGCGAGCAGATATTGCAGATGTTCGTCATCGCCATTCTGGTGTCGATTGGCCTGAGCCTTGTTCTGGCCTCCACCATCGCGAACCCGCTCTCGGATTTGGCTGCGGCGGCGGAACTGGGCCGCGATAAGAACGCCCGGAAAATGACGCCAAGCCGTATCCGCATTCCCGACCTGACCGCGCGCCCGGATGAAATCGGACGCCTCTCCAGCGCGCTGCGGGGCATGGTCGCGGCGCTTTACGACCGCATTGACGCGAACGAACAATTCGCAGCCGATGTTGCGCATGAGATCAAGAACCCGCTTGCCTCTCTCCGCTCTGCCGTGGGCACGATGCGGGTGGCCAAACGGGATGACCAGCGCGAGAAATTGCTCGATGTGATTGACCATGATGTCAGCCGTCTGGACCGTCTGGTGAGCGATATTGCCAACGCCTCCCGCCTGGACAGTGAGTTGGTCAAGGAAGAAGAGCAGCCGTTTAACCTACTGAAAATGATCGGCAATCTGAACGAGTTTCTCAGCCAGGAAGCCTCGGCCAAAGGGGTTGAATACATTGCAGATATCCCGCCAGACCCGATCTTCATCCACGGGTTGGAGGCGCGCTTGGCGCAGGTCTTCGTTAACCTGATCACCAACGCCATTTCGTTCTGCGAAGACGGCGATGCGATCCGTGTCTGGGCACGGCAGCGGGAAAACCGCGTACTGGTCGTTGTCGAGGATACTGGTCCCGGCATCCCCGAACCTGCGCTCAACAAGATTTTCCAGCGCTTCTATTCGGAGCGTCCTGAGGCGCAGTTTGGCAACAATTCCGGCCTTGGCCTCGCCATTTCCAAACAGATTGTCGAGGCGCATGGCGGCGTGATCTGGGCCGAGAATATTCGCCCAACCGATGCCGATATCACGTCCGAGCCGCTGGGCGCGCGCTTCGTGGTCGGTTTGCCCATCTGACAAAAAAGGCAGGCGCTTTGCGATGTCCGAACCGCTGCCCTCCGCCCCTCCCACAACGGACGCGCCGGTACATGTGCACGCAAGCTGTGTCGCGGTCGCCGGTAAGGCTTTGTTTATCACCGGGCCTTCTGGCGCAGGCAAATCCAGCCTCGCGCTAGAGATGATGGCGCTTGGCGCGCAGCTTGTGGCGGATGACCAGACTGCCCTGCGGCTGGTGGATGATCAGATCATCGCGGCCTGCCCGCCTGCCATCGAAGGCCGGATCGAGGCGCGCGGGCTTGGGTTGCTGAACGCCGCGCCCGCTGGCCCGACCCCCGTTACAGCCATCGTCGACCTCGCCATGGTCGAGCGCGACCGTCTGCCGCCCTTCCGCGAGACGGTTTTGCTGGGACAACCGCTCCCCTTGCTTCACAAAGCAGGGAACACAGCTTTCCCTGCTGCGCTGATGCAATATCTCAAGGCGGGAAGACGGGATTAAGACATGGCGCAGATGTATCAACAAGCGGGCCAGCGGGTGGTGCTGGTGACTGGACCTTCGGGGGCCGGACGCTCAACCGCGATCAACGTGCTGGAGGATCTGGGCTACGAGGCGATTGACAACCTGCCGCTCAGCCTAATGCCGCGCCTGCTGCAAGGCCCGCCCATGAACAAGCCGCTGGCTTTGGGGTTGGATGTCCGCAACCGTGATTTCAGCACCCAAGCGGTCATCGAAATGATCGACCGTCTGAGCGAAGCACCCGAGATCGCGCTGGAAGTCCTCTACCTTGATGCAAGCACGGACGTGCTGTTGCGCCGCTACTCGGAAACGCGCCGGCGCCACCCAATGGCCCCCGGTGAAAGCCCCGCGCAAGGGGTCGAACGTGAAAGCGATCTGCTCGCCCCGATCCGGGCGCGTGCGGAAATGCTGATCGACACATCTGATCTGAGCCCGCACGACCTGCGCGCCGAGATTGAGCGTTGGTTTGCGCCAGAAAGCGGGGACCGTCTGGCGCTTGCTGTGCATTCGTTTTCCTACAAACGCGGCCTGCCGCGAGGCATTGATATGGTCTTTGACTGCCGCTTTCTGAACAATCCGTATTGGGAGGAAAGCCTGCGCGCGCTGAACGGACGGGACCCAGCCGTCAGCGCCTATGTCGAGAATGACCCCCGCTTTGAAGAGTTTTTCATTCGCGTTTTCGGCCTCGCCGAGATGCTGCTGCCCGCCTATGTCGCCGAAGGTAAAGCGCACCTGTCCATCGGATTTGGTTGTACCGGAGGGCAACACCGCTCAGTTGCCGTTACGGAAAAGCTGGCACGCGCCCTTGAATCAGTTGGGTGGCAGGTGTCTATAAGACATAGGGAATTGGAACGCGCTGCAGCCACAAGGCCCGCGCCACAGCATAAAGAGAGTAAAGCGTGATCGGCATCGTGATCGTCGCGCATGGGGGATTGGCCCGCGAATATCTGGCCGCTGTCGAACATGTTGTCGGCAGTCAGGGCGGGATTCAGGCCATCTCGATCGAGGTCAGCGACGACCGAAGCGCCAAACAAGCCGAGATTTGTGACGCCGCCGATGCGGTCGATACCGGCGACGGTGTGGTGATTGTCACGGATATGTTTGGCGGCTCCCCCTCGAACCTTAGCTTGCGGGCCTGCAGCCCGACCAATCGCAAGATCCTCTACGGGGCCAATCTGCCGATGCTGGTCAAACTCGCGAAGTCCCGCAAAAGATCGGTGGAAGATGCGGTTTCGCTCGCCCGCGATGCGGGGCGCAAGTATATTGACAGCTTCGATGCGGATGCGGTTTGATCACTGCCGATGACCGAGACTGTTTTGCGTAGCCATAAGATTGTGAACGAAAAAGGCCTCCACGCCCGCGCGTCGGCTAAACTCGTCGAAGTCGTCGAAGCCCATGACGCAACGGCGCAAGTGTCAAAGGACGGGCTCAGCACCTCTGGCGACAGTATTATGGGGCTTTTGATGTTGGCAGCCTCCAAAGGAACCACTATTGAGGTTGAAACCAGCGGCGCGCAAGCCGATCAGCTTGCTGATGCGATTGACGCGCTGGTCGCCGATAAATTCGGCGAGGATTTCTGAGCGACTTCGGTCGGGAGGCGAACGCACCAAGTGGTAGACAGTTTCCAAAACACGACTGTGACTCCGGTGGTGACCGATCCCAACTACGTGCCGTATGACAAGCGCAAGCTGTCTTATGCCAACACGTTCACCAACCCGTTCAAGTCCTTCACCATCCGCGTGATGGAGTGGTGCACCGGCAAGATTTCCTTGCTGCGCCTGATCCGGCGGTTTGAGGCGCTGGGCCCGCAATATGGCCAGGCCTTCTGGCGTCAATCCCTTGATCTCATGGGCATTCCGCTGGCGACCCCGCCAGAGCAGATCGCGCGCATTCCCAAGGATGGCCCAGTGATAATCGTGGCAAATCATCCGCATGGGTTGGTGGACGGGATGATCCTGGCTGACCTGATTGGCCGTGTCCGGACCGACTATAAAATCCTGACGCGCAGCCTTTTGACTGGCATCGCCGAAATTGAGCAATTCATGATCCCCGTGCCCTTCCCGCATGAGGCCGATGCGCAGCGGAAGTCGATTGAAATGCGTAAAGCCGCGATGGAGCATCTCAAGCAAAATGGCGTTGTGGTGCTGTTCCCATCTGGAGTGGTCGCCTCAAGTGACACGATGTTTGGCCCGGCGATTGAGGCGGAATGGAATCCATTCACCGCGAAAATGATCCAAAAGTCGGGCGCGACCGTTTTGCCCGTCTACTTCCCGGGGCAGAATTCCCGCTGGTATCAGATGGCGAACCGCATGTCGGCGACACTGCGGCAGGGCTTGCTGATCCATGAGGTTGTGCATGCCATGGGCAAACCGCAGGCCCCGCGCGTCGGTCAGGCAATCTCGCCGGACGTGACGAAGGAATGGGTGAGCAATCCGAGAGGTTTCGTCAGCTGGCTGCGGGACGAAACGCTCAAGTTGGGCAACGATCCGCGCTAGCGCGTGGGCACGGGTGTGTCGCCGCGGTAGTCGTAAAATCCGCGGTTTGTCTTGCGGCCCAACCACCCGGCTTCCACATATTTGGTCAGCAACGGGCAGGGGCGATACTTCGTGTCGGCTAGTCCATCATGCAGCACGTTCATGATCGCAAGACAGGTGTCGAGCCCGATGAAATCGGCAAGCTCAAGCGGGCCCATGGGATGGTTCGCGCCGAGCTTCAGAGACGTGTCGATGGATTCGACAGAGCCCACACCCTCATACAACGTGTAGATCGCTTCGTTGATCATCGGCATCAGGATGCGATTGACGATGAACGCCGGGAAATCCTCTGCCGTTGCAGAGGTTTTACCAATTTTTTCAACGACTTTCATGCAGGCTGAGAAGGTGGGCTCATCCGTGGCAATCCCACGGATCAGCTCAACCAACTGCATCACGGGTACAGGGTTCATGAAGTGGAACCCCATGAATTTCTCGGGCCGGTCCGTGCGTGAGGCGAGGCGCGTGATCGAGATGGAGGAGGTGTTCGACGTCAGGATCGTATGCGGTTGCAGATGCGGCAGTAGGTCTTCGAAAATGGCTTGTTTGACGGTCTCGCGCTCAGTCGCGGCCTCGATCACCAGGTCAGTTCCGCCCAGATCAGGCAGCTTCAGCGTCGTATGAATCCGCCCCATCGCCCCTGCCTTGTCATCTGCGCTGATCTTGTCACGCGACACTTGCCGTTCAAGGTTCTTGTCGATCAAGGCGACGGCGGCGTTGAGGTTATCTTCCGAGATGTCATTCAGCAGCACGTCATAGCCCGACAGCGCGAAAACATGGGCGATCCCGTTGCCCATTTGTCCTGCACCGATCACGCCAACTTTTTGGATAGTCATAAGGGCTGCCTTTCCTGCTGCTCGCGCGCAGTATGACCGCCCGCGCGGGGGGTGCCAAGAGGCGCTGATACAGACATTTTATCTCACATTGCGGGTTTAGCTTTTTGGCAAGGTTTTCGGCGCAGGCTCTGACTCGGGTGAAAATTTAGAGGGTGGGTGTGATGACCTATGAGACCTTGGGCCAGTCTGGCCTGGACTATTTTCCGTGTTCCTATGAAGGCGCGCGTCTTCGCTTTCGCGGACCACGCAAGCACTTGCGACAGGAATACGTTGCCTGCCTTGGCGGGACAGAGACATATGGCCGTTTCCTTGAAACGCCCTTCCCTGCGCTGATCGAGGACAAGACTGGCTTTGAGACGCTCAATCTGGGCGTCGTCAATGCGGGGCCTGAGGCGTATTTGAACGAGCCCGGCATTGTTGATCTGGCAAACCGGGCAGAGGCGATTGTGCTTGAAATGACAGGGGCGCAGAACTGCTCCAACAGGTTCTACACGGTGCATCCACGGCGCAATGACCGGTTCGTTCATGCCTCGGACCTGATGACGACGATTTTCCGCGATGCCGATTTCACTGAGTTTCATTTTACCGGCCATCTGCTGGCGGAGCTGAAGCAATCCGCGCCAGATCGCTACCCGATGCTGGTGGACGAGCTGCAATCGGCGTGGCTGGCGCGCATGCAGACCCTTTTGAGCAAGCTGAAAGCGCCTGTGACGTTGCTCTGGCTCGGGGAAAATGGCCCCGATGACGATATGGAGGCAACGGGCCGTCCTCAGTTCATTACCGGCGCGATGATCGCCAAACTGCGCGAGGCCGCCGCCGATTATGTTGAGGTCGTGTATGACCCCGGCCCCTTGCGCACTGAAGGGATGGTGTTCAACCCGCTTGAGGCTTTGGCGGCAGGGGAGCTGATGGGCATTGACGCCCACCACCACGCAGCGCGCGCTTTGATCCCGTCTTTGTCAGAGCGTATGCCGACGCCCTAACGAAAAAGGCCCGCCATCACAGGCGAGCCTTTCTTTAATATTTCAAGCGTTTACAGCTTTTCGACCAGTTCCGGGACAGCGTCAAAAAGGTCCGCAACAAGACCGTAATCCGCCACCTGGAAGATCGGGGCTTCTTCGTCCTTGTTGATCGCAACGATCACTTTGGAGTCCTTCATGCCAGCCAGGTGCTGGATCGCGCCAGAGATACCGACGGCGATATAGAGGTCCGGGGCGACGACCTTACCGGTCTGACCAACCTGCCAATCGTTCGGCGCATAGCCCGAGTCGACAGCTGCGCGGGAGGCACCAACGGCGGCGCCCAGTTTGTCAGCAAGCTTCTCGATCAGGTTGAAGTCATCTTCCGAGCCGACACCGCGACCACCAGAGACAACGACACCTGCCGAGGTCAGTTCCGGACGGTCGCTCTCAGCCACCTTGTCCTCGACCCATTCGGAAAGGCCCGGATTGCCGGCTGCCGCAATCGTCTCGACCGAGGCAGAGCCGCCTTCGCCTGCTGCGTCAAAGGTCGATGTGCGGATCGTGGCGACTTTCTTGGCGTCGGACGATTTGACCGTCTGCATCGCGTTGCCCGCGTAGATCGGACGCTCGAACGTGTTGCCGTCAACAACTGCTGTCACTTCCGAGATGACCATCACGTCAAGCATGGCCGCCACGCGGGGCAGCAGATTCTTCGACGCGGCGGTGGAGGGGGCCACGATATGCTCGTAGTCGCCCGCCAGCGAGACAACCAGATCAGCAACCGGCTCGGCCAGATCGTGACCATAGGCGGCGTCATCTGCACAAAGCACTTTGCTCACGCCATCCAGCTTGGCGGCGGCTTCAGCAGCGCCAGCACAGCCCGCGCTCGCGCACAGGATCGTCACGTCACCCATCTGCTTGGCAGCCGTCAGGGCCTTTGCTGTGGCGTCCACATTCAGTTCACCACCAGCGATTTCAGCAATCAAAAGAACAGCCATTACACAGCTCCTGCTTCTTTGAGTTTCTCGACCAGCTCTTCAACCGACCCGACTTTGATGCCAGCGGCGCGCGCTGCGGGCTCCTCGGTCTTCACGATCTCAAGCCGCGGGGCGACTTCAACGCCATAGTCAGCGGGGGTCTTCTCATCCAAGGGCTTTTTCTTGGCCTTCATGATGTTGGGCAACGATGCATAACGCGGCTCGTTCAGGCGCAGGTCGACCGTGATGATCGACGGCATCTTGACCGAGATTGTCTGCAGACCGCCATCAACCTCACGGGTCACTTTCGCGGTGTCGCCATCGACATCCACTTCCGACGCGAATGTTGCTTGCGACCAGCCCAAAAGTGCCGACAACATCTGGCCGGTAGCATTCATGTCGTTGTCGATCGCCTGCTTGCCACAGAGCACCAGACCGGGCTGCTCTTCATCGACAATTGCTTTCAGGATCTTGGCCACGCTGAGCGGCTCGATATCGGTGTGCACATCATCGGCCGCCACCACAAGGATCGCGCGATCTGCACCCATAGCGAGGGCGGTGCGCAGGGTTTCCTGGCTTTGCTTAACGCCAATGGACACCGCGACGACTTCGTCAGCCTTGCCCGCTTCCTTGAGGCGGATCGCCTGTTCGACAGCAATCTCATCGAACGGGTTCATGGACATTTTAACATTCGCGAGATCGACCCCGCTGCCGTCCGCTTTGACACGCACTTTCACGTTGTAGTCGATCACACGTTTGACCGGTACGAGGACCTTCATTTGCAACTCTCCTGCTTAACCTGCCGTGGGGTTCGCCTTCGGCAGCTATCTGTCTTTCCCAGCCTAGTTAGCGTGCAGCGGCAGCGGAAAACAGGTCAAAATCGACGCGCTACAGCCTTACGACGCCGCGTTTTGCGCTAACGGTTGGCTCCAGGTTTCCAAAGCACGTCATCTTTTCCGTCATTATTGACGATCCGCGCCGCAACAAAGAACCAATCTGACAGGCGATTCAGGAATTTTACTGCGGCGGGATTGATTGATTCCATCGTCGCAAGCTCCACCGACAGACGCTCTGCGCGTCGGGCAACGGTGCGGCAATGATGCAGATGTGCTGCGGCGGGCGATCCACCGGGCAGAATAAAGCTGCGCAGGGGCTCAAGCGCGTCGTTCATTACGTCGATCTCGGCCTCAAGCCGGTCCACCTGAGCCGGTGCCATCCGCAAGGGCGGGTATTCGCTTTCCGCATCCTTCTCCATGTCGGGGCGGCACAGATCGGCGCCCAGATCGAAAAGGTCATTCTGGATGGAGGACAGCTGATCATCCATCTCACCCTCAACATGCAGGCGCGCGATCCCAACGATGGAGTTCAGCTCGTCCACGGTGCCGTAGGCCGTGACGCGCATTGAATGCTTGGCCACCCGTGCGCCATTGCCCAGCGCGGTTTCGCCCGCATCCCCGGTTTTCGTGTAAATCTTATTGAGAACAACCATTTAGGCACCTCCTTGGCGACGAAGATAGACATAAAGAAGGATCAGCAGTACGGCGACGAACTGTGCAATGATGCGCCAGCGCATGACCTTGTTGGCTTTGGTCTTGTTGAAATCCCCCCCCTTGCCGAAACCGGCGATCCCATAAAGCAGGATGCCTAGCACCAGCAGGATCGAGGCGGCGAGGAGGTAGAAAAGCGGATCGGAGAGCATGTGTATTCCTTCTTGCGTGCAGCGTCACCTAGCCGTGCGTTGGAAAAAAGACAGGTGTAAATTCGGGATCATCAGACTTTCGCCAAAACCCAGTCAAAAGCGCGAGTTGGCAGCACGCGTTTGAGGATGTTCATCATATAGGTGGGCGTCGTCACAAAATAGCGCGGGCGCGGTTTGCGAGCCTCCAAAGCGTGGATCAGCTTTTTCGTGACGGCGTCGCAGGGCAGCTCAAACGGATCGGGCCCGCTGTCTTTGTAGAGGCGTTTGCGCAGTTGGGTGCGATACTGCTCTGCGCGGGGGGAGCCCTCCCAGTCGATCCATTTCTCGAAATGGGGGATCGAGTTCTGGCGGATTTTCGTGGTGATCGGCCCAGGCTCAATCAGGATGATGTGCAGGGGCGTGTCGCGCATCTCGACCCGGAGTGTGTCGGTCAGCCCCTCAAGCGCAAATTTAGTGGAGTTATACGCCCCGCGCCACCGCAGCGCTGTGAACCCCAGAACAGAGGAGTTCTGCACGATCCGCCCATGACCTTGCGCGCGCATCACAGGGATCACGCGGCGGATCAGGTCGTGATATCCGAAGAAATTCGTCTCGAAAATCGCGCGCAAAGCGTCGGTCGGCAGATCCTCGACCGCGCCGGGGATCCCGTAAGCGCCATTGTTGAATAGCGCGTCCAGTGTGCCGCCCGTGGCCTGCAAAACCTCGCCTAGCCCGCTTTCGATCGTCGCAGGGTCCGCGTAGTCGATCAGCGGGGCCTCAAAACCCTCCGCCTCAAAGCGCGCGCAATCCTCGGGCTTGCGGCAAGATGCGAAAACGCGCCAGCCCCGGTCTTTAAGCGCGTAAGCCGCGTGTTCACCGATACCGGATGAACAGCCGGTGATAAGAATGGATTTTTGCATGATCTCGACCCCGTTTACGCAGCTATCGCGCGGGGTCCGGCGAAGATCAAGAGAACGGGCGGATCAATCGCTGAGCAAAAAGTCGGCCATCCAACCAGTTTGCCCACCGGCCAAACGCAGCTGCACCCAACCTGTGCCGTCATCAATGATGACTTCTGCTTCGTCGCCACGGATTGCCTGGGCCACCACGTCAAAACTTGTACCTGGGCCAGAGCGGACGTTGACGCGGTTGCCGGTCACTTGGCGAATATCAGTGCCGATGAAGCCGGGCTCTGCCACGTCTTGCACGGGTTCTTTTGGCTCCGGCGCTTTGAACTTGCTCAGGTCAATCTTTGGCAGCTCCTTTTTTGGAACGTCCACATTGAACGAGGCAAGCTGCACATTCGTCGCTTCCGCCTGGGGCACGGTCGCAGTCTCGACAGTTTGTTCGACCTGCGGCTCCACGATGGCAGGCGCCACGGTTTCAAGCGTCTGTGCGCGGGCAACCTGCGGCTCTGCGCTTTCGCGGGTCTCAAGAACAAAGTCCGAGCCCCCGCTCAGCTCATAAAAGCCGACACCAAGCACCAAGAAGGTGAATGCAATAAACTTCTTCATTTGGACGTTCCCCCCGGAACATTTTTAACGGCAGCAACTGACTAACGTTTCGTCACCTTAACACTGTGCGCTGCTAAAATCATACTTCTCAAATCGCTAAAATGGGGAAAGTTCCCGATTTTTTCACTGTTTATGCGCCGGTGGGATGCGGGCCACAGAATTCGTGGCCTATCAGACATGGATTTGGCGCGCTTCCCTCTGGACCGGGGGGAGGGGGGCAATTACACCGTATCTATGAGCGATTTGACCGACGACCCCAATATCGACCCCCAGAACGTGACAGAACCGCTGCGCCGCGCCATTGGCGAGCGGTATCTGACCTATGCGCTGTCAACGATCATGCACCGCGCGCTGCCCGATGCACGCGACGGGTTGAAGCCGGTGCATCGGCGCATTCTTTATGCGATGCGCGAGTTGAAGCTGGCCTCCAACGGGGGGTTCCGAAAGTCGGCCAAGATCAGCGGCGACGTGATGGGCAATTATCACCCGCATGGGGACGCCGCGATTTATGATGCGATGGCGCGTCTGGCGCAGGATTTTGCGGTGCGCTATCCGCTGGTCGACGGGCAGGGCAATTTCGGCAATATAGACGGCGATAACCCTGCCGCCTCGCGCTATACAGAAGCACGCATGACCGTCGCGGCAGAGGCGCTTTTGGACGGTCTGTCCGAAAACGCCGTTGATTTCAGGGACAACTACGACGGCACCCTGACCGAACCGGTTGTGCTGCCTGCCTCTTTCCCGAACCTGCTGGCCAACGGCTCCAGCGGGATCGCGGTGGGGATGGCGACGAATATTCCGCCGCACAACATCGTTGAGCTGTGCGATGCCTGCCTGCATCTGATCAAAGCGCCCAATGCCCGTGATGAGACGCTGCTGGAGCATGTCCCTGGCCCCGATTTCCCCACGGGCGGCGTCATTGTTGAGCCGAAGGAAAACATCCTTGAGGCCTACCGCACCGGGCGCGGTTCTTTCCGCCTGCGTTGCCGGTACGAGATCGAAGACCTTGGCCGCGGCCAATGGCAAATCGTCGTCACCGAAATCCCCTATCAGGTTCAGAAATCCAAGCTGATCGAGAAGATCGCAGAGCTGATCCAGACCAAGAAGATCCCGATTCTCACCGATATTCGCGATGAGAGCGCCGATGATATCCGCATGGTGATCGAGCCGCGATCCAAGAATGTGGACCCCGAAGTGCTGATGGGGATGCTTTATCGCAACTCTGACCTTGAGGTGCGGTTCAGCCTGAACATGAACGTGCTGATCGACGGGCGCACGCCCAAGGTCTGCTCGATGAAGGAAGTGCTGCGCGCGTTCCTGGACCACCGCCGCGAGGTGCTGATCCGCCGCTCCAAGCATCGGCTCGACAAGATCGACCACCGGCTTGAGGTGCTTGAGGGCTATATCGTGGCCTTCCTCAACCTCGACCGGGTGATCGAGATCATCCGCTATGAGGATGATCCCAAAGCCGTCCTGATGGCCGAATTTGAGCTGACCGATGTGCAGGCTGAAGCGATCCTCAACATGCGTCTGCGGTCCCTGCGCAAGCTCGAGGAGATGGAACTGCGCAACGAACGCGATGCGCTTTACGAAGAACGTGCCGGACTAGAGGACTTGCTGGCCGAGGAAAGCCTGCAATGGGCGCGCATTGCGGACCAGCTGAAGGAAACAAGGAAAACCTTCGGTAAGGACTACGAAGGCGGCGCACGGCGCACGACTTTTGCGGAGGCGGGTGAGGTTGAAGAGGTTCCGCTAGAGGCGATGATCGACCGCGAGCCAATCACGGTGGTCTGCTCTCAAATGGGCTGGGTTCGCGCCTTGAAAGGCCATGTCGATCTGGCTCAGGAAATGAAATTCAAAGACGGCGACGGCCCGCGCTTTGCGTTTCATGCGGAAACCACCGACCGCTTGCTGGTCTTCGGGGCGAACGGGCGGTTCTACACCGTTTCTGCCTCAAACCTGCCCGGCGGGCGCGGCATGGGCGAGCCCCTGCGCCTGATGGTCGATCTGCCCAATGACAGCGAAATCGTGGCGTTTTTCATCCACAAACCCGAACGCAAACTGCTCGTCGCCTCCACCGCAGGCGACGGTTTTGTGGTGCCAGAGGATGATGTCGTGGCCCAAACCCGCGCGGGCAAACAGGTGCTCAACGTCAAAGGCGATGTGAAGGCGCTGGTCTGCAAACCGGTCAATGGCGATCACGTGGCCTGTGTGGGCGAGAACCGCAAGGTGTTGGTCTTTGCGCTTGAAGAATTGCCCGAAATGGGCCGGGGCAAGGGCGTCCGTCTGCAGAAATACAAGGATGGTGGCCTGTCGGATGCAACGACCTTCACGATGGAGGAAGGCCTCAGCTGGCTGGACCCCGCCGGCCGCACCCGGACAGAAACAGAATTGGCCGAGTGGACGGGCAAGCGGGCCTCTGCCGGGCGCATGGCGCCGCGCGGCTTCCCACGGGATAATCGCTTTACATGAGTGATGCGCTCGGGACTGAATTCGTGGGCCGCAAAGGCCCCTATTTTTGGCTATCGCTGAAAACCGGCGTCCTGACGATCCTGACGCTTGGGTTCTACCGGTTCTGGATGAAAACCCGCTTGCGCCGCTACATGTGGAGCGCGATCCGCCCCGGCGGCCACCCGATGGAATATCTCGGCACCCCGCTGGAAAAGCTGCTGGGCTTTCTGGTCGCGGTCGTCTTCCTCGCCTTTTACATCGGCATCGTGAACCTGATCCTGATGTTTGCCAGCTTCTCGCTGTTTGCGGGCAATGGCGCGGCCTACGGGCTGTCGTTCATTGGTATCCTGCCCATCATCTTTTTCGCGCAGTACCGCGCGCGTCGTTACATCCTTGCACGCACAAGATGGCGCGGCATTCGCTTCGGGCTTGAGCCGGGGGCTTGGGGCTATGCATGGCGTGCGGCACTGCACTGGCTTGCGACGATTGCCAGCGTCGGCATCCTGCTTCCGCGGCAGGTTTTCTACCTTGAGAAGTACCGCGCCGACCGAACCTTTTTCGGAACCGAGCGGCTACATCAAGGCGGGCGCTGGCAGATGCTCTTTCCGGCGATGAAGCACCTGATCATCGCGGTTTTTCTGATCGCGGGCTCTGTGCTGGCCGGTCAATATGGTGACGAAACCGCATTCGTCAGCCTGCCTCTGGGCATCGCATGGCTAGGATACGGCGCAATCTATTTCCGGGTCGAGTCCCTTAGACTTTTGACCAACCACAAGACACTTGGCGATATCCGGCTGCAAGCCACCCCGCGCGCAGGGCGGGTGATGAAGATCTACGGCGTGGGATATCTGATCGTCTACACGGTCGTCGGCGCGGGCTTCTTCGCGCTTTTCATCGTGATCTTTGCGGGGGTCATGGCGATGATTGGCAGTGCCACGCAACTGGATGAAACCTTCGATATCGAGATGATCGAGGCTCTGTCGAACACGCCCTTCTGGCTGACGACAATTCTGACGATCATGCTCTATTTCACGATTTTCTTGATGTGGAATGTCCTCAGCCAAGTCTTTGTCGGTTTGCCCTTGGCCGCGCATTACGCGCAAACCTTCAGCGTGTTGGAGCCGCGACACCTGACCGATGTCTCGCAACGCCCCCGCGATGAATTTGCAGAGGCCGAGGGCTTTGCTGAAGCGCTGGATGTGGGGGCCGCGATATGACGGAGACGCTTGTTTTCGGCGACCTGCTGGATGGCGCCCGCGCTTTCCCCCGCCGTGTCGCGCTTTCGCTTGGGACAAATCATCTGCGGCTGACACCGGCAGAGGGGGACGCGGTGGCTTGGCCGCTGAGCGCGCTGCGCAGCCCGCCGGATCAGGCGCATCCGACCGACCTGGTGTTGGCGCTTGCGGACGATCCCGTGACCCGTCTGGTGATCCGTGACCGCGATCTGGCCGCACGCATCCGCGCCGCAGCGCCAACCCTGCACAAACGCCCACCGCTCCAGAATACCAGAAAGCTGATTGCTTGGTCTGTCGCCGCTGTCGCCTCCGTCGCGCTGATTATTTTCGTACTGGTCCCGGTGATGGCCAACCAGCTGGCGACTTTCTTGCCGCCCAGTGGAGAGAAAGCGCTGGGCGACACCACGTTCGAGCAAATCCGCACTGCGTTGGATGATGGCGGTTTTGATCCGGTTCCGATTTGCGAAAATCCCGAAGGTCTGGCGGCGCTCGCGAAGATGGAGGCGCGGCTGACTGCATCGGTTGATCTGCCTTACCCGCTGACCGTGCATGTGCTGGATCATGAAATGATCAACGCGTTTGCGCTGCCGGGTGGTTATGTCGTGCTGTTCGATGGGCTGCTGGATATCGCCGAAGACCCTGATGAGATTGCGGCTGTTTTCGCGCATGAGGTTGGCCATGTGGTGGCTCGCGATCCGTCGCGGATGGCGCTCCGCTCTGCCGGGTCCATCGGGGTGCTGGGCCTGCTCTTTGGCGACTTCGCAGGGGGTGCTGTGGTACTCTTTCTGGCAGAGCGTCTGATCCAGGCCAGCTACAGTCAGGAAGCTGAGATGAACGCTGACATCTTTGCCTCGGATACACTGGAAAAGGCGGGCGTCTCGCCCCTTGGCCTTGCCCGGATGTTTGAGCGGTTTGAGGCACTGAGTGGCGACCAGCCCAGCTTGCTGGATCATTTCATGGCGCATCCCGATCTGGTCAGCCGGATTGAGCGGGCGGAGGCCAGCGGCTCTGACGCCGATTACACGCCGAGCCTCACGGCGGACGAATGGCAGGCGCTCAAGACGATCTGCGACTAGGCTGGTTCCACTGTCAGCCAGACCCCACCTTCGGGCCGCAGCGTCAGGATCATCACTGGGTTTGGGTCACGTCCCGGCACAGCGGTGAACTTGAACCGCGCGAGCAACGTCGCAAGGATGATCACTGCCTCTTGCAGGGCAAAGCTGGCGCCGATGCAAATACGTGGTCCGTCGCTGAACGGCAGATAGGCGTAGCGATCAATGGCTTTCGGATCGGCGAAACGGTCAGGGTTGAAGGCATCCGGGTCCTCCCACAAATCGTGGTGCCGGTGCAGTGCGTAGACGGGCAGCATCACCGTATCGCGCGCCTTGATGGGATGACCCAACAGCGTGTCATCTTGCTGCGCGGTGCGCGAGAGAAACCCGCCTGCGGGGTAGAGGCGAAGGGTCTCGTCAATGATCTGACGGATATAGGGTAGGTTGATCACATCCTCCGCCGTCGCGGCGCGGTCGCCCAGAACGTCTTGCGCCTGTGCGCGGGCCTTGTCCTGCACCGTCGGATCAAACGCACACAGGTAAAGCGCCCAGCTAAGCGTCAGTGCCGTCGTCTCATGCCCGGCCACGATGAAAGTCAGGAGGTTATCACGCAGCTCTCCCGTGGTCATGGTGCGCCCGGTTTTGTCATCCGCGGCGTCCACCAAGAGGCTCAGCAGATCGGGCTGTGCGGCATCGGGCACATTGCGGCGACGATCAATCGCGGCATCCGCCTGATGCTTCATCTTGCGCATCGCTGGCATCGACATCATCCGTCCGGGTCGTGGCACCCATGTGGGAAAGCCTAGAATATCAAGGATCGAAACTCGCGCCGCCTGCTCGATATAGCGGTCAATCGCATCATGCACGGCCTGCTGGTCGAACATATTGTCGCCTGAAAAGGTCACATCCGCGATCACATCGAAGGTGGTCGCGACCATCTCGTCGAAAAGGTTGATCGCGCGGCCCGGCCTGGCAGTCGCCGCAATCCGTTGGGCGGAGGCATCGGCCGCGCGGGTCATGATCGGGGTCAGGCTCGCGATATTGCGTGGCGAGAATGCAGGGGCCGAGGCGCGCCTCTGCCAGCGCCAATCCTTGCCCTCTGCCACAAAAAGACTTTCCCCAATGGCGGGGCGCAAGATGTCTTTGGTGATGTCGGACTTTGGATAGTTCTCCAGCTTTTCCAGCAGAACTTCGCGATTGGCTTGCGGGTCCATGACCATATGCCAGGGCAGCACCGTGCGCCCCGAAATGATCCTCTCATGAGTGGCCTGCGCCGGAATGATCGACAGAATGTTGCTGCGCGCAGCCGTGAAGCTTTGCAGGATCGAAAGCGGTTCTGTGCCCAAAGGCACGCGGACAGGATGGCTGGCAGTCTGGCTCATAAGTCACAAGGTATTTCCAGTATCCGCGATGTAAACTGCGCCACATTGCGCGTTTGCCCGGGATGGTCTAACCCGCGTGCCAACCTTGAGGAGCTTATGTGCATGATCGCGAGAGTTTTGGGATTTGGCCTTCTGGCCGTGGCGTTGGCTGCATGCGGCCAGACCGAAGTGCCAGACGAGCTGCCGGATATGGGCACGTTCCGTCTGGGCCATAACATCATCGTTGCGGATAATGCGGTGCAAAGTCCGGTCTCGCGGACAGCAACGCCCGAGGAATGGGAAGAAGCGCTCTTTGAAGCTGTTGACGAAAGGTTGGATCGCTACAGGGGCCAAGGGCTCTTTCATCTCGGTGTGACCGTTCAGGGCTATGCATTGGCCCCTCCGGGCATTCCGATTGTGCTGTCGCCGAAATCGGTGCTGATCGTTGCCGTCAATGTCTGGGATGACAGCCAAGGCAAGAAGCTGACCGAAAAGCCGCACCAGATCACGGTGTTCGAAAACCTCGATGGCGGAACAGTCGTAGGCTCTGGTCTGACCAAGACCAAGGAACAGCAGATCGAAACGCTCAGCTTCAATGCAGCCAAGAAAATTCAGGAATGGCTGATCGAGAACAAGGATACTTGGCTGATCACCACATCGGACCGGATCGTCGATGACCCGGTCGACGATGTGAACACCGCCGCAGAGGAGGTTGCCGACGCGCCCGCGACCGATGACAGTGACGCTGCGCGAAATGTGCCTGAACCTGAGCCTGCCGCCGCAGCAAACACCACTACAGTCGACGCTGACCTGACAGCTCAGGTTGCCGTGGTCCCCGGCACGTCCGACGTGCGCTTTGATTAACGACAGCTCGGCACGCGCAACAGCCTTGGGAGCGGAAGCGAGCTAACGCTTGATTTCCGCGTCAATAGCCAATACATCGCCCGCGATGTTGAAACGGGGTCGGGTGGACCCCCTGAAAAGAAGGCGCCTACCGGTATGGCAAAGGGAAAGTTTGAGCGTACGAAACCTCACGTGAACATTGGCACGATTG
>JBCBAC010000002.1:0-74760 GCA_038532735.1 Pseudomonadota bacterium
GAGGTCATGCCCGGCTTTGATAAGGTCGCGCTGATGAAATACCCGCATCTGGAGCGGATCAATCACATCCACCATGCGGGCAACTCCTCGGGCATCGTGGACGGGGCCGCAGGTGTTCTGATTGGCTCGAAAGAGTTTGGCGAGAAGTTTGATCTGAAGCCGCGCGCGCGCATTCGGGCGACAGCCAAGATCGGCACCGATCCCACGATCATGCTGACCGGTCCTGTGCCTGTGACCCACAAGATCCTTGCAGATCACGGCATGGCGATCAGCGATATTGATCTCTTTGAGGTGAATGAGGCGTTTGCCTCCGTCGTGTTGCGCTTCATGCAGGCCTTCGATGTGGACAGCGACAAGGTCAACGTCAATGGCGGCTCGATCGCGATGGGCCACCCGCTGGGCGCCACGGGCGCGATCATTATCGGTACGTTGCTGGATGAGATGGAGCGGTCCGACAAAGAGGTGGGGCTTGCCACGCTCTGCATCGCGTCGGGTATGGGTGCTGCCACCATCATCGAGCGGGTGTAACCTGCCATGTCGCCGGAACGGACATCCCCCAAGGATATCTCAAACGATCTGCTGGAGCGCACCGGGGCAGCCATGCTGTCGGGTGACTTCGACGCTTTCGCAGATTGCTTTGAGTTGCCGCAGGAGATGGACACGTTTCACGGACGCAACCTGGTGGAAACCCGCGAGGACCTGCGCGCGATCTTTGACGCGGTCCGGCAGTATTATCGAAGTATGGGCGTCACCGGGATGGCCCGGCATTGTGTTGAGGCGGCTTATGTCGATCCCGACACGGTGCAGGCCACCCATCAATCGCGCTTGCTGGCGGGGGCAGAGCTGGTCTTGACCCCCTACCCCGCGTTGTCGGTGCTCAAACAGCGGGGCGGCGTGTGGCGGGTGGCCTCCTGCCAGTACGCGATCAGCGACGCGCCAGATTTGAACGACGCGCTGGCTGGACGGCTTTTGGACAAGACATCGCAACAGACGGGCCAGATGCGCCCGCACAGACATCAAACACCCTCTGAGGGAGAAGTATCATGACAGATTTCACAATGGAAAAAGGCGCAGATGGCGTCGCGGTGATCACGTGGGACGTGCAGGGCAAGTCCATGAACGTGATGAACCAGCAGGGGTTTGAAGACCTTGATGCGCATGTGCAGGACGCGTTGGCCGATGAGGCGGTGAAGGGGATCGTCATCACCTCGGGCAAGGACAGCTTTGCTGGCGGGATGGACCTGAACATCATCGCCAAGATGAAGGAAAGCGCAGGCGATGACCCGGCCAAGGGCCTGTTTGAAGGCGTGATGGAAATGCATGGCGTATTGCGCCGGATCGAGCGCGCAGGCATGGACCCCAAGACCAACAAGGGCGGCAAGCCTGTGGCGGCTGCTCTGCCAGGCACGGCTTTGGGCATCGGTTTGGAAATCCCGCTCGCCTGTCACCGGATTTTTGCGGCGGATAATCCCAAGGCCAAGATCGGTCTGCCCGAGATTATGGTCGGTATCTTCCCCGGCGCGGGCGGCACGATGCGGCTGTCGCGGAAACTGGGCGCGATGCAGGCGTCTCCGCTGCTCTTGGAAGGCAAGCTGAACGACCCAAAGAAAGCCAAGATGGCGGGTGTCGTGGACGAGGTTGTGCCAGCAGATGAATTGCTGGACCGCGCGAAGGAGTGGGTTCTGAATGCGGGTGACGCGGATATCGTGAAGCCGTGGGATGCCAAGGGCTACAAGATGCCCGGTGGTGCGCCCTATCACCCGGCGGGCTTTATGACCTTCGTGGGGGCTTCGGCCATGGTGAACGGCAAGACCCAAGGGGTGTATCCGGCTGCCAAGGCACTGCTGAGTGCGGTCTATGAAGGCGCGTTAGTGCCGTTTGATACCGCGCTGAAGATCGAGGCCCGGTGGTTTACCAATGTGCTGATGAACCCGTCGTCATCCGCGATGATCCGGTCGCTTTTCATCAACAAGGAAGCGCTGGAGAAAGGCGCGAACCGCCCCGCTGTAGATGACCAGAAGGTCACGCAGGTTGGTGTGATCGGCGCAGGCATGATGGGCGCAGGGATTGCGCTGGTCTCGGCCCTTGCGGGGATCAAGGTTGTGCTGATCGACAGTGCTCAAGAAGCTGCAGACAAGGGTAAAGCCTATACCGAAGCGCATCTGGATAAAGGCATCGCCCGCAAGAAGGTCACGGAAGAGAAGAAAGAAGCTGTTCTTGGCCTCATCAACGCCACCACAGATTATGACGCGCTGAAAGGCTGCGATCTAATCGTGGAGGCCGTCTTCGAGGACATGGGCGTGAAGGCCGAAGTCACGAAGAAGGTCGAGGCCGTCGTGGGCGAGGACTGTATCTTCGCCACCAACACCTCCACCCTGCCGATCAGTGAGTTGGCGAAGGCCAGCGCGCGGCCCGATCAGTTCATCGGCATCCACTTCTTCTCCCCCGTCGACAAGATGTTGCTGGTGGAAATCATCAAGGGTCAGAAGACCGAGGACCGTGCGGTGGCAAAAGCGCTCGACTTTGTGCGCCAGATCCGCAAGACGCCCATCGTGGTGAACGACGCGCGCTTCTTCTACGCCAACCGCTGCATCATCCCCTACATCAACGAGGGCATTCGGATGGTGAAGGAAGGCGTGGAGCCTGCCTTGATCGAGAATGCGGCCAAGCTGGTCGGCATGCCTTTGGGCCCGCTGCAACTGGTGGACGAGACCTCGGTCGATCTGGGTGTGAAGATCGCGAAAGCCACGCGCGCGGCGATGGGCGATGCCTATCCCGACGGCGAGGTGGACGAGGTGCTGTTCTGGATGGCGGACGAAGGCCGTTTGGGGCGCAAGGCGAATGCCGGGTTCTACAGCTATGACGAGAAGGGTAAGCGCGGCTTGCTGTGGGAGGGTCTGGCGGCCAAGTATCCCGCGGCTGATGAACAGCCCTCACTGGTCGAAGTGCAGCACCGGTTGCTGTTCGCGCAGGTTCTGGAAGGCGTCCGGGCGCTCGAAGACGGTGTGCTGGAAGACATCCGCGAAGGCGATGTGGGTGCGATCCTTGGCTGGGGCTTTGCGCCGTGGTCCGGCGGTCCGTTCAGCTGGCTGGATATCATCGGGACGCCTTATGCCGCGGAGCGGTGTGACCAGCTGACGGAGGCTTACGGGGATCGCTTCAAGACGCCCGATTTGCTGCGAGACATGGCGGCAAAAGGCCAAAGCTTCTACGGGCGGTTTGGCAAAAAGGCGCAAGCGGCCTAAAGACAAAGGGCGGTCCGCGGGGCCGCCCTTTTGCTTTGAGAGACAGCCATGCGCATTGCGATTTTTGGAAATGCGGGCAGCGGGAAATCCACGCTGTCGCGCAAACTGGCAGCACAGTTTGACCTGCCTTTGGTGGAGGTGGACACCCTGCTCTGGCGGCCGGGCTGGCAGATGGTGCCGGAGGCCGAATATGAGATTGCCCATGCCGCCGCGATGGATGAGGACGCTTGGGTGATGGACGGGATGGGCTACAGCGCCAGCCTGAACGCGCGGATGCAGCGGGCGACCCATGTGATCCTGTGCGACTTCCCGATCTGGCAGAATTACTGGCTGCTGGCAGAACGGCAATCGAAGATGGCCCAAGGGGATTTCGACGGTGCGCCTGCAGGCGTGGCAGAACGGCCCGAAACGCGCGCCCTGTTCGAATTCACGTGGCGTATCCATGAAACGCTGATGCCGATGCTCCGCACACAGGTCGCCGCGCTGGGGCCGGAAACAAACGTCAGTGTGATCCAGGATTTTGATGCGCTGACGCGGTTTGAACTGAGTGTCTAAAGCACGGGCAATGCTAGTGGTGGTCTGTATGGCAAACGTCAGCGATTGAAGTTTCGCCCAGTTTCTTGACGAGGCTTTCTTCCACCTCCTGAAGCACGCCCGTGACACGTTTTTGAAGGGCATGTTCGACCGAACAGCTGGGCGGGTTCTCTTCATCTGACGTGGCGACGAGCCGTTCATCAAGGGCTAGGTACACATCCGCAAGGGTAATGTTCTGCGGCTCACGCGCCAGCCGCCATCCCCCGGCATGGCCTTTTTCCGACGACAGAAGACCCGCCTCGCGCAGCCGCCCTAGAACCCGGCGGACCACCACGGGGTTGGTGCCTGCATGCGCGGCGATATCAGCGGACGTCTGGGTGCGGGCTGGATCGCCCGCCATATGGCTGAGCGTGTGCAGGGCAAGAGAGAGACGGCTGTTGCGCTTCATGAGCAGGTTTTCTCCACAGCGGGGCTTATCCGTAACTTTTAGAGTTGCATTAGTCTAGTAACTGCGCCAGTTACAAGACTCACCAACCACCTGATGGAGCTTCCTATGGCAGATACGCGTCTTCCCGTCACCGTGCTTTCCGGCTTTTTGGGCGCTGGCAAGACCACGCTTTTGAACCGTGTGCTGAACAATCGCGACGGGCGCCGCGTCGCGGTGATCGTCAATGATATGTCCGAGGTGAATATCGACGCCGATCTGGTGCGCGCGGATACCGAACTTAGCCGGACCGACGAAACGCTGGTCGAGATGTCGAACGGCTGCATCTGCTGCACCTTGCGCGACGACCTTTTGGACGAGGTGCGCCGTTTGGCAGCCGAAGGCCGGTTTGATTACCTGTTGATCGAGTCCACCGGAATTTCAGAGCCCCTGCCCGTCGCAGCCACGTTCGATTTCCGCGACGAGAACGGCGACAGCCTGTCAGACGTAGCGCGGCTGGACACGATGGTGACGGTCGTCGATGCGGCCAACCTGCTGAATGACTTTGCCTCCCACGACGTCCTGAGCGACCGCGGGGAAACGCTGGGCGAAGAAGACGACCGCACGCTGGTGCATCTGCTAACCGATCAGATCGAATTTGCGGATGTGGTGATCCTGAACAAGGTTGATGCCGCAGGCCCGCAAAAGACCGACGCCGCGCGTAAGATCATCCGCAGCTTGAACGCGGATGCCGAGATCATCGAAACCAATCATTCGGTCGTCCCAGCCGCGAAAATCCTCGACACGGGCCTATTCGATTTCGATCAAGCGCATGAGCATCCGATGTGGGCCAAGGAGCTGTATGGCTTTGCCGATCATGTGCCCGAGACCGAAGAATACGGTGTCGCCTCCTACGTCTACCGCGCGCGGTTACCCTTTGTTCCAGAGCGCATTTTGGAGACTTTGAACGGCGCATTGCCCGGCGTGATCCGCGCCAAGGGACATTTCTGGATCGCGACACGCCCCGATTGGGTCGCGGAATTCTCGCTTGCGGGATCGCTGTCCAGCATCACCCCATTAGGGACGTGGTGGGCTGCGGTTCCCGAGGACCGACGCCCCACCCATGACAGCGCGGCAGCCTATATGCAGGCGCATTGGCAGGAGCCTTGGGGGGATCGTCGCCAGGAGATCGTCTTTATCGGCGCAGGCATCGACTGGCCTGTTTTGAAGGCTCGGTTGGATGCGTGTCTGGTGCCAGCCGTCGCGGCGATGGGACCAGAGAGCCTACCAAATTACCCCGACCCATTCCCCAATTGGCGGCGCGCAGAGGCGGCGGCATGAACGTCATCCACTCTTCCCTACAGAGCGGCGTCGCAGGGGTCCGACTTACGGAGGATGCAGCGGGCCTCAAAGGCTTTCTGCAACCCGATTGCGCAGCCGTGATCTGGCGACGGCAGACACCACCGGACATTCAAAAATCGCTGAACGCCGTCGATCCCGATCTGCTGCCACGCGGGCGGGTGATCCTGCCGCCCATCGCGGTGGCAGACACTGTGCGCCAGCTTTGCGACATCTCCGGACTGCCGAGCGGAAAGGTCCGCGCGTGGCTAAAGGCGGATATTGCGCAATTGGCAAACATCCTGACCCGGCTCATCCCGTCAAAGATGCTAAGGCTGCGGCTGGACGTGGTGACGACAAATGCCTGCCGCAAGTTTCATATCGATGCGCTTTCAGGGCGGATGATCTGCACCTATCGCGGGACGGGGACGCAGTATGGCACGTCTCGGCGTGGTGCCGATCCGACGCGCATTTACACGGTGGCAACTGGCGCGCCCGTTCTGATCCGGGGCACGTTGTGGCCGCCGAGACCCTCTTCGGGTGTGCTGCACCGTTCCCCGCCGATTGAAGGCACCGGAGAGGCGCGTCTGGTCTTGGTGCTGGACCCGCTTGATGATGCGGAAAACGTCTAAAGCAGTGCGGTGCCGCCGCGTTCAGGCGACGGCCACTTCCAACAGCGCTTCATCCACTTCAGCGGGATAGACGGGTTGGTCATCCAGCACCATCATCTCGACCAGTTCACGAGCAGTGCTGATTGGAAGTACGACGTAATCCTGCGCAACTGTGTCAGCCAGATCACCCACAAGGCAGGTCGATTTCGGCTGATAAAAGAGCGCGCCGATATTCGCAAAGACAACCTCGTCCCGGCGGAAATGCAGGATCACGACCTCGATCAGGTCGGTGGGCATCTGGCGGGTGATCCCGCGAAAGCCGACCAGCGCTTCGGCGGGCAACATGGCGAAAGGATCGCCCAGATAATCCTCGGCGGCATCGCTTTCAACGAGCACGTGCTGTTCCGGCAGAAGATGGGTTTCTTGAAGATTGCCCAAGGCCCCTGCTGGCACATGCAACGGCCAAAGATGCTCGGGGCAGCTGGTATTTGCGTTCCACACAACCTCGCGGCGGGTCTCAATCACGGTTTGCAAACCATGATCAAAGGTCAGAACCTCGTCGCCTGCGGCAATCGCCTCGACCGGACGCCAGCCCATGCGCGTTGCAACCCGCGTTCCCGCAACAAGCCCGGCGGCGACACCCGCCAGCCCGTCCCAGGCGCCGGTCGGTTCCATCGTTTGTCTGGCGCCACGAAAAGCCCCTTTACGCAATCCAAACATTTTTCATCCCCTTTTAGGTGAGACGTCCAACGCGGCAGCATGGGACGTCATATGCAGCACCAACAAAGAGCGGTGATTCCCAAGTCGCAGATTGGCCTAAAAAGCGACAAGATCATGGCAATGGTTCCAAATCCTGACAAATTTTAATCGTAATCGCAGGATTGAGCAGAAACGCGCGACAATAAACTGACTTTTAGACAGGGGTCCCTGACTTTTGGACAGGATCAGCGCGACTCACACTGGATAGCCGAATCGCGCGAAATCCTCTGCGCAGAGCGTGGCGACAAGAGCGCGCTGTGCGTCCGTATAGGTCGCCTTTTCCTGAACGGGGCTGCTATTCGCGTGAGGCAGATCTAGCGTGAAGCCAAGATGCGCCTCTAGCGGGGCGAGGTCGATGTCCAGATGCTCAAGGCGGATATAGGCGGCGCAAGTGTCCCGCCCCATGGCGTCGATCATATAGCTGGAGGCCGGGTTCTCGCGCAGGGTGGCTTGCGTGTGCGGGGCCTCCAGAAACGTGCCGAAGTCTGAGGCTTTTGCGAGTGTCACGGCGGAATGCTCAAAATTTTGCCCGCGCAGCCAGTGATAGTAGCTCAGCACGCGATCATAGGGGTTACGCACCAACGTAAAGCAGAAGGACGTATCGATCTGGGCTTGGTCCACCAACCCATAGATGTCGCGGATCCGCGAATGCTTCCAAAGACGGCCGGAGGCAGGCGTGTCTTTGACCTTATGGCGGCGCTTGCGGGCTTTGGGGGTGTCGCCCAGCATGATGTCGTCTTTCATCGCGCGATCCTCCAGCGCCAACGCCATAGAGGTGCCCCCGGTTTTGGGGATATGGATGAAAATATAGCGCCTGCCCTGCGAGATGATCATGGGCTTACGCTACCGCGCGGCGCGTGCGGATCGCAATCAGCGATCCCGCAGTGATCACGAGGGCCACGCCGAAAAAGCCAAGCGGGTTGAGCAATTGGCTGAAGAAGAACCATGCGAAGAAAGAGGCAAACAGGATAACCGAGTATTCCAGTACGGCGACGGTGGAGGTCTCTCCCAATTGGTAGGCTTTGATGATCAGGCCGACGCCGATGACAGAGCCCACGGCCTGCACCGCGACGAGCCACCAGATAAGCGGTGATATCGGCACCCATCCTCGGATCAGGAAACCGTCCGGACCATCCGGAACGGTTTGCGGAAACGCGGTGAGGACACCCAGCCCGATCACGCCCCAAAGACCGAGGATGGCCATGAAGCCAGCCAGAAGGCAGAGGGTTGTTTCCTCCAGACACCAGCGGCGGGTGGCCAGCGCGCCCAGCGCATAAAGCAGCCCTGCAGCGACCGGCATGACCGTGATGAGCGACAGGTTCGCGGGGTCGGGTTGCAGAACAAGCAGCGTGCCAGTGAAGCCCAGCGCCACGGCGGCGATGCGCAGCGGGCCAATGGGTAGCCCCAACGCGAGGGCGGAGACGACGAGCACCCAGATCGGCGAAGTAAAGAGCCCCGCCAGCGATTGCGCGATGGGCAGGAAGGCGAGCGATCCGAAGTAGAGCAGCATGGATGTGGCAACCAAAGCGCTGCGGATCACGACGGTGCCCAGCCGTTTGGGGCGCAGGCTACCAAAGCCCAGCGCAGACAGCCCCGCGATCAGCACCAGCGCCATCACCGAACGGACGGCATGCATCTGCCAAAGGCCAATTTCGGCGCTGATGCGGAACACGAAATTGTCGATGCAACCCAGCATCGCCATGGCGCCGAGGATGCACAAAGCGGCCTTGAGCGGTTGAGTGGGAGCATCCTGCGTCATCGCGCCACAGATTGCGCTTTCCAAGCGCGTTGGCAAGCGGCATAATTGTCCGACATTTGATTTGCGGGGGAGGATATCGCGATGGGATGGCTGGCGGATGAAAGCGGTCTGGAGAAGAACGCGGCAAATTTTGTGCCGCTGACACCGCTGTCACATTTGCAACGCGCGGCGCTGGTTTTTCCGGACCGCGAGGCCGTTGTCTATGGCGATCATCGCAAGACCTACCGGGAGTATCATGCGCGGGTGTCGCAGCTGGCCTCTGCCCTCGTCAAGATCGGGATCAAGCCGGGTGATGTGGTCGCGACACTCTTGCCAAACGTGCCCGCGCAGGCTGAAGCGCATTTCGGCGTGCCAGCCTGTGGCGCCGTGCTCAACACGATCAACATCCGGCTCGAGGCGGATACGATTGCCTATATTTTCGATCATGCAGAGGCCAAGGCCGTTCTGGTCGACAGCCAGTTTCTGCCCATCGCGATGACTGCGATTGATCTGATGGAGGGCCCCGCCCCGCAGATCATCGAAGTGCCCGATGATGCCGCAGGCGTGCATGATATGGGCGAGCAGATCGACTATGAGGACTTTCTGGCCACCGGCGACGCGGATTTCGACTGGATCATGCCGCAGGACGAGTGGGAGAGCTTGGCCGTCAACTACACCTCCGGCACAACCGGACGACCCAAAGGCGTCGTCTATCATCACCGCGGTGCGTATCTGATGACGATGGGGACCGTGGTCAGCTGGCAGATGCAGCTTTACCCGCGCTACCTGACGATTGTGCCGCTCTTTCATTGCAATGGCTGGAACCACACATGGATGATGCCAATGCTGGGCGGCACGATCATCTGCTGCCGGGATATCTCGGCCAAGACGATTTATGATGCGTTGGCAGATGAAGGTGTCACCCATTTCGGCGGCGCGCCTATCGTGCTGAACATGATCGTCAACGCCAAGGATGAAGAGCGTCGCGCCTTTGATCAGCCCGTGCAGGTCTTCACAGCGGGCGCGCCGCCTGCCGCCGCCACACTGGCCGCGATCGAAAAGCTGGGCTTCAACGTGATGCAGGTCTACGGGCTGACCGAGACCTATGGTCATGTCACCGAATGCCTCTGGAATGGCGAGGCTTGGAACGCGCTGGAGCAATCCGAACAAGCCGCGATCAAAGCGCGCCAAGGAGTGGCTTTCCCGATGATGGAGCATCTAGGCGTCGTGGACGAGAACAACCAGCAGATCGCGATGGATGGCACGACGCAGGGGGAGATCGTGCTGCGCGGCAACTCGGTGATGAAGGGCTATCTGAAGAACAAGAAAGCCACGCGCGAGAGCTTCGCGGGCGGGCATTTTCATTCCGGCGACATCGCGGTTCAGCACCCCGATGGCTATGTGCAGATCGCGGATCGCGCCAAGGATATCATCATCTCGGGCGGCGAAAACATCAGCTCGGTCGAGGTGGAGGGCGCATTGATGCACCACCCGGCGATCCTCTTGGCCGCTGTGGTCGCCAAGCCCGACGACAAATGGGGCGAAGTGCCTTGCGCCTTTGTCGAGTTGAAAGACGGCGCCACAGCCGATGAGGCAGAGATCATCGCCTTCTCGCGCGAGCGTCTGGCCGGGTTCAAAACGCCTAAGCGCGTGATCTTCCAAGAGCTGCCCAAAACCTCCACCGGGAAAATCCAAAAGTTCGAGCTGCGCACGGTGGCCAAATCGCTTTGACTTGGCGTTGTGAGCGGACCTCCGCTGGTTTAGACTGCTCGCAATTATAAAAGCGGTAGAGCAGCCAAACCCGTGACAGCTCTGAACAAATACGACCGGCTCGAAAGCCCCGGCTTGTGGCGTGCGACAGCGGATGCGCAGCGCCAAGATGTCGTGCTGTCCTTTGGCAACGCGACGCTTGTGGTCTCCGACAAGGCGGGCCGCGCGCTGACCCATTGGTCACTGCCCGCGATTGAGCGGGTCAATCCGGGCGAACGCCCTGCCCTGTTTGCACCGGATGCAGAGCAAAGCGAAACGCTTGAAGTTGCCGACGACACGATGATCGACGCACTGGAGACGGTTCGCAAAACGATCCAGAAGCGGCGTCCGCAACCGGGGCGTCTGCGGCTCGCGATCTTTGGGGGCAGTATCGTCTTCATTGGCTGGTTGGGGCTTTTCTGGCTTCCCGGCGCGCTGGTCACCCATGCCAGCACCGTCGTTCCCGAGGTAAAGCGCGACGAGATCGGGCGCGATCTGACCCGGCATCTGACACGTATCACCGGGCGCGCCTGTTCGACCGCGCTGGGCGACCGTGCGCTGCGCCGCATCGCCGTCCGGCTGGGGCTGCCCGGCGATTTGCGCGTTGTCCGTGCTGCGTTGCCTGACACGATTGGCCTGCCTGGCGGCGACATTCTGATCAACGCCCGCGTGGTCGAGGATCACGAAGACCCCGACGTTCTGGCGGGTTATCTGCTGGCCGAAAAAGCCCGCACCACCGCCGAGCCTGCGTTGGAGCAAATGTTGCGCTATGCCGGACCGCTGACCAGTTTCCGGCTGCTGACCCAAGGCGAGGTGCCGGACGCGACCCTTGCAAGCTATGCCGAGCATTTGCTGGCCGCCCCTGCCCCGCTGCCCGACAGCGGTGCCTTACTCACGAAGTTTGAGGCAGCGGGCCTCCGCTCGACCAGTTTTGCTTATGCGGTTGATCCATCGGGGGAGACGACGCTCAATCTGATTGAGGCTGATCCGTTTCCAGCGGGCTCCGAGAAGATATCGCTGAGCGATCAGGATTGGGTCAGCCTGCAAGGGATCTGCGGCGAGTAACACCCACCGAAATGAAAAGGGGCGCGATGCCCCTTCGCATCCCGCCCCTTTTTTTCGCCTTTTTCTGACCCGCTTACTTGCGCAGGAATGCATCCCTGAACCCGGCCTGACGGGCCCTGTTCAGTCCTGCATTGAGCTGCGATTGCGTGCCGAAAGGCCCTGCCAATACGATTGTGTAGTCTTTGCCACCCTTGGAATACCTGCTCAGACGCACAGGCAGACCAGAGGCCTGCAACCGCCGCGCGGTATTTGTTGCGTTTTGCTGCACACCAAACGTGCCAACCTGCACGAAGCGATGGCTGGCCGCGCGCGCTTGCTGGCGCGGTGCGGGCGCATTCATGGCCGACAGACGCTCTTTGCGCACAACGCGGGTCTGTTTCTTGGGTGCCTTGATCCGGGTGGTGGGCGTCGCCTGACGGGTCACATAGGTCACCGGCGCTTCGGCCTGCGGACCACAACGCACGGCGGCCTTCTTGCCCGAGTTGATATAACGGCTCGACAGCGCAGAGGCACCCTGACATGCGCCCGTGCCTGCGCCGCGCAGACGGGTTTTGCCCTCACGCGGCACGGTCTCGGTCCAGATCTGAGCGGTTTGCGCATTGCCTTGCGCAGTGCGGGGACCCCGGTTGGGGTTCAGGCGATCATCCTCCCACACGCGGCGGTAGCCGGGGGGCGGCGTGATCACCTCGCGCCGCAGGGGGGCCGCTGTCACGGTCCGCTGCATGGGGGCGGCACCAAGGCCGGGCGCATTACGGCCAAAAGTGACGGGCGCTTCGGCTTGAGGGCCGCAGCGCACGGCAGCTTTCTTGCCGGAATTGATGTAGCGGCTCGACACAGCCGACGCACCCTGACACGCGGCTTGGCGGCTTGTGGCGGTGGGCGCAGTCGCGACAACGCGGCGCTGCGGGGCCGGTTTCGCGGCGGGCGTAGGGCGGCGCACGACGACGCGCGGTTGCGCGGCTGGCACGCGAGCGACCGGTTTGGTGCGCATTACGGGTTTTGCAGCAGGCGGCGCGGACGCGACCGTTTCGGTGGGAGGACCAGGCTGACGCTGAAAAATCCGCGGGATGACAGGGCGACGCGGCGCAGCCTGTACCGTTTCACGCGGAACGATGATTTCGGGCGCAGGTGCAGCGGCGGCGGGCGCTTCTGCCGTGCGGGTACGCGCGCCGAGCGAGGGCTGCATACCGCAGATTTGCTGACGGTTGCGCGCGACACGCGGGATCCAGGTCGTGTTGCCACTGATGCCCGCGCGGACGTAAACGCAACCACGGCTATCGACATATTGCTTGCCGGTGAAGGACGCGGGCGGGAACTCCGCCGGGATATCTCCCTGAGCCGCAGCGCCGCTTGCCGCAAGCCCTAATATCAACGCTAAAACCGAACCTGCCTGACCAAACCGCATATGTGCCCCCACAAAATGTTGTGGAACAATGCGTCAAAAACCATAACGAGTAAAGAAACAATATGTCCGGTTTGGCCTATTTGGTTCCAAACATGCGATCCCCCGCATCCCCGAGTCCTGGCACGATGTATCCTTGCTCGTTCAGCTTCTCGTCTACGGATGCTGTGATGATCGGCACATCGGGGTGCGCCTCTTGCATACGGGCGATCCCCTCTGGCGCGGCAAGCAGACAAAGAAAGCGGATATTCGTGGCCCCCGCTTCCTTCAGCAGATCAATCGCAGCGGCGGAGGAGTTACCGGTGGCAAGCATCGGATCAACGGCAATAACAAGACGCTCTTCCAGCGCGTCGGGCAGCTTACAGTAATATTGCACCGGCTGGAGGGTTTCCTCGTCACGGTAGAGGCCCACAAACCCGACCCGAGCGGAGGGGATCAGATCGAGCACACCATCCAGAAGGCCATTGCCTGCGCGCAGGATCGACACGAGCGCGAGTTTTTTGCCGTCGAGTTGCGGGGCGTGCATCGGGCCCATGGGCGTCTCTGTCGGGGTCTCGACCACAGGCAGATCGCGGGTCACTTCATAAGCAAGAAGGTGGCTGATCTCGCGCAGGAGCGTGCGGAACTGCCCGGTGGAGGTTTCGACCCGCCGCATCAGCGTCAGCTTGTGCTGGACCAAAGGGTGATCAACGATGGTTACGAAATCGCTCATGCGGTCTCCAATCTGGTTAACAGGGTGGTGCGGGTTTCAGCGTCGCAGAAGGCCGCTTCTGCGGATGTTTTAGCGATTTGGGCAAAGATCTCTTCGTCCCATCCGAACGTATCGGCAAGACGGTCATACTCGGCGCGCATGCTGGTGTGAAAGAAGGGCGGATCATCGGTGGAGACGGTGACCTTCACCCCTGACTCGCGCAACTGCTCAATCGGGTGATCCGCCCAGCTTTGCGCCACCCCGAGGGCGACGTTGGAGCCGGGGCAAACCTCTAACACGATGCCTGCCTCGATCAGCTCATCGACAAGGGCGGGATCGCGGATGGCATGCACGCCGTGACCAATCCGCTCCACCCGCAAGTCGCACACCGCATCCCGGACCGAGGCCGCCCCACCCCATTCGCCCGCATGGGCCGTGAGGCGCAAACCCGCCTCGCGCGCCATGTCGAAACTGTAGGCAAAATCGCGGGGCTTGCCCGCCATCTCGTCACCGGCGATGCCAAAACCGACGATCCAATCGCCAGCGGTTTCAGCTGCGCAAAGCGCTGTTTCCTTTGCCTTTTCCGGGCCAAAATGGCGAATGCAGGTCACAATACCGCGCAGAATGATGCCGTCTTGCGCCTCTGCCTTACGCGCGGCCTCCTGCATCGCATGCAGATACTCCCGCCACGCGCGAACGTCCCTGCCGCCGCAGAAGTCAGGCGACAGGAAGGTTTCCGCATAGATCACATCATTGGCCGCGCATTGCTCCAGAACGGCGGTGGTCAGGCGGGCATAGTCTTCGGGCGATGTCAGCACGCTTGTCGCCGCCTCATAGACCCGCAGGAAGTCGTTGAAATCGCGGTAGCTGTAATTGCCAGCTTCATCGAAAATCCCGTCGAGATTGACGGATTTCTCCTGCGCCAGACCGCGAATAAAGGCGGGTGGTGCGGCGCCTTCGAGATGCAGGTGAAGCTCTATCTTCGGAAGATGTGTGGTCATAGAAAACTCCGTGCCGGGCCTTGCGCAGGCACGCCCAGATGCGCGGCGATGGAGGCCGCGACATCAGCGAACGCGACCTGGCCGATTTGGTTAACACCGGGGGCAATTCCGACAATCGGCACCCGTTCGCGCGTGTGATCCGTGCCGTGCCATGTGGGGTCATTGCCATGGTCGGCGGTGAAGATGATCAGATCGTCCGGGCGCAGCCCTGACGTCACACGCGGCACCTGCGCGTCGAACCATTCAAGCGCGCGCGCATAGCCTGCAACATCGCGACGGTGACCGTAGAGGCTGTCAAATTCGACAAAATTCGCGAAGACGAGGGCACCATCGGGGGCGGTTTCAACCGAGCTCACCAGATGCTCCATCAAGGTCGCATCATCGCCTTTGACGACCGTATCAATCCCCTGCATGGAGAAGATATCGCCAATCTTTCCAATGGCCTGCACGGTACCACCCGCGGTTTGCACCCAGTCGCACAGCGACGGAGACGGCAGCGGGATCGCGAAATCCTTGCGGTTGGTCGTGCGGGTAAAGCCGGTGTCGGGCGTGCCCACGAAAGGCCGCGCGATCACGCGACCAACCTTCATTGCGTGCAACATCGGCGTCAGATCACGACAAAGCTGATAGAGCCGCTCTAGCCCGAAGGCCTCTTCATGGGCGGCGATCTGAAAGACGCTGTCGGCAGAGGTGTAGCAGATGGGCCAACCGGTCTGCATATGGCGCGCGCCTTCTTCGGCGATGATCGCGGTGCCGGAGGCGTGACAATTGCCCAGCAGGCCACCGGTTCCGGCAGCGAGGCAGACGTGCGTGACCACGGGTTCGGGGAAAGCGGGGTTTTCATCAGGGAAGAAATGCCACTCCCACGGCACCGGAACGCCCGCAAGCTCCCAATGGCCAGAGGGGGTGTCTTTGCCCTTCGACACCTCAGTCGCTGCCCCCCAAAGGCCCACCGGCGCTGCGGAAAGACCCGGTGCCTCCACGCCAGAGGCCAAGCGGATCGCGGCCCCCAGACCCAACGCATCGAGATGGGGCAGATGAAGCGGGCCGCTGCGCCCTTCATCGGCTTCGCCGACCGCGCAGGCCTGCGCGATATGGGCGAGCGTATTGGCCCCCTCGTCGCCAAAATCGGCGGCATCCGGAGCGCCGCCGCAGCCGACAGAGTCCATCACGATGAGGAACGCGCGGGGCATCAGGTCACCATCCTGTAGACGGTGGGCGGCACGTCGGGGGCGGTGTCGCTGACGGTGATGGCATTGCGGATCGCCTCTGCCGCGCGGTCGGCGGAGGCTTGATCACGCGCATGGATCAGCGCGACGGGCACCGCGTCATCGACGAAATCGCCCAGCTCGCAAAGCTCTGACAGGCCGACCGCCGGATCGATCCGGTCACCCGCACTTAGGCGTCCGCCGCCCAGTTGCACCACGACGCGCCCCAGCGTTTCACTGTCCAGCGCAGTCACGTGGCCTGCTTGTGCGGCGTGCACCTCTTGCACGATGGGGGCGGCGGGCAGGCGATCATGCCAACGATCCACGAAATCATGGGGCCCGCCCATCGCGGCGACCATGGCCTGAAACCGCTCGGCGGCAGAGCCGTCATGAAGGCTGTCCGCTATTTGGCTCGCGCCATCTTCGGATGTATCCGCAAGACCCGCCATCGCCAAAAGCTCGCCCCCAAGAGTCGCGGTCAGATCGGGCAGATCGGGGTTCACCTCATCCCCGGTGAGGGCTTGCATGACCTCCATCACCTCCAGCGCGTTACCAAGGGATTTGGCAAGCGGCTGGTTCATATCGGTGATAAATGCACGTGTCGGGCAGCCCGCGCCATTTGCCGTCTCCACCAGCATTTCCGCCAGATCAGAGGCAGCCCCCATGGATTTCATGAACGCGCCGCTGCCCAGCTTCACATCGAGCACGAGACCATCAAGGCCCGCGGCCAATTTCTTGGACAGGATCGACGCGGTGATCAATTCGGGGCTGTTCACGGTCGCCGTCATATCGCGGATCGCGTAAAGGCGCTTGTCAGCCGGGGCGATATCGGCGGTTGCGCTGACGATGGCGCAACCCACCTGCCCGACGACACGGCGAAACTGGTCCTGCGGGATTTCTGTCTTCAACCCTGGGATCGCTTCGAGCTTGTCGAGCGTGCCGCCTGTATGGCCCAGCCCTCGCCCCGAGATCATCGGAACATAAGCACCGCAAGCCGCAAGCGCCGGTGCCAGTAAAAGCGAAACACAATCGCCCACGCCGCCCGTTGAGTGTTTGTCGAGGACAGGACCATCCAGCTGCCAGCGCATCACCTGACCGCTGTCGCGCATGGATGTTGTGAGCGCGATCCGCTCAGCCTCTGACAGACCGCCCATGCAGATCGCCATCGCAAAAGCGGCCCCCTGAGCATCACTGACGCTGCCATTGGCAAGGCCTTCGCAAAAGCTCAACAAATCCGCCTCGGAGACGGATTGCCCTTCGCGGATCAGCCGAATGACGCGGCGCGGGTCCATGCGGGTCAGCCCATATGCCCCGCGCCGAACGCGCCGGGAAGAAGATCGGCAATGCGCACGGTCTCGGACAGGCCAGAAGTTGTGGCCATGGTGACTTTGACATCGCCTGCCCCGAACTCTGCCAGTTTTTGGCGGCAGCCGCCGCACGGGGGAACGGGTGTAGGGCTGTCGGCAATCACGGCCACCTCTGCGATCTTGGTATCGCCCGCTGCAATCATGGCGGCAATCGCGCCGGCTTCGGCACAAGTGCCTTCGGGGTAGGCGACATTTTCGACATTGCAGCCGACATAAACAGAACCAGAACCGGCCCGGATCGCGGCACCGACCTTGAAGTTGGAATAAGGGGCGTGGGCGTTTTCCCGCACAGCTTTGGCAGCATCAAGAAGGGTCATGGGCATCCTGTCGTCTTTGCCCGAGTGTGCGGGGTGCGCGACCCGGTTGCAAGCCTTGACGCAGCCTCCGCCGCATTGCGACCATTTGTGCCGATGTTCCTTGAACTTGCCACTTTCCCTCGCGTGAAAAAAATAGTTTAACGCTAAACTAAATTCGGGAGGAGACATAGAGATGACGGAATCCGCAAAAGACAGCTTCCGAAAGGCCGCGCTGGACTATCACGAGTTCCCAAAGCCCGGGAAACTTGAAATCCGCGCGACAAAGCCTTTGGCCAACGGTCGCGATCTGGCACGGGCCTATTCGCCCGGCGTGGCTGAAGCCTGTTTGGAAATCAAATCCGACCCGTCGACGGCCTCCCGCTATACGGCACGCGGTAACCAAGTGGCCGTTGTCACCAATGGCTCCGCTGTCTTGGGGTTGGGCAATATTGGGGCGCTGGCCTCAAAGCCCGTGATGGAAGGCAAAGCGGTTCTCTTCAAGAAATTCGCTGACATCGACTGTTTCGACATCGAAGTGAACGAGGCCGATCCCGAACGGCTGGCCGATATCGTCTGCGCGCTGGAGCCAACCTTTGGTGCAATCAACCTTGAGGACATCAAGGCGCCCGACTGCTTTATCGTCGAAAAAATCTGCCGCGAGCGGATGAACATCCCGGTCTTTCATGACGACCAGCACGGCACCGCCATTGTGGTGGGCGCGGCTGCAACGAATGCGTTGCGGATCGCGGGCAAGCGGTTCGAGGATATCAAGATCGTCTCCACCGGCGGTGGGGCGGCGGGCATTGCGTGCCTCAACATGCTCCTGAAGCTTGGCGTGAAACGAGAGAATGTCTGGCTCTGCGATATTGACGGGCTGGTCTATCACGGGCGCACCAGCGAGATGACGCCGCAAAAGGCCGAATATGCGCAAGGGGACAGCCCCGCAACGCTGGACGATGTCATCGACGGGGCCGATCTGTTCCTTGGTCTGTCCGGCCCGAACGTGCTGAAGCCCGAAATGGTCGCCAAGATGGCCAAAGGCCCGATTATTTTCGCGCTGGCCAACCCGAACCCCGAAATCACGCCAGAGGCCGCGCGCAAGGCCGCTCCGGATGCGATTATCGCCACGGGACGCTCCGATTTTCCCAACCAGGTCAATAACGTGCTGTGCTTCCCGTTCATCTTCCGCGGCGCGCTGGATGTCGGCGCGACCGAGATTAACGATGAGATGCAACTGGCCTGTATCGCGGGCATTGCCGAGCTCGCGCGTGCCACGACAAGTGCGGAAACAGCCGCGGCGTATCAGGGCGAAGAGCTGACCTTCGGCCCCGAATACCTGATCCCGAAACCGTTCGATCCGCGTCTGATGGGCGTCGTTGCAACGGCGGTCGCCAAGGCCGCTGGTGAAAGCGGCGTCGCTGCGCGCCCAGTTGAGGACCTGACCGCATATAAAGCAGCGCTCGATGGCTCCGTCTTCAAATCGGCGCTGTTGATGCGCCCGATCTTCCAGGCCGCGCGAACAGCCAAGCGCAAGATCGTCTTTGCCGAGGGCGAGGATGAGCGGGTGCTGCGCGCGAGCCAGGCGATCCTAGAGGAAACGACCGATCTGCCTATCCTCATTGGCCGCCCCGACGTCATCGCGGCGCGCTGCGAAAAGCTGGGCCTGTCGATCCATGTAGGCGATGATTTCGAGGTGGTGAACCCGGAAAACGACCCCCGCTATCGCCAGTATTGGGAGACCTATCACAATCTAATGGCCCGCAAAGGCGGCACGCCCGATCTGGCCCGCGCGATCATGCGCACCAACACGACCGCCATCGGTGCCGTGATGGTGCATCAGGGCGATGCCGATAGCCTGATCTGCGGCACGTTTGGTCAATTCCTGTGGCATCTGAACTACATCCAACAGGTTCTGGGTACGGCTGAGCTGCACCCCGTGGGCGCGCTGAGCCTGATGATCCTTGAGGATGGCCCGCTTTTCATCGCCGACACGCATGTGCATCCCGAACCCACGCCCGCGCAGATCGCCGAGGCTGTGATCGGGGCGGCCCGCCATGTGCGCCGGTTCGGGCTGGAGCCGAACATCGCGCTTTGCTCGCACTCGCAATTCGGCAATCTGGATTGCGACACCGGGCGGCGGATGCGGGAGGCGCTTGCGATCCTCGACAGCGAACCGCGTGATTTCACTTATGAAGGCGAGATGCATACAGACTCGGCGCTGGATGCCGAACTGCGGGCGCGCATTCTGCCGTGCTCACGCATGACAGGCGCCGCGAATGTGCTGATCTTTGCCAATGCAGATGCGGCCTCTGCCGTGCGCAACATCCTGAAAATGCGCGCGGGCGGGCTGGAGGTCGGGCCAATCCTGATGGGCATGGGCAACCGCGCCCATATCGTGACACCATCGATAACGGCGCGCGGCTTGCTGAACATGACAGCGCTCGCAGGCACGCCGGTCGCGCATTACGGGTGAGTCGTTGCAAAACTTTGCAAAGTTCAGGCAACTATTCAGAATAATCCAATAAATCGGCGGGTTTGCAAAAATTTGCAAACCCGTCAGAACCAGAACTGCAAATTTTCCGCGCTAATCGGTCGCTGCTAACGGTAACTGACTTGCCGTGATGGCCCCTGCCCTCCTAAATGCGCCCGACTTGGAGGAGACTACTACGATGACCTATGCCGCGATCTACCAGAGCTGGAAAGACGACCCCGAAGCCTTCTGGATGAAAGCGGCCGAGGCAATTGATTGGGACCAGCCCCCCTCCAAAGCGCTATTTGACGAGAACGCCCCGCTTTATCAATGGTATGTCGATGGCAAGGTGAACACCTGCTGGAACGCCGTTGACCGCCATGTGGAGGCCGGGCGCGGTGATCAGATTGCCATCATCCATGACAGCCCGATCACCCATACCAAGCACGAGATCACCTACGCCGAGCTGCAAACACGCGTCGCCTCGCTGGCAGGCGCTTTGCGGGCCAAAGGCGTGGAAAAAGGTGACCGCGTTCTAATCTACATGCCGATGGTGCCCGAAGCGCTGGAGGCGATGCTGGCCTGCGCGCGCATCGGCGCGGTGCATTCGGTTGTCTTTGGCGGGTTCGCCGCGAACGAGCTGGCCGTGCGGATCGACGATGCGCAGCCGAAATGCATCATCGCCGCGTCCTGCGGCTTGGAGCCGGGCCGCGTCGTGCATTACAAACCCTTGCTTGACGGCGCGATAGAGCAATCCACCCACAAGGTCGATTTCTGCGTCATCTTTCAACGCGAGCAAGAGGTCGCCAAGCTGGAAGAGGGCCGCGATGTCGATTGGCATGCCTTCCAATACGGCGTCGAGCCTGCGGAGTGTGTCCCGGTTGAGGGCAGTCACCCCGCCTATATCCTTTACACTTCGGGGACGACGGGCGCGCCCAAAGGCGTTGTGCGCCCCACAGCCGGGCATCTGGTCGCCCTGAACTGGACGATGAAGAACATCTACAACGTGGACCCGGGCGATGTGTTCTGGGCTGCGTCCGATGTCGGCTGGGTCGTGGGGCATTCCTATATCTGCTACGCGCCGCTGATCACCGGAAACACCACGATTGTGTTCGAGGGCAAGCCCGTCGGCACGCCCGATGCCGGCACTTTCTGGCGCGTCATTTCCGAGCATAAGGTGAAGTCCTTTTTCACCGCGCCGACAGCTTTCCGCGCAGTGAAACGCGAGGACCCCAAAGGCGAGTTCGTCAAGAAATACGATCTGTCTTGTCTTGAGCAGGTCTATTTGGCTGGGGAGCGCGCCGATCCGGACACCATTGAATGGGCGCAGGATCAGTTGGGTGTGCCGGTCATCGACCACTGGTGGCAGACCGAGACGGGGTACGCCATCGCCGCCAACCCGCTGGGGATCGAAAAACTGCCGATCAAGCTGGGCTCCCCCGCGGTGCCAATGCCGGGCTTTGATGTGCAAATCCTCGATGAGGCAGGTCACCAGATGGGGCCGAATGAGCTGGGCGCGATTGCGATCAAGCTGCCCCTGCCCCCGGGCACGTTGCCGACGCTATGGAATGCTGAAGAACGCTTCAAGAAAAGCTATCTGCAGCAATTCCCCGGCTACTACGAGACGGGCGATGCAGGCATGATCGATGAGGATGGATACCTTTACATCATGGCGCGCACCGATGACGTGATTAATGTTGCGGGCCACAGGCTTTCGACGGGTGCGATGGAAGAGGTGCTGGCCGCCCACCCGGATGTCGCAGAATGCGCCGTGATCGGGGTGACCGATCAACTCAAAGGGCAGCTGCCTATGGGGTTCTTGTGCCTCAACAGCGGCAGCGACAAGCCGCATGCAGAGGTCGTGGATGAGGTCGTCAAGATGGTGCGCAGCAAGATTGGCCCCGTGGCCGCGTTCAAGCTGGCTTGCGTCGTGGACCGTCTGCCCAAGACGCGTTCGGGCAAGATCCTGCGCGGCACGATGGTCAAAATCGCCGATAACGAAGATTTCAAGATGCCGGCGACCATTGATGATCCCGCGATCCTTGATGAGATCCGCACTGCATTGGAAGCGATGGGCTACGCGAAATAACGCGCATGGCGCAGGCTGACTTTTAGACAGGTTGGCGGGAGCCTCCCTCCTGGGGTATCACCAAGTAGTTCAACCCAAACGTGTGGGTCTGAACCTTGTAACCAGAGGGTATGATGCGCCAGACGAGTGAACGTGAGATCTTTGCAGAGCCTTTGACGAGCCAAAGCCTGCACCCAGAAGACACACTTGCCAGCACGCCCGTGCCGAATTTCGGTTTTCCGTTGGAAGCCGCGTTTGCGCAGCTTGAAGGCTATGCCCGCCATCTTGTGGGCCAAGGCAATGACCCGCATTGCAAGATGCAACTGGAGCGTGTTCGCACCGCAGCTCTTGATCTGGCAGCCGCAATCACAAGCGATATGTTGAACGCGAAAAGTCCCGCGCAGGGTGGCGGCACCGTGCGGCGCACCAGCCAGCCAGCCTTGATTGACGTGGGCCAGCTTGAAGCGCTGCTCAGCATGGCAGGCTCCGCCCATCGCGACAAGCTTTTGAGCCAGCTCGCCATTGATTTGAGCGACGCGCGCGAGACCCTTTTGACCGGCAGTCTGGACAGTGCCACGCGCGCAGCCGCGTCGTCTGCCATGTCGGTGGCAGAGGCGATTGGCGCGCAACGTGCCGCCCGTCTTGCGCAAGATCTGCTGGATGGTCTGGATCAGCGTGACACGCGCAAATGCGGGATCGTGGCCGATATGCTTTGTGCCGATCTGGCAGAGCTGATCGGTTTGCTGGCCGACCTGACACCCGTGGCGAACCGACACGCGGCCGAATGACGACCCCTATCCTTCTGATCGAGGGCACCGCGAGCCTGCGGATGGTCTATCGCTCTATTCTGGAGCGGGCGGGCAACACGGTTTGCTGTGCAACAAGCCTCTCTGAAGGGCTGTCGCTTTATCACGAGGCGCCGCCCTGCGTTGTGATCCTCGACGGAATGCTGGACGGTGCCGATCAAGAGGCGGTGCTGCGTCATCTACAATCGGCCCATCCGGGCACCAAAGTACTGCTGACACTGCCGCAGACCATTCTGCGCACGCGCCCCGAGCAGGTGAATCACAGCGTTTTCGACATTCTGGTGAAGCCCTTCAACGATATCCGCCTTCTGGCCGCGGTCGCAGATGCCCGCACAGAAATTCTGCGCGCGCGGTTGGCCAAGAACAGCCAAGGCGGGCAGCGATTGCCCCTATCCTTGATCGGCAACAGCGCCGCGATCACCAAGCTGCGCGAGCGGCTGGATGCGTTCGTGCAATCCACGGCACCCGTGATGATCACCGGCGCAGAAGGCACCGGCAAATCCGATTGCGCGCAGCATCTGCATGCCCAGCGCCGCATCACGATGCCGGGCGCATTGCTGGGTGTCGTGTGCCGCACCGCCACGCCCGACAGCCTCAAAACACTGCTTGAAGGCGCAGGGGCGGGGGATACCCTTCTGCTGCATGAGGTCGACCGGCTTTCCGCCCCCACGGCCGAGCTGTTGCTGGCGCGGATCAAGTCCGGCGCTTTGCCCGTGCGGGCCGTGATCTCGACCGTCGAGGGATCAGTTCTTGATGCGTTGGAGCGCGCAGCCTTCTCGACCGAGTTGATCCACCGTCTGAATGCCCTGCCGCTCAACTTGCCGACGCTTAGCCAGCGCCAAACGGATATCACCCAGATCGCCGAGGCAGCTTTGCCAGAGCTGTGCGCGGTTGAAAACCGAGGGCCCATGAGCCTGACGCCAGAGGCCGCGACAGAGCTTTTGCGTCACAACTGGCCGGGCAACATCCCCGAGCTGATAAATGCATTGCGCCAGATCGTTGTGCTGCACAGCGGGCCACAGATCACGGGTGACATGATCCGCGACCTGCGCGAGACGACACAACCGCTTGTAGAGGAAGAAAACCCGGCGCTGTTGGGTCAGACATTGGCCGATATCGAACGCACGGTGATCGAGCATACGATCCGGCAGTATGATGGCTCCGTGCCTAAAGCGGCGAAGTCGTTGGGCGTCTCGCCTTCCACCCTTTATCGCAAACGCGAAACCTGGGACGCCGACGCCTAGACGAACTGTTCCTGGATCAGCCGTTCCTCAAGCCCATGGCCGGGATCAAAAAGGATGCGGTGAGCAATCTTCGGCTCGCTTCGAATTTCAACCGACAGCACGTCTTTCACCGCGCGGCTGTCGGCCTCGGCCATGACAGGGCGTTTCTTGGGCTGGATCACATCAAACCGGACATGGGCGGTTTTGGGCAAGAGCGCGCCCCGCCAGCGACGGGGCCGAAAGGCCGACATCGCGGTCAGCGCTAGTACATCAGCGCCGATCGGCAGGATCGGCCCATGCGCAGAATAGTTATAGGCGGTGGAGCCTGCGGGCGTGCTGACCAAAGCCCCGTCGCAGACCAGCTCATCCATGCGCACTTGCCCGTCAACAGAGATGCGCAGCTTGGCCGCCTGCGGCCCCGCACGCAGTAGCGACACCTCGTTGATGGCCAGACCGTCATGAATGGTGCCATCGCTGGTGACCGCTTTCATGGCGAGCGGATTGATCACCTCTTCCTCCGCGGCGGAGATACGCTCCAGAAGCGCGCCCTCGCCATACTCGTTCATCAGAAACCCAACGGTGCCGCAATTCATGCCGTAGACCGGGACATCCAGCGACTGCGTGCCGTGCAGCGTTTGCAGCATGAAGCCGTCGCCCCCAAGCGCCACGATCACGTCTGCCTCGGCGGCTGGCGTATCGCCATACCGCTCTGTCAGCGCTTTGCGGGCGGCGACAGCGATATCGGCATCGCTCGCATGGAAGGCAATTTTGGGCAGGCCATGGGTCTTGGACATCGGGCGAAGCCTTTGAAGTTTCGTGAAAACATTGCGCGTCAGCACCGGAAACACAAGTCGCCTATCGGCAGCAAGCGGTCGCTGTTAGCACGCATCTGCGCCAGAAAAAGGGTTTTTTGCCCTAGGGGAATGCGATAAACGCTGCCTCAACGACCTTGGACTGCACATCTCTGCTCAGGAGCATACCTTATGAACGCGCCACATCGTGACGACGGATTTTTCACTGAAACGCTCGCCAGCCGCGACCCCGAACTCCACAAGGCCACCCAGCTTGAACTGGGCCGCCAACGTGACGAGATCGAGCTGATCGCGTCCGAAAACATTGTGTCCGCTGCGGTGATGGAAGCCCAAGGCGGCGTGATGACGAACAAATACGCCGAAGGTTATCCGGGTCGTCGCTATTATGGTGGGTGTCAGTATGTCGACATTGCCGAAGAGCTTGCGATTGAGCGCGCCAAGCAGCTGTTTGAATGCGGCTTTGCCAATGTGCAGCCCAATTCCGGCTCTCAGGCCAACCAGGGTGTGTTCCAGGCGCTTTTGCAGCCCGGTGACACGATTCTCGGCATGAGCCTTGATGCAGGCGGCCACCTGACCCACGGCGCCAAGCCGAACCAGTCGGGCAAGTGGTTTAACGCCATCCAATATGGCGTGCGCGAAGACACGCTGGATGTGGATTACGACCAGCTCGCCGCCCTTGCACACGAGCATAAGCCGAAGATGATCATCGCGGGCGGCTCGGCCATCCCGCGTCAGTTGGACTTTGCCAAGTTCCGCAAGATCGCAGATGAAGTTGGCGCTTACCTGCTGGCAGACGTTGCGCATTTTGCAGGCCTGATTGCTGCAGGCGTCTACCCCTCCCCGTTCCCCCATGTGGATGTGGCTACGACGACAACGCATAAGACCTTGCGCGGCCCGCGTGGCGGCATGATCCTCACCAATGACGAGGCAATGGCCAAGAAGTTCAACTCCGCCATCTTCCCCGGCATTCAGGGTGGACCCCTCATGCATGTGATCGCCGCAAAAGCCGTGGCCTTTGGCGAGGCGCTGCGCCCCGAGTTTAAAAGCTATCAGCAGCAGGTCATCAAGAACGCCCAAGCCATGGGTTCTGCTTTGATGGATGGCGGGCTGAACCTTGTCACCGGCGGCACCGATTGCCACGTGCTGCTGGTCGATCTGCGCCCCAAGGGCGTGAAAGGCAACGCGACCGAGAAAGCTCTGGGTCGCGCGCACATCACTTGCAACAAGAACGGCATCCCCTTTGACACCGAAAAGCCGATGGTGACGAGCGGGATCCGCCTCGGCTCCCCCGCGGGCACAACGCGCGGCTTTGGCGAGCCAGAGTTCCGCGAAATCGGTCAGTTGATCGTGGAAGTGGTCGACGGGTTGGCTGCTAATGGTGAAGAAGGCAACAGCGCTGTGGAGGAGGCTGTGAAGGCCAAGGTCTCCCGGCTTTGCGGGGCGTTCCCGATCTATCCGAACCTGTAAGCCTTTGTGAAATAAGCAAGAACGGCCTGCCTCGCGCGGGCCGTTTTGCGTTTAAGGCGCTAGATCAGCCCGCGCCATCTGAGGACAAAAAGCGACAGCGCGAACAACACGATCAGCCCAAAGGCAAGCGGGCCAAGGATGCTGAGGATACCGTCAATGACACGGTCCCTTGGGTTGATCTCTTCGACAAACCGCTTGAGGTCGCGGTGGCCCGCCTCCACCCGCGCGATGTCGATCTGTTTGGCGAGCTTTGGCGTCAGCTCCATATGCTGCGCGAGGGCGATATACTCGCCCTCCACCCGCAGCCGGCGCGGCACCCGGCGCCCGGCCTTGCGCAGCGCATGATGCAGATCGCGCGCACGGAAGCGCAGCCGCTCTTGCAGCAACGCACTTAACTCGTCCGCTTTGGCCCCGACATCCCCCATGGCGCGACCCTAGCGTGGCTTGCCCGCCGTCGCAATGACCGCTAAAGCCCGGATATGTTGAGCCAAATTCTTCACGATGGTCCGGACGGGACGCCCCTGCTGATCGCGCATGGGCTGTATGGATCGGCGCGCAATTGGGGCGTGATCTCCAAGCGGCTATCGGATCGTGGGCGGGTGATTGCGGTGGATATGCGTAACCACGGGGCGAGCGACTGGCAATCAAGCCATAGTTACGCGGATATGGCAGGCGATCTGGCAGAAACCCTTGAAAGCATTGGCGAACCTGCTGACGTTCTGGGCCATTCGATGGGCGGCAAAGCGGCGATGGTTCTGGCGCTGACGCGGCCTGATCTGGTGCGCAGGCTCGTCGTGGCGGACATCGCGCCGGTGGCCTATTCGCATACCCAGCAAGGGATGATCGACGCGATGCACGGGGTTGATCTGAGCGGGGTCGAGAAGCGGTCAGATGCGGATGCGCAACTTGCGAAAACCGTTGAGGATCAAGGGGTTCGGGCGTTCTTGCTGCAATCGTTGCACGTGGCAGGCAAACGCTGGCGGTTGAACCTTGATGTGCTCTCTGCCGAAATGGAAAAAATCATTGGATTTCCGGAGGTTACCGGCGCATTCAACGGCCCCACGCTGTTCCTGTCCGGCGGCGCCTCGGACTATGTGCAGCCCGCCCATCGCGAGGTCATCAAACCGCTTTTCCCGAACGCCAAATTCGCCAAGATTCCCGGCGCGGGGCATTGGCTCCACGCCGAAAAACCGAGGGAGTTTGAAGCGGCTGTCCGGGCGTTTCTGGATTATGTGTAAATCTGCTTAGCCACCAAGTAAGCCGCTGGAATCGCAAGGACAAACCCGATTCCCGCCGCAGCAAGAATAGGCACAAGCGTGCCGTAACCCGACACCAGCGCAATCACCACGCCGATCCCTGCAAAGGTCGGTGCGGCCATGGTGTAAAGGGTGAGCGCGAGACGGATCATTGGGGCCTCCTGAGTTGATCTGCGCGCAGGATACCCCGCCGCCCCAATCTGTCTTTGATGCAGGACAAACCATACATATCGCATACAGTTCTTATGCAGATCGGATACATATGCGATGCAGATATCTGTCGGGGAGGACATGAATGAGCTGGTCAATCCATCACGTGAATCTTGAGGCGCGCGACGTGCGCAAAACCGCCGGCTTCTACGCCGCGATGCTGGGGATGGAGGAGCACGCCTGGGCCTTCCCCGCCTCGCGCGGGTATCTGCCGGGCGACCCGGACAAGCTGGCGCTGTTTGGCGACAGGCGCGACAGCCATTCGGGGCTGCATCTGATCGCGCCGGATGCGGAGTTCGCAGCGAAGAACGACCTGACCCACAATCCGTCGGTCGGCGGGCATGTGGCGTTCGAGGTCGACGATCTGGAGGCGGTGATCGCGCGGTTACGGGCGGCGGGCATCCGCTATTCCCTGACCGGTGAGTTCGCCATTCCGGGGATGCGGCATCTGTATGTGGAGGACCCGGACGGCAACCTGATCGAAGTGAACGAAAGGTTAAAGCGATGATCCGGCATATCGTGCTGTGCAAGGTGAAGGCCGAGGCCGACTCGACGGAGGTCGCGGCGGTATGGGAGGGGTTGGCGGCGCTTGTGGGTGTGGTGCCGGGGCTGCTGGGCAGCCATTTCGGCGCCGATGTCAGCCCCGAAGGGATCGCGCGCGGCTATACCCACGGGTTCACGATGGATTTCGAGGATATGGCCGCGTTGGAGGGCTATCTGGTGCACCCGGCGCATGTGAAGGCGGGCGCGCGGTTGGTTGGGATTTGTGAGGGGGGTGTTGAGGGGGTTTTGGTGGTGGATTTCTGAGGGAAAGAAGCGAATCAAGTGGCTTTCACCATCCGCATCTACTATCTGGGTTATGAGAGCAAGCAGCTGTGTTGCACAGGGGAAACAGTTTGGACTTTAAACGAATAAGTGTTGAGAATGGAGAATGGAATAAACTCTGGACGTCTTGGGACGAGCAATGTGACAGCTATGGCGAGAAGCTCGACGAGTATGCCGTTGGGTCAATTGCGGCCATTAGACCGCTGGCGAATGGAGGCCAAACCTCGAGCTCTGGAGTTTATGGGTTAGTTGACGAGCAGGCGGTGCATTCGATTTGTCAACTAAATACAGCGCTTTTGCCCGGATATACTGGCAAGGTTTTGCGTTTACGGCATTTGGTGCTGGCGCCTCGCTTCGACTATGATGACTCGGTAAATCTCGATGAATATGTCACGGTGCTTTCTAAGATGTTCGCTGGAGCAGTGGAGATATCGGGGACAGAAATGCTTTCAGATCACATCAAATTGCACTTACAGAGTCCTGCTGACAAAGAGTTTTTTAAGCTTTTTCAAGACAAACTGCGACAGTTTAGTGTGTTTAATACAGTGGAACTGCGTGGAGCTTGGCTCTATATATCTAAATGAACTGAGTGAGGATGTTCTAAATGCAGATCGAAAGTGACAGGATGTCAAAGGCGATCGAACAATCAGTCCGCCATGCCATCGAGACCCTTGGCATCGTGAAATTCAAAGAGACTACATTCTTTGGATCTATGCGGTCCAAGGAAGATTGTATTAAGGAAGCGGCCTAACGGGCCGCTTCTTATCAAGATAGCTTGACATTCAATAAATGTTCGCGAGCTGGAGAGCGCTTGGTCCATCCGAGTGACTTTGGGGCCATAGCGCTCTGAAAATTACACCTAAGACCAATCTTATTTCTTCACAAAAATTGTATTTGGCGCACGAGAGTGTGTTGTGCCGCTATCCAGTCATCTAGCTAGAAAACGCACAGACTAACGGTCCACCTTTTCAACGCACAGAAAGATACCTTGGTGTGGGCACGTGTTTTGCTTCGCAAATCACTTTCGCCCACCCCGCGCAAAAATGGACTATCCGTCCATTTTTAGCGCGGAAATAAACGCCTCCTGCGGGATATCGACCTTCCCGAACTGGCGCATTTTCTTCTTACCGGCCTTCTGCTTCTCCAGCAGTTTCTTCTTACGGCTCGCGTCTCCGCCGTAGCATTTGGCGGTCACGTCCTTGCGCAGGGCGGCGAGGGTTTCGCGGGCGATGACGCGGCCTCCGATGGCGGCTTGAATCGGGATTTTGAACATATGGCGCGGGATCAGGTCCTTGAGCTTTTCGCACATGGCGCGGCCGCGCATTTCGGCCCGGTCGCGGTGGACCATGGTGGAGAGCGCGTCGACCGGTTCCTCGTTCACCAGCACCTGCATTTTCACAAGGAAATCCTGCCGGTAGCCGATCATCTGGTAATCGAAGCTGGCATACCCTTTCGTTACGGATTTCAGCCTATCGTAGAAGTCAAAGACGACCTCGTTCAGCGGCAGGTCATAGACGACCATCGCGCGGGTGCCGGCGTAGGTGAGGTCTTGCTGGATGCCGCGGCGGTCCTGGCAGAGCTTGAGCACGTCGCCAAGGTAGTCGTCGGGCACAAGGATCGTGGCCTTGATGCGCGGCTCTTCGATGCGGTCGACGAGGGACAGGTCGGGCATGTCGGCGGGGTTGTGCAGCTCGATCATCTCGCCGTCGCGGAGGTAGACGTGGTAGATCACCGAGGGCGCGGTGGTGATAAGCTCGATGTCATACTCGCGCTCGATCCGGTCGCGGATCACTTCGAGGTGGAGCAGGCCAAGGAAGCCGCAGCGGAAGCCGAAGCCGAGGGCGGCGGAGGTTTCCATCTCGAAGCTGAAGCTGGCGTCGTTGAGGGCGAGCTTTTCGATGGCATCGCGGAGGTCTTCGAACTGGGCGTTGTCGACGGGGAAAAGGCCGCAGAAGACGACGGGCTGGCTGGGCTTGAATCCCGGAAGCGCGTCGGTGGTGCCGTGTTTTTCATGGGTGATCGTGTCACCCACGCGGGTGTCGCGGACCTGCTTGATAGAGGCGGTCAGGAAGCCGATTTCGCCGGGGCCGAGCGTGTCGATGCTTTCCATCGCGGGGCGGAAAACGCCGATGCGGTCGACATGGTGGACCGAGCCATTCGACAGCATCTTGATCTTGTCGCCCTTCCTGAGGTGGCCGTCGATGATGCGGACAAGGACGATCACGCCGAGATAGGCGTCGTACCAGCTGTCGACCAGCATCGCTTTGAGCGGCGCGTCGGGGTCGCCTGTGGGAGCGGGCAGTTTCTGGACGATGGCCTCCAGCGTCTCGTGGATGCCGACGCCGGTCTTGGCAGAGACCTGAATGGCGTCGGTGGCGTCGATGCCGATGACGTCTTCGATCTGCTCGGCCACGCGGTTACAATCGGATGCAGGCAGGTCGATCTTGTTCAGGACAGGGACGATTTCGTGATCGGCATCAATGGCTTGGTAGACATTGGCAAGCGTCTGCGCCTCGACCCCCTGGGTGCTGTCGACAACCAGAAGAGAGCCTTCGACGGCGCGCATGGAGCGGGAGACCTCATAGGCGAAATCGACGTGGCCGGGCGTGTCGATCAGGTTGAGGACATAATCCTGCCCGTCATCGGCCTTGTAGTCGATCCGGACGGTGTTGGCCTTGATGGTGATGCCGCGCTCGCGTTCAATATCCATCGCGTCAAGAAGCTGTTCCTTCATGTCGCGATCCTGCACGGTGCCCGTCTCTTGAATGAGGCGGTCCGCGAGGGTGGATTTGCCGTGGTCAATATGCGCCACGATGGAGAAATTCCGGATTTTTGCGAGATCGGTCATGGGAGTGGATATGCGGCGGAAATGGGGGTTGGTCAATGGGATAGAGTGAACAGCGGGCTTATGCGATGCGGTTTGATGCAGCGTCCCGCCCGGCGGTGCCGCCGGGCCGCGCCCGACCTCCCCCCCGAGGGCGCTTTTGTTACGTTCTGTAAAGGATCGGAGGTTTGGTGTGCGGGACCGGGCCGCGCGAGACGGGCGACGCGAGCGCCCTTTAGGTCGCGCGCTTCCCGTCAGTCTTCATTCAGAGGGTCAAGGCGAGAGCATATCCATAAATAGAAAATAACGATCGCTATACAAATCAAAATCCACGGCACAACGCCTCCATCGAGACGCCCGTAACGGGTCCGCACGAATTCACTTATAAAAGGCGAGACTTTCAAAGCGCTCTGATACGTGGAGAGAGCAAATAGCATTGGCAAGATACCGACGAAGATGCCGATTGCCGGATCAGCAAACACTCGTCCAGGAAGCTGATGGGCCCATCTTTCGACGGCTTTGTATTTTCTATAGTACCAAAAGAAACAGTCCATCTATGTCGGTGCTCCAAGCTTTAGAAATTTTTGTAGAAAACAAAGTTGACTATTTTTTGGCCGCTACGCGTCAGAAAGCCTTCCCAATCTGTGAATGGGCAGCGCCCGGACCGCTCCCACGGGGCGGGCGCTTCTCGCCGCCCCCTCGGTTCGGCCGCGGTGCTTCGTTTAGAGGGATCACTTCCCTTCCCCCCGCCCCTCCCCTAATCTCACTTCCATGTCTGCCACTCCGCCCCTCAAAGACCTGATCGTCTGCCCAAATTGCGATGCCGTCTACAGCACGCAGCAACCCGAATTCGGGGAACGGGCGGTGTGTCAGCGGTGCCATACGGTGCTGATTGCACCTCGCAGGCGCGCAGGGGCGCAGATCATTTGTGTGGCGCTTGCCGTGTTCATTCTGGTGCTGGCGGCCGCTGTCACGCCGTTTTTGTCGATTGAAGCAGGCGGCGCGCGGAACTCGGTTTCGGTGCTGGATGCGGCGCTGATCTTCAGTGGGGGGCCGTTGATCCTCGTCTCGCTGGGGACGGTCGCGATGATCCTGTTTATTCCGCTGCTCAGGGTGATGCTGGTGATTTACGTGCTGCTTCCAGTGGTCGCAGACCGCCCGCCTGCGAAAAACGCGGCGTGGGCGTTTAGCCTGTCAGAGGCGCTCAGGCCTTGGTCCATGGCGGAGATTTTTGCCATTGGATGTGCGGTTGCCCTCATCAAGGTTGCGGATCTGGCGCAGATTGCCTTTGGGCCCGCGTTCTGGATGTTTTGCATCCTCACGGTTCTGGTCGTCGTGCAAGACAGTTTTCTATGTAGGTGGTCGGTTTGGAAATCGCTCGAAACGACAAAATAGTCACCGCTCGCGAGATGGGTGTTGTGGGCTGCCCGCGCTGCACGAAAGTGTGGCCGTTGGGCACGACACGCTGCACGCGCTGCGGGGCGCAGATCGTCTCGCGGGATCGTAAGGCGTTGCAACGGGTCTGGGCGTGGTGGATTGTTGGATTGATGGCCTATATCCCGGCCAATCTTTATCCGATGTTGCAGACACGCACGCTGGTATCTGTGCAACAGGATACCATTATTGGAGGGGTGATCACGCTGGTCAACCACGGCTCTTTCGGGATTGCCTTGGTAATCTTTCTGGCATCGGTCATGATCCCCGTCGGTAAGTTTCTGGCCATTGCTTTTTTAGCGCTGGCCGCGCAGAGAGGGACAACAAGCCCGTCGCGTCACCGCATGGGGCTGTATGAGATTGTGGAGTATATCGGACGGTGGTCGATGATTGACGTGTTTGTGGTGGCGATCCTGTCGTCGCTTGTGCAATTGAACACGCTGGCGGCGGTGAACCCTGGACCTGCGGCGTTGTTCTTCGGGCTGTCGGTGATCTTCACGATGCTGTCGGCGCAGAGCTTTGACACTCGCCTGATCTGGGACGCGGAGCGGTCATGAGCGAGACGCCTCCTCCGGTGCCGATCGAGCCTGCGCGCCGCTCCTGGGTGGAGCGGGTGTCAGTCGTGTGGGTCGTGCCGATCATCGCGCTGCTGATTGCGCTTGGCGTGGCTTATAGCAGCTACGCGGATCGCGGGCCGTTGATCGAGATTACGTTTGAGACGGCCGCTGGTGTGAAGGCCAACCAGACTGAACTGCATTACCGCGATGTCGTCGTCGGGCTGGTCGAAGAGGTCCGCTTTACCGACGATCTGGGTGCCGTGGTTGCGGTTGTGCGGGTCGACAAGGATGTCGCCCCTTTCATCGACAGCTCGGCCCGGTTCTGGGTCGTCCGGCCAGAGGTGACCACCCAAGGGGTCAGCGGCCTCGATACGGTTCTCAATGGTGTCTATATCGAAGGCTCCTGGGACAATGTCCCCGATGAAGAACGACGCAGTTTCGTCGGGCTGACGGATGCACCGTTGATTCGGCCTGGACGACCGGGGCTGGAGTTGGGCCTGCGTGCTGTTGGCGACACAGTATTGAATGGCGACACGCCGATCTTTTTCCGCGGGGTCGAAGTGGGGCGCATGGGCACCGCGCGCATCTCCCGCGATGGGGGCTTCACGATTGCGGAGGCGATTATCTATGAGCCCTATGATCGGCTGATCTCGGACGCGACGCGGTTCTGGGACAGCTCGGGGTTCACGTTCTCGCTTGGACCTGCGGGGGCAGAACTGGATTTCACCTCTCTCGCGTCGCTGGTGGGGGGTGGCGTCACGTTTGACACGTTCATTTCAGGCGGCGCACCTGCGCAGGATGGCGATGTGTTCGACGTCTTTGCAGAGCGGACCACGGCGCGCGCCAGCGTCTTCAACGTCTCGGATGTGGAGCCGCTCAACATCAACGTCATCTTCGAAGAAAACGTGGCTGGACTGGCTGTCGGCGCACCGGTGGAGTTGAACGGGTTGCGCATTGGTGAGGTGAGCAATGTGAACGGTCTGGTGGACCGCGCGCGTTTTGGGGACGCGCGGGTGCGGCTGATCGTGACGCTGTCAATCCAACCAGCGCGTCTGGGTCTGCAAGGCGAAGCGACGGCACAGAACGCGCTCGACTTCCTGACCGGACGTGTGGTGTCGGGACTGCGCGCGCGTTTGGCCTCTGCCGGATTGCTGAGCGGGGGTCTGAAAGTCGAATTCGTCATGCTGGAGGATGCCGAATTTGTCATGCTGGATCGGTCTGCCGAGCCCTTCCCCGTCATGCCGGTAACAGACAGCGAAATCAGTGATGTGACGGTAAGCGCCGAAGGGGCGCTGGAGCGGATCAGTGCACTGCCGGTGGAAGAGCTGCTGAATTCTGCCATAGATTTCCTGAATGCGGGGACCGCGCTGGTGGCCGATCAGGCCTTGCAGGACACGCCAGAGGAAATTCAGGCGCTGATTGGCGACATGCGTGGGCTCGTCGGATCGGAGGCTGCACAAAACGTGCCTGTCTTGATGGAAGCGGCGTTGCAGCGGATCGAAGCTGTTGCGCGTCAGCTTGAAGAAGACCGCGCCGTCGCACGTGTCTTGGCCGCCGTTGATGCCGCGACTGAGGCCGCAAGCGGCGTGCCCGATCTGGTGGCTGAACTGAACCGGGTCGCCGCGACAGCGGCAGAGCTGCCTTTGGAAACGCTCGTCACTGAATTGACCGATCTTGTGGATGCCGCTGAGGACGTGATCGACACTGAAGACGCGCGCGCCCTGCCTGGCGATCTGTCGGCGGCTTTGGCCGAGTTGCAGGCAACGCTCACCGAACTCCGCGAGGGCGGCGCGGTGGCCAATGTCAACGCGGCGATGTCCTCGGCGCGCCAAGCGGCGGATCAGGTGGCCCTGTCGGCACAAGATCTGCCGCGCCTGTTGCAGCGGATGAATACGGTTCTGTCGCAGGCCAGCACGACGTTGCAAAGCTATGATGAAAGCTCTCAGCTGAACCGGTCCGCGCGCGAGGCGTTGCGTGACCTGAGCAAGGCAGCGGATGCGGTCTCAAGCCTTGCCCGCGCGATTGAGCGTAACCCCAACTCCCTTCTGCTAGGACGATAAGACATGCTGCGGTTTTTGCCCCTTTTCCTGATCCTTGCCGCTTGTTCCGGCACAGCCTTGCGCTATCCCGTTCCGGTGCCCGAGATCACGGAGACGGTGTCGATCCGGTTTGGCACAGTTGAAGTGCGCGATGTGTCTTTGCCCAGCTATGCGGCGGCGGAAGAGATCCAGATCCAGCGCGCGGATGGGGCCTTGGTCAGCTCTGCCGATGTGCTGTGGGCGGACGCGCCGGAGCGGGAAGTTTCACTGGCTTTGAGCCGGAACCTGGCCGCGTTGACAAACGCGCGCGTGGCCAATGAGCCTTGGCCCTTTGACGGCTTTCCTGATGCGCGCGTCGAAGTGCGGATCGAGGATATGCTGGCGATTGAAAGCGGTGCGTTTCGCCTGACCGGGCAGTATTTCGTGGCGCCCAGCAGCGGGCGTGGTGACCGGTCGGATTACTTCCAGATCGTCATTCCCTACGATCCCGAAGGTGGGGTTGCGGCAATCGGCGCGGCTCGGGCCGCAGCGCTCTTACAGCTGTCGGAAACGATTGCGCGGAACGGGTTGCGTTAACGCAGTGAGCGCTCAAATCGCTTTCTGATTGACCCGTTTTGACAGCTCGGCGGCGCTTTCCTTGCGCTCGCTATAGCGGTCGATCAGCACGTCGTTGCGGTCGCGGGTGAGAAGGGTGAACTTCACCAACTCCTCCATCACGTCGACCATGCGGTCATAGAACGGGGATGGCTTCATGCGCCCGTCTTCGAATTCCAGAAACGCCTTTGGGACAGAGCTTTGATTGGGGATCGTCAGCATGCGCATCCAGCGGCCCAGAATGCGCAGTTGGTTGACGGTGTTGAAGCTTTGCGAGCCGCCGCAAACCTGCATCAGCGCCAGCGTTTTGCCTTGGGTTGGGCGCACCCCACCAAGCGAGAGCGGGATCCAGTCGATCTGCGCTTTCATGATGCCCGTGATCGCGCCATGCCGTTCGGGCGATGACCAGACCATGCCCTCGGACCAAGTTGCGAGGTCGCGTAGTTCAGCGACTTTAGGGTGATCGGCTTCCGCATCGTCGGGCAGCGGCAGGCCGGAGGGGTTGAAGGTCTTCGTCTCAGCGCCGAGGCGCTGCAGGACGCGGGCGGCCTCTTCCGTCATGAGACGGCTATAGGAGGTCGCGCGGAGCGAGCCGTAGAGCAGCAGAATGCGCGGCGCGTGTGTGTCCCTCGCCGGGCGCAGCAAGGCGTCTTTGTCGATGGGCGCGAAATGCGCTTCGGACAGTTGGGGCGTCTCGGTCATTGTGCGTCTTTCGTGTCGCGCAAGAGCCATGTCAGAACGATCACGGCGAGGACCGAGCCGACGATTTGCGCGAGGATAAAGGCTGGCACATCCATCATGCGGATGCCCGCGAAGGTGTCGGAAAACCCGCGCGCAATGGCAACTGCGGGGTTGGCGAAAGAGGTGGAGGCGGTGAACCAATAGGCCGCCGTGATATAGAGGCCAACGAGCCACGGCACGGCGTCGCCGCGAAAACGGATGCCCGCAAGGATCGTGCCGACAAGGCCGAAGGTCGCGACAATCTCGGCGATCCATTGGCCGGTGCCGCTGCGCACTGTGGTGGACATCTGGAAGATCGTCAGATCGAACATCGCGTGGGCCACGAGGCTGCCGACGATCCCACCGGCAATTTGGGCGATCACGTAAGGCACCAGTTCGGCGATAGGCATCGTCTTGTTGATCACGAAGGCCAGCGACACAGCGGGATTGAAATGCGCGCCGGAGATCGGCCCGAGGATCGTGATCAGCACCACAAGGATCGCGCCCGTGGGCAGCGTGTTGCCCAGAAGCGCGAGCGCCACGTCTTCGGTCAAGGCATCGGCCATGATACCGGAGCCGACGACGGTGCCGACTAGAAAGGCGGTGCCAAGGAATTCAGCCGTCAAACGGCGCGAGAGCGTGAAGGTCATTTAGCAGGCCAATTCATCAAGGATGGGTTTGCACAGGGTCGGATTGCCGCCGCAGCAATCTTCCATCAGGAAGGCGAGTAGGCCACGCATACCGTCCAGATCGGCGTGATAACGGATCGTGCGCCCTTCGCGGCGATTGCGGATCAGACCGGCCTGCACGAGGATCGTCAGGTTTGCCGACATGGTGTTCTGGCGCACCTCAAGCTGATCGCTAATCTCGCCCGCGCGCAGGCCGTCCTTGCCTGCTTTGATGAGCAGACGGAAGACATCCAGGCGCAGCGGTTGGCTTAGGGCCGCGAAGGCGGCGGCGGCTTTTAAATTATCCATATATCATGAAATATGGAAATGTTTTGCGCCGGTCAATATGAAAACTGCACCTCAGTAATCGCGTTCGAAGAAGATGCCGAGGGAGGTGTTGCTATCTGCTTCGACAGACCCCTTCGCGGTGATGTTCGGAGTCAGGTCGATATTGAGGGAGACCGCAGCACCGCCTGCACCCCCAACGGTAACGTCAGTATAAATGTTGTCCGACAGATACTTACCAGCACGCACGGCGGCATTGCCTTCGTCATCCGTGGTCACATCCAGATCGTCCAGATCAAAGGATTGACGCAGGTTGGAGATAATTCCGGCCCCGCCATTCCCGGCAAGTGTGGCGACGGCATTGGCCAATTGCAGCGCCTGAAAGGCTGAAAGCTGCGAGGCATCGCGACCGAAGAACACCTGGGCGAGGATCTCATCCTGCGGTGCGTCGGGGGTGGCTTCAAAGCGGACGGTCGGCTCTGCCGCGGGGCCATCAAGGATCACGCTGGCTGTGCCGGTATTCGTTTCAGTGATGGCGACGAAGCGCAAGAACGGCTCGAACCGGCCCTGAAGCTGGATCGCACCTTCATCAAGCACGAAGCGTTTGGAGAGCACATCAAGCCGCCCGCGGATCAGGTCGAACTGCCCGGTGGAGATGATATCGGCGCTGGAGCCGGTCAACCGCAAGGCGCCACCCAGTTCAGCGTCCAGACCCCGACCGCGCACGAAGATGCGCGCAGGCGCGCGAACTTGGATATCAAGTGGGAAGGCCGGGCCGCCCTCCGTCTCGGCCGTGTGGTCGGGCAGCAAGCCCGCGCGGTCCAGCGTGCGCATAACGGGGCGCGGCGCGCCTTGATGGGTGATCTCGGGCAAGGCCCCGAAGGTAGAAATACCGGATGCCGGGACTTGCACAATCGTCTCACCCACATCGATCTGACCTGCGATCCGCGCGCCACCCGTCAAAGGGCCCGAAACGCTGAGCGCGCCGTTGAGAGTCGTATCGTAGAGCGTCGGATCAACGACTTTCATGGCGTTCAAGGCGATGTTCAGATCAGCGGGAAATGGCGCAGACAATGTGATCGGGCCGGAGACACTGACGCTGCCACCTTCGATCACATCGGCGTTGACCTGCAGGTTGGCGGTGCCCCCCGATAGCCCGATTTGCGCGTCGATGTCGCCAAAGACGATGCGCAAGGCGGGGGCCACGAAACGTGCGCCTGTGGTGGTAATCGTGCCCGACACGGCGTTGAGCGCCGGGGCGCCGTTGATCGCCAGATCGAACTGCGCGGTGCCTTGCAGATTGTTTGGGCGCAGCGCGGGATTGGCCAGACCGAGGGGGGCTGTGCCGTTCACAGAGAGGTTCAGGTTGCCGCCGGGCGCGACCGTGCCGGTCACCGTCGAGTTGGTGCCAGCGGGACCGTCAAGCGCGGTGTCGATGACCCAGGCATCGCCTTGCTGGCGGGCGGTGCCGTCGATGCTGAGCGGGCCAGGCAGTTCCGCCACGAGGGGCGAGACGTCGGGCAAGCGCGCGGTGTAATCGAGGGCGATCCCGGCCTCGGACGCGGTGCCGTCGACAGCAGCAGTCAGGTTGTAGGGACCGGTGCCGTTTGTTGAGAACGTCCAGCGCCCATCGGTCTGCTGCGCGGTGCCGGAGACGGCCACCGGGCCGTTGATACCGGGCGCTAGGAGGTTGGCATTGCTGAGCCGTGTGTCGAATGCGAGCTGCGCGCTGTCAGTGGCGAGCACCCCGTTTGCTGAGGCGCTGACCTGCGGGTTGCTGACATTCAGACGGCTGACCTGAAGCCCGTTTGCGTCGCGCTTGGCAGCGATATCGAGCGCTGTGGTGCCGCGCAGAAGCGTATCGGCTTGATCGATCCCAACGCGTAGATTGTCCCCTTCGCCCGTTAGCGTCACGTCGAAAAAGCCACCCAGTGCAGCGCTGCCTTCGGCGGAGAGACGGGCCGCGCCTTCAAGCGGTTGACCCGCGAGTGGGGCGAAGGCGCTTAGGTCTTGCGCGGTGATGTCGGCGTCGAATGTTGTCTCGAACCCGCTGGAGAGCGCATCAACCACAGCCTCCCCGTCCAGCGCCCATGTCGCGCCTTCAATGGAAAGATCAGAAAGCTCTAGCGGACGGCCCTCAAGATAGCTGAGATCAACCGCACCGGTCACATCACGCCCGATTGCGCGGGCGACATCAGGATCGGTTAGCGCAATCTCGTTGGCCGAAAAGCGCAGCGCGGCAAGGACTTGGCCAATGGCATTCACGTCGCCTTCCAAAGTACCCCGCGCGCCAAGGCTGATCGTTTCAACCTGAAGATCTGCCCGTTCGAGGGCCTGCACCTGAATGCCGCCTTGAAATGCGTCGCCTTCGGCAGCGTCAAAGCGCAGGCGTAGATTGGCGCGGTCGATCCGCGTCTCTTGCCCCGAAAGAGGCAGCAAGACGGGCGTGCCATCCTGATTGGAGATCTGACCATCCAGCCTGAGCAAGGTTGGCCAGGCATCGGCGTTTAGCGCCGCCTGACCTTGCAGGCTCAGCGCTTGGGTCTGCAGAGCCAGATCGGCCAGATCAAGCGCGCCATCCGGGGCACGTTCGCCGCGCACGACAAGGCGGATATCATCGCCAAAGAAGTCGCGATATTGCGGCAGGAAGAGCGCGGTCACATCGCCATTCAGCGCTGCGTCGAAACCCAATGGTGCGGGCTGCCCCTCGACCTCGGGCGTGCCATCGACAAGGGTCAGGGTGCCGTTCAAGCGGTCGGTGCCATCGGTGGCCAATCCGATATCGGCGGTAAAATCAGACAGCGTGCCATCGCCTGCAATGCGCAGATCAAGGCTTGGCGTATCGGGCAGGCCCATCAGGCGCGCGGCGATGCCGTCTGCCCCTTCGCTGAGCAGCAAGTCGATCTTAAGCGCGCGCTCCCCTGCGGTATAGGCGGCGTCCAGCGTTAGCTCCCCTTCCTTGTCATCAAGGCGCGCGGCGTTGAGCTGCGCCGCACCTGAGCCATCGGCGAGCTGTGCTGTGCCTTCCAGCGACAGGACAGCAGCCTCGCCCAGAATGGGCGCGCCGAGGCTGGCGCTTGCGATGTCCAGTGTGCCGATCTCGATGGCGACGGGAAGGTCTGGCAGGGAAAACGGTGTCGCCTCCGGCTCCGGCAGATCACTTTCGACCGGAATGGGCAGGCGCGGCAGGTCGATGCTGGCGGCAGAAAGTTCATTCACCTCAATCCGCCCGCGCAGCAAGGCCGAGCGGTTCCAGTCGATGACGACATCAGACAGGGTCAGCCACGTGCCTTCGCGGTCGGAGATGGTGATGCGCGCGATGGAGGCGGCGCTGCTGAACGCCCCCTCGAACCCTTCGATGCGCACATCGCGGCCCTCGCCGCCGAGCGCGTCTTCGAGCAAGCCCGCAAGATAGCCACGATCCTTCGCCTCATCCTGCGCATAGGCAGTGATCGGGACCATCAAAAAAAGAAGGAGCAACAGAACGCGCATCAGAATGCCTGCCCAATACCGATGTAAATTTCAAAGCCTTCCGGGTCGTCTGGCCCGCTGACCGGCACGGCGATATCAAAGCGGATCGGTCCGATTCCGGTGTCATAGCGCACGCCCGCGCCTGCCCCTGCATGCCATTCGCCGGAATTGCCGTCAGGAAAGGCCTCCTCGCCGATATAGCCCATGTCGTAGAAGCCCACGACAGAGAGGTTTTCGCCGGTTTTGACGCGCAATTCGCCGGAGAGGCCCAGAAAGGAGCGCCCGCCGATGGTTGTGTCTTCGTCCAGCTCAACGCCGAGGGACTGGAATTCGTGGCCGCGCACCGTGCCACCGCCCCCCGAGAAGAACAGAAAATCCGCCGGGGCCTCTTCAATCTCAGGGCCTACGACGGAGCCAAGCTGACCGCGCAGGGCGACGGTAACCGCATCGTCGGTGCCAAAGCTGCGATAGGTGCGCAGATCGAGGGAGGTGCGCAAACCGCTATCGGTGCCGGAGATACCCACGAATGGGGTCAGCGCGAGTTGGCCGTAGAATCCGGCGGTGGCGTTCAGGCGGTCGTTACGCTCGTCAAAAGTGCCGATGGCCGGAAAGGTCAGGATTGTGTAATCCCGCTCGCCGAGGTCATCCTCAATCTCAGCGGCTTGATAGCCGATGCCGAGGTTGAACTCGCGCGATTCACCGGCGAAATAGGTGGCCCCGCCTTCCAGCGTGAAGCGGCGGGAAAAGAGGTTGGGATCGTCGATCTGCTCAAGGCGGATTAGGCCGTAAGCCTCAAGATCCGGCAGGTAGGTCGCGGGGCGCGAGAGGCGCGCGGAGAGGGAGTAATCGGGGTTCTCATCACCCGAACCGATGCCGCCGATCTCGGCTTCAGCCAGAAAGCGTTCGGCCCCGCCGAAGAAATTGCGGTGCAGCCAGGAGGCGGAGACACCGAGGCCATCGAGCGACGAAATCTCGGCCCCAAAGCTGAGCCTGCGCGGCGGCTGATCGGTGATCTGCGCCTCGATATCCAGCGTGCCGTCGGGGTTCGCAGTTTCCGCCTCGCTGAGGGCGGCCACGCGGAATGTGCCCGTGCGGCGCAGGCGCATCTGGGATTTCTCGACCGCATCGGGGTCAAAGACATCGCCCGTGGGCAGGCCCGCGATTTCGCGAATGCGCTCAGGGCGGACGGCGCTGTCAGAGGTGATGTTCAAACGCCCAAAGCGCAGGCGTGGGCCGGGATCGAGACGCACATCGACATCCAGAAGGCGTTGCGGATGGCGGGCGGTGATCTGCTGCTGATCCACGGCGGCCTTGGCGTGACCGATCTGGCGCCAGCCTTCGATGGCGGCAGCGACCCCGTCCTGCAACGCGGTGACAGAGGCGGTTTGGCCAGAGGCGAATGTCTCTGGCAGTTCGGTGCGGCGCGCCAAGGGGTCGATCCGGGTCTGGCCCAGCGCAAAGACCGGCCCCGGGGTGACGGTGATGACCGCGCGGTTGATCCGGGGCGGTGCGGCAATCGGTGGAATGGCGGCGGCTTCCCGTCCGTCGAGCGCGATGGTGATCGCAGGGCCAAAGCGGCCTGCCTCGTAGAGCACCGCGACAAGCCGGGCATAATCAGCTTGCGCGCTGGCCAGCACCTCAATCGGAACGGCGGGGTCTTCGGCTTGCGCGGTTTGCACCAGAAGCGACGCATCGCGCAACTTTTGAGTCAAGTCTTCGTCCAGACCGGGCGCGCGCAAGTCAACCTCCAGCGCGGCAGCCGCATTGGCGAGCAGTCCGGCGAACACCAGATGCACAAGGCAAGTTTTCAATGGCAAGAGGGACGTCCCCAGAAATCTCAACAGCATTTACGCGTTATCTTAGCCCATGGTTTCGGCAATGTATTGGCCCATTTCCCGCTGTCCGAATGGATCAGCACAAAAGGGCCGTATCTGAGAACGCAGGAGCTTACAAAAGGTTCACGTCAATCTTTAGAAAGCCGTCATGAAAGCGTCACCGGGACGTCATGAACCCTCTGCACGAGGACCAAAGACGAACCTGGAGGATGTCTGATGACACGTTTGAAAACCTTGTGCTGTGCTGGTGCTTTGGCGATGGGTGCCACGGTCGCGATGGCCGATGTGATCGAGATGGGCCCACGCCCCTATTACCTGATTGACCGGATGCAGGCGGGTCCGCTGAAGGACAAGCTGATGTCTTGTATGGGGCAGGATGTTGTGCGCACCGATTTTTCGATCGGGCATCGCGGTGCGCCGATGCAGTTCCCCGAGCATACGGTGGAAAGCAACGTGGCTGCTGCGCGCATGGGCGCTGGCATTCTGGAATGCGACGTCACGTTCACCAAGGATAAAGAGCTGGTCTGCCGTCACGCGCAGAACGATCTGCATACGACGACAAACATCCTCGCCTCGCCGCTGGCAAACACCTGCGTGACGCCATTCTCGCCCGCGTCGGGTGACGCGGATGCCGCTGCCGAGTGCCGGACTTCTGAAATCACGCTGGCCGAGTATCGAACGCTAAACGGCAAGATGGATGCCGCCAATTCCAAAGGCACCACGGTCGAGGAATATATGGACGGCACCGCAGGCTGGCGCACCGATCTTTACTCCGCCGAGAAAGGCACGTTGATGACCCATGCGGAGTCGATCGAGCTTTTCAAATCGCTGGGGGCCAAGTTCACGCCCGAGCTGAAGACGCCATCGGTCGAGATGCCGTTCGATGGCTTCTCGCAACAGGATTACGCGCAAAAGCTGATTGATGAGTACAAGGCCGCCGGCATCCCGGCCTCGGACGTCTGGGCGCAGTCGTTCAATCTGGAAGATGTGCTCTATTGGATCGAGAATGAGCCGGAGTTCGGCGCGCAGGCGGTCTATCTTGTGGATCACTACAATAAAGAGGGGTTTGATCCGCAAGACCCGGCCAGCTGGCCCCGCCCTCTGGCAGAGTACGCCGAGATGGGTGTGAACTTCATCGCGCCGCCCACATGGATCCTTGTGGCGGTTGAGAACGGTGAGATCGTACCGTCGGAATGGGCCAAGCAGGCCAAGGCAGCCGGGCTGAACATCATCACCTGGACCATCGAACGCTCCGGTCCGCTGACGACGGGTGGGGGCTGGTATTACCAGACCATCGAAGAGGTCACGAACAGCGACGGCGTCATGTATGAGCTGATCGACGTTCTGGCCCAAGACGTTGGTGTTGCTGGTATTTTCAGCGATTGGCCCGCAACGGTCAGCTATTATGCAAGCTGCATGGGGCTGGAGTAATCCGGCTTCCCGGACTTGTCACCGGCAGAGCGACCGCTAGGTCAAAATCAGATCGCGAGGGGCCTTTCCCCTTGCGATCGTTTCACGTCCCGCCGCCTGCTGCTGCTGGCTGCTTTGCAAAAAGGCCCTGCCCATGAAAGCCCTTTTCTTTGGTTCCATCGGAACCTTGATCGAGACCTCCGAACTGCAACGCCATGCGTTTAACATGGCCTTCGCGGCGCATAACCTCGATTGGCATTGGGAGCGGTCGGTGTACCGCGACATGCTCAAAGTGGCCGGGGGCGCTGACCGGATTGCGCGGTTTGCGCAGATGCGTGGGGCGGATGTCGATGTGGCCCGCATTCATCAGACAAAATCACGACTTTTGCAGACAGCGTTGATTCATGGCGGCCTGTCTTTGCGCCCCGGGGTGGTGGAGACGCTGAACCGCGCGCGTGCCGAAGGCGTGACAGTCGCACTGGTCACCACGACCACCCGCGCCAATGTGGAGGCGATCCTTGAGGCCGCCGCGAACACCTTGTCCGTCGATGTATTCGAGCATGTCGTCACGCGGACCGATGTCGCCGCACCGAAACCCGCCACAGACTGCTACATGCAGGCGCTGGCAGCCTTGAACCTGCACCCGACGGACGCCCTTGCCATCGAGGACAACATGGACGGGATCACCGCTGCTATGGGCGCGGGTTTGCGGACCATTGCGTTTTTGGGCGAAAACACCGCCGATCACGCACCCAAAGGGGCTTATCATGTGATGACGGACCGGCTGGAGCCCGAGGCGATTTGGGACACAGAAACTTTGCTCTGAAACAGCTTTTGACGCGTCAATGAAATTGAAATGACTGCACGCTTAGGGTATCCTGTTGAGTATGAGTGATTTCGGGCAAGACACTGGACCAATCCGGGCAGCCCCTTTGATCGAGGCAGACACATGAAATATTTGACGATCCTCGCGGCCCTTGTCGCGCTTTCGACCCCTGTATTCGCGACATTTGCAGAGGCTGGCCCCATCACGCGGGCTTGCATGCAATCGGATCGCAAGGCTGCGTCACGCAGCTTGTGCAATTGTATCCAGAAAGCGGCAAACACACATCTGTCGCGCGGCGATCAGCGCCTTGCGGCAAGTTTCTTCAAAGACCCGCACAAGGCGCAGGAGATTCGCCAGTCCGATCGCCGCAGCCACGAGACGTTCTGGAAGAAATACCGCGCTTTCGGCTCTACGGCAGAGACTTATTGCCGCCGCAGCTGAGCCTTCAGCCCAGCCGCACAGCGTTCAATCAGATCAAGCGCGCCTTCGAAGTCGCGCGTGTAATAAGGGTCGGGGACTTCGGTCTCCGGCCCTTCTGCGTAGTCGGTGAAGCACGCGACAGGCGTGTCATTGCCCGCAGGGCGCAGCGTCTCAATATTGGCGATGTTGTCCGCATCCATCCCGATAATCAGATCAAACGCGTCGAAATCCTGCGCGGTGAAAGCCCGCGCGCGCAGGTCTGATAGATCAACGCCCCGGCGGATTGCGGCGTTCTGCATCGGCCCATAAGGCGGGTCGCCCACATGCCAGCCAGAGGTGCCTGCGCTATCGGTCTGCACATCAGGCATCTGCGCGCGGACAACGCCTTCCGCCGCAGGAGAGCGGCAGATATTGCCAAGGCAGACAAAGAGGATACGCTGGGTCATGCAAGCACTATCCGTGAAAGGGCAGCCATGAACAAGATCGTGATTCTCACCGGGGCGGGCATCTCCGCCGAAAGCGGGCTGGGCACCTTTCGCGATGAAAACGGCCTTTGGGCGCAGCACCGGATTGAGGACGTGGCGACGCCCGAGGGGTTTGATGCCAACCCCAAGCTGGTGCATGACTTCTACAACATGCGCCGTGCGGAAAGCGTGAAAGCCACGCCCAACGCTGCGCATGAGGCTTTGGCCAAGCTGCAACGTGATTTCGCAGGCGAGGTCATCCTGGTGACGCAGAATGTCGATGATCTGCATGAACGCGCAGGGGCGGAGACGCTGCATATGCATGGCGCTCTGGCGGGCTCTCTTTGTGCGGCTTGTGGCGCGCGCTGGCCCTCGCCTTTGGAGACCAAGCCCGAAGACCCCTGCCCCAGCTGCGCGCGGCCTGCGACGCGGCCCGATATCGTCTGGTTCGGCGAAATGCCCTACCAGATGGACGAGATTTACACCCATCTTGGCGATTGCGACCTCTTCGCAGCGATCGGCACCAGTGGCGAGGTCTACCCGGCGGCGGGTTTTGTCCAACACGCCAATGCCAGTGGCGCTGATACGATAGAGCTGAACCTTGCGCCCTCCTCGACCGTATCGCATTTCGCGCAGACGCGGTTTGGCCCCGCGACGCAAACCGTGCCCGCTTGGGTGGACGAACTGACCGCGTCGTAAGCGAAAGGCCGGACCCTGAAAGGCCCGGCCCGCGTTTGGCTAAGGGTGGGTGTACCCGCTTGAAGGCGAACGCGCCTAGTGGCTGTGATCACCGTGGTTATGACCGCCATGGGCGCCCTCTTCGGGCTTACGCTCCAGATCTACGGGGATTTGCACAGCGACATCGCCCGCTTTCTCAAACGTCAGGGTCACGTCGATCATGGCACCTTGCTCGAACGGTTCATTCAGGCCCATGAACATGACATGCTTGCCTCCGCGCTTGAGCATCACGGTCTCGCCGGCCGGAATTTCAAAGCCTTCCTCGACTTCGACCATGCGCATTACGCCGTCATCTTCGATATGGGTGTGCAGTTCGACGCGTTGGGCCACATCGGACGAGGCGGCGATCAGGCGGTCGTCTTCATCCGAATGGTTCATGATGCCCATGAAGGCCGCGCCTGACTTCGCCATCGACGTGGCCGAACGGGCATAGGGGTCATCGACCATGATCTTGGCCATTTCAGCCGCCGCAGGGAGGGCGAGAAGGGTTGCTGCCGCAGTGGCAAGAAGCGTTGTTTTGAAAGACATGACTGTCTCCTTTGTATGAAATTTCAAAAAATCTGGGAAATTTCACACCAAAGGTGGGTCTCGCGCCTGCGCTGTGCGGCCCTCAGCGAGCGGCGCCGGCTGGTCTGCCGTTTCGAACCAAATGAGGGACGAGGTCGTGATGCGCTGCGCGCCCGGTGCATGGGGTGCCACCGCCGCCAAAAGCGACATCGCGCAGTCCGGACAATAATGCGGCGCCCCTACGGGTTCACCATCCGCATCGAAATGCACGACAACCGGACCGTTGCCCGTGCAAAGCACCATCTGCCCAGCCGCATCGGGGGCTGCACGCGCCACAGCCAAGCTGGCCGAGGTCAGCACCATCAGGGCGACCAGAAGTGGGGTCAGGATGCGGGTGAGCGCTTTCATACCGCTGTATCTATGTCCGCCGCGCGGGTAATCCAAGCGACAAAACGACAAGAGCCTCGCCGGATCTGGCGAGGCTCTTTCAATCGGTCAAAGCTGAGTGAAATCAGAGGGCTGTTTCGCCTGCGGCTTTCGCCTTTGCGATGTCTTTTTTGATCTTCAGCGCGTTTGCCGACAGCTCTTCATCCTTGGCTTTCGCCATGAAGCCGTCGAGGCCACCACGGTGATCGACTGTGCGCAGAGCAGCGGCTGAAATGCGCAGTTTGAAGCCACGGCCCAGAATCTCGGACTGGAGCGTCGTTTCATTGAGGTTGGGCAGGAACCGGCGGCGGGTGCGGTTCTTGGCGTGGCTGACATTGTTGCCAGTCATCGGGCCTTTTCCGGTCAGTTCACAACGGCGCGACATAGCACTTCCTCGATCTTTTTGGGCCTCTCGGATACCCCTTGCATCCGCGGCGCTCTCAAACAAAATGAGCCCTGCGCTGGCAAGGCCCCGAATTCAGTCCGGCTGAACTAGAACCATTTCCCGCGCCCGTCAAGCGATTCATCCCAGGGTTTTAGCCCTTTTTTGCCGTGATTTCTGCGGCGCGTCGCGTCGCATCTGCCGCGAGCGCAGGATGACGCGTCTGCGCCTTTGCGGCAAGGCGTTCCCAATACAGCGCGCTTTGACGACATGCTGCGCGATGATCGGCTTTCAGGGCAGCGGCATCAAAGCCTTGAACGACCTGCTTTTGAACGCGGCCAATCGCCTTCAGATCGCGCAGGATATTCGTCGCCGGATGCTGACCCAGCGCCATTGGCACACGCCTGATTTTCGGAAAGGCCGCCACAATCGTCGCTGCATGGGCACTGTCGAGCACGTGGAACGGATCATAGCACAGAATGCCTCCCAGATCGGGGTTGGCCGTCTCCAACGCACCGATTTGCGCATCAAACCGTCGGGCTTCGCGTTTGTAGCGAGTCTCAAACGGGACGAGCGCGCGGTCAATGCTGATCTGCGGGGACACAAGGGCCGCCGCGTCTATGCCCAAAGCCCCGGACAGGCGCAGCGCACCATAGCCGCCCATCGAGAAGCCTATCGCCCGGACCTGCTGGAACCGCCCTTTCAGCGTGCCGAGCGCTTCCTCCAAATCAGGCGTGGACACGTTGATGAACCAATCGTTCGCCTTCGTCTCGATATGCAGCTGCGCATACCCTGCGTTCAGGAAGTTGCGCGCGGGGTCTCGCGGCTCAAAACCGGTCTTGCCCAGCTTGCGATTGTCAAAGGTGACAACCAGTTTGCGGGCGTCTGGCGCGTGAAGTGTCGCGCGCAGATTGCTGTCAGCGAAGACCAGTTCGGCCATATTAGAGGTTCAGCTTGGCCAGAATATCGCGCGCAGCGGAGCCCACAGTCGTCTGCCCTGCGGCGACCTTGCTGCGCAGATCGGCCATGCGTTGGGCGAGCGCTGCATTCTCTGTCAGTTGGGCAAGCATCCCGTTCCGCACTGTGTCCTCAAACCAATAGACGGCCTGTGCGGCGCGGGCGGCGTCCCAATGACCTGTCTCGCGTCGCCAGTTTGACAGCGTCTGCATCTCATCCCAGACCTTGGCGAGCCCGTCTTCATGCAGAGCCGAAACCATCATGGCTTTGGGGAAATCCTCGGGGTCTTGCGGGCGTTTTCTGAGAAGGCGCAGCGCGCCAGTATAGTCTGCACAGGTGCGGGTTGCGGCGGGTTTTAGATCGCCATCGGCTTTGTTCACGAGGATCAGATCGGCCATTTCCATGATGCCGCGCTTGACGCCTTGCAGCTCGTCCCCCCCGGCGGGGGCCAGCAGCAGGACGAAGAGGTCCGACATCTGCGCAACCACAGTTTCGGATTGGCCGACGCCGACGGTTTCGATCAAGACCACGTCGAACCCGGCAGCTTCGCAGAGGCTCACCGCCTCGCGGGTGCGGCGGGCGACACCGCCCAGATGGGTCTGGCTGGGGGAAGGCCGGATAAAGGCGTTGGGGTCGCGTGACAGACGCTCCATCCGGGTTTTGTCGCCCAGGATCGACCCGCCGGAGCGGGCAGAGCTTGGATCGACCGCCAGAACGGCGACGCGCAGACCAGCTGCAGTCAGCATCATGCCAAAGGCTTCGATGAAGGTGGATTTGCCGACGCCCGGCGTGCCGGAAAGGCCTATGCGCAGCGCTTGACGCCCGGCTTTGGAGACCTCGGCCACCAGCGCGTCCGCCTCCGCACGGTGATCCGCGCGCCCGCTTTCGATCAGGGTAATCGCGCGGGCCAGCGCACGGCGGTCGGCGGCGATCACGCCTTCGGCAAGGGTCTTGGTTTCCATGGGGGGTTTTCTGCACCGCGTCGCGCGCGCCGTCCAGCGCTTTGCGAAAAAAGCCGTGGTTTGGCGGTGGGTTTGCGCGCATAACCAGCGCCATGACCGCGCTGCCCATCGACGACGCCATGCCCGATCTGATCGACGCCTTAGCGCGGTCGCGCTGCGCTGTGCTGCAAGCGCCCCCCGGTGCAGGCAAGACGACGCGAGTGCCTTTGGCGATACTGGAGGCCGGGCTTTGTGAAGGCCGGATTCTAATGCTGGAGCCACGCCGCCTGGCCGCGCGCGCAGCGGCGGAGCGGATGGCGCAGACGCTGGGGGAGCGTGTGGGCGAGACGGTGGGCTACCGGATGCGCGGAGAGGCGAAGGTCTCTAGAACCACCCGTATTGAGGTCGTAACCGAAGGCATCCTGACAAGAATGATCCAGAGCGATCCGTCGCTGGACGGCATCGACGCAGTAATCTTTGACGAGTTTCACGAGCGGTCCCTCAATGCGGATCTGGGGCTGGCCTTGGTCTGGGAAGTGCGCGGTGCGCTGCGCGAAGATTTGGTAGTGTTGGTCATGTCGGCGACGCTGGATGCGGAACCGGTCGCGGCGATGATGGACGCGCCGATTGTGACGTCTGAGGGTCGCAGCTACCCGGTAGAGGCGCGCTGGCTCGAGCGGCCCGTGGGCAAGGCGGTGCGGTATGAAGCGGCGGTCGCCGGGTTGATCGAACAGGCGGTGGCCGAGACGGAAGGCGGCGTTCTGGTGTTTCTACCCGGGGAGGGCGAAATCCGGCGGGTGGAGGCGGCGTTGCGCTTGCCCGTTTGCGATGTGCGGCCTTTGTTCGGGGCGATGGACTTTAAGGCCCAACGCGCAGCTATTGGGCCGTCAGAGCGGCGCAAAGTGGTGCTGGCCACGTCGATTGCGGAGACGTCGCTAACCATTCCAGACATCCGCGTCGTGGTCGATGGCGGTCGCGCGCGGCGGGCGCGGTTTGATCCGAACTCCGGCATGTCGCGGCTGGTAACAGAGCGCGTGACCAAGGCCGAGGCCGTGCAACGCGCCGGCCGCGCGGGGCGGGTGGCGGAGGGGGTCTGTTACAAGCTCTGGACCAAAGGCGAGGACGGCGGCTTGCTGGCCTTTCCTCCGGCGGAGATTGAGGCAGCGGACCTCACTGGGCTGGTGCTGGAGCTGGCTTTGTGGGGGGCCGCGCCGGACGATCTGGCCTTCCTGACCCCACCGCCGGAGCGCGCCTTTGAGGAAGCGCAGGCGCTGTTGCAGTTGCTGGGCGCGCTGGACACCGACGGACGGATCACCGAACACGGGCGCGCTTTGGCGGCGCTCCCATTGCATCCGCGGCCGGGCCATATGCTGACCTGCGCGGGCAAGGACGCCGCGGTTCTTGCAGCGCTTCTGGCAGAACGCGACCCGCTGCGCAGCCGGTCGTCGGACCTGATGGCGCGAATGAAGGCGGTGGCCTCTCCACCCGCCGACGCCAATCGCGGTGTCATCGAACGGGTCCGCGCCGAGGCGAAACGGCTGGCACGCATGGCCCCGGAGAGCACCGGGCTGGAAGTAGCCGAGATGGCCGCCCTCGCCTACCCCGACCGGATCGGGATGCGGCGCAAAGGCGACGCGCCGCGCTACCTGCTGTCGGGCGGAAAGGGCGCGTTTTTTGACGATGCCGATCCGCTGGCACGGCAAAGGTTGATCGTCGCCACCGATCTGGACGGCGACGCGCGGGAGGCGCGGATTCGGCAGGCAGTGGCGATTTCGGAAAGCGCTGTGCGCGGGCTTTTTGGCGGGCGGATCGAGGTTGAGAAGATGTGCCACTGGTCCAAACGCGAGCGTCGAGTCGTGGCCCGCGTTCAGGAAAAATTGGGCGCCATCGCGCTGAGCGATCAGCTTTGGAGAGACGCCAGTGAAGACGATATCGCCCGCGCAATGCTGGACGGAGTGCGCGATCTGGGGTTGGTGTGGACGGACGCCGCGCGCCGCTTTCAGGCGCGGGCGGCTTCGCTGGTCGATCTGCCGGACTTGTCAGAACCAGCGCTGATGGAAACGTTGGAGGAGTGGCTGCTGCCGCATCTCGCAGGCGTCAAGACAGAGGCGCAGTGGCGCGCGTTTAATATGCTGCCCGCTTTGCGCGCGATCCTAGACTGGGATCAGACGCAACGCCTTGACCGCGCAGCGCCTGCAGCGTTTGAGACCCCCTTGGGTCGCAAAGTGCCGATTGATTACAGCGGCGCGGCTCCGGAAATCTCACTGAGATTGCAGGAAATGTTCGGCGTGACAAGGCACCCGGTCGTAGGCGACCAGCCTTTGCGAGTCACACTGCTTTCACCTGCCGGGCGGCCTTTGCAAACGACGATGGATATCCCCGGCTTTTGGGCCTCAAGCTACGCCGATGTGCGCAAGGATATGCGGGGACGCTACCCAAGACATCCTTGGCCCGAAGACCCGACGCAGGCCGATCCCACGCTGCGCGCCAAGCGCCGCAGCTAGACGCCCAGGCACCAGCGCATAATGGCTTTTTGCGCGTGCAGACGGTTCTCGGCCTCGTCGAAGATCACTGAGTTGGGGCCATCCATCACGGCGCTTGTCGCCTCTTCCTCGCGATGCGCAGGCAGGCAATGCATGAAAAGCGCGTCCGGTTTGGCGTGGGACATCAGCTCTTCATTGACCTGATAGGGGCGCAGCATGTTGTGGCGGCGCTCTTTCGCGGATTGCGCGTCATGCATCGAGACCCAGGTGTCGGCCACGACCAAATCGGCGCCCTCGACCGCTTTGGCCGGGTCGCGTTCAATCAGGATTTTGGAGCCTTTCGCGCGGGCCTCGTTCATGAAGACCTCTTCAGGGTCGAGCTGCGCAGGGCCAGTAAAGGTCAGATCAAAGCCGAACTGACCCGCGGCATGCAGGAAGCTGGCGCAGACGTTATTGCCATCGCCCGTCCAGACGACTTTCTTGCCTTTGATCGGGCCGCGATGTTCCTCAAACGTGAGGATATCGGCCATGATCTGGCAAGGATGGGTGCGGTCGGTCAGCCCGTTGATAACGGGGACAGAGGCATAATCGGCCAGTTCAAGAAGCACAGCCTCGTCGAATGTGCGGATCATGATGAGATCGACATAGCGTGAGAGGACGCGTGCCGTGTCGGCGATCGTCTCCCCGTGCCCCAGCTGCATGTCAGAGCCAGAGAGCACCATCGTTTGCCCGCCCATTTGGCGCACGCCGACGTCAAAGGACACGCGGGTCCGGGTGGAGGGTTTCTCGAAAATCAGCGCAACCATGTGGCCTGCAAGCGGCTGCTCATCATCAGGCGCGCCTTTGGGGCGACCCTGACGGGCGGTTTTCATTGCGCCTGCGTGATCGATCATCTTCCGCAGGTCTGCGGGGTCGGTTTTGTGGATATCAAGAAAATGGGTCATGTTGAACGTCGCTTTGATGAGCGAAGGCCGGGGGCGCTGCCCCCGGACCCCCGGGATATTTTTGCAAAGATGAAAGGGCTATGCGGCCTCGGCTGAGAGAGAGCTTGCAGCTTTGTCGAGGCGGGTTGTGGCCTCTGCGATCTCGTCATCGGTGATGGTCAGCGCGGGCAGCAGACGGACGACATTGTCGGCAGCGGGCACGGTCAGCAGCCCTTCGCCATAGCCTGCTTGCACAAGGTCGATATTGCTGGCCTTGCATTTCAGCCCCAGCATCAGGCCTTGGCCGCGCACGCCGTCAAAGACATCGGGATGGGCAGCGATGAGGCCTTCGAGCTTTTGGCGCAGCAGACCTGCCTTCCGGTTAACCTCGTCGAGGAAGGCGGGTTCCGACACGATCTTGAGCACGGCATTGCCTACAGCGCAGCCCAGCGGGTTGCCGCCATAGGTGGAACCGTGGGTGCCTGCGGTCATGCCGCTTGCGGCCTCCTCACTGGCCAAAACGACGCCCAGCGGGAAGCCACCGCCGATGCCTTTGGCGACCATCATGATGTCGGGCGCGATCCCGGCCCATTCATGGGCGAAGAGCTTGCCGGTGCGCGCGACGCCGCATTGCACCTCGTCGAAGATCAGGAGCGTCCCGGTCTCGTCACATAAATCACGCAGGCCTTTGAGGCATTGGTCCGGGATCGGGCGGATGCCGCCTTCGCCTTGGACGGGCTCAATGAGGACGGCTGCCGTTGTGTCGGTCAGGGCGGCACGCAACGCATCGTGATCGCCGAACGGCAGATGGGTGAAACCGGGCAAAAGCGGGCCGAAGCCTTTGGTCATTTTCTCGGACCCCGCCGCGGCGATCCCAGCGGAGGAGCGGCCGTGAAAGGAACCCTCGAATGTGATGATCTCGGTCCGGTCGGGCTGGCCTTTCTCATACCAGTATTTGCGGGCCATTTTGACGGCCAGCTCGCAGCTTTCCGTCCCTGAGTTGGTGAAAAAGACCGTATCGGCAAAGGTATGCTCGACCAGTTGATCCGCGAGCTCTTGCTGCTGGGGGATCTGGTAGAGGTTGGAGACATGCCAAAGCTGGCTGGCCTGGGTGTTGATCGCCTCCACCAGCGCGGGATGGGCATGGCCCAGCGCGTTGACTGCAATGCCAGCCCCGAGGTCCAGAAAACGTCGCCCGTCCGCCTCGATCAGCCAGGAGCCTTCGCCTTTGACGAAAGACAAAGGGGCGCGATTATAGGTCGGCAGAACGGACGGGATCATGTCAGCGGTCCTTATCAATAAGAAGGCCTGTTGGTGCCGTAGGGGCAAGGCCAAGTCAACGATTTTGAGAGGGGTGCGCCAAGGCGCGGAGATGAAACGAAAGACGGGCGGCGCGTTAACGTCGGCGTCGGGTCACGATATGTGTGCGGTTCATCATGGGCGGGTCATAGCGGGGGCAAGGGGCGTTTGCCAAGCGTTTATTTCGGGCGTATGCGCGGGACATGGAGCATGCCATCCCCCAGAACCGCCCACTTGCCATTGCGCTGATGCTGTTGGCTGCGGTTTTCATTGCGGGCACGACCCTGATTGCAAAGATGCTGGGCGGGGACCAGTTTGGCGCGCCGCTGCACCCGTTGCAGATCACCCATGGGCGGTTCATCTTTGCGCTGCTCGCGCTGGGTTGTGCGGCTGCTGTTCTGCGCCCGCGCTTTGGCAAAATCCACTGGCGGCTGCACCTGATGCGTACGACCTGCGGTGCAGGCGGCGTCACGCTGATGTTTGCCTCTGTTGCGTTCATTCCGCTGGCGGCGGCGACGGCGATCAGCTTTCTCAACCCCGTCTTCGCGATGATTTTTGCGATCTTTCTGCTGGGTGAGAAGGTTGGTCGCGTGCGGTGGTCTGCGGCGGCGATTGCCTTGGCGGGCATGTTGCTCCTGTTGCGCCCCCTGCCCGGCGATTTTGAGCCCGCCGCTTTGCTGGCGCTCGGGGCCGCCATTGTGCTGGGGTTGGAGGTGATCTTCATCAAGCGGCTCAGCGGTGTGGAAGGCCCGTTTCAAATCCTGCTGGTGAACAACTGCATTGGCGTCGTTCTCTCAACGCTTGCGGTGCTGGCGGTCTGGCAAGCGCCGACGCTGGCGCAATGGGGCTTGTTGGCGGCCCTTGGCACGATGATGGCCGGCGCACAGACCTGTTTTGTGAACGCCATGAAACGCGCCGAGGCGAGCTTTGTGGTGCCCTTCAGCTATGCCACGCTGGTGGTCGCAGGCCTTTATGATTTCGCGTTTTTCCGGATCGTGCCAGATACGGTTGCTCTGATCGGCATGGCGACGATCCTGTGCGGGGCGGGTCTGCTCGCGTGGCGGGAGGCGCGGCTGAAAGAAGGCTAGCTCTTGATCCGGTAGCCCGATTTAAACCAGCGCCAGCAGATAAACAGCACAACGCCCGTGCTGAGCAGGCAGACAATCAGGCCGAACCACGGGTCACTGTCCGAGATGCCAAGCACCCCGTAGCGCGCGCCGTCGATCATATAGAACATCGGGTTCCAGTGGATCAGCGTCGCCAACACCGGAGGGATCGCATCGAGCGAATAAAACGTCCCCGACAGGAAGGCGAGCGGTGTGATAATGAAATTCGTGATCGCGGCAAGTTGGTCGTATTTGCGCGCGAAAACCGAACAGATGATCCCAAGCCCGGCCATTGCGGCAGAGCCAATCAGTGCAAAGACCAAAAGCCAGACGGGATGGGCCACGGAGATGCCCAGGAACAGATACATGCCCAGCGCGATGGCGACTGAAACGAAAAGCCCACGGGCAATCCCGCCCGCCGTGTAGCCCATGACCAGCTCCAACGGTGAGAGCGGCGGCATGAGCATGTCGACAATATTGCCCTGGACCTTCGCGCTCACGATGGAGCTCGAGGTATTTGCAAACGCATTCTGGATAACGGTCATCATCAGCAAACCCGGCGCCACGAAAGTCACAAATGGCACGCCCATCACGTCGCCGCGTTGCGGACCAACGGCGAGAGCGAAAATCAGTAGAAAAAGGCCCGCAGTGACAAGCGGTGCGGCGAGGGTCTGTGCCCAGACATTCAGGAAGCGGCGAATCTCCCGCTCGGCCAGGGTCTTGGTGCCCAGCCAGTTCCACCGACCGAACCGCCGCGTGCCCATTTCCAGTTTTTCCGCCATACTACCCCCGATACCAAAGCCTCGCGCTTGTAACCGATGCGCGCAGTGGCTAAAATAGTGGGGACGAGAATTTTCCAAGGCGGCCCTGCGCAGGAACTGCGCATCATCGAAGGGGCCGCTTTTCTGATAAAGGAACAACCATGTCCTGGACCGACGAGCGCGTAGAAGTTCTTAAAAAGATGTGGGGCGAAGGCCAATCCGCCAGCCAGATCGCCAAGGAACTGGGCGGCGTCACCCGCAATGCGGTGATCGGTAAAGTGCATCGTCTGGGCTTGTCGAACCGCGCAGGCGGTGGCGGCGCAAAACCTGCGGCCAAGGAAAAGGCCGCGCCCAAAGCAAAGGCTGCACCGAAGCCTGCACCGAAACCGGATCTGAAAACCGAACCGGCGATTGAACAGAAATCCGCAATCCCGGCACGCAAGCAGATCATTCCGGCCGGCCAGCCTTTGCCCCCCCAGCCTTCCGCGAATGAGATCAGCCCAGAGGCGCTCGCCAAGGTGAACGAGGTCGAGAAGAAAGCGAAAAAGCTGTCGCTGATGGAACTGACAGAGCGGACCTGCAAATGGCCCGTGGGCGATCCTGCCACGGAGGATTTCTGGTTCTGTGGTTTGGCTGTGAAGCCCGGCAAGCCCTATTGCGAGGCCCATGTGGGTGTGGCGTTCCAGCCAATGTCTTCGCGCCGCGACCGTCGCCGCTGAGCGGTCAAAAAGTCTTCAGAAGACTTTTCTCAAAACTCTTTTGAAGAGTTTTATCCGCGCTCAGAAAGATACGCCGTAAAAGCTGCAATAGCCGTCTTCAACCATATGTTCGGAAAGCGTTGTCGCGTCCGTTCCGCGCTGACATTGGCCGAGAGTGCGTCCATAGCGGTCTGGTCCAAGGTCCGTGCAGCGTAGCACCTGCCCCGCAACCAGAGCCGCCATCGCCGTTTTCGCGCGGGCCCCCTCAGCGGTCCCAAGCTCAGCACAATCCAACGCAGCCAGACGGATCACGACAGCACCAATCTCAATCGTATCGCCATCGCGCACATGGGTCACAGGGCCTTCGATCACAGAAACACCGGAGGGAGGTGCGCCGAATGTCAGGATGCCCCAGACGATTGCCAAGGCGACAAAGCCAAGTCCGACGGCGGTGACCCGGTCAGGAAACCGGTCCTTAGCCCCGCGCCACAACCTGTGCTGCAATCTGCTTGAGCAGCGGCTCGGCCTGTTTGCGTGGCATGCCCGAGGTGAGCGCCGGGTGATAGAGCATCTGCAACAGGCGCTCATCATGTTTGGTCAGCAAACCAAATTCCTGATCATCGTTGAAGATCGACGGACGCGCATAATTGCAATCATTAGGCAGGCCCATGCCTTGAGCCAGTTCCTCTTGAATGCAGGCGGTGCGCATCATGTCAGGATGCTCGGCCCGCACAATCGCCACGACTGACTGATACCCGTTCTTGCGATCTGGATAGGGCGACGCGATGACCATGCAGAAATGGTTGGGCTTCATCCGCTCAACCGCACGGATTGAAGAACTGCCAAGGTTCGGCACCATCTTGCGCAATGTCGTGGCAAGCGATTTGCGCTCTGCATCGTTTACGACCAGCACATGAAAATTCGAGCCCTTGTTGGTCTGGGTCACCGGATGCCCGGTAATCCGCGAGAGCTTTTTCATGTAGGCGCCAATGGCACGGCTGTCTTTCATCCGCTGCTCCGGCGGGACAGAGGCCCCAAAGACCACGTTCATCCGCACCGGTACTTCCCAGCGCATCACCGGCTTGCGACTGCCAGAGCCGGACGCCCCGAGCGATCCGCCATATTCAGAGCGCAAGGCAATCTCAGCGAAGTCGCGGGCAAGACGGTGCGGGGTGGAGGGCGCATCTTTCAGCGTCAAATCCTGCCGCAGAAGCCCTGCATTGACCAAGCTGTCCTGCACGCGGGTGTAATATTGGCCAAGCGACATGCCCTTTTCCATTCGGAACATCAGCTTTTTGGAATCGGCTGATACGGGCGCGGCGATGGCCGACACAAGTGAAGCGATCACAGACGCGATACAGCAGCGTTTGCGCAACGAAGCGGTGAATTTCGGCACTACAGATTCCCCAAATTGCAGCAGGCACAGGCGTTACGATAACGAGCGTATCGACAGTTTGGCAAATAAAACGTCATGTCACTTAGTTACCGCCCAAAAGGTTGCGCAGGGCGTTGCCGGCCTCTTCTTCCAGCTTTTTGCGCAGGGCATCCTCCAGATTGTCGCCCTCTTCGGTTTTCACGCCAAGCGCCTTTTCAGCCTCACGGCGCAGCTGATCTTCGGCCCGCTTACGGGCCTTTTCAGCCTCCTCCCGTGCGCGTTCTTCCAGCTTGGCTTTCTCAGCTTCAAGCTGTTCTTCCAGTTTCTTTTTTTCCGCCTCAAGGTTCAGATCAAGAGCCGCCCCCATATCCGGCAGAAATCGAGGAGACGACCACGGCCCCTTGATGCGGAACGGGATCGCGAGGCCTTGATCGTCGCGGGCCTGAAGCGCAATCGGGGTCACGAGATAGTCGATCTCCTGCTTACCGAGATCGACCTTGCCTTCGCCGCGTGTCTCCACATTTGGAAGCGTCATCACAAGATCGTTATTGCGTAAAACACCACCATTCATCGTGTAGCTCGCGCGAAACTCGTCAAAAACCGTCGTCCCCGGCCCCGTCGCGCCAGAGCGGATCAGCTTGTCCAGATCTATCCCGCTGATCTGTCCCCCGGCCATCGCGACAGAGCCATCCCCCGACAGGCTTTTCATGATCGCATCAACCGATTGCCCGACGCCCAGAAACTTGAGCTGCATATTCGCAAGGCCCGACATCCGGTCCAGGTCGGCCATATCGGTCAGCAGGGACTTCACTTGCACATTCGACGCGGTCAAATCGCCTCCCACGGACAGACCATTGCGGTTATTAGCCACGAACTGGCCGGTGATGTTGCCGTCATAGCCCTGTAATTCGTCAAACCGCACCACCGCGCGGGAGCGATCATTGGTCAGGTTCAACCGCGTGCTGCCGAATTTCAGCGTGCCCAGATCAAGGCTGCGCGCGGTCAACCCGATGGAGCCGTTGAACGCGCTCAGCCCACTTGCATCAATACGCTCTGTCGACCAGCCGGAGCCACCGCCGCTGCTGCCGCCTTCGGTCAAAAACGCCAGATCAAGATCGCCCGCCGCGAAATTCGCCGTGATCTGCGGCGTGGCCGCCAGCACCACATCGGCGGAGCCATCCAACCGCGTGCCATCGGCCACGATCACGCCTTCCCGCAGGCTGAAACGGTCTCCTTTGAAACTGACCAGACCGTCGATGTTCAGCGCGCGTCCTAAGCCTTGCGGCACATCAACTCCGCTCACGCCAAGTGCCGCCAGAAACCGCGCCGTATCGCTCAGATCGGCATCCATGCGCCCGGCCAGTTCCGGGGTCGTGCCGACCGCCCCGTTAAACGACAATGCCCCGCCCGGCGCCCCGATCTGCGCTGTTACGGGCGTGGTCTGCCCCGCAATCACCGCTGCGACATTCGCAATCTCGGCATCCACCGTGATGCGGCTGCCAAAAGGCTGCGCGCCCAGATCGAGCGTCACCGGCCCGTTGGCCACGGGCCATTCCAGCGCCAGATCGAAATCATCGAACCGGGTGTCAGAACCCGCCTGCGCATCGATGAAGCGAAACGCACCATCCGTGATCTCGGCCCGGTCGAGGGTCAGCGTCGGAAGCCCGCCGCTGCTTGCTTCGGTGGCGCTTTCGCCAAACGTCCAGTTATCGCGCCCGTCCGCAGCGACCTCCAACAGCACGCGCGGCGAAACCGCCCGCAATGTCCTGATCTTGATGTCACGGTTCCAAAGGGCCGCCGCGTCCACACCGATCTCAAGGCTCTCCGCCCGCAGCATCGGCCCGTTGGAGGACCAGTCCGCATTCCCGATCTCCACCGCACCGGTGGTCACACCCAGAGTCGGCCAGAACGTAGCGCTCACATCGCCCGTGATCTGCACATCGCGTCCGGTATATTGCGTGATCTGATCCGCCGCGATCCGGGCAATCCGTTCTGAAGGGAGCAGAAGGATCGATACCACGGCCACGATGGCCAGAACCACAACGAAGCCGATCAAGCGGAAAATCCAACGCATATGCTCATCCTCTTTTTCCTAAAGGTATGCGGAGTGTCATTTCCACACAAGCGACCCTCACGGGGAGTTTTACCGCAAACAGAACCGTTGGCGCAGCAATTCGGCCCTACAATGGCCCTAATCAGAAGGCAGATCACAAGACGGAAGATCCGTTCTAAGGGCCGATGAAACGTGAGACAAATTCAAATCGTTTTCCCAGTCGTGGTTTCTGTTCTGGTCTACCTGGTAGCAGCTTACTTTTTCGGACCAATTGGCCTCGCCGTTGCTGTTGCTGTCGCATTCACAGTCGATCCGCTTCCTTTGCCTTTGCCGACACCAAACGCACTGACAGTTGCGATGTTCATGATTGCGCTTGGGTTTTTCTTGGTTTTCTCCGCCTTACTTGGGAGCGAGAAAACCCTAATAGTTGTCCAGCCCCTTGCCGAAGCGAGGTTTTTTTCTTTCGGCTCATCTACGAGCGTGAATGCTGGTGACGGCGATCAAGCTATCCTCTTTGCAATGGAACTGGTTGGGCTTGCAATGGTTTGCTTTTTGTTTGTCTTTCGGATGAAAAGTGTAGGCTCCGTCAGGGATGGCATTGCTAAGGCAAACAATTTCTACAGCGAGAATTTTTCAAGAAATAGACCTCTTTTCATTTCGTTTCTTTTGCTTTCGATTTTCACGAGCATGTTTTTCATAGAAAAAAGCGTTGGCTTTCGAGGTTGGCAATTGCCGTTTGTAATGTCACTTACGCCTGTCGCTTGGGTGTTGTCCGCTATGGGTTTGATTGTCTCCCTTAAACCTTGACGGACGGGCCAAGCTGTCGGGTTCCCCCTACCCATCCGCCCCCCACCCCGCTATATGCCCCCGCATGACCCAGAACCCTCCCGATCTTCGTCCAGACCTTGCCCGTGCGCGTATCACCGAGACGCAGCGTGAGGGGCAGCCGACGATTGGGATGGTCAGCCTCGGCTGTCCCAAGGCCCTGGTGGACAGCGAGCGTATCCTCACGCGGCTCAGGGCGGAGGGGTATGGGATCTCGCCCGATTATTCCGGGGCCGACGCGGTGATCGTGAACACCTGCGGGTTTCTGGATTCAGCCAAGGCCGAGAGCCTTGAGGCCATTGGAGAGGCGCTCAATGAAAACGGGCGGGTGATCGTGACGGGCTGTCTGGGGGCGGAGCCGGAGTATATCGAGGGGCATCATCCTTCGGTCCTCGCCGTCACCGGCCCCCATCAATATGAGCAGGTGCTGGATGCGGTGCACGATGCTGTGCCCCCTGCCCCCGACCCCTTCATTGATCTGCTGCCTGCCAGCGGCGTGTCCCTCACCCCACGCCACTACAGCTACCTGAAGATTTCCGAGGGCTGTAACCACAAGTGCAAGTTCTGCATTATCCCCGACATGCGCGGCAAGCTGGCCTCGCGCCCTGCCAATGCGGTGCTGCGGGAGGCGGAAAAGCTGGTGGATGCAGGCGTGAAAGAGTTGCTGGTGATCAGCCAGGACACCTCCGCCTATGGTCTAGACCGCAAGTATGACGAGACGCCGTGGAAAGACGGCACCGCCCGCGCGCATATCACCGATTTGGCGCGCCATCTTGGATCGTTGGGCGCGTGGGTGCGGCTGCATTACGTCTACCCCTACCCCCATGTGCGCGATCTGATCCCGCTAATGGCGGAGGGGCTGGTGCTGCCTTACCTCGACATCCCGTTCCAGCACGCGCACCCGGATGTGCTACGCCGCATGGCGCGGCCTGCGGCAGGGGCGAAGACGCTGGACGAGATCGCGGCGTGGCGGGAGATTTGCCCTGAGATCACGCTGCGCTCGACCTTTATCGTGGGCTATCCCGGCGAGACGGAGGAAGAGTTCCAGACGCTGCTCGATTGGCTGGACGAGGCGCAGTTGGATCGTGTGGGCTGCTTTCAGTACGAGAACGTCGATGGCGCGCGCTCGAATGCGCTGCCGGGTCACGTGGCGCCTGAGCTCAAGCAGGAACGCTGGGACCGGTTCATGGAGAAGAGCCAAGCGATTTCGGAGGCGAAACTTGCCGCGAAGGTTGGCACGCGGCAGGACGTTATCGTTGATCTGGTTGAAGAGGATGCCGCGACCTGCCGGACGATGGCCGATGCGCCGGAGATTGACGGGAACCTCTTCATCGATGAGGGGTTCGAGGGGTTGTCACCGGGTGATCTGGTGACGGTCGAGGTCGATGAGGCCAGCGAGTATGATCTTTGGGGACGCATCGTTTCTGACTAAAGTGCCCTCCCGGCGGCACCGTCGGGCAACCCCCGACCGCCCCCACGGGCGGGGGTTTCACCCCCACCCTCGGTCGGGGTTTACTCTATTTCCCTACTCCCCAATCGCGATCCCCTCACGACGCGGGTCGGCCCCACCTTCCAGGCCACCCGGACCAATGGCAATCACATGCAGACCAGAAGTCAGGGCGCGCGCGTTTACCTCATAGCCCAGCTCCGTCAGCGGTTCGGCCAAAGCCTCTGCCGACGTGCCCTCTTCCACGTCATAGGTCCCGAACCGGTTCACCAGATGGGGCATCGCCACGGCGGCCTGCACATCCATCCCCCAATCCAGATGCGCGATGATCGTCTTGGCGACATAGCCGATGATCCGGCTGCCGCCTGGGGAGCCGACCACCATCACAGGCGCCCCGTCGCGCATCACAATCGTGGGCGACATGGACGAGCGCGGGCGCTTGCCCGGCTCCACCCGATTAGCAATCGGCACTCCATCCGTATGGGTCCGGAAGGAGAAATCGGTCAGCTCGTTGTTCAACAGGAACCCACCCGGTGCCATCAGGCGCGCGCCGAAGCCATTCTCAATCGTCGTCGTCATCGACAGCGCATTGCCCTGCGCATCTACGATGGAGATGTGGCTTGTGGAAGGCAGCTCCAGCGAGATGTCATCGGCGAAGAGCAGCGCGTGATCGAAGGCAGGCGCGCCGGCGCTGACCTCTGGCAAGGCGTCATCGCCGCCCAGCAGGGCCCCACGGTTGGCGAGGTAGTCGGGATCGACAAGTCCCTCGGTCGGCATCGGGACAAAGTCGCTATCAGCCATGTAGCGCCCCCGATCCGCAAAGGCCAAACGGGACGCATCGCCGATCAGCCGCCAGCTTTCGGGGTTCTCGGCCCCCAAAGCGGCCAGATCATAGCCCTCCAGCATGCCAAGGATCTGCCCGACCGTCAGCGCACCAGACGAGGGCGGCCCCATGCCGCAGACATCATGGGCGCGGTAGGTCACGCAGACCGGAGGACGCTCTTTAACGGTGTAGATGCTGAGATCATTCAGCGCGAGGACACCGGGATTGCCCTCAGCGCCCTGGACGGCCTCGACAATGCCCTCGGCAATCGCGCCTTCGTAAAAGACGCCTGCGCCATTCTCAGCGATGGCGCGCAGGGTTTCGGCGTAAGGCGCGTTGACCAAGGTCGCCCCTTCGGCAATCGGGGTGCCTTCGGGGAGGAAGTAGTCCGCCGTCGCCGGGAAACGGCCCAAGCGTTCTGCATCCCGCTCAACCAGAGCGGCCAGTCGTGGCGATACCGCAAACCCGTCAGCGGCCAACGCAATCGCCTCGTCAAAAAGCCCAGCCCACTGGGCTGTGCCCCAGCGCTGGTGGGCCGCCTCCATCAGCGCGGGCGTGCCGGGCGTGCCTACAGACAACCCGCCAACAACTGCATCAAAGAACTTCAAAGGCTCGCCAGCTTCATCCTGAAAGAGCGTTGGCGTTACGGCGAGAGGCGCGGTTTCTCGCCCGTCCAACGTGGTCACTTCGCCCGTTTCCGCGTCATACCAGACCAGAAACGCGCCCCCACCCAGACCAGAGCTTTGCGGCTCGACCAACCCCAGCACAGCTTGCACGGCGACCATCGCATCCGCGGCAGAGCCTCCTTCGCGCAGCACACGTGCGCCCGCCTGAACAGCCAACGGATTGGCCGCAGCGACCATCCAAGTGTCTGATTTTACAGGCGCCCCGGCCGCTTTCGCCTCAAGCGCTGTGGCGGCTTCGGGGGCGACGGCATCAGCCGCCTCTTGCGCAACGGCGGGAAGTGCCAAGGCAAGGCTGAGGGAAGTGAGCAGAGGGAAGCGGAGCATGGCGGCAATCCTTTCAGTGGCAGCAGCGCGATACCGAAAGGATAGGCCGAAGCGCGCTGAAATCGAAAGCACCGTCGGCGGGGGATTGCGCAAAAGGCTTTTGCTCAAAAGCCTTGCGCAGAAAATTATCTCATTTTCTGAGGTGCTTACTTCAGCGATTTGAAAAGCGCGCTGTTGCGGCAATACGCAGGCGTCTCATCTGACCCTGCCGCATGTGCCTTCAGCCAGCCCTCACATTCCCCCGCACCGGTGCAGCCCGTGCAGCGCAAAACGGCATCCGGAATCTCGTCAAAGGGCAGCTCTCCGCGCAGCGCCTTCTCTTCCAGATCAAGGCCGAGGGTTGTGGCCATGCGGTCCATCAGATCCGCATGTTTCTTCAAAGTTGATGTTTGCATAACAGGTCCCAATCTCGCTCTCTCGCTGAAAGAAAGGTCTCATGGACGGGGGCACCTGCCCTTGATCCACGTCAAAGGGCGTCGAGATAGGCGCGCACGGCGTCTTGCACATGACGAAACCGGTCGCCGCCCAGCTTGGTGCCGCCATACCAGCGCGTGACGACAATGATGTGGTTTTTGAGCCCCGCACGCTCCAGCATGCGCAGGATCACCATGCCCGCGCCCGCCTCGCCATCATCAGCCTTCAAAGGTCCATCCGGCAGAAGTGCGGCCCACGTATTATGGGTGGCTTTTGCGTATTTCTTCTTGCGTTTCAGCGCCTTGAGGAACGCGTCAACATCTGCGCGGCTTTCCACCGCACCGCCAGAGACCGCGTATTTTGAGCCGCGATCGCTGATGATGCCTTCAAGCTGTCGCAAGATCGTAGAGCAGGACAATCCACATCACACCGACCGCAATTGCACTGATTGCTACGGCGGCGCTCGCCATGTCCTTGGCTTGTTTCGCCAGTGGATGGGTTTCTTTTGAGGTGTAATCCACCGCCCGCTCAATGGCGGAATTGAGCATCTCGACGGCCAGAACCATCACACCGCCGCCCAGGATCAGCGCCCGCTCTGCAGGCTCCAGCGGCAACCAAAGCGCCAAAGCGCCCGACACCAGATTGGCCAAGAGCCATTGCCGCAAAGAGGGCTCGCTCTGCCAGGCATGCACCCAGCCTTCCCATGACCATACACAGCGGTTACGAAACCGGGTCCATTGCTCTTGCAGCATGATGCGCACTGCCCTTGTTTGCCTGCCGCGCACGGTAGGACAAAGGGACACCGAAATGCCAGATTTTTTGCGGCAGATCAGGCCGCAAGCGCCTCGAACGTGTTGCGGTTCAGGCAAAAGTCCGGCGCGGCTTCCAAGCGGCCCATGCAGCCTTTCAGCATCGTATGACAGGTCTGCGCCTGCGGGCACCGGCGGCATCGGTTGATCAGGCCCGCATAATCCGCGCGGGTCAGCTTCGCCTCATAGAGTGCTGCGTTCAAATCAACGCCCGTTGCCTGCGCCATCCCAAGGGTCAGCCAGAAATGCGTGCGGGGGTTTCCAAGGAGTTTCATCGCAACGTCTCCAATCCTAGTTCTGCGAGGCTTGTAGCGCAGGCTGCATCAAATCCGCCTTGCCTGCATTGACGTTGATCAAATCACGCCGCCCTTGACACGGAACCCACTTCCAAGCACATGATTCCAAATAACAAAAAAGACCCATAGGCGGTTTCAAACGTGCAGGTATTCATCGACACCCATGCCGGGTGGTTCCACAATGCGGGGCTTATCGGCGTTGCGATCTATGTGACACTCTATTTCGCGCTCACCTTCGAGATGATCTCATCCAAGGCCTTTACCTATTACGCATTGAACTTTTTGGCCGCCGCGATGGTTCTGCTGGGCCTTCTGGTCGCGTTCAACTTGGCCTCGGCTTTGATTCAGATTTTCTGGGTCGTGATCTCGACCGGCGGGATGATCATGCGGCTGCGCGAACGCACGCCGCAGAATAGCCCCAAGATTTGATTATTTCAGCGTCGCAGCAACCCGGCGCACCGTTTTGATCCGATCGGCGTTGGGCGGGTGTGTGCCCAGAAAACGGTTGCCGGGGTCTGGGATGCGGTTGAAGAATTCTGCTCCGCGTACCGGATCATAGCCGGCTTTATGGGCGATGATTGTGCCCAGCGCGTCGGCTTCCAGCTCGAAATCCTTTGAATAGCTACGCGCACCCACGGTTGCCCCGATACGGGTCGCCGTCTCGATGGCTTGCGAGCCACCACCGGTTATTTGGGCAAGACTGCCGAAAACAAGCGCACCGGCCGTGGCGTTCTGGCGCTGGCGGCCCAAATGTTCGGCGATGTGATGTGCCGCTTCGTGGCCGAGCACAAAGGCAAGCTCGTCTGTGTTACGGGCATCTGCGATAAGCGCGACCGTCATGGCCAAAATAGGGCGCCCCGTGTTGTCGACCGTTTGATACGCGTTCGGTGGCTGATTGGGACGATCATCCACCACGATCTTGAAATCGCAATCCTGCTGCGGGGTGCGTGCGCGACACTCGCGTTCGGCAACCGGCTCGACCCGCTGCACGACGCTGGTGAAATTGCGCGCCAGACGGCGGGCGTCCGCTTGGGTGATCTCTTGCGGAGCAGTGCGCTTTTGCGGTGCCTCCTGCTGTGGCGCGGGTTTTGAAGACGGCGCGGTTTGCGTCGTCGTCACCGTGCAGGCGGAGATCAACAAAGGAAACAGAAAAAGGGCGGCAAGGCGCATGGGAAGCACTCCGGGTTATCTGATCTTAAACTAGCAAATTGCACGAAACGTTCCAGCGCGATCACGCAGCTGTGGGATTGGCCTGCTGGTGAAGTGCCCTATTTGGCCGATCATGTCTGATACAAAAGTGCTTTATAACGGAGAATGCCCGATCTGCTCGCGCGAGATTGCGAGCTATGCGCGCTATGCGGAAGGCAACGCCCTGCCCCTGCGGTTCGAGGCCTTGCAGGACAGCGATCTCGCTCAGTGGGGCGTGACGCGCGAAGATGCGGCGAAGCGGATCCACGTTCTGAAAGACGGCAAAGTCTATGACGGGCTGGAGGCGTTCCAGATCCTGTGGGCCGAGATGCCGCGCTTTGCATGGCTCTCACGGCTGACGCGTGTGCCAGTGATCCGGCCAATCGCCGCGTGGATTTATGATTACATCCTCGCCCCCTTGCTCTACGGGATGCATCGCAGGCGGCAATTGCGCAGCTAGGGCTTGCAAGGCCCGCAGACATCGCCCACGCTATATCTATGTTTTCCATTGAGCATGAATTCGATGCGACCGTTGTCACCCTTGTCGATGAGGGGGCCGGTCCGCTGCAAGAAGATGTGGCCGTGCAGGCGTTTGAGGACGTGATCCGGGTCGAGCAATACGACCCGCGAACAGACAAAGTGGCCGTGATCACTCTATCGCTTGCCCAGGCCCGCGATTTGGCCGCAGCCCTCGACCTGCCAGAGGGCGTTTACAGCTTGCGCAAGCCCGCAAAGGGTTAACGCGCCCACGGATCAGAGAGACGGACATGGCCTCTGCAGACCCTTCCTTCACCCTTGGTATCGAGGAAGAATACCTCGTCGTAGACCTCGACACGCTGGATCTTGTCGAGGCCCCAGCCCAGGTGATGGAGGCCTGCTCGCGCCAGCTCGGCGATCAGGTCAGCCCGGAATTTCTGAAGTGCCAGATTGAGGTGGGCACCGGCGTTTGCGACAGTATTGCCGATGCACGCGCTGATCTCGGCCGCCTACGGCGCACGATCAAAGAGTGCTGCGCGGCTCATGGGCTGGCGCCCATCGCCGCGGCCACGCATCCGTTTGCCAAGTGGCAGGATCAGGACCACACCGACAAGGAACGCTACCGCGATCTGGAAAAAGACCTCGCAGGGGTCGCGCGGCGCATGCTGATCTGCGGGATGCATGTGCATGTGGGCATTGATGATCCCGATCTGCGCATCGACCTGCTGAACCAGTTCTCATACTTCCTGCCGCATTTGCTGGCGCTATCGACCTCCTCCCCCTTCTGGGAAGGGGCGGCAACAGGGCTGCATTCCTACCGCCTGACCGTGTTCGACAACCTGCCCCGGACCGGCCTGCCACCGCAGTTTTCCAGCTTTTCGGAGTATGAACGCTCCGTCCAGACGATCATCGACACGGGCTTGATCGAGGACGGCACGAAAATCTGGTGGGACCTGCGCCCCTCTGTCCGGTTTCCCACGGTCGAGTCGCGCATCTGCGATGTCTCGCCCACCGTTGAGGAAACGCTGACCATCGCCGCGCTCACGCAAAGCCTGATGCGCATGCTCTATGTGCTGCGCCGCGAGAACAAGCGCTGGCGCCAATACGACCGCTTCCTGATCGAGGAAAACCGCTGGCGCGCGCAACGTTATGGGCTGACCGAGGGTCTGATTGACTTCGGCGCAGGCCAAGTGCTGCCCAGCGCGCAGTTATTGGACGAGTTGGTTGAACTCGCCATGCCCCACGCCGCCGCGCTTGGGTGCCTGGCCGAGGTGCAATCCATCAAAAGCATCTTCAAACGCGGCACCAGTTCGGAGCGTCAGATGAGTGTCTTTAAAACCGCGCGTGACAGCGGCGCGAGCGAGAAAGAGGCGCTTTGCGCTGTGGTAAAGTCCTTGGTCGAGGAGTTTGGTGAGGGTCTTTAACCAGACATCGGTGCTCCATGGGCGCCCCAAGATACGCCATTCAGCAAAACCTCGTCGATGTCTTCGGTGCCGTGTAGCACACTGACATCGCCTGTCGCTTCCAGCACAACAGCGTGAACCTCTGACAGCCTGATGGCATTTGCCTCGCGCAGCTTTGCGATGACATCGCTTCGCGAAACGCGACTTTGGCTCAGATTACGGTCGAGAAACCGCCCGTTGTGCATCAACATCAACGGGCGGTTATCCGTCGCGTTTTCCACTAGATCGCTGTGCTGCCGGAGTGCTGAAATTACAAAGCGTACCGCGAACAGTACTGCCAACGCGATAAATCCTGACGTTGGGAAGGTCGCGCTGGTTGCCATACTTGCAAGCACCGAGCCAGTCGCGACTGTCAATGCAAAGTCAAAACTCGACATCTTCGAAAAAGACCGCAGGCCGTTTATCCGCACAAGTACAATGATGAAGGCCACAGCAAGGAGCGTTTGCAAGATCGTCTGCACAACCATCATCTGCGCAACGCCGCTTTCCCACGCTGCCAGAAAACGGCGCTCAGAACGAGAACCATCACGCCGGCGATCACCCCCAAAAGGCGCTCATAGAGCCCGTCGATACCAGTCGGCAGGAAAAAGAAGACGGGCGCTGACAGGACCCACAGCACTCCCAAGGTGATCAATGTACGACACGCCCAGGGCGCGACCTCTTTAATCCCCGCCGCCATGGAGAACGGCGCAAGCGTGAAGAAAACGCCCAAGCCGTAAACCAGATAGATATGGATCACGACGCCTTCGTTATCCCCATCGCCATATTCGTTGCGCGCCCCGATGATGACGACGAGCGTCGCGAGGATGGCAAAGGACAGCACACCAACCGACCAGAACACGCCACCTAGATGAGCGTGTGATGCGGCCAAGGCGATTGCCATAAGGCTCGCTGCAAACCCATAAAGCGCCACATCCATGATGATCTCGGACTGACCTGCCGCCAGGTCGCTGATGGTGTCAGCCACCCAGTCATAGTCTGGTACGAAAAACGGGGCAATTACTGTGCCTGCTAGCAAAACAAAGCAGCCAAAGACCCCCAGTGCTGCCATGAAAAGCAGCAGATAAGGGCGTTCCTGATCAACGGCATGTCCGGTGACATCTGTCGTCATAAGAGTGCCTCCCTGATCGCATTTCAGACAGTACAACGCGATGGGGATGTCGAGGTTCCTTAAAGATAGGACACGCGAGGGGCGGCAAACGAAAAAAGCGCCCCGCAGGGCGCTTTCCTAACCGGCCCTCAAGCCCTCCTACTTCTTCTTGGCTTCCAGCGCCTCAATCCGCGCCATCAGCGACGCGTTCTCCTCACGCGCCTTCTGCGCCATCGCGCGCACGGCGTCGAACTCCTCACGCGTGACGAAATCACGATCGGCCAGCCAGCGGTCGACCAGCGATTTCATCGCCGTTTCCGCCTCGTCCTTCGCACCCTGTGCCACGCCCATCGCGTTGGTCATCAGTTGCGAGATATCATCCATGATTTTGTTGCGGGTCTGCATGTTGGCACCTTTAATTCAAGTTGTGAACTATATGGGCCTGATCTGACCCATTCTCAAGGTTGACTTCGCCGCAGGGGGCTGAACACATCGCGCTCATGTTGGCAGCGATCCCTTTCCCGAACCTCAGTCCAGAAATCTTCTCGATCTCGATTGGCGGGTTCGAACTGGCCCTGCGCTGGTATGCGCTGGCCTATATTGTGGGCATTCTCATCGGCTGGCGCATCGTGATCCACGCCTGCGCGCGCCCTGCGATCTGGGGGCGCGACACACCGCTGATGACGCGCGAACAGATCGACGATCTGCTCACTTGGGTGATCTTGGGCGTCATTATCGGCGGGCGGCTGGGCTTTGTGCTGTTCTATCAGCCCGCCTACTACCTGCAAAACCCGCTGGAGATTCCGATGATCTGGCAGGGCGGCATGGCGTTTCACGGCGGCTTTCTGGGCGTGGTCGCGGTCATCGCGTGGTTTTGCTGGAAGCACAGAATTCCGCTGTGGAACCTTGCCGATGCGCTGGCCATCGCGACGCCGCCTGCGATTTTTCTGGGCCGGATCGCGAACTTCATCAATGCCGAGCTATGGGGCCGCCCGACCGATCTGCCCTGGGGCGTGATATTCCCGGGTGCTGCGGCACAAGACTGCCCGGATGTTGTGGGCCTCTGCGCCCGCCACCCCTCACAGCTTTACGAGGCGCTTCTGGAAGGCGCGCTGCTGGGTGCTGTGCTGCTGTATCTTGCCTACCGCCGTGGCGCGCTGAAAAGGCCTGCCTTTCTGACCGGGCTCTTCTTTGCAGGCTACGGGGCGGCCCGCTTTTTCGTCGAGCTCTTCCGCCAGGCCGATGCGCAATACATCACCATGCAGAACCCGTTCGGCTATGTCGTGCGACTGGGGGAGTTTGGCTTGTCGATGGGTCAGCTTCTGTCGATCCCGATGATCGCTGTGGGCATTGTCCTGATGCTTTGGACCCGGCGCAAACCGGTCACCGCATGACGGCTTTAAAGGCCGAACTGATCGCCCAGATCCGCGCCAATGGCCCGATGAACCTGGCGGAGTACATGACGACTTGCCTGCTGCACCCGACGCACGGCTATTACACCACAAAAGAGGCCTTTGGCGCAGAAGGCGACTTCATCACCGCGCCCGAGATTTCTCAGATGTTCGGCGAACTGGTCGGGCTCGCCCTTGCCCAAAGTTGGCTCGATCAGGGCGCGCCCGCACGCTTTACACTCGCCGAACTGGGCCCCGGACGCGGAACGCTGATGGCCGATGCCCTGCGCGCGACGAAAGCTGTGCCGGGGTTTCACGACGCCGCCGATATCATCATGCTTGAGGCCTCCCCCGCCCTGCGCGCGCAGCAGCAAAAAGCGGTTCCTGGAGCGCGCTATATCGACAGTCTTGCAGAGCTGCCTAATCAGCCGCTCTACCTGATCGCAAACGAGTTCTTTGACGCTCTGCCCATCCGTCAATTTCAACGCGACGGCGCAGGCTGGCGCGAAAAGCGGGTAGGCCTGAAAGGCGATGCCCTTTCGTTTGGTCTTACCGACCCGACCCCGCAAGAGGCGCTCTCTCACCGATTGGACGACACTAAAGACGGCGATCTGGTTGAGGTGTGCTCTGCCGCAGCACCCATCCTCTCCGAGATCGGCACGCGGATCACGCAACATGGCGGTGCCGCCCTGATCATCGACTACGGCGATTGGCGCTCGCTCGGCGACACGCTGCAGGCACTGAGCGATCACAAAACCACCGATCCGCTGGCCAATCCCGGCCAAGCCGACCTCACCGCCCATGTGGATTTCGAAGCGCTGGCGCAGGCCGCCCCCTGCGCCCACACGCGCCTGACCCCGCAAGGCGTCTGGCTGGAGCGCCTCGGCATCACCGCCCGCGCCCAAGCGCTTGCGCAAAATCTGGGCGGGGCTGCGCTGGACAGCCACATCGCCGCACATCGCCGCTTGACCCACCCGTCAGAAATGGGAACCTTGTTTAAAGTGCTGGGGCTGCATCCCACCGGGCAGCCACCCCCCGCCGGACTGGAACCATGACGCTCGAAATTCTGACCTCTGACAGCCTCGGCGATGTCGCCCACGGGTTTTTCACCCGCAAGGGCGGTGCGTCCTCGGGCGTCTTTGCAGGGCTGAACTGCGGCTATGGCTCTTCTGATCAGCATGACATAGTGAAAATAAACCGCACCCGCGTGGCCGAGGCGATGGCCGTTGCGCCCAAGCAACTGGTTTCGGTCTATCAGGTGCATTCACCGGATGTTGTCGCGGTTGAGGGCCCGATCAACGGGCAAACACCGCCCGCCGATGCGATGGTCACGAAAACGCCGGGCCTCGCGTTGGGCATCCTGACCGCAGACTGCCAACCGGTGCTTTTTGCCGACCGCAAAGCAGGCGTGATCGGCGCAGCCCATGCCGGTTGGAAAGGCGCGCTGGACGGCGTGCTGGAAGCGACACTCGACGCGATGGAGGCGCAAGGCGCGGACCGCGCCGACATCACGGCGGTGATCGGGCCGTCCATCAGCCAAGCCGCTTACGAGGTCGGCCCCGATTTCTTCGAGATGTTTTTGGACCAAGACCCGGACTACGCCCGCTTTTTCGCAAGCGGTGAAGGCGACAGGATGCAATTCGATCTGCCCGCATTCGGGCTGCACCGCTTGCGCGAAGCTGGTGTCGGCGCAGCAGAATGGACACGCCATTGCACCTATTCGGATCCCGCGCGGTTTTTCTCCTACCGGCGCAGCACCCACGCAAAAGAGGCCGACTATGGGCGGCTGATCTCCACCATCCGGCTCTAGATCCAAGCGCAAATAAGGCAGCGATAGGGCGCTTTTCTTCTGCCCACTCCGCGCATCGCGCCTGAAAGCCCTTGTTTTCAGCGCCCAGATTGTTTCGACCTTCGCCACAATGCCCCGCAAAATTATCTAAAGTTTTTCCCTTTTCGCCAAAACCTCGCCCGATTGGCCCGTCATACCTGCCTCAACAGAGCAGTTAACCAAGCCGCAACCTTGAGACGTTAGGACGTGGCAGACCGGAAAGGCATCAATCGATGAAGACGCAAAAGACGTGGATCACGAAAACGATTCAGGACGCGGCCAAGGTGACAACCAAAATGCCATGGGAACGTGGCACGACCCGCGCCGCCTTCATCGCCAAGCGTAAAGGGGCGCCGACCGCAAAACGCGTCAGCGCCTAGGGCAAAGTTTCCCCAAGGCGTGGCACCTCCCTGCACGCCTGATATCTGGCCGCCATTCCCAACCGGGATGGCGGCTTTTTTCTGTGCGCAGCTCGCCTACCGTCCACCGGCCACATCCAGAAGCGCCCCAGTGCAGTAAGACGCCTCGTCACTGCAGAGCCACAGAATCGACTGGGCCACTTCTTGCGCCGATCCCGGCCTGCGCATCGGCACGTTTTGCCCCAGCCGCTGCGCGCGATCCGGCTGGCCGCCGCTTGCGTGAATATCGGTTTCGATCAAGCCGGGGCGCACCGCGTTCACGCGAATATTCTGCGCCGCCAACTCCTTGGAGAGCCCCACTGTCAGCGTGTCGATCGCCCCTTTGCTCGCCGCATAATCCACGTATTCCGAAGGCGAACCCAACCGCGCCGCCGCAGAGGACACAAAGACAATCGCGCCGCCCTCGGCCGCATCCGGCAAACGCCGTGCCGCTTCGCGGGCAAAGAGGACCGCGCCCAGAATGTTGGTGTCAAACATCGTCTTGAGCCGGTCCAGGCTCATCTCGGCCAAAGGCAGCGA
>JBCBAC010000002.1:74860-388334 GCA_038532735.1 Pseudomonadota bacterium
TGGTGTCAAACATCGTCTTGAGCCGGTCCAGGCTCATCTCGGCCAAAGGCAGCGAGAACATCGGCCTCCGACGCGGCATCCCCTTGAATGGCAAGGCTTCTTCCACCGGCTTCAGCAATCTCCGCCTCGGTCTGCGCGGCAGCCTCTGCATCCGCGCGATAGGTAAATGCCACGTCCCAGCCGTGTCCGGCAGCCAGAACCGCCGTGGCCCGCCCGATCCCGCGCGAGCCGCCACTAATCAGAACCGTCTTGCGCATGAGCGCGCTCCTTTCACTTTAAGGTTACGTGTCAGGCGGCGACATCTCTTGCGGCAAGCCGTCCGCAATCTCGTAATAATCGCCCTTATCGGCCACGAAGATATGCTTTGCCAGACGCGTATCTGTCGGCCCGTCAAACGCGCCCAGCGAGACAGCGATCCAGTCTAGATGGGGCGGATCGAAGAACAGTGACGACCCGCAAATACTGCAAAAGCCGCGCCGCACCTTGGGAGAGCTGTCATACCATGTCAGATGATCCGCCCCGACGATCCGCACCTTGTCACGCGACAGATCGACGGAGGCCTCAAAATGCCCGGTATGCTTTCGGCAGATGGTGCAATGACAGGCCACAGCGTCGGGCAGATCGCCGGTCACGAACACCTCCACCGCGCCGCAAAGGCACGACGCTTTTCTCTCTGACATCTCGCCCTCCTTGTCAGCGCCAAACGATTCGACATTTTCTGCCGTAAATTTAGCTAAAATTGTGGCAGGTCCGTCTGTGAAACGGAAACAAAAAGCCAGCGAGCTTCTGGATTGGTTCTGCAACCTACTGCAATACAAAGAAATTTTTGACAATAAGGCAGGAATGGGGCCAAGTGAGGTCAAGCAACGGATGTTCGCTGTTGTCGGTGGGGCCGACGGCGTGAAACCCATAAGGGAAGACGCATGAACCGCCCCTCCTCTGTCGCCGCTGGCCTCGCGGTGACACCCTCCTCCACCTTAGCCCGATCCGGGGCCTCTGGTGGGTTTGTTCGACCAGACGGATCATCTCAGCGCAGTCGGCCTCTGCTGCGCAAATACGAGATGACCGCGCTGGACGCCTCCGGATCCGTCGTTGATATGGGCCGTCTGGCCCCCGCAACGCTGCCTTTCGAGGACAGCTTTGCCGCCATTGCGCGTGGGGCTTTGCTGGCCACGCCCACCGGTCCACGCGCGATCGAAGATATCCTACCAGGCGACACCATCCTGACCTCTCAGGTTGGGCCACAAATCGTGCAATGGGTCGGTGCGATGACGCTCCTGCCCACCAGCTCCGACGCTCAAGCCACCCCGCGCACCCTGACCCGGATTGCCGCCGATAGCTTTGGATTGAACCGCCCGATGCCAGACCTTGTGCTAGGCCCTGCGGCACGTCTTTTGCACCAGATGCCCGTTTTCAACAATGTCTACGGTGTCTCCGCCTGCCTGACCCCGGCAGGGGGCCTTGTCGATGGCGATGCCATCCTAGATATACGGCCCGTCAGCCCGGTGAAGCTCTTTCAGGTGCTGGTGCCGATCCATGACACGATGCTGGTCAACGGCGTCGAGATTGAGACCCACCACCCCGGCCTTAAGATCAAAAACCAGCTCAGTCGGGATATGCTGCAGCTTTATCTGTCGATGTATCCTGGCAAGCGCAGTCTTGAGGATTTCGGCCCGATGGCCCATCCGCGCCTATCCGAGGATGATCTGGCCGCGCTGCGCGTCGCCTAGAGCCTGTAGCCGCCCGAAACAGTCACGACTTCACCCGTTACAAAGCGGGCTGCATCGCTGGTCAGAAAGCGCACAACCGGTGCGATATCCTCTGGTGTGGCGAGCCGGCCCATCGCTGTCATACCAACGAATGCCTCGATCAGCTCGGAGGGGCGCTCTTTATCCGCGACTTCGAATGCGCCCGGTGCAACCGCGTTGACCCGAATGCCCTGCGGGCCCAGTTCCTTCGCCATGGCTTTGGTCCAGAGATTCAGCGCGGCCTTGCTAGCCCCGTAGATCGACGCCCCCGCGGGCGGCAGCACCGCGTTCACGGATGAGATATTTACGACCGCCGCCCCTTCGGTCAGATGGGGCAGTGCGGCAGCCAACAGATCACCCGGCGCGAGCAGGTTCACATCAAGGATGGCGCGTTGCGCAGGGCCGTCGAAAATTTCACGCGGGCTCATCGCAACGGTGCCTGCATTGTTCACAATCACATCGAGCCGCCCGAAATGCGCCATCACCTGCGGGACCACGTCCTTGCAGACACCGGGGGCAGTCAGATCGCCTTGTATCGCCAGAACGCCCTCTGGCAGGCCCTGCGGCGCGGACGTGTTCCAGACCAGCGCAACGTCATGGTCCTGCGCAAAATCCGCGACCAGAGCTTCACCAAGCCCACGCGCGCCACCGGTGATCAGAACTGTTCGGGCCATGGGCAATCTCCGTCAGAGTTTGCCCCACCTTCCCGGATTACGCCGAGCGGCTCAACCGTTCTTCCATCACGTCAAACGGCACGCCCGGCTCGTCCTTGGCCCCACGAATGACGAGCGAGGTTTTCACACTCGCCACATTTTCGGCCGTCAGCAGATCGGACGTCAGGAAGGTCTGAAATGTGCTCAGATCAGGTGCCACGCATTTGAGGATGAAATCCACCTCGCCGTTCAGCATATGGCACTCGCGCACAAGCGGCCAATTGCGGCACCGCTGCTCAAAAGCGCTCAGATCGCTCTCGGCCTGGCTTTGCAGCCCGACCATCGCGAAAACCTGCACCTCGAAGCCCAGCTCACGCGGGTCTACTTCCGCGTGATAGCCGCGAATGAAGCCTGCCTCTTCCAGCGTGCGCACCCGGCGCAGGCAGGGCGGTGCGGATATGCCCACCCGCTTGGCCAATTCGACATTGGTCATGCGCCCATCTGCTTGTAATTCTGCCAAAATTTGGCGGTCGATCGGGTCTAGTTTTGATCCGGCCATAATTCCCTCGTTTTCCCACTGAACCTTACCCAGAAGCTCAGACCTGCGCAACAATCTTTCAAGATCACGCAAGAAAATTATTCTATAATTTTTGCGAATGCCCGATATGCAGGCAGCGGGATGCCCTCTTTCAACAGCCTGCCCGAGCGTCTATATCCGTTGGGCAACAGATTCCAGAGGGCTGCATTATGGGCGATACACGGCATGTCAAAGTTCTGATCATCGGCTCCGGCCCGGCGGGCTATACGGCCGCCGTTTATGCCAGCCGCGCAATGCTCAACCCGGTGCTTATTCAGGGCATCCAACCCGGTGGGCAGCTGACAATTACCACAGATGTCGAAAACTGGCCCGGTGATGCCACCGTGATGGGGCCCGACCTGATGGTGCGGATGGAAAATCACGCCCGCGAAATGGGGACGGAGATTATCTCCGATCATATCAATTCGGTCGATCTGAGCGTCCGCCCCTTCGTGGCCGTCGCCGATAGCGGTACGACCTACACCGCCGATGCGATGATCCTCGCCACCGGTGCGCAAGCCAAATGGCTGGGCCTGCCATCTGAAGAGAAGTTCAAGGGCTTCGGCGTCTCTGCTTGTGCCACCTGCGACGGGTTTTTCTATCGCGGCGCTGAGGTTGTCGTCGTCGGCGGCGGCAACACCGCCGTCGAGGAAGCCCTTTTCCTGACGAATTTCGCCTCCAAGGTCACGCTGGTGCACCGCCGCGACAGCCTGCGCGCCGAGAAAATCCTGATCGACCGTCTCATGAAAAGCCCCAAGATCGACGTGATCTGGGATCACACCGTCGATGAGGTCACCGGCACCGAAGCCCCCTTGGGCGTCGAGGCTGTTCGCCTCAAGCACGTCACAACAGGTGAGATCACCGAAGTGCCCTGCAAGGGCTTCTTCGTCGCGATCGGCCACGCACCGGCCTCGGATCTGGTGAAGGACCAGCTTGAAACACATATGGGCGGCTACGTCGTGACCAAGCCCGACAGCACCGCGACATCGATCCCCGGCGTGTTCGCTGCAGGCGACCTGACCGACCACGAATACCGTCAGGCTGTGACCAGCGCCGGCATGGGCTGCATGGCAGCCCTTGAGGCGGAACGCTATATCGCGGAGCTGGAGGCCGAGGCGCCGCAACAAGCCGCCGAATAGTCGATCACGCACGAACACCACTGCGTGATCTCGCGGGTCTGTGAATTGTCACATGACATAGCGCTGTGCCTGAGTGGCCGAACCGGAAATTGGTCCGGCCACTAAAGGGACAGTCCTATGAAAACACTACTGAAAACCACCGCTCTGCTCGCTCTCGTTGGCGCCCTCGCTGCCTGCGAGTCCCACTCCGGCATGGATAAAGACGCCTCCATGATGAAGGACGATGCCATGATGAAAGAGGGTGAGATGATGAAAGACGACGCCATGATGAAAGACGATGCCATGATGAAGAAAGGCTGATCTGCCTGCCATTTCACCAATTTGCGGAACGCCGCTCCTTCGGGGCGGCGTTTTTGCGTCATTTGAGCCCTTTTTCCGTAGAATTCACCCCATTCGCTAGACTTTCGCCTTAATCAAGGTCTAGGACCGCGCGCGAGGCGGGGCCTGACCCCGCGCATTTAAGTTTTAAAAGAAGAGCCTTTGCCATGATGGTGCCCAACCTGACCCCGATCCCCGAGCTCTATGTCTCCTACGAGAGCGCACAGAAACTGAAGGTAGAGGCCGCCGATCTGGTCAGCTGGGACCTGACCCCGCGCCAGATCTGCGATCTGGAACTGCTGATGAATGGCGGCTTCAACCCGCTCAAAGGCTTTCTGGGCGAAGAAGATTACAACAGCGTCGTTGACACAATGCGTCTGGCCGATGGCACGCTCTGGCCAATGCCGATCACGCTGGATGTATCAGAGGACTTCGCAGCCTCATTGGAAGACGGCCAGGACATCGCCCTGCGCGATCAGGAAGGCGTTATCCTCGCCACGATGACGATCACCGACAACTGGGTGCCCAACAAGGCGGTTGAAGCTGAGAAGGTCTTTGGTGCCGATGATGCCGCGCACCCGGCAGTCAACTACCTGCACAACACCGCTGGCAAGGTCTATCTGGGCGGCCCGATCACGGGCATCCAGCAGCCGGTGCATTACGATTTCCGCGCCCGCCGCGACACCCCGAACGAGCTGCGCGCCTACTTCCGCAAGCTGGGCTGGCGTCGCGTCGTGGCCTTTCAGACCCGCAACCCGCTGCACCGCGCGCATCAGGAACTGACCTTCCGCGCCGCCAAGGAAGCGCAAGCCAACCTGCTGATCCATCCGGTCGTCGGCATGACAAAACCGGGCGACATTGATCACTTCACCCGCGTGCGCTGCTACGAGGCCGTGCTGGACCAATACCCCCAGGCCACCACGTCCATGAGCCTACTGAACCTCGCCATGCGCATGGCTGGCCCGCGTGAGGCCGTCTGGCATGGTCTGATCCGCAAGAACCATGGCTGCACGCATTTCATCGTAGGCCGCGATCACGCAGGCCCCGGCAAGAACTCGGCCGGCGAAGATTTTTATGGCCCCTATGACGCGCAAGACCTCTTCAAAGAGCATCAAGAGGAAATGGGCATCGAAATGGTCGACTTTAAGCACATGGTCTATGTGCAGGACCGCGCCCAGTATGAGCCCGCCGACGAGATTGAAGAGGGCGTGACCGTCCTGAATATCTCGGGCACCGAACTGCGCCGCCGCCTGTCCGAAGGTCTGGAAATCCCCGAATGGTTCTCCTTCCCCGCTGTTGTGTCTGAGCTGCGCAAAACGCGCCCGCCGCGTGCCCAGCAAGGCTTTACCGTGTTCTTCACGGGCTTTTCCGGCTCGGGCAAATCCACCATCGCCAACGCGCTGATGGTCAAACTGATGGAGATGGGTGGCCGCCCGGTTACCCTGCTCGATGGGGATATCGTGCGGAAAAACCTCAGCTCGGAGTTGGGCTTTTCCAAAGAGCACCGCGATCTGAACATCCGTCGGATCGGCTATGTCGCCTCCGAAATCACGAAGAACGGCGGCATCGCCATCTGCGCGCCCATCGCGCCCTATGCCACGACCCGCCGGGCGGTGCGCGAGGATATCGAGCAGTTTGGCGCCTTCATCGAAGTGCATGTCGCCACTTCAATTGAGGAATGTGAACGCCGTGACCGTAAAGGGCTCTATAAGCTCGCGCGTGAAGGCAAGATCAAGGAATTCACCGGGATCTCCGATCCATACGACGTGCCGGAAAATCCCGAACTCAGCGTCGAGACAGAGAATGTCGATGTAGATAATTGCGCCCATCAGGTTCTTCTGAAACTCGAACAGATGGGTCTTGTGGCAGGCTGAGGGATTGCCTTCGGCGAGGATATTTTTGCAAAGATGAAACAGGCGCGGACAGTTTAAGTCAAATTGTCCGCGCCTGTTTCGCTTTTTTCAAATATCCAAATGCGACGGAAGCCTAATGCACCGTCACCGGAACAAGATCGTTCTGGCGGGCCAAGCTGAAGGCCAATTCGCGTCCTGCGACGAGGGCAAGCTGCTCTCCATCATCCTTGTGCACGGCATAAAGCTGATCTTCTTCACCCACCTGATCCTGCACATCATCGGGCAGGTCTTCGAGGGCGACGGCTTTGACATAGACGATATTCGTGTCGCCTTTGGGGAATTCGTATTTGCTGTTCATGGCTCTTACCCCTTTTTAATCTTGATCTGATGGACAACGCTTTCCGGCACGGATCGGTTCAGATCCACATGCAAAAGGCCGTTTTCCATACTCGCCTCGGCGATCTCGACGCCTTCGGCAAGGACAAAGGCGCGCTGAAACTGACGCGCCGCGATACCGCGATGCAGGAACACGCGGCCTTGAGTGTCTTCGCTTTGCCGACCGCGAACGACCAATTGGCGGTCCTCCAGCGTGATCGACAGATCGTCTTCGCCAAAGCCAGCCACAGCCAGCGTGATGCGAAACGATGTCTCGGATGTCTGTTCAATATTGTAGGGCGGGTAGCCGTCATTGCCAGATTTGGCGGTGCGCTCCACCAGCCGTTCCAGCTCATCGAACCCCAAAAGGAAGGGGTGCGTGCTTAAAGTCAGTTTTGTCATCAACACGTCCTATTCTGTAGCGACAGTGTGGGAATGGCCCCTTTGCGGCGACCGATGTCAGAAATATGGGCGTCAGCGGCGCAATCTGCAAGGCCAAGACCTTTGCGAAACGCCGCAAATCCCTTATGTTAGGACTTCTTTAATGGACGGACCGCCATGAACGCCTCGCCCGAGATGCAGCCCGAAGATGTGATGCGCGTAAAACTCGAAGTTTTGCGCCGGGAGCACCGTGATCTGGATGACGCAATCCACGCGCTGCAGGAGAAAGGCACAGCCGACATGCTGACGCTCAAGCGGCTGAAAAAGCAAAAACTGTCGCTCAAGGACCGCATCGCGGCAATTGAGGATCAACTGACACCGGATATCATTGCCTAAACGCCTGCAGGCGGCTAAACGATGCGCTCATTTTGAAGGACCGCGTCATGGCCGAGATCACCGTGGGCATCATCATGGGCAGCCAATCCGATTGGCCGACCATGAAGGCTGCTGCTGACATTCTGGATGAATTGGGCGTGGACTATGAGACCAAGATCGTCTCCGCCCACCGCACACCCGACCGGCTCTGGAGCTACGGCAAGACCGCAGCCGAGCGCGGCTTGAAAGTGATCATCGCGGGCGCAGGTGGTGCGGCGCATTTGCCCGGCATGATGGCCTCCAAAACGCGGGTGCCTGTTGTCGGCGTGCCCGTGCAGACAAAGGCGCTCTCTGGCGTCGACAGTCTCTATTCCATCGTTCAGATGCCCAAGGGTTTTCCTGTCGCCACCATGGCGATCGGCGCCGCCGGGGCTGCGAATGCAGGCCTGATGGCCGCCGGTATCCTGGCCACCTCTGATGATGCACTCGCCCAGCGCCTTGATGCCTGGCGCGATGCGCTCTCGGCCTCCATCCCCGATGAGCCCAGCGATGACTAGCCTCCCCCTCGGCGCGACAATCGGCATTCTGGGTGGTGGTCAACTGGGCCGCATGCTTTCCGTCGCAGCCGCCCGTCTGGGCTACAAAACTCACATCTTTGAGCCGGGTGCGGCTCCCGCATCCGACGTCGCCCATGCCGTGACGACAGCCTCATATGACGATACAGATGCCCTGACAGCCTTTGGCAAAGCCGTCGATGTCATCACCTATGAGTTTGAGAACATTCCCACATCCGCGCTCGACACGCTCGAAGCGCTGGCCCCGATCCACCCCAACCGCCGCGCGCTGGCCACATCGCAAGACCGGCTGACCGAGAAAGACTTTCTCACCGGGCTGGGCCTCAAAACGGCCCCCTACGCCAATGTCGAAAGCGCCGCTGATCTGGACGCCGCCATCGTGCAGCTCGGCACGCCCGCGATCCTGAAAACGCGCCGCTTTGGTTATGACGGCAAAGGGCAGCTACGGCTGAAAGACGGCGATACTGGCGCGGCTTACGCCGAAATGAACCACGCCCCGTGCGTGCTGGAAGGGTTCATTGACTTCTCGCACGAGGTCTCGGTCATCGCCGCCCGCAACGCAGACGGCCAAGTGTCCTGCTTCGATCCCGGTGAAAACGTTCATAAAGACGGCATCCTGCGCACCACGACCGTGCCCGCACGTCTCAGTGCTGCGCAACGCACCGATGCGGTGCTGATGGCGGCACAAATTCTCAACGCGCTCGACTATGTCGGCGTCATGGGGCTGGAGCTCTTCGTCACCCCGCAAGGCCTGATCGTGAACGAGATCGCCCCACGTGTGCATAATTCCGGCCACTGGACCCAGAACGGCTGCGTCATCGACCAGTTTGATCAGCATATCCGCGCCATCACTGGTCTGCCTTTGGGCGACGGGCAGCGCTATGCGGATGTCGTGATGGAGAACCTGATTGGCGAGGATATGGACCGCTTGCCCGAGCTTCTAAACGCGGGCGATGCGGCGCTGCATCTTTACGGCAAGGCCGATGTGAAGCCGGGGCGCAAAATGGGCCATGTGAACCGGATCAGCTAGGCGCTACTGGTCGCTGTTCTCACCTTGCGGCACATCAAAGACCTTCTGAAAACTCTCGACCAGCGTCATATCGTGGTCAAACGCCCCGGTTTCCAGAAATGTCACCACCTGCGCGATAACCATCGGGTTGTTCATCAAGAAAGTATGCGTCACGGGCAGCACGATATGATCGTTCATGCCTTGCACCCGCGTCGATTGAACCGACACTTTGCCGTCATCCGGCCCTTCGATCATCGCAGAATAGACCGGATTGAGGGAGACATCCCCCGCAATCACACCCAGCTCAAACGGCGCGCGGCCCAGTTGGTTGGGCACGCTGTCGTCCCCGGTGCCAAGCGCCAGCCCTGCCGGGCCATTCAGCCACGCAAAGGCCGGAATGCTTGCGAACTCGTCAACCAGTTCCGAGCCCTTGTTGGGCGGCGCAAGCATCACCACACGACCCATGTTTTCGGGCTGGTTGTCCTGCAGCCAATAGCGCACCAAAATACCGCCCATCGAATGGGTCACGAAATGCACGCGATCTTCGCCGCATTGCGCGACCGCGCGGGGCAGCGTTTCAAGCGACAGGTTCTCAATCGGCTTCTGGGTGGAGGGATAATCCGGCACGACCGTCTCATAACCCGCCTCCCGCAAAGCGTTGTCCATCACGATGAACGACGTGTCAGACCGCGCCAGCCCGTGCAGCAGCACGACGCAATCCGCCAGGGCGGGCAGCGGCATCAGGGCCAGGCAAAAAGCGGCAATCCATCTCATGACTTATAAATAAGTGCGTTGCGGTCGCACGCAAAGCCCTCTGGCCCTTGTCGGACCCTACGTCGCAAGTCACAGTGGCGCGATGATACGCTTCAAATCCCCCCGAATTGCCGCCCGCGGTGTGGTTGTGCATGACAACCGTCTGCTTCTGGTCAACGCCTATCCGAATGGGGAAAGCGACCTGTGGTGCGCGCCCGGCGGCGGGCAGGAACCGGGCACACCGCTTCCCGAAACCGCCGCGCGGGAAATCCACGAGGAAACCGGGCTGCGCGTGACGGTGGGCAGTCTGTGTCTGGTGAACGAGTTTCACAACCCCGCCAATGGCTTTCATCAGGTGGAGGTGTTCTTTCACTGCACCGTGGCCGATCCGGATTTCGATCCCGCCTGGAAAGACCCCGAAAACATCGTGACCGAACGCGGCTGGTTTACCGCCGAGGAGATGGGCAAGATCCGCTTCAAGCCTGATCGCCTGTATGATCTGGCCTTTACCGAGTTCGCACCGCAATACGACCCTTTGGAAGAGATCGTGCGGTAACTAAGAGCGCTCACGCCCCGGACTTGATCCGAGGTCTCTCACTGCAAGGCCCCGGATCAAGTCCGGGGCGCGAACAAGTGTTTGACCTGAGCCGCCCAATCGCTGACGTTTCCCCCAAGATCAAACGGAGCCCTCTATGACCACAGGTTTCTACTGGAGCGAGCGCTGCTTCTGGCACGCAGGCGGCAATTACGCCTTCACCCTGCCCATCGGCGGCCATGTCCAGCCTCTCGCTGCAGGCGCACTGCCGGAAAACCCCGAAACCAAGCGCCGTCTGAAGAACCTTCTGGATGTGACCGGTCTGATCCACGATCTGAGCGTTCACAGCGCGCCAAAAGCGCCCAATGAAGACCTGCTCCGCGTACATCCGCAAAGCTATCTTAGCGAATTCAAAGCTATGTCCGACGCGGGCGGTGGCGAATTGGGCCAGCGCACGCCTTTCGCCCAAGGCGGATATGAGATCGCCGCACAATCCGCCGGCCTTGCCGTCACCGCGCTGGAAAACGTGCTGAACGGCACCCACCAAAACGCCTATGCCCTTTCACGCCCGCCCGGCCATCATTGCCGCCCTGACTATCCGATGGGCTTTTGCCTGATGGCCAATCTTGCCATCGCGATTGAGGCGGCCAAGGCCACGCGCCCCGACCTCAAGGTCGCTGTCCTCGACTGGGACGTGCATCACGGCAACGGTACGGAGGAGATTTTCTACGACCGGCCCGACGTGCTGACCATCTCGATCCATCAGGACCGCAATTACCCAATTGAAACCGGTGCATTCGCAGATCGCGGCAGCGGCAAAGGCGAAGGCGCGAACCTCAACATCCCGCTGCCCCCCGGTGCAGGCCATGTTGCCTATCTCGACGTGATGGAACGGCTCGTCCTGCCCACGATCCGAGCCCATGCGCCAGACATCATAGTAATCGCCTGCGGCTTTGATGCGGCCCCCGTCGATCCGCTGGGCCGCATGATGGCCACGGCCGAGACCTTCCGCGCCATGACCCGACAGGTGATGGATCTGGCCGATGACATCTGCGACGGTCGCCTGATGATGGCCCATGAAGGCGGCTATTCAGAGGTCTACGTGCCATTTTGCGGCCATGCGGTCCTGCAAGAGATGTCCGGCAGCGCGGTGGAGGCCCCCGATCCGTGGGGCGACGCCTATATGCTTCGCCAGCCAGAGGACGCCTTCAATCGGTTTGTCGCGGATCAGGTCACAGCCATGAAAGACGCGCTTTAGTCGAAAGTGAGATCCGCGAAGACCGGATAGTGATCCGTCGGCCATTCGCCTTCGAATTTTTGTCGTAGAACGACCGGCTCACCGTCAAGCGCGACCCCGTCGCTATAGCCAAGATGATCAATCGCCCCGAAAAGATTGATGCCACGATTGAAGTGATAGGTCGCCCCGCGCACCGGCGCAAAGGTGATCCCGGCCTCCTCAATCCGCCCCAAGGTGGCAGAGCCGCGCAACGCGTTCAGATCGCCAATCACGAACACCTTTTCATCCGCAGCAATCCAGGGTGCGATGCGGTCGCGCACCAAGGCCGCCGAGAGTTGGCGGTTCGACCGGCTGCGATACTCGAAATGCACATTCACGACGCGAAACCGCGCGCCGGTGTCCCGGTCGCGAAACGCCGCCCATGAGGCAAAAGCGGGCCAAGAGCCATTGAAAGTGCGTGAATAGATGACATCTGGCGTGTCTGAGAAGAAGAACCACCCTTCCTCCTCCACCGCCAGCCGCGCGGCCCGGTAGAGGATCGGCTGCGTGATCGGAAAGTCCGCCGGATCGCCCACCGCTGCCGCACGCAACTCTCTGTTTTGCGCCAGGAGATAATCCAACGTCAGATTTTGCGTCGCCATAGAGCCGCCGCCAAAGCTCTCGGATTCCTGTAAGGCAAAGACATCCGCGTCGACGGCTTTTACAGCCGCATCCATCGCGCCCTTGCGCCGGTCCCAATCGGCGACGGACCAAGGCCCCTCCGCCCGCGCCAGAACAATGTAATGCACATTCAGCGTCGCCATGCGCAGCGCCGCGTCGGGCTTGGCGGGCACCGCCCCGCGCCCCGAAAAGCTCAGATGCGCCGCACATGCAAAGAGCGGTATGATCAATGCGACCAGAAGCAAGCCGCGAATGAGACGTTTCATACCGGCACCCTACGCTGCGCTTGCCTCTTGCGAAAGCGCCGGAAGCTGCATTTATGTGGGGTTACCCCTTGCAGCCCTCCGCCACATGCCCAAATGTAAATCATCGTAACATAAAGCGAGCCCGCATGTCCGTATCCCCGCCAGAGCGCAATGACGCCGCCCTAGACTTCCTGAAAACCCGTCGTTCACGGCCGGGCAAGACCCTGACCACACCCGTGCCGGACCGCACAGAACTAGAGGAGCTGCTGAGCATCGCAGCCCGCACCCCCGATCACGGCAAGCTGGAACCCTGGCGTTTCATTGTGCTGGAGCGCCCCGCGCTGGAGCGGATCGCCGCGCTCATCCCGCCGCTGGGGGCAAAACATGGCATCCCAGAGGATAAAATCGCGGGCAACATGCTGCATTACGGCTCCAGCCACTTGGCGGTTGCCGTGATTTCATCGCCCAAAATCTCAGACAAGATCCCCGAGATCGAACAAGTCTATTCCGCAGGCGCGGTCTGCCTTGCGCTGCTCAACGCAGCTCTTGCTGCAGGCTGGGGCGCGAACTGGCTGTCGGGCTGGTCCTCACACTACCAGGAGTTTGGCCGCGACGCGTTCAACCTGACCCCGTCCGAGAAGATCGCGGGCATCATCCATATCGGCACCGCGCCACACACCCCGCCGGATCGACCCCGACCGGATCTGGACCAAATCACTGAATGGATGTCCGAATAATGTCCCCCATTCTCAAAGCCCTCAGCCAGCTGGGCGACAGCCGGTTTCGCAATGTCCTCTTGAAAGGCATCGGTCTGGCGATTGCCACGCTCTTTGCGATATCGGCGGTCTTTCTCTGGGTCGTGGGCTGGATCGTGCCCGACAGTTTCACCCTGCCCTGGATCGGCACGATCACTTGGATTGACACGGTGCTCAGTTGGACGGCGGTGCCCGTCGTGATCCTGATGTCGGCATTTCTGATGGTGCCCGTCGCCTCTGCCATGACGGGCATTTTTCTGGATGATGTGGCACAAGCCGTTGAAGACAGGCACTACCCGGCCTTGGGCCCTGCCCGCAGAACGCCCATCGCAGAGACGATCAGCGACACGATCCGCTTTCTGGGCGTGATCGTTGGCGCCAATATTGTCGCGCTGATCTTCTATCTGTTCCTGACACCCTTCGCCCCGCTGATCTTCTGGGGGCTGAATGGCTTCCTGCTGGGACGGGAATATTTTCAGATGGTTGCGATCCGGCGTATGTCGCGCGCCGATGCAGACAGGCTGCGCAAAGCTCATCGTGGGCGTATCTGGCTGACCGGAGGGCTTATGGCGATCCCGCTATCGATCCCGCTTGTGAACCTACTAATCCCCGTCCTAGGCGCGGCCGCGTTTACTCACTTGTTCCACTCACTTCCGGCGTCGACATCCGCTCAAACCAGTCGAGATCTCGCACGGTAATCACGCCCGACAGGATCGTGCCCGCGATGATCAGCCACAGCGGAAAGGCGATCATCGTGGTGACTTTGACGCGCTTGCCCAACTGCGCATCCGCAGGCGCACCCGCATGGGTGCCAGGCACGATATCCCCCACATCGCCCTGTGTTTTCAGCCGCAACGGCAGCACGATGAAGAGCACCATGAACCAGATGACGGCGAACAGGACGATGGCGGATGTAATCGACATATTGGCCCCCTTTCGGGCTGAGTTGCAAAGCGCCGGAGCCTCCGGCGGGGGTATTTGGAAAAAGCGAAAGCGGCCTTCCGCTCTACACCTGTTCTAGCTCGACAAGGCAGCCGTTAAAGTCTTTGGGATGCAGAAAGAGGACAGGCTTGCCATGCGCGCCGATCTTCGGCTCACCCGAGCCCAGCACCCGCGCGCCATCGGCTTTCAGCTTGTCGCGCGCGACCAGAATGTCGTCCACCTCATAGCAGATGTGGTGAATGCCGCCTGCAGGGTTCTTTTCCAGATACCCCGCGATGGGGCTGTTTTCGCCCAGCGGATAGAGCAGCTCAATCTTGGTGTTGGGCAGTTCGATGAAGATGACCGTGACCCCGTGATCGGGCTCATCCTGCGGCGCGCCGACATTGGCTCCCAGCGTGCCGCGATACTGGTTTGCAGCGGCCTCCAGATCGGGGACGGCGATGGCGACGTGGTTGAGGCGACCAATCATGGCAGGGCTCCTTATAGCATTGGTTGGCGCAGGTTATGGGGCGGTGATCTGCCGGGTGCAAGGGGACGCGGTGCCGCTGTTAACGCCCTGTTAGGCATAACCGCGTTTAGTGGAGGCGACTCAGCCCCAAGGAGGATCTGATGGACGACATCGACAGCTTTGTGCTTTCCCGCCCCCCCACCGCCGCGCGGCCCCTTTTGGGCCTGACCGTTCTGGTCGTCGAAGACAGCCGCTTTGCTTGCGAGGCGATGCGCCTTTTGTGCCTGCGCTCCGGCGCGCGGATCCGGCGCGCGGATTGTCTGCGCTCGGCCCGGCGGCATTTGCAGGTCTACCGACCCAGCGTTGTGATTGTCGATCTGGGCCTGCCCGACGGCTCTGGCGCCGATCTGATTGACGAGTTGAACAACACCAGCCCGCGCGTCGAGGTGGTGCTGGGCACCAGCGGCGATGACGGGGCCGAGGCCCGCGCGATGACCGCAGGTGCCGATGGCTTCATGCCCAAACCTGTGGCCAGCCTTGCCAATTTTCAGGAAACCATCCTCAGCTTCCTCCCGGCAGAGCGGCGCCCCGTGGGTCCGCGCATCCTGTCGGATGAACACGTCACACCCGACCCGATTTCCTACCGTGATGACATGGCCCATGTGGCCGATCTGCTATCGGGCGATCAGGATCCAAGCATGGCCGATTATGTCGGCCAGTTCCTGGCCGGTGTCGCCTCCAGCGCGGGCGATGGTATCTTGAAAGAGGCCGCAGATCGCTTGATCGCCAAACGCGCGCTTGGTCAGGCCGTCAGCGCCAATATGGCAGAGATTGGCGGGCTGGTGCAGGACCGGATGCTGACCGAGGAAATCGTCTAGCCCATGCGAAGCGGCATGCGCTGCTGAGCTGAAGCGTCAAAGTTCTCTGGCGCCAGCCAACGTGTGAATGCTGCGCGCCGGTCCGGCCATTCGCTGTCGATGATCGAAAACCACGCGGTATCGCGATTGCGCCCCTTCACAACCGTGGCTTGGCGAAAGATGCCCTCGAACGTGAAGCCATAGCGAGCCGCCGCCCGGCGTGATGGCGCGTTCAGCGCATCGCATTTCCACTCAAACCGCCGGTAGCCCACCTGAAACGCCCAGTCGATCATCAGGAACGTCGCCTCCGTCGCCGCACGCGTGCGCTGTAGGGCTGGCCCGAGCGTGACATAGCCCAGCTCTATCGCACCCGCCTCCGGCTGGATCGTATAGTAGGAGAAAAACCCTTGCGGCGCGTCACAGCCTTCCGGCGTGATCGCATAAAAAACGTGCTTAGCCGGATCCGCCGTGACATCGCCTAGATGCGCGATCAGGTCGTCGGCATCCGCAAAAGCAGGCATCGGCAGATAAGTCCAAACGTCCTCCACCGTGCCTAAAGCGTCGAAAAGAGCAGGCCCATGGCCCGCCGGATCAAGGACATCCAGCCGGACATACTGCCCCTGCATCACCGCAGGGCCAGGGCGCACAGGCACCTGCCAATCCGGCAGCGCGCGCCCGACGGGGCGTGTCTCAATCGCATCATTCATGGTGCAGTCCTGCACGCCCCCACCTGCCCTGTCCAGAGCATCCCTGCCGCGCAGACACCGTCAAAGGGTCTTTGAATAGCGCCGCATTTTCCGCAAATCCGCCTCAATTCAGCGCGAGGTTGCCCGCAAGACCGCCACGGAAGAAGCCTGCGCGGAACGATTTGAGGAGAATGAGTAATGGAACGGCTTTTGAAAAAATTCGCGTCCGATGATGCCGGCAACGCGACCGTTGATTGGCTGGTACTGACTTCAGGCCTTGTATTTCTGGGCGTGGCCGTTGCCATCAGTATTGGCACCAGCACGGGCGAGGTTGCCTCCAGCACCACCGACACGATCGACGCGATTGATCCGACCGAATTGGTCGAAGAGATCACATCGTAAGGCTCAAGATCGCGCCCGGCGCGGTTAGCGGCAAAGATCGCATCACTTCTCAGGCGACACGCCATCTTCGAAGCGTCCATGCCGCCGCAATCATAAAAAGGGCGAGGGATACCATCCCCGCCCTCTTGAGATCGTACTTCTGAACCTGTCTTAGCTGTCCGGCTCAATCACCCGCAGCGACAATTCACGCAACTGCTCGTTCAAGGGCTCGTTGGGCGCGTTCATCATCAGATCTTCCGCACGCTGGTTCATCGGGAAGAGGATCACCTCCCGGATATTCGCCTCATCGGCCAGTAGCATCACGATGCGGTCGATACCCGCCGCACAGCCCCCGTGGGGCGGCGCGCCATATTGGAACGCGTTGACCATACCACCGAACCGCTTGCGCACCTCGGCCTCGTCATAGCCCGCGATTTCAAACGCTTTGAACATGATCTCAGGCCGGTGGTTCCGGATCGCGCCAGAGACCAGCTCGTAGCCGTTGCACGCCAGATCGTACTGATAGCCCAGCACATCCAGAGGATCGCCCCCAAGCGCCTCCATCCCACCTTGGGGCATGGAGAACGGGTTGTGTTCAAAATCAATGCGGCCAGTTTCGTCGTCTTTCTCGTAAATCGGGAAGTCGACGATCCACGCAAACGCAAAGCGGTCCTGTTCGGTCAGCCCAAGTTCATTGCCAATCTCCACGCGGGCCTTACCAGCGACAGTTTCAAACGCGGCAGGCTTACCACCGAGGAAGAACGCCGCATCGCCAACGTCCAGCCCAAGCTGCTGTCGGATCGCCTCCGTCCGCTCCGGGCCGATGTTTTTGGCCAAGGGGCCAGCGGCTTCCATGCCCTCACCCTGATCGCGCCAGAAGATATAGCCCATCCCGGGCAACCCTTCCTTCTGCGCAAACGCATTCATCCGGTCGCAGAATTTCCGCGACCCGCCACCAGGTGCCGGGATCGCACGGATCTCTGTCCCCTCCTGCTCAAGCAGCTTGGCAAAAATCGCAAAGCCTGAGCCCGCGAAATGCTCAGACACCACCTGCATCTTGATCGGGTTGCGCAGGTCGGGCTTGTCGGTGCCATACCAAAGCGCCGCGTCCCGGTAAGAAATCTGCGGCCAGCTCTCAGGCGCGTCGACCTTCTTGCCACCGCCGAACTCTTCGAAAACACCAGCCAACACAGGCGAAATCGTATCGAACACGTCCTGCTGGGTGACGAACGACATCTCCATATCCAGCTGGTAGAAATCCGTAGGCGAGCGGTCAGCGCGCGGGTCCTCATCGCGGAAACAGGGCGCGATCTGGAAATACTTGTCAAAGCCCGACACCATCAGCAGCTGCTTGAATTGCTGCGGGGCCTGCGGCAGCGCGTAGAACTTGCCGGGATGCAGGCGCGACGGCACCAGAAAATCCCGCGCACCTTCGGGGCTGGAGGCCGTGATGATCGGCGTCTGAAACTCGCGGAAGTCTTTCTCCCACATCCGCTTGCGGATCGACGCGACAACATCTGACCGCATCGTCATATTGCGCTGCAACTTCTCGCGCCGCAGGTCCAGGTAGCGATAGCGCAGCCGCGTTTCCTCTGGGTATTCCTGATCGCCGAAGACCATCAGCGGCAGCTCATCGGCCGCGCCCAGAACCTCCAGGTCGCGAATGAAAACCTCAACCTCCCCGGTGGAGATGTTGGGGTTCACAAGGCTCGCGTCCCGCGCTTTCACTTCGCCATCAATGCGAATGCACCATTCCGAGCGGACCTTCTCGACCTCGGCAAAAACGGGGCTGTCGGGGTCCGCCAGCACCTGCGTCATGCCGTAATGGTCGCGCAGATCGATGAACAGCACGCCACCATGGTCGCGCACACGGTGCACCCAGCCCGACAGGCGCACGGCGTCGCCTACGTTGGATTTGTTCAGATCGGCGCAAGTATGGCTGCGATAAGCGTGCATAGTGGTCCCTTTGGGCATCAAAATCGGTTCCCGCCGATACACCCGCCCTTGCCCGGGAAGTCAAGGCAACATCCCGCCAACGGGCATTGAAAAGCAGGGTGTTTTGGGTAGGCTCTTAACCATTCTTAATAAAAGGCAGCTCAGACAGGCGAATAAAGAAGGGGGTCCCATGTGGAAAACCATCATTGATCGCATGCTCGCGCGCATGATCCGCGAGGGGAAGCTGACCATCACCTGGCCCGACGGACGTCAGACCGATTATGCCGGGAAGCCGGGCCTTTCGGCGCATGTCACATTTCACGAAAACAGCCTTCTGAAGGCGATGTGCAGAAACCCCGAACTGGCTCTTGGTGAGGGCTATACTGACGGTCGCCTGACTATCGAGGACGACCGCCTGGGCGACCTGCTGACACTGCTCATGCGCAACAATCCCCGCGACGCGTTCCCGCTCTGGGCGCGCTCGGTTGAGCGGGCGCGCTTGGCCTGCCGCGGTTGGCTGCTGCGCAACACGCCCCTGAAGGCGCAGCAGAACGTGGCCCACCACTATGATCTGTCGGATGATCTCTACCGGCTCTTTCTGGATGAGGACATGCAGTATTCCTGCGCCTATTTCGCCCGTCCCGACATGACGCTGGAAGAGGCACAGTTTGCCAAAAAGCATCACATTGCCAATAAGTTACGGCTTACCCCAGAGTGTCATGTTCTGGATATCGGCAGCGGTTGGGGCGGGATGGCGCTGACGCTGGCGCGCGATTATGGGTGCCGCGTGACCGGTGTGACGCTGTCCCAGAACCAGCTTGAGACAGCCCAAAAACGCGCACGGGAGGCAAAGCTCTCAGACCGCATCACATTCAAGCTGCAAGACTACCGAACCCTGCAAGGCCCATTTGACAGGATCGTCTCTGTCGGGATGTTCGAGCATGTGGGGCCCGCCCATTACGCCGAATATTTCGGCCAGATCGACAGGCTGCTGGCCGAGGACGGTATCGCCCTTGTCCACACAATCGGCTACATTCAACCGCCGAAAACGCAATCGCCCTGGATCCTGAAATACGTCTTTCCTGGCGGTCACGTCCCGTCGCTCTCCGAAGTGGCGCGCCCGCTCGAAGCTGCCAATCTGTGGCAGACCGATATCGAGATCTGGCGCCTGCATTATGCAGAGACACTCAAGCATTGGCGCCTCAGATTTGAAGCAAATGCCGATCAGCTTGTTAAGACATATGACGACGCGTTTATCCGCATGTGGCGGTATTATCTGACCGCCTGCGAGATGTCGTTTCGCGAAACCCGGCAAGCGGTTTACCAGTTTCAACTGGCCAAAAGGATCGACACAGTTCCCATCACGCGGGACTATCTTTACCCCGCGCAAACCGCCTCACAAACCAATCAGATCGCCTAGCCCAGCCGCAACTCGAACCGGCAGGCACCAGCGCCCTGCGCTATGCAATCTGTTTCCCGACAAATCATCTGCGGATGGACCAGCACCTGATAGAGCCGCTCGAAAACTGCGGCATGCCAATGACAAAGCGGCGTCTCAGACGTCTCGCCCGCGACAATTGGGTTATCGGCCAGCTCAAACCGCAACGGCGTGAGCACCCGAAACGTGCCAGAGCCCGCGAACGTCCACGCGTTTTTCTGGATCGCTTTAGACAACAGCTGCGCTGACAATCGCCACGGCAAAGCCTTCAAAATCCGTTGCGCGAAGGCTGGAATACGGTTGGCCAAGATGTAATCCGCCGTTCGCCTGCCTGCCTCCCATGCCAAAGCCGCCGCCAGATTAGGCACTTGCGCCCGCAACGCCTGATGAACCCGTGCCGCAGGCGCTTCGGAAATCATCTGATCGCCCGAAGGCAGATCGAACACGCCAGCCGCTGCGAAAACTTCGTCGCGCAACGCGCGTCCTCCGGCCTGTTCAATCACGGGCACCAACTGCAATATTGCATTTGGGCCGATGAGCCCAACTCCTCCCGCGCGATGAACCGCGTGGGCCATATCACGTATCCTCTAATTGCTCCGTGCCGCCGCCACAGGCTTTCACCTGCGCCCCATTCGGCATCTTGAAGGCAGCATTACGCTCAATCGCACGCTCTTTGCCCTGCTTGCGGATCGCCTCGCGCCGCTCTGCCGCACGCCGCGCCTTGTCGGCCGAGGCCTCCCAATCGTCCATCTGCGCCTCGGCAATCGTGCGCGTCTCATCGAAATGGAAATCCACCTTGTCCTTGGATTGCGGCCCCCAATAGCCCGCCTTCCCTAGATCATAGAACGTCCGCGCAAAGCCCGCTTTGGCAAAGGCCTTCAGGCAACCCAGCAGATACCGCCGCCTGAACCCCGTGCCCCGCCACGGGTAGTGAAACAGCGCCTTCTTCATATAAAAGCGCCGGTAATTGTTCATGACGCCATCCAGAAGCTCCCCCCGCTCCATCGCTTTGGGCTTCATGATCGGCGTCACGAAATTGTATTTGGAGAAGTCAAACACCTCGACCTTGTCGCTCAGCTCCTGGAACAGCGGCGTGAACGGCCACGGCGTATACATCGCCCAGTTGGCAAGATCGGGCTGCCAGTCCCACGCCATCTTGTAGGTTTCGTTCAGCGTCTCGGGTGTTTCGTTATCCAGGCCGACGATGAATTGCGCCTCCACCAGAATATCAGCCTCGCGCAGCAGCCGAATGGCCGTCTTGTTCTCTTCGACCTTCGTCTCTTTATTGAACTGATCCAGCTTCATCTGCGCCGCGGCCTCGGTGCCGAGGCTTACATGCACCAGCCCCGCCTTGCGATAGAACATCAGCATGTCGCGGTCGCGGTAGATATCCGTCACTCGCGTGTTGATGCCCCATTTGACCTTATCGGGCAGCCCGCGCGCGATCAGCTCTTCGCAGAACTGCACGAATTTCTTCTTGTTGATCGTCGGTTCCTCATCCGCGAGGATAAAAAACCCCACGCCTTCCTCGTTCACCAGCTTTTCGATCTCATCGACGACCTTCACCGGGTTGCGCACCCGGTAATCGCGCCAGAACTTCCACTGCGAACAGAAGGAACAAGTAAACGGACATCCCCGCGCCATGTTCGGGATCGCGACCTTGGTGTTGAGCGGGATGTAGATGTATTTGTCCCACTCCAGAATGGACCAATCGGGGTTGATCGCATCCAGATCCTTCACAGTCGAGGCCGCTTGCGTCGCGACAATCTCTTCCCCATCGCGAAACGCCAAGCCTTTGATCTTGCGCCGATCCGCGGGCCAGCGCCCGTCTTCGATGGCGAGCATCAGCTCGGTGACAATCTCCTCGCCCTCCCCGCGCACGATCACGTCGACCCAAGGTGCCTCGCTCAGCACCTGTTTATACATAAACGTCGGATGCACGCCGCCCATCACGCGGACCGCATTCGGCACGCGCTCCTGCGCCATCTTCAGAATGCGCTCTGCCTTATAGATCGACGGCGTGATCGCCGTGACCCCAACCACGTCCGGCGCGGCCTCCGCGATCATGTCCGACAGGTCCGCATCCGAGATGTCATTCGTCATCGCGTCGATAAACTGAATGTCGTCAAACCCCGCATCCCGCAGCGCACCCGACAAATATGCCACCCAAGCAGGCGGCCAACTCCCCGCAATCTCCGCCCCGCCAGAGCGATAATTTGGATGAACGAATAGAATGCGCATAGGTCAACTCCCTGCTGGCTGCGCAGGCAGAGTGGCACAGTATCTGTCAACTTATGTTGACATAGATCAAGTCAGGCATGCTGACAGGTGGTGCGAATGTCACGGCCTAGAATGGATTTCACCCGCCGCAGGCAATGCGCTTGGAGCCTCGGCAGACCAACCTTAAACTCGCGCAAAACGAATTCGAGCATTCCATGTCTAAAGAAATTGCCCAGGCGCTGGTGATCTGCGCTGTTTTTGCATCTTACGTGCTGGGCGGTGGGCTCTCCATCCCGGCGGAAGATTTTAACGCCGTCTGGATGGCAGGCCGCGCGTTCTCGGAAGCGCAATTCGATCAGATTTATCCCGTCACAAACGGCGTGTTTGCCTTGCAATCCCCACCTGAATGGAACGCCCAGCTGGCCCGGGACGGCGCAGAAGGGGCCATTTATCCGTTTATTTATCCTCCGCTTTGGGCGTGGATCGCACAAGCCTTGCCCACAATCACCACGCGCGACACCGCAAGTGCCGCATTCTTCGTCATCAACACCCTCGCCATCATCTGCATGGTCTGGCTGGCCTGGCGCATGACGGGACGCCGTATGAGCCTGCCCCTCTACCTGGGCATCGCCCTTGCCATCTTCGCTTTCACGTCCATCGGACGGGTCGCGCTTGGGAACAATCAGCCGCAAATTCTGCTCAGCCTCTGCGTTGTGGCAGCACTCGAACGACTGACCGCAGGGCGATCCTTCGCGGCTGGCGGGCTCATGGCGCTTGCGGCGTCGATGAAAGGGCTCCCCCTGCTCTATGCAGTCTTATGGATCGCACAGCGCCGGTGGCAGGCGGTGGTCAGTTTCACGGTGATCGGCGTTCTGCTTGGCCTTCTCTCCGTACTCGTCGCGGGGTGGCCCCTCCATCGAGAGTTTCTTTCAGTGCTGTCAGACATCAGGGGGACGCTGCTTCTGTCTTTGCAGAATGTGAGCCTCGACGCCATGATCGGCGTTTTGTTCTTTGAAGAAAATGCAGTGGTGACCCAATTGGAGTTTGTGGGGAAGGAGCCTCTTGAAGCTCATTTCGCGGTTCCCAAACCTCCGGAAATCGCCCTGCTTGGAACCGTATTGATGGTCACAGCGCTAAGCCTCTCCGCTTGGCTCCTGCACAAAAAGAAAGACCCGCTCGTCTGGCCGCTCATCTTGTTGATGCTCAGCATGGTCAGCCCTCTGGCCTGGGTCTATCATTTCATGCCGACGGCCGCGTTCCTGCCAACACTGATCGACCGTTTCGGCACGGCAAAAGGTGCGCTTTGGATCTGCGCGATTGTCGCCCCTCTGCACCCGGCTACTGCCGAATTCCTTTCGGGATATGAAGGATGGCGCCATGTGCATCACATCATGACAAGCGGCGCGATCCTTGTCATGGGGGCCGCCTTTGCGCTGGCCATCCGGCGCGGCCCGGCACCTGACTGACTTTTCGCAGAATTCGTGACCGCACGCCCTTGCGCCCGCACGCGCAATCCCTATAACCCACGACAATTTGCGCGCCTGCGGGTGCGCAGGACAATTTGCGCGCATCTGCCAATGCGCCGGACATTCTGGGGGCCGCCATGCCAAAACGCACCGACATCAACTCGATCATGATTATCGGAGCCGGCCCTATCGTTATCGGCCAGGCCTGCGAGTTTGACTATTCAGGCGCGCAAGCCTGTAAGGCGCTTCGCGAAGAAGGCTACCGCGTCATCCTCGTCAACTCGAACCCCGCTACGATCATGACCGATCCGGGGCTCGCCGACGCGACCTATATCGAACCGATCACCCCCGAAATCGTCGCGAAGATCATCGAGAAAGAGCGCCCCGACGCGCTCCTGCCGACAATGGGCGGTCAGACCGGGCTGAACACGTCCCTCGCGCTTGAGGAAATGGGCGTGCTTGAGAAGTTCGGGGTCGAGATGATCGGCGCCAAGCGCGACGCGATTGAGATGGCCGAAGACCGCAAGCTCTTCCGCGAAGCGATGGACCGTTTGGGCCTCGAAAACCCCCGCGCCACCATCGCCAACTCGATGGACGAGTGCATGGCCGCGCTCGAAGATATCGGCCTGCCCGCCATCATCCGCCCCGCCTTCACCCTCGGCGGCACCGGCGGCGGCGTCGCCTATAACCGCGACGAATATGAGCATTTCTGCAAAACCGGCCTCGACGCCTCCCCCGTCAATCAGATCCTGATTGATGAGTCCCTTCTGGGCTGGAAAGAGTTCGAGATGGAGGTCGTGCGCGACAAAGCCGACAATGCCATCATCGTCTGCTCCATCGAAAACGTCGATCCGATGGGCGTGCATACGGGCGATTCCATCACAGTCGCCCCCGCCCTCACGCTCACCGACAAGGAATACCAGATCATGCGCAACGGCTCGATTGCCGTCCTGCGCGAGATCGGGGTCGAAACAGGTGGCTCCAACGTGCAATGGGCGATCAACCCTGCCGACGGCCGCATGGTCGTGATCGAAATGAACCCGCGGGTCAGCCGCTCCTCTGCCCTGGCCTCCAAAGCCACCGGCTTCCCCATCGCGAAAATTGCCGCGAAGCTGGCCGTAGGCTACACGCTGGATGAGTTGGACAACGACATCACCGGCGTCACCCCCGCCTCTTTCGAGCCCACAATCGACTATGTCGTCACCAAAATCCCCCGCTTCGCGTTTGAGAAATTCCCCGGCTCCGAGCCCTACCTGACCACCGCCATGAAATCCGTGGGCGAGGCGATGTCCATCGGCCGCACCATCCACGAGTCGCTGCAAAAGGCGCTCGCCTCCATGGAAACCGGACTCACCGGCTTTGACGAAATCACCATCGACGGCGCCCCCGAAAAATCCTCAATTATCAAAGCGATCAGCCAGCAAACCCCCGACCGCTTGCGCACCATCGCGCAAGCCATGCGCCACGGCCTGACCGACGACGAAATCCATGCCGTCACCATGTTCGACCCATGGTTCCTCGCCCGCATCCGCGAGATTATCGAGACCGAAGCGCAGATCCGCAAAAACGGCCTGCCCACCAACGCGGGCGACCTGCGCGCCCTCAAAATGATGGGCTTCACCGACGCTCGCCTCGCCATTCTAACCGGCCGCGACGAAGATAACGTCCGCCGCGCGCGCATTAACCTTGGTGTCACTGCCGTCTTCAAACGCATCGACACCTGCGCCGCCGAGTTCGAGGCGCAAACGCCCTATATGTATTCCACCTACGAGACCCCCGTGATGGGCGACGTGGAATGCGAGGCCCGCCCGTCGGACCGCAAGAAAGTCGTCATCCTCGGCGGCGGCCCCAACCGTATCGGCCAAGGGATCGAGTTTGACTACTGCTGCTGCCACGCCTGCTACGCGCTCACCGACGCGGGCTATGAGACGATCATGGTCAACTGCAACCCCGAGACCGTCAGCACCGATTACGACACCTCCGACCGCCTCTATTTTGAGCCGCTCACGTTTGAGCACGTTATGGAAATCCTGCGGGTCGAGCAGGAAAACGGCACGCTCCACGGCGTCATTGTCCAGTTCGGCGGCCAGACCCCCCTCAAGCTCGCCAACGCGCTGGAAGCCGAAGGCATCCCGATCCTCGGCACAACGCCTGACGCGATCGACCTGGCCGAAGATCGTGAGCGTTTCCAAGCCCTTGTCGAACGTCTTGACCTCAAGCAGCCCAAAAACGGCATCGCCTCTTCCGGCATGGAAGCCATGAAGATCGCGGGCCAGGTCGGCTACCCGCTGGTCATCCGCCCCTCCTACGTCCTGGGCGGTCGCGCCATGGAAATCGTCCGCGATGACGCCCAGCTGGAACGCTACATCAACGAGGCCGTCGTCGTCTCCGGCGACAGCCCGGTTTTGCTCGACAGCTACCTCTCCGGCGCCGTTGAGATTGACGTCGACGCCATCTCCGACGGCACCCAGGTTCACGTCGCAGGCATCATGCAGCATATCGAGGAAGCCGGCGTCCACTCCGGCGATAGCGCCTGTTCGCTGCCCCCCTACTCCCTGCCCGCCGACATCATCACCGAGCTGCGCCGCCAGACCGAAGCGCTCGCCCTCGCCCTCAACGTCGTGGGTCTGATGAACGTCCAATACGCGGTCAAGGATGGGGAGATTTACCTCATCGAGGTCAACCCCCGCGCCTCCCGCACCGTGCCTTTCGTGGCCAAGGCGGTGAACAGCCCCATCGCCACCATCGCCGCCCGCGTCATGGCCGGCGAGCCACTGTCGAACTTCGACCTCATCGACCCCGAGATCGACACCTACGCCGTCAAAGAAGCCGTCCTCCCCTTCGCCCGCTTCCCCGGCGTCGACACGATCCTCGGCCCCGAAATGCGCTCCACTGGCGAGGTTATGGGCTCCGACGCCAACTTCCATCGCGCGTTCCTGAAGGCCCAAATGGGCGCAGGCTCCGACCTGCCGCAAAACGGCGAAGGCAAGGTTTTCCTGTCGATCCGCGACGACGACAAAACGCCCGACATGCTTGAGGCCGCCCAAACGCTCGCAGCTTTGGGCCATGCCCTCATCGCCACCTCCGGCACCGCAAAATGGCTGTCCGATCAAGGGCTTGAGGTCGAAGTGGTCAAAAAGGTCTACGAGGGCAAACCCAACGTGGTCGACCAGCTGAAAGACGGCAAAATCAGCGTCGTGATGAACACAACCGAGGGCGCCATGGCCATCGCCGACAGTCGCGATATCCGCGCCGTCGCCCTGATGGACAAAATCCCCTACTTCACCACAGCCGCCGCCAGCCATGCGGCTGCGCTTGCAATGAAAGCGCGAGTTGAAGGGGATGTGGGGGTTGTGGCGTTGCAAGAGGTGTAACAGGTCAAGCGAAGCGCCAATCATCCCGCTTGCTTTTAGAGGTTTTACCCTCTAAAACCTCTAAAAGTTTGTTTTAAGATCCGGTGAAAAGATGCGGTCAATACATGTCGACACGAATGTTTTTTCTTTAATCTGGTCTTTGAGAAAAGCACCGGAGAAAGATGAAAATGAGATACTGACCCGTATTTTAACTGATGTATCTTTACGCAGGCACTCCTCCGAGGATCATCTCGTTAAAGATAGATCAGATGCCTCAAACCGTGAAGAAAAATTCGAGCTATCAACCTCTAAAAGCAAAACAAGCACCTCTGTAGACACTCTGCATTCACGTGGAAAGGTCAGGTGGGTGGATGATGTTGTTCAGGCGTTGAGGCAGCTTGGGGGACGCGCATCGCTCGGTGAGATTTACAAGTCCGTTCGTGAGATTAGGGAGGCCGAAGGGCGTGGCATCACAAAGCAGTATGAAGCAACCATAAGACGCACAATTGAGGATCATTCCTCTGACTCTGACAATTTTAGATCGGTCGACCTTTTTGAGAAGCTTGGACGGGGTACCTGGGCGCTCAGGCGAAGCCAATAACTTCATATCGTTTCAAAAAGCATCACAGCACCAACAACTCGTTGATCCCATGTGACCCGCCCCTTAAACCTTCCGTCCTTTCCCCCGCGCCTCCATCCGCTTGCGCGCCTCCTCCCGCAACTCAGGAATAAGCCCCTCATTCTCCGCGAGCGCCTCATCATTGCGCTCCCAGTAGGCCTCTTGCTCCTGCGCCAGCCTCATCCGCTCCAGCGCATCCGCCATCTCGCCCCATGGGATGTCGCGCTTGGCCTCTTCGGCCACGACCGCCGGGCGCAGCACGATGTCCGTCACATCCGGCCCTTTGATGACCTTCGCCAAGCGCCCATGCATCCAAGCGCGCAACAGCAGATTGATCTTGGTCTGATATCCCGGCCCCATTGCCTTGAAGAATTTCACCACATCAATGTCCAGGCACATCGTCACCCGACACTTACCCGGTGATGGGTGAGTCGCGACCTCATGCCAGCTTTGCGGCACGCCTTCACTCTCGGTCACGGCGCGCAAAACCTCGCGTTCAATCCGGTTCAGCGCATCCGCCATGTAGCTGGCCTGCACGCGTTCGGCCTTGGTCATCTCTTTCGGGTCGCGTCCCATCTTTGCCTCCGATCAGGATCGCATGAGGGTGACAAGAAACCGTTAACAAGCATGCGCCAAACCGTGCGCACCCGATCTGCATCGCATACATATCAAATCTGCATCCAAACCATACGTTGCGTCCCGCTTGACCTTTCGCACCCCATCGGGTCCTCTCCTGCAACCCTATGCACGAGGTCGAGATGCACCAGCCAGCCATCACAGGAAGCGGCGTTTTCACGCCGGAACAAGTCATCAGCAACGATGAGCTTGTCGTCGCTTTCAATGCGTATGTTGATCGCTATAACGCTGATAACGCTGCCAAAATCGAAGCAGGAGAGCTTGACGCCAAAGCGCATTCCTCCTCTGATTTCATCACGTCTGCCTCCGGCATCGAACAGCGCCACGTGATCGACAAGGACGGTATTCTAGACCCCGACACAATGCACCCGCTCTTTGCCCCCCGCGCGGATGAGGCGCCGTCGCTCATGGCCGAGATGGGGGTCAAAGCCTGCCAGCAAGCCCTTGATATGGCTGGCAAAACCGCCGCTGACGTCGATACGGTGCTTTGCGCAGCCTCCAACCACGAACGCGCCTACCCCGCCATCGCGATCGAAATCCAGGAACTCCTTGGAATTCAAGGGTTTGGCTTTGATATGAACGTCGCATGCTCCTCCGCCACCTTCGGCATTCAAGCCGCCGCCGACATGATCAAATCCGGCAGCATTAACAGTGCCTTAGTCGTGAACCCCGAGATTTGCTCGGCCCATCTGGAATGGCGTGACCGGGATTGCCATTTCATCTTCGGCGACGTGGCCACAGCCGTTCTCCTCGAACGTGCCGATCAAGCCACCGGCCCGCATTTCGAAATAAAATCAACCCGTTGCGCCACCGCGTTTTCAAACAATATCCGCAATAACAACGGCTTCCTGCGCCGTTCTCACGGGCAGATGGAGGACCGCCGCGACATGCAGTTCATGCAGAACGGCCGCAAAGTCTTCAAGGAAGTGTTGCCTTTGGTCAGCAAGCATATCGCTGACCACATGGCTGAAGAAAATATCCAAGCCTCTGATCTCAAACGGCTTTGGCTGCATCAGGCAAATAAGACGATGAACGATTTCATCGGCAAGAAGGTCCTAGGCCGCACGCCTGAACCGCATGAGCAACCCAATATCCTGCAGGATTACGCGAACACGTCCTCTGCGGGCTCGATCATCGCTTTTGCCAAGTATTCCAATGACATGCAGAACGGCGAGACCGGGCTGATCTGCTCGTTCGGGGCGGGCTATTCCGTGGGATCGGTGATTTTGCAGAAGGTCGGCTAACCAAATCTTAGGATTTGGCTGCTAAAAGCGCGTCAACCTGTCTCTTCTTCCAGATGCAGCTTCATTTCTAGCAAGACATGCTGCAAGGCAGAGGTTTCGCGCAACAGCCGTTTGGCTTCATTCACGGTAATCACACCATCTTCGATGGATTGATTATACTCAGCCATCAGCATGGCAAAGCGCTGCGAGAGCGCCACCACGTCGGAGTTCACACCACCCCCGTCAGAATTCTTGCGATCCTGATCATAGCTCAGCGTAATCCCTTTGAGATCCGCCAAAGCGCTGGTCACATGGGGAAAACGGGCCGCCTCTTCCAAAGCGGCAACAGCGTCGATTGGCATGAACCGATCGGCGTGTTCCGGATTGTCCGAATAATACCGCCCAAGCGTCGCCTTCGACTTGCCCGTCAATGCGCAAGCCGGTTCGATGCCGACATCTTTAACCAAAGCCTCAGTGTGCTTTTTGAGATAATTACCAATACCCATCCCTGTCCCAGAACACCCTTTCGTCATGGGGAAACTCTCGCCTCCTTTCCCATTAATAGGTTGGCAAGGGTTTGTCATTTATAAAGCGTCCCGAAATGGGGCAATTACCAGTTCCGATGTCCCCAGCATCGGCTTGGTTTGGGTCCACTGCGCCTAGGACGTGGGATCCAAGGACCGGTGCAAGCCGGAACAGCGGTGGGCTCCTCTCGTTTGATGGTGCAGCCGGATCATATCCCAGTGGGCGACCGCGCGTGATCCGACGTCTTACAGTATCGAGGGGCCCACCGCGAAACCTGCCTTGCAGCGCTCAGACAGCTTGGCTAATCAAGGCCATGGCCAAGCTCTACTTCAATTACTCGACGATGAATGCGGGCAAGTCCACGGTGCTGCTGCAGGCCTCTCACAACTATATCGAGCGCGGGATGCAAACCTATCTGCTGACTGCGCAGTTCGACAATCGCGCAGGCGATGGCCGCATCGCCTCCCGCATCGGGATCGGGGTTGAGGCAGATACGTTCAGCCCCGAAGACAATCTTTTTACCAAGATAGATCAGCGGCTTAGCCACGCCCCCTGCGCCTGTGTCTTCATTGACGAAGCACAGTTTCTCAGCGCGGATCAGGTCTGGCAACTGGCACGCGCGGTCGATGATCTGGGCGTGCCCGTGATGTGCTATGGCCTCCGCGTGGATTTTCAGGGCAAGCTCTTTCCCGGCTCCGCGGCACTTCTGGCACTGGCAGACGAGATGCGCGAAGTGCGCACGATTTGCCATTGCGGAAAGAAGGCCACGATGGTCATCCGGCAAGACGATCAGGGCCGCGTTCTAACCGACGGGGCACAAGTGCAAATCGGCGGGAACGAGCGATATGTCAGCCTCTGCCGCCGCCACTGGCGCGAAGCGACCGGCGACCTCTAGACAGCGTTTGGCAGTGGCTCCCCTGCGAAAAACGCGCGCAAATTGTCGACCGCCATCAGCCCCATTGCCTCGCGCACTTCGAGTGCAGCCGTCCCCAGATGCGGTAGCAAAACCGTATTTTCCAACGCTTTGAGCGCATCAGGGACCTCAGGTTCATGCTCATAGACATCAAGCCCAGCCCCCGCGATCACCCCGGTCTGGAGCGCACCAATCAAGGCGGCCTCATCCACCACATCGCCGCGCGCGATGTTGACCAGATAGGCGGTCGGCTTCATCGCAGCGAGCGCCTTGCTGTCGACAATATGATGCGTCTCGGCCCCGCCGGGGACTGCGATCACAACCACATCGGCGGCGTCCATCACAGCATGCAGATCAGGCAGTTGCGTCGCATGGCTTCCCACATCCTTGGCAGAGCGATTGTAGAAAACCACTTTCATATCAAAGCCGTAGTGGCAGCGCTTGGCGATGGCCTGCCCGATGCGACCCATGCCAACAATGCCAACTGTCTTGCCCGTCAAATGCAGGCCGAGCATCTGCGTCGGATGCCAGCCGTCCCACGCCCCGGCGCGCACCATCCGCTCGCCTTCACTGGCACGGCGCGTGACCATCAGCATCAGCGTCATCGCGATATCCGCCGTCGCATCGGTCACAGCCCCCGGCGTGTTGCTGACCAAAACGCCCGCCTTTGCCGCCGCCTTGACGTCAATGTGGTTATACCCGACCCCGAAATTCGCGAGCATCTTGCACCGCGGCTCTGGCACCAGATCGAACGCCGCCGCCGAGAATGCATCGCCCAGTGTGGGCAAGACCGCGTCATAGGTCTTTAATGCCTCAACGACCTCATTCGAGGACATCGGCATCGTGTCATCACGCACCGTAACATCCATATTTCCCCGCGCGGCTTCCAGCACTTTTTCAGGCAGGTTGCGGGTGATCAGAACCTTGTTCATCAGTACATCCTTCCGCCAAGCGGCACATCTTTGTCCGGGGTCAGCAAAACGACCTCCCCTTCCGCGTCCGGCACACCCAAGACAAGGATTTCGCTCATGAATTTCCCGATCTGGCGCGGAGGGAAATTCACGACGGCCATCACTTTTTTGCCCGGCAAATCCTCGGGCGCATAGTGCTTGGTGATCTGCGCCGAGCTTTTCTTTTCACCGATCTGAGGCCCCAGATCGACCCAGAGCTTGATCGCCGGTTTGCGCGCCTCCGGATAGGGTTCCGCGCGGATGATCTGACCGACGCGGATGTCGACCTTCAGGAAATCGTCAAAACTGATCTCAGCCATTGGAGAGCTCCTGCGAGCGCCGCGTCGCCGCCGCGACCGCCTCTTTCAGCAAAGGCGGGAAGCCGTTGGTTTCGTTCATTAAAACCTCCAAGGCGGCTTGTGTCGTGCCGTTGGGGCTGGTGACGTTGACGCGCAGTTGTGTGGGGTCGTCTTCCGCTGTCTCCGCCAAGGCACCGGCGCCGGCCACCGTCGCTTTGGCAAGCGTCATTGCCAAGTCCGGTGCCAACCCTTGTGCCTCCCCGGCTTTGGCGAGCGTCTCAATCAGGTGAAACACATAGGCCGGGCCGGAGCCTGAAACGCCTGTCACCGCATCCATTTGCGCTTCGCTCTCCAGCCGAACCGTCTGCCCGACGGCCTGTAACAGCTCTTCGGCCAGCGCCATTTGCGCATCGCACACATGGGCGTTGCCGATCAGTGCCGTGATGCCTTTGCCCACCGCGGCAGGCGTATTGGGCATTGCGCGCACGATCGGGGTTTGCGCGCCCAAGACGTTCTCGAAATGCGCGATTGTCGTGCCTGCGGCGACCGACACGAACAGTGTTGTGCCATCGCCGAGCGCCTGGATCGAGGGCAGCGCATCGCCCATCATCTGGGGCTTCACCGCGACCAGCACAATCGCCGGGTCACTTGGTAAATCTATATTGATATGAACGCCTTGCGCTTGCACCCACTCGGATGGTTGCGGGTCCAACACCCAGACAGAGGAGGCGGGCAAACCGCCCTTCAACCAGCCTTCCAACATGGCTGAACCCATCTTTCCGCAGCCCAGAAGCACCAGCCCCCGGGCGGCCAAATCATCAAGTGTCATGGATGGCTCCCCCTTCGCGAAACGCACCAATGCGCCCCATCAATCACTTGAAAGGGACGCACTGGCGTCGGGAGGAAACTTAAGCCCGTCCGTAGGCCTCGGCAATGGCGACTTGCAGCGCCTGCTCCGGCGTTTGATCGGCCCAGCTGACCAGCTGGAAGGCCGGATAGAAACGCTCGGCCGAGAGGACAGCGGCGTTGATCAACGTGTCGATCTGCTCAGCTGAAGCGTCCTGACCACCGGCCAGAACAAGCCCGTAGCGATAGACCATCAGCTTCTGCTCATTCCAGTAGGTGAAGGCACCAGCCCAGCACATATCATTGGTTTTGTTCAGAATTTCATAGAGCTGAGGTAGCTTGTCCTCGGGCGGTTCCATCTCGAAGGTGCAGATCAAGCGCAGCGTTTCGTCATAGCCGGACCAAGCCAGCGTGATCGAATAGGTGCGCCACTGGCCTTCGACAGCCATTGCGATCTGATCGTCGGCCACGCGGTCGAAATCCCACTCGTGGTGCTCTGCGATATGCTCGACAATGTCGATCGGGTGAAGGTCTTCTGTTTCCAGATACTGCTCGGTCAATGCCATGGCGCGCCTCGCTTTTCGCTTTAGCCGCTGGGTGTGGCAGCCGCCCAACGGCTTGTTGCCTGCTCTATGGAAGGGTGCCGTGCCTGCCTTCCATACTAGATATCGTGGGGGCAAAGGGGGCGACCTGTAAAGCTATATTTTGATGAAGGCCCCAATAAGTTGTGGATGAATTTGGGGACGGCGCAAGATTGAGCGCTGCTTTACCGGCGGATTAATGACAATCCGATGCCGCCGAGAACAAGCGCTGTGGCGATGGCAAAGCGCAAGGTCAGCTCCTCCGACAGGAATATGATCCCGCCAGATAAGGCGATGATCGGCACCGTCAATTGTGCCAGTGCAGCCGTGGTCGCCGCGATGCGCGGCAGAACGAGATACCACAGCGCATAGCCAAGCCCAGAGGTCAGCGCGCCCGCAACAATTGCCAGCAGAGTTCCTGGCCAGTTCACCTTGTCCTGCAACACAAAGGCAATCAGCAACACCGGCGGTGTGGCATAAACAAAGTTCATCGCCGTGTCCTGCAAAGGGTCTGATGCCCCGCGCCCTACCAGCGAATAAAGCCCCCAGCCGAGTGCGCCCAGCGTCATCAACGCGACGCCGGACAGCGCGGGGGCAGCAGCACCGCCTGGCCACATCAGATAGATCAGCCCAGCGAAGGCAATCACCGCCCCGGCCCAACGCTGGGGCGAGATCTGTTCCCGCGCGATCAGCGCCCCGGCAAACATCGTGACCTGCACGCCACCAAAGAGGATCAGCGCACCGACGCCTGCATCCAGCGTCACATAGGCGAAAGAAAACCCGATCACATAGATCAGCAGGCTCGCAGCCCCCGCGGGACGCACAGACCAATCCGCCGGTCTGGAGCGCAGTAGAACCAGCGCGGCCAACGCAAGCGCGCCTGAGAGCATCCGGATCGCAGCGAAGCTGGCAGGCCCCATCCCGGCATCGACCAAGGCCAGACGGTTCAGAACCGAGTTAGAGGCAAAGGCGATCATCACCAGACAGACGAGAAGGAACAAGCGCATCCGTTGCGCTTATCGTCTTGTTTCACTTTTGTCCAAATATCCTCGCCGAAGGCATTGAACGATCAGTCAAAAAGAAAGAGGCCGCAGCGATGTGCGGCCTCTTCGTTACTTTTCGCGACTTTCCCCTCTCAGCATTTGATCTGACGATCAAAAGCCTGCCGGGGTTGACGTCGATCCCGATGGGATCGACTTGCTTACATCATGCCGCCCATGCCGCCCATGTCGGGCATGCCGCCTGCGGGGGCTGCGCCTTCTTTGGCGGGCTTGTCGGCCACCATGGCTTCCGTCGTGATCAGCAGACCCGCGATGGAGGCTGCATCTTCAAGCGCCGTGCGCACAACCTTTGCAGGGTCGATAACGCCGAACTTGAACATGTCGCCATACTCTTCTGCCTGTGCGTTAAAGCCGAAGGTCAGGTCGTCGCTCTCGCGGATTTTGCCTGCGACGACGGCACCGTCGACACCGGCGTTCTCTGCGATCTGACGCAGCGGTGCTTCCAGCGCGCGGCGTACGATAGCGATGCCGGCATCCTGATCGGAGTTGTCACCGGACAGACCGTCAAGCGATTTGCCGCCCTGGACCAGAGCAACACCACCGCCCACGACAACACCTTCCTGCACAGCAGCACGGGTTGCGTTCAGCGCATCGTCAACGCGGTCTTTGCGCTCTTTGACTTCTACTTCGGTCATGCCGCCCACGCGGATAACGGCAACGCCGCCAGCCAGCTTGGCAACACGCTCTTGCAGCTTCTCACGGTCGTAGTCCGAGGTCGTTTCCTCGATCTGCTGACGGATCTGGCCGACGCGTGCTTCGATCTCGGCCTTCTCACCGGAGCCGTCCACGATGGTGGTTTCGTCCTTGGTGATGGAGACCTTCTTGGCGTTGCCCAGCATGTCCATCGTAACGGACTCAAGCTTCATGCCCAGATCTTCCGAGATCACCTGCCCACCGGTCAGGATCGCGATGTCCTGCAGCATGGCTTTGCGGCGATCGCCGAAGCCCGGTGCCTTGACGGCTGCGATCTTCAGACCGCCACGCAGCTTGTTGACGACGAGCGTGGCCAGAGCCTCGCCTTCGACGTCCTCAGCAATGATCAGAAGCGGCTTTTGCGACTGGATCACGGACTCAAGAAGCGGAACCATCGGCTGCAGCGACGACAGTTTCTTCTCGTGCAGCAGGATCATGCAGTCCTCAAGGTCTGCAATCATCTTGTCGGGGTTGGTGACGAAGTAAGGCGACAGGTAGCCACGGTCGAACTGCATGCCTTCGACGACATCAGTCTCGGTCTCGAGGCCTTTGTTCTCTTCGACGGTGATGACACCCTCGTTGCCAACTTTCTGCATCGCGTCTGCGATCTGGCGGCCGATTTCAGCTTCGCCGTTGGCCGAGATGGTGCCGACCTGTGCGACCTCATCGGAGTCTTTGACTTCGCGGGCCGCACCCTTGATGGCTTCGACGACTTTGGTCGTCGCGATGTCGATGCCGCGCTTGAGGTCCATCGGGTTCATGCCAGCGGCAACCGATTTCATGCCTTCCCTAACGATGGCTTGGGCCAGAACCGTCGCAGTCGTGGTGCCGTCACCAGCTTCGTCTTGGGTGCGGCTGGCCACTTCTTTGACCATCTGTGCGCCCATGTTCTCGAACTTGTCCTCAAGCTCGATCTCTTTGGCGACAGATACACCGTCTTTCGTGATGCGCGGGGCACCGAAGGATTTGTCGAGAACCACGTTGCGGCCTTTCGGGCCCAGCGTGACTTTGACAGCGTCAGCCAGAACGTTGACGCCTTTGAGCATCTTGTTACGGGCATCCGTGTCGAATTTGACGTCTTTAGCAGCCATGTTTAGCGCTCCTGAATGTCATATAGTTTCGTATTAGATGGACAGGCTCAGGCGATGATGCCGAGGATGTCGCTCTCTTTCATCATCAACAGCTCTTCGCCGTCGACGGTGACTTCGGTGCCGGACCACTTGCCAAACAGGATTTTGTCACCCTCTTTGACAGCCATCTCGATCAGCTCGCCGCTGTCCTTGCGGGCACCTTCGCCACATGCGATCACTTCGCCCTCAGCAGGCTTTTCTTTCGCGCTTTCGGGGATGATCAACCCGCCAGCAGTTTTCTCGTCGCTTTCCGTGCGGCGTACCAGCACGCGGTCATGAAGCGGTTTCAATGCCATCTTTGCAGCTCCTTGGCTCAAAGTTTCTCCCAATGTTAGCACTCAAGGCATTTGAGTGATAACGCCGGTGAAATAAGCAAGCCGCAACTTGCTGTCAACCAATCGGATTGTAAAAATGCGATCCTTTTTCACCGGTCCGGTTGCGCAGCCCGGACGGCCCCCGTAGCCTTCCCACGACACGCGATGAGGACGTCGATGCGACATATCTTACTGGTTATCTTCCTAATCTGTCTGGGCCTGCCCGCCTTTGCGCGCTGCGACGGGGCGTCTGTTCTGGATCGTCTCTCCCCCGCAGAATTTGCAGAGCTTGACGCAACCATCGCAGCGACACCCTACCCCACGGGTCTGCTTTGGCGCGCCGAGAAGGGCGAGACCGTTCTACATCTGATCGGCACTATGCATGTCTATGATCCGCGCCTCGATCCAATCCTGACCCACGTTCAGCCGCTGATCCCGGAGGCTGACCTGATCTTGCTGGAGACCACGAAAGAGGCCGAGGCCAAGCTGCAAACCGAAATGGCCAACCGGCCAGAGCTTCTTTTCATTACCGAAGGCCCCACCCTGCCAGACCTGCTTCCAGAAACCGTTTGGCAAACCCTCGCCGATCAGGCCCGCGCCCGGCAGATCCCGGCGTTCATGGCCGCCAAGTTCCAGCCCTGGTATCTGTCGCTGATGCTGGCTGTACCGCCTTGCGCGATGGAGGCGATGGTGAGCGGTCAGCGGGGCCTTGATCACATGATCATGGATGAAGCCGAGCGCGCAGGGGTGCCCACCCAAGCGTTAGAGCCCTACGACATGCTTTTTACGCTTTTCGGCGACGCGCCAATGGCGCAACAGGTCGAGATGCTGCAAGCCTCCGTCGCGATGAACCGCGATGCAGATGCGCTTTTTGCAACCCTGCTCGCGACCTATTTCGCGGAAGAGCATGTGAAGGCCTGGCACGTCTCAAGATTGCTGGCGCGCGATATGCCGGGTGCGACCGCGGATGAGATTGACGCCATGTTTGCGGAGATGGAAGACACCCTCCTCACCCGCCGCAACCGCAACTGGATGCCCGTCATTGCAGACGCGGCTGCGCGCCACGACAGCGTGATGATCGCCATGGGTGCTGCGCATCTGGGCGGCACGGACGGCGTGCTGAACCTGCTGGCGGAAGAGGGCTATACGCTGACGCGCCTCCCGCTCTGAGGCTTCGCTTTTCTCAAATATCCCCGCCGGAGGCATCTACCGCACGCAAAGTCGCACCCTTTTGACAGGGCCGTGACAAGCCGCGCGCGCCCGTTTAAACCACGCGCAAAACCGCCTCTATTCGCAGGACATTGACATGAGCACACTCATTTTCGGCCACAAAGCCCCCGACACCGATAGCACAGGATCGCCCCTGATCTGGGCCTGGTATCTTAACCACATCAAAGACCAGCACTCAGAGCCGGTCCTGCTGGGGGAGCCCAACACCGAAGCCGCCTTTATGCTGGAGCGTTGGAACCTGCCCAAGCCCCGCATCATCGACGATGTCGAAGACCACCAAGCCGCGATTATCGTGGACACGAACAACCCGGCCGAACTGCCCGCCAATATCAACAATGCCGATGTGCGGGCCATCATCGACCATCACAAGTTGGTCGGCGGCCTGGAAACCAAAGGCCCTATCGACATCACGATCCGCCCCGTCGCCTGCACCGCGACGATCATGTATGAGCTAATTGGTAAGGACGTGGCCCAGATGCCCAACGAGATCAAAGGCGCGATGCTGTCCTGCATCCTGTCCGACACGCTCGCCTTCCGCTCCCCCACCACAACCCAAGCGGATGAGGCGCTGGCATGGGGTCTGGCCAAGGACCTGGACCTTGACCCGCATGAATACGCAGACGAGCTATTTGCCGCGAAGTCCGACGTCTCCGCCTTCTCGGACGCGGAACTGCTGCGGATGGATAGCAAGGAATACGCAGTTGAGGGCACGAAATTCCGGGTCTCTGTGTTGGAGACCACGAAGCCTGCGATCATTCTGGACCGAAAAGCCTCGCTCATGGAGACGATGACCACGGTCGCCTCGGAAGACGATGTCGATCAGGTTCTGCTTTTCGTCGTCGACATCCTGAACGAGGAAGCCACGATGCTGGTGCCCAACGATCTGACCAAAACCGTCGCCGAGAAATCCTTCGACGCCTCCGTCTCGGGCGACACGGTGGTGCTGCCCGGCGTCATGTCGCGCAAAAAGCAGATCATTCCGAACCTGAAAGTCTGAGCGCCAAATCAATAAAAAGAATAAAGGGCGTCCCGACGGGGCGCCCTTTTCATTTGGATCAAAGCCGCGCATGAAGCGTTAAGCTCAAAGTGAGAGGCATCCCATGACCCAGATCATCCAGTCCCTGTCCGATATCTCCGCCAATTACGACGCGCTGTTCGTCGATCTATGGGGCTGCGTGCATGACGGCCTGAAGCCTTTTCCGTCGGCGGTCAAAGCCCTTCAAGCCTACCGCGCGCAAGGCGGTACGGTGGTGCTCGTTACCAACTCCCCCCGTCCACGTCTGGCGGTGGAAGCCCAGTTGGGGGAGATCGGCGTGGCCCGCGATGCCTGGGACGTAATCGCGACCTCTGGCGACAGCGCGCGGGCGGCGATGTTTCGCGGTGTCGTGGGGCAGAAAGTCTATGTCATGGGCCAGGAACATGACGCGCCGTTCTTTGACGAAATCTCGGTGGTGACGGACCCGGTGGAGATCACGAAAACGCCGCTGAAAGACGCAGACGGCATCGTCTGCCTCGGTCCCGAAGACCCCTCTGCCGATCCGGAGGTCAATCGGCCCGACTTTCTTTATGCCAAGCAAAAGGGCCTCAAACTGCTTTGTGCCAATCCGGATATCGTTGTGGATCGCGGCGATACCCGTGAATGGTGTGCAGGCGCGTTGGCCAAGCTCTATACCGAAATGGGGGGCGAGAGCCTTTATTTCGGCAAGCCCCACCCGCCGATCTATGATCTGGCCCGTCGCCGCCTGGTCGCATTGGGTAAAGACGTTGCTGACAGCAACATTCTGGCCATCGGGGACGGAATTCTGACCGACATCAAAGGCGCCATGGGAGAGGATATTGATTCTCTGTTCATCTCGGGCGGGCTTGCTGCGGCCGAGACCAAAACGTCGCATGACCCCGACTCGGATGCGCTAAGCGCTTATCTTCAAAAGGAAATGTCCAGCCCGACCTATACAATAGGTCACCTTCGCTGACCCTCTATTTGCTTGCTTTTCTGCGATTGCAAAGTAATTAAGTTACCAAATCTTAGTTGGTAAGGTATATATGTTACCAAGCCCTTCGCAGGAGAGACCCATGTTGGACAACCAACCGCGCGGCACAATTTGCATCGAAGACCTTGAGATCGGCATGACCCGCTATCTCCAGAAAGAGGTGACGGATCGCGATATTGAGCTCTTTGCCGAAGTCTCAACCGACCGCAACCCGGTGCATCTGGACGATGCCTATGCGATGGACACGATCTTTGAAGGGCGTATCGCCCATGGCATGCTGACCGCCGGTCTGATCTCTGCCGTGATTGGCGAACAACTGCCCGGGCATGGCACGGTCTATCTGGGCCAGTCGCTGAAATTCATGGCGCCCGTGCGCCCCGGCGACATGGTCTATGCGGAGGTCAAGGTGATCGACATCGACCACTCCCGCCGCCGCGTCCAGCTTGAGACGCATTGCGCGGTGGGCGACACGGTTGTGCTGAAAGGCGAAGCCACGGTTCTGGCCCCTTCGCGCAAGTTCGACTGAGCGCTTGCACCGCGCGGTTGGCGGCGCTAACCCCAGCACATGCGGATTATCCGGGACACTCAGTTCGTAGACCCCAAAGATCGCGGCGCCAGCGCCGCGATTGGCAATTTTGACGGGGTGCATCTGGGCCATCAGGCCGTGATCGACATGGCGCGCAAGGCGGGTGAGGCCACTGGTGCGCCGCTCGGCATCATGACGTTTGAGCCGCATCCACGTGAGTTTTTTGCCAAAGATGCCCCGCCCTTCCGGCTGATGAATGCCGAGGCCAAGGCGAACCGTCTTGAAAAGCTGGGGGTCGAGCGACTTTACGAGATCAGCTTCAACGCGCGTCTGTCGAGCCTGACCGCGCGCGAATTTGCGCAGGACATCATCGCGGATGCGCTTGGGCTCAAGCACGTCGTCGTAGGGCGTGATTTCTGCTTTGGTAAAGGCCGCGTTGGCACTTCGGAAATGCTGGAAGAGTTCGGCGCAGAGATGGGCTTTGACGTGACCATCGCCGATCTTGTGCAGGGCGAGCATGGGCATATCTCCTCCACCAATATCCGGCAGGCGCTGACCGATGGCCGCCCCGGCGATGCCGCGCGGATGTTGGGGCATTACCACCGGATCGAAGGCGAAGTGATCCGCGGCGATCAACGCGGGCGGCATCTGGGGTATCCGACCGCAAATATGTCGATCACCGGTCTGCACCCGCCGAAATTCGGCGTCTACGCCGTGCGAATCGATGTGCTGACCGGACCGCATGAAGGCAGCTATATCGGGGCCAGCTCCATCGGGGTGCGTCCGATGTTTGGAGAGAATGTTCCCAATTGCGAAACATTCCTCTTTGATTTCAAAGGGGATCTTTATGGCGAGCGCCTGTCTGTCGCCTTGGTGGACTTCCTCCGCCCCGAGATGAAGTTCGACGGCGTGGACGCGTTGATCGCGCAGATGGGTCAAGATTGTGAGCGTGCCCGCGCGCTGCTGGTATGAGCTTTGACGATCCGATTCAGCGGGACGGCCTGCGCCCGAAGTTCTGGGAACGCTTACCTTTGAAAAAGCTCACCCCGAAAGAGTGGGAGGCCCTGTGCGATGGCTGCGGCAAATGCTGTCTGAACAAGCTTGAAGATGAAGACACGCAAGAGGTTGCGCTGACCCGTGTTGCCTGCCGTCTGCTGGACGACCAGACCTGCCGCTGCGCACAATACGATATCCGCCTGCAATTCGTCCCTGAATGCGTGCAACTATCGCCGGAAACCCTGCCGGATATTGCCTATTGGATGCCAGAAACCTGCGCCTACAGGCTGCTGCACGAAGGCAAGCGGCTTTATGAGTGGCATCCGCTTATTTCCGGCGATCCGCAAACGGTGCATGACGCAGGTGTGTCCGTCCAAGGCTGGACTGTGCCGGAGTTTGAGGTGCCGGAAGAAGAATGGGAAGACCATATCATCGACGAGCCGACGGGATAACAGCCGTCGGATCTTGAGTTTTTCTACCAAGATGAAGAGGAAAGCGTGTCGCGGAAGCTGGTGACGGCTGGCGCATACAGTTTGGGATGGCTGATCGGCCCCATATGACCGGTGCCTTTGACCTGCACGCTTTGGGCGTTTGGGAGGCGCTGCTGGAGGATTGCGTTGATTGCCGCCGTGACCTGGTCGGATTGGTCGGCTCCGATCAAGAGCGTCGGGATTTCAAGAGCCTCAAGCCGACCTGGGGTGAGTTGACCGGCATTGTCGTCGTTGATGGCTGGCGCACCGGCTAGGATCAAATGGATCCGTTCGGTAATGTAGCGACGCTGGCCGTCTGGCAGGCTGTCCCATGGCGCGCCGGAGCCCCAGATATCCGTGAAAAGGCGAGCCGCTTCGGCTTTGTTTCCACGCTCCATCGCGTCAACGAAAGGCGCAAAAGCGGCTTCATGCGCCTCGAACGCTGGGGTGCCGCGGGCTGCGGCAAAAAAGACAGGCTCGATCAGCGTGAGGGAGCGGACGTTCTCTGGGTGATCGAGCGCCAATCGCAAAGCAACCGTGGCACCAAAGGAGTGGCCCACGACATGCTGGGGCTCTTCACAGAAACTCAGGGCGATCTCGGCCGTTTGGGCCTGATAGTCGGTCTGACCATCCCAATCGGCACTGCGGCCATGCCCCGGCAAGTCAAACGCAACGCCATGCAGACCCGTTGCCGCGATAAGCGGCGCCCACGCGCCTTGGTGCGCAAGCGAGCAGTGGATGAAAAGCGTGTCGGGCTCGGTCCCGTAGGTCTTGGCGTAGACCGAAAGCCCCACGTGGGTATGGCGCGGCAAATCTAGAGCTTGCCTGCGAGATACGCGTCTAGATCTTCGATCCGGTCCTGCCCCCAGAAACGCTGATCGGTGTCGGTGATGTAGAACGGCGCGCCGAACGCGCCAGCGGCGACGGCATCTTCAAGGTTGCGCCCGTAAATCTCCGCCCCTTGCAGCAAGCCGCTATCTGCGAGGGAGGGATCAAAGCCAGCCGCACTCAGACACTCCTTAATCACATCATCCTGCGCGATGTCCTTTTCGCCCGCCCAGCACGCAGAGGTCAGACCGTGCACGAGCTGACCCAGATCACCGCCACCGGCCTCTTGCGCGGCGATGATGGCATATGCAGAAGGCGCCATGTTCGTCGGCCAATGCGCCGGTTTGATGTTCAGCGGAAGCCCCGTTTTTTTCGCCTGACGGGTTAACTCCTGAAGCCGCCATTCCTGACGATTGGGGTGACGATCCTTGGGCGGCGTGCCACCAGTACGCGCAAAGAGCTGCATGATGTCGAGCGGTTTGTAGGTGATCGTGGCACCATGCTTTGCGGCCACCTCCTCCAACCGGGTGCCTGCGAGGTAGGTGTAGGGGGAAATTGTTGCGAAATAGTAGTCGATATGAGCCATTTAAGCCTCCCGCGCGTGGCAAATCTTTGCGGCAGCCTAGACCCATGGTAGGGGGTGTCAACGTCACGATTCTGTCACAGAACGAAAGCCCCGGGGGACCCATCCATATGCCTAGTATCGTTGAGCCGAAACTGATTTCCGGCAACGCAAATCGTCCCTTGTCCCAGGCTGTCGCCCGCCGGATGTCGATGCATCGCGGGGTGAATGTGGAACTGGTCGACGCGCGGGTGGAACGCTTCAACGATCAGGAAATTTTCGTCGAAGTGTTCGAGAATGTGCGCGGTGAAGATATGTTCATCATCCAGCCCACATCGAACCCAGCCAATGATAACCTCATGGAATTGTTGATTATGTCGGATGCGCTCAAGCGCTCTTCGGCGTCACGTATCACGGCTGTGATCCCCTATTTCGGCTACGCCCGTCAGGATCGGCGGACCAAGGCGCGCACGCCGATTTCCGCGAAGCTGGTCGCCAACATGATCGTTGAGGCTGGTATCGAGCGGGTTCTGACGATGGACCTGCACGCCGCGCAAATTCAGGGCTTTTTCGACATTCCGGTGGATAACCTTTACGCCGCGCCGATCTTTGCGCTGGATATCAAATCGACCTTCGGATCGATGGACGATGTGATGGTGATCTCGCCGGATGTGGGCGGCGTGGCACGTGCCCGCGAGTTGGCGCAGCGCATCGGCGCGCCGCTGGCCATCGTCGACAAACGCCGCGAGAAAGCGGGCGAAGTGGCAGAGATGACGGTGATCGGTGATGTGACCGGCAAGCGCTGCATCATCGTCGACGACATCTGCGACACCGCGGGCACCCTTTGCAAAGCCGCTGAAGTGCTGACAGGTGCGGGCGCCACAGAGGTACACAGCTATATCACCCATGGCGTTCTGTCTGGGCCCGCGGTGGAGCGGGTCAGCAAATCGGTCATGAAATCGCTTGTGATTACGGATTCGATCCAGCCGACCGAGGCCGTGAAGGGATGCAAGAACATCCGCATCGTGCCGACGGCCCCGATGTTTGCGCAGGCGATCCTGAACATCTGGAACGGCACCAGCGTGTCATCCTTGTTTGAGACAAATACGCTGGGCCCGATCTACGAGGGCCTTTACCAAGGTTAATCGTTATCGGTCAGGCCCGCGCCTGCCCCTTTCTCGCGCGACGCCTCGCTGGCGGGCACATAGGTACGGGCCGCAAAGCCTTGCAAGCGGTCCCACAGACCATCGTCAATCATCTTGCGCCGGGGGAAGGGCCTTGCGATTTTCGCGGGGCCTTCTGCAACAACACGGCTCGCTTTCAGAACGAGAATGCGTTGCGCACGGTAGCTGGCGGAGGCCACAAGCGCGCGGGCCGCGCGGCTGTCTGCAATCTCGGCCTCGCCATCGCAAAGCGCTGCATCAATCGCTTCGATCACCCGCGTCACGTGCCCACTTTCCATCTCGCGCAGAAGCTGGGCGAAGGTCTCATTCGGCTCGTCGGCGGCAAGGAAAAAAGGCGCGGCGGTGGCTATGTCTTCGGCAATGCCCAAAGGCAGGCCCAGCCCGCGCCCTGCCTTGAGGAGACTGCTTTGAAGCTCTGCGACAGAGGGGATCATGCAGGCAGGCTCGCCAGCCACCAGTCATCCGGCGCGTCCAACTCATCGGCCAACGGCGCACCCTGCACCAAGGCGATCCGCGTCCAAAGCGTTGATTTCGGATCAAACTTTGCAGCCCCGAAGAAGGAGAGTTTGCAGCGCAGCATATCAATCGGGTGGGTTTTGTCAGAGATCAGGTTCTCTTGAATTTCGGCGTAGGGATGGCGTTCGAGGGTTTGAACGCGCCGCACGGCACAGCGATGTTGCGGATAGACGCGCAGAAAATCGCTGACAATGCCTTGAGCATCTTCAAGGTCACCCGCCATCGCTTGGACTTGTCGCGCAATGTCCAGCGGGCTTTCCAATTCGGCACCGTCTTCGCTGTGCCGGTCGCCCAAACGAGGCTCCAGCTTTTCTTCAGAAACGTACCAAAACTGCGCCTGCTCAGAGGGTGCCGTGAAGTCATATGTGAGCATCCATGAGGCTTCTTTACTCAGCAAACTGCGGAGCGCGTCGATGGACATGAGCGGATCAAGCTGAGCGCCAAACGGATCGGTCATGCACTCTGCGAGGCCGTCGATCAGGTCGCCGAAAGGCTCCAACACCATCGCGACCAGAAGTTCCTGAGTGTCGAGTGAAAGCGCCTCGGACCAGTGGATCAACGCGTCGATCGGACGGGACAAGCTTAACAGTTCCGGCGTCATATACCCCGCGACCGTTAACCATTCGCGGCGCAGGACGTCGATCCGGGCTTGATGCAAGGGGTCTGGCACTTGCCATTCGGCCAGATGATCGGCGGCCCGCTCCAGCAGGCCGTAAAGCGCCATGATCTGGTCTTCGTCCAAGGCCTCAATGGCACGGACGCGAGCCAAGGCTGTTTCCCGCACGACCATCCAGTTGTTCAGCAAAACCGGGTGACTGACGAGGAACGGGGCCATTCCCAAGCCCGTTGCATTGCCAATACCCAAATGCCGTTTCAGATCCCGGTTAATCGGGGCGCCGCCCACATGCTCAGCCAGATCATGGGTAAAGCCACGGATCAGCCAAACCGTCAGCATTTCAGCCATGAAGGGGCCAGACAAGCCCGGACGGTCCTCGATCATTGCACGGTCTGCAATGCCGAACTTGCCGTTGCCATAGACAGCCGTCGTGCGCATCAGATAGCCGATTTTGCGGATCATGTCCGGGTCGGGCTGATGCCCGCCGCGCAACCGCTCCACCACATGATTGAAGAGCCGCACAGACTTATTGGCACGGCTCAGCACCAGATCACGTTCAGTAAAACGCCCCGCCTCTTGCAGCGGGGCATTGGCGACGATGCGCGCGATCTCAGATGCGTCCGGCACACCGTCATAGAGGACGTAGGCAGTATCCCAAGCCTCTGCAATCACCCGGTCAGAGCGTTGATCTGCGGGCAAATCGGTTGAGATGGCAACAAGCGAATAGACATGCTCGCCAAGCGGCACCGAATAGACCGCGTGGCCAAATCCATCTGGCGACATCTCCCAGACCGGGCGCGTGACCTGTGCGCCTTCGTCTCCCAAACGGCGCAGCAACGTGCGCAAGAATGACAAGCGCGTGGGAAAGCTCGCGCCCATACGCGCCAGACGCATCACCTGTGCGGGCGGGCGCAAATCCAGCTGTGGGATATCGGGCAAATCTCTCATGCGGGGGCGAAACTTTCTTCATAAAAGCGCAGCCAATTGCCGCCCATTATACCGTCTGCCTCTGCCTCTGAGAAGCCTGCGCTGTGCAAACCGCGGCGGATGTTCTCGAAATCGCGGTTGTCCTTGAACCAATCGGGCATCGGTGGGAAACCTGCATTTTCGGCAGAGCCTTCACCATAGTCGATCTCTTTGCTCCACCGGCCAACGCGCATCCACTCGACAACGCTGTCGGGCTGGTCCTGGCACAGGTCTGTCCCGATCCCCAGATGCTCCGCCCCGTAGCGGGATGCGGCTTCGGCAATCATCTCGCAGAAACTGTCCAAAGTGCAGGCGCCACCGTCTTTCAGATGATGCGGATAGACTGAAAAGCCCAGCATCCCGCCGCGCTTGGTGAGCGCCCGCAACACCTCGTCGGATTTGTTGCGCCGCGCCGCGTGCCACCACGCCGGATTGGCATGGGTGATCGCAATCGGGCGGCTAGAGTGATCAATCGCCTCCAAGGTCGAGCGATCTGCCGAATGGCTCATATCAACCACAAGACCCACGCGGTTCATCTCGGCCACAGCCTGCTTGCCAAAGCGCGTCAGGCCCGTGTCGTCGTCTTCATAACAGCCCGTCGCGAGGAGCGACTGGTTATTGTAGGTCAGCTGCATGAAACGTATGCCCAGCTGGTGGCAGATCTCGATCAGGCCAATATCGTCTTCAATGGGGCTTGGGTTCTGAAACCCGAAGAATATCGCGGTGCGCCCTGTCTCTTGCGCGTGGCGGACATCGGCGGCTGTGGTGCCTTTGAAAATCAGGTCTGGAAACTGCTCAAACCAGCGGTTCCATGCCTCCAACCGAAGCACCATTTCGCGGAAGCTCTCGTGATAGGCGATGGTGACGTGGACGGCATCGACACCGCCTTCCCGCATCTGGCGAAAGATGGTCTCGGACCAGTTGGCATATTGCAGATTGTCGATCAAGGGTGTGCACATGCGTTGAGTTTGGCGACACAAACGCTGCAGTTCCAGCCCAAAACCGACGCCCGCCCCCGGCTTTCTGACACGCGATCCTTTGCCGATCCCGTCATGCGTTTTTGGCGGGGCACAGCCCAAGCGGCAGAAAAAGTGACAACGTCATGGAACTGTTGCGAGATTTTGGTTTTTTCAATTTATGAAAGACCGTTTCGACCCCCTGATTGCAGACCGCGCCCAATGGCTTTTTGCTGAGACACCACACGCCCGGCTCGCACGCGAGACGCTGACCGGTTTGCTCAGCTACGGCCGCACGTTGGACTTGGCCCGGCAATTTGAGCATCAGACAACAGCGCACATCATGACAAAGATGGCCCACCAACTGGCGCGCGATGTGCAAGTGTCTGGTCTGGAGCATATCCCGCGCCACGGCCCTGCCCTGATCGTCGCCAATCACCCGACAGGGATCGCGGATGGGATTATCCTGTATCACCTGATCGCGCGCATCCGGCCCGATCTTTTCTTCTATGCGAATGGCGACATTCTGAAGGTGCTGCCACAGATGCGCGACATGATCGTGCCTGTGGAATGGAAGGAGGAGCGGCGTTCCCTGAAAAAGACCCGGCAAACCATGTCGCTGACCCGCACTGCAATTGAAGATGGTCGGTTGGGCGTGATTTTCCCGTCGGGACGTCTGGCCAAGCGACGGGGCCTGAAGCTGCACGAGCGCCCTTGGATGCCGTCGGCGGCGATGATCGCCCGCAAGTTCGAGCTTCCCGTGATCCCGATCAACATCCGCGCGCGAAACTCCGTGCTGTTTTATCTTTTTGATCTGATGCACCCGACGCTGCGCGATATCACCTTATTTCACGAGACGCTGAACAAGGACCGCCAACCCTTCCGCCTGACAATCGGGGAGCCAATCTCGGGCGCGGGGCTGCCCGCGCAATCTGACGAGGGCATCGACATCTTGCGACGTGAGACTTTGGCGCTTGGCGGCCAACATGCGCCCGCTGTGTCGCTGGTCGACAGCAGCCGCAAACCCGCTTGGGTTTAGCGTCACCTTTTTAACTGGAAAAACGGGGAAGGCCGCGCTAGGCCAAGGCGCAAGCGTCCCCTTAGCTCAGCTGGATAGAGCAGCCGACTTCTAATCGGCAGGTCGAGGGTTCGAATCCTTCAGGGGACGCCATGGTCTATTTTGCTGCGCGAAAGACGACCGCCCCGCAAGGCATGCAAAATGAACGCCTAACCACCACTGTTAATGCGTCCAGGAACCCCGGCGATTGGTGGCAAAGTTATCGCCATACCCACCCGGCCGAATATTCGCTTTGCGCTTTTTCGGCTCTTGCACAATGACTTCGATCCCGTGCTCTTTGGCGTAATCGACGGCGGCTTCCTTGCTGTCGAACCGCAGGCGCACCTGAGACTGCGTATCGCTGGATGACGTCCAGCCCATCAGCGGATCAACCTCTCGTTTCGAGGCGGGCGCATATTCCAGAACCCAGTGATGGGTCTTCGCCGTTCCTGATGACATTGCTGTTTTCGCAGGTTGGTAAATGCGGGCGCGCATGGCTGGCTTCCTTTGCGGTTCTTCTTGGTAAACCACAAGGGTTAGCCCCATCGCAAGGGGGCAAAACGATCAGTTTTCAGGGAGTTTTGAAGAAGATTGGCTGCCGACCGGTCCACGAGGGAGCGAGGGGTGGGTGGGTGTGTGTTCCAGTCGGCAACCAATTCTGCTGCTTGCCCTCATTTTGTATCAATTCTAAGTATTTCCTTGCAATAAAAAAACCAAGCGGCTCCAAAGGGTCAAAAATACTTACAGTTGAGCAGACCCGTAAATTACTGATTTCATTGTTTAATTATCACTTTCTGACAGAGTGCGACAAATAGGTGGCCGCAAAGTGAATCTGTTGAGATGACTCCGCTTGAAGTAGAACAAAAACAGATCAAATTAGAGGGGTCAGCAAAGGAATCGCCATGAACACGCCTGTTCTGCAGAACCCCGCCCCCGATGTCCGTGATCGCCCGAAGCTGGAAGGGGGCATCGCATTTCGGATGGAGACGGAATTCAATGCTGCGGGCGACCAACCGACCGCAATTGCGGAACTGACCGAAGGCGTCAAAACCGGGGAGCGGGATCAGGTGCTTTTGGGCGCCACAGGCACCGGTAAGACCTTCACCATGGCCAAAGTGATCGAGGAAACCCAGCGCCCTGCGATTATTCTGGCGCCGAACAAGACCCTCGCCGCCCAGCTCTATGGGGAGTTCAAAGGGTTCTTTCCTGACAACGCGGTCGAGTATTTTGTGAGCTATTACGACTACTACCAGCCCGAGGCATATGTCGCCCGCTCGGATACCTATATCGAGAAAGAAAGCCAGATCAACGAGCAGATCGACCGGATGCGCCACTCCGCCACCCGGGCGCTGCTGGAGCGGGACGATGTGATCATCGTGGCGTCGGTGTCCTGCATCTATGGCATCGGCTCGGTCGAAACCTATGGCGCAATGACTCAAGATTTGGCCGCAGGCAAAATGTATGACCAGCGTCAGATCATGGCCGATCTGATCGCCCAGCAGTACCGGCGTAACGATCAGGCGTTTCAGCGCGGCTCCTTCCGCGTGCGCGGTGACAGCCTAGAGATTTGGCCTGCCCACCTTGATGACCGCGCTTGGAAACTGTCTTTCTTTGGCGAAGAGCTGGAAGGGATCACCGAATTTGATCCGCTGACAGGGCAAAAAACCGACACGTTCGAAAAGATCCGGATTTATGCGAACAGCCACTACGTGACGCCCAAGCCCACGATGCAGCAGGCTGTGGTGAACATCAAAAAAGAGCTGAAGACGCGCCTTGATCAGCTGGTGAACGAGGGCAAGCTGCTGGAAGCCCAGCGCCTTGAGCAGCGCACCAATTTCGATATCGAGATGCTGGAGGCCACGGGAGTCTGCAACGGGATCGAGAACTACTCGCGCTACCTCACGGGCCGCGCGCCGGGTGAGCCGCCTCCCACCCTGTTCGAATTCATCCCCGACCATGCGATTGTTTTTGCCGACGAATCCCACGTCTCCGTCCCGCAGATCGGGGGCATGTATAAAGGCGACTACCGGCGCAAATTCACGCTGGCCGAACACGGCTTCCGGCTGCCCTCCTGCATGGACAACCGCCCGCTAAAGTTCGAGGAATGGGACGCCATGCGCCCGCAATCAGTCTTCGTATCGGCCACACCCGCCGCGTGGGAGATTGAACAAGCGGGCGGTGTCTTCGTTGAACAGGTCATTCGCCCCACGGGCCTTCTGGACCCGGAGGTCGAAATTCGCCCGGTTGAGACGCAAGTCGATGATCTACTGGACGAAATTCGCCGCGTCACGGCAGAAGGCTACCGCACGCTTGTCACCACCCTGACCAAACGCATGGCCGAAGACCTGACCGAATACATGCACGAACAGGGCATCAAGGTGCGCTACATGCATTCGGATATCGACACGATTGAACGGATCGAAATCCTCCGCGATCTACGCCTTGGGGCCTTTGACGTTCTGATCGGAATCAACCTTCTGCGCGAGGGGTTGGACATCCCCGAATGTGGTCTCGTCGCCATTCTGGACGCTGATAAGGAGGGGTTTCTCCGTTCTGAGACGTCGCTTGTTCAGACCATCGGGCGGGCCGCGCGAAACGCCGAAGGCCGGGTCATCATGTATGCCGACAAGATCACCGGAAGCATGGAGCGCGCCATTGGCGAAACAAACCGCCGCCGCGCCAAACAGATCGCCTATAACGAAGAACATGGCATTACGCCTGAGACCGTGAAAAAGAACGTCGAAGACGTTTTGGCCGGCCTCTACAAAGGCGATGTGGACATGAACCGCGTCACCGCCAAGGTCGACAAAGCCGTCGCGGGTGGCAATCTGCAAGCTCATCTGGACGGGCTGCGTGAGCAAATGCGCAAAGCCGCCGAGAACCTGGAATTCGAAGAAGCCGCCCGTCTGCGGGATGAGGTCAAGCGGCTGGAAACCGTCGACCTGACCGTCGCCGATGACCCGATGGCGCGCCAATATGCTGTCGAGAAAGCCGTGGACGACGCGCAGAAAGCGGCGGGCCGCTCAACTGCGGGCCGTCCGGGTCAGCGCGGCGGTGTCAAACGGCGCAAGAAGCGGGGCGGCTAAACGCCCTACATCCATTTAGAAGTCGAAAATTTCCCCAAGAAGAGAGCCTGGGCCCTTCTTCTTTTTGCGATACTTATAATCATCATCGCGGTAGCCGCGGCTGTCGCCCCGATAGTCATCGTCATAGCTTTGACGCCCCGCAGGTGGCGGCGGTGGGGTGGCCGAACGTTCAATGATCTTGTCCAATTCGCCCCGATCAAGCCAGACACCGCGACATTGCGGGCAATAGTCGATCTCGACCCCGCTGCGATCCGTCATCACCAGTTGCGTTCCGTCAATCGGACACTGCATCGCACGCTCCTTTGAGTTGTTACCCTTTGGATATGGAGATTGAGCGGCGCAAAACAAGCGAACGGCGCAGAAAGCCGCCATCCCTTCAAATTCCTGCCGCATTTTGCGCTCTAGCATAGGTCACTTGCAGTTATCGGGGATGGAACAATGCAAAAGACAATTTCGCCTTCTCATCTTATCGCCTTTTTGCTTGGGCTCTTCGGCTATTATGCTGTGGCAGCGATGATGGTCGTGAAATGCGAATGTGCCGGCTCTGAATACGGCACTGCTGCCGGACTTTTTGCAGTTAGCAGTGTTTTTCTTCTTCCATCGCTTCACGCCAAGCTGACAAACCTCACCTATCCCTGGTCCATGAGGGTGCCATTTCTGATCTTGTGCGTGGTGTGGGTTTCTCTAGCTCACAGCATTCTCACCCGGTTCAGCAGTTTTGACCTGCCTCTACCCGGCTGGAACACACTCTCGAACCATATGGCAGTTTTGTCTGGTCTTGCATTGGGTTTGATTGCGTTCAACTACTTGGTGCCTGGTGCGGCTTACCGCAAATTGAAAAGCTGTCATCCAACGATGAAGGAAGGTCAGGGCACAGACGAAATGGCCCAATTACCACCTGCAGAGACGACCTGAAATCACAGCCGAAAAAGATGCATCTCTTGATGAACAAAACCGACACTTCCAGGCTAACGGATCACATGCACCGCACATTGCGCGTGACGCACAACACGCGCGGCGGTGGAGCCTAGGAAGTAATCTTGCAAGCCTGGCCGGTGCGAGGAGATGATGACGCAATCCGCGTGTTTCTTCTCGGCCTGCTCCAGAATGGTGCGGCCTGAGTGACCCGTGACAACCAAAACCTCAACGTCCTCGGCACGGTCGACCGCCTCTTTCAGGCTTTCCTCGATATCCAGATGTGCCTGCGCAATCTGGGCTTCCGACAGGTACTCTGTCGCGTATTTTGGCAAAGCCTCAACCACATGCAAGGCCGTGATTTTGCCCCCTTCGGCGCGGATGGCGCGGGCGATTTCAAGGGCTTGGCCGGTGTCACGATCATGGTCAAAAGCGATCGGGACAAGGATGTTGGAATAGAGCATCGGTGTAGGTCTCCTGATTGGCTTCTTGGTTTCGTGACATGCCAAATCTGCCAGCGCTTTGATCTAAATCAGCGTCTGCGGCGTTAAGCATTCTTAACCGCCTATTTACCAATTTAAGGGACATCATGGCGAATGCGCCTGTTGATGCTCCTTTTTTTCCTGATGTGGCCGTCTTTCAGCCATGCAGGCGCGTGGCCCCGCGAAAAGGGCGGCGTGTTTCTATCCTTCTCTACGGCGACGCGCGCGAGCACGCAGGCCCATGCGACCAATGTGCCCGAACTCGCGCATAGCGCTGAAAACAGTCTTTATGCCGAATACGGTCTGACCCCACGCATCACGCTGGGTTTTGACGGCATGATGACGGACAGCGTCTCTTACGGCCAGGCGCTCGTCTTTGCGCGGGTCGCCTTGGGCGATCAAGAGGCCGCAAATCGGTATGCAGCGAGCTTTGCCATCGGCCAATTCATCGACACTGTGATCGACACCGATCATCTTGACGCGGAACATACGACCCTGACCCGCCTTGGGCTTCATTACGGTCGCGGTTTGAAGAATGGCTGGATCGGCGCGGACGCTTTCGCCACGCAGGGGGCAACGGGCACGGATCTGAAGCTCGACGCCACTTGGGGCCTCAAACCGTGGGAGCGTTGGATGTTCATCGCACAGCTTCAGTCGGGACAACCCGCAGAGGGTGACAGCTATATGAATTTCGCGCCAAGCGTCGTCTGGCGCATGAACAAGCGCGTCAGTCTCGAAGTGGGCGTGATCCATCCTTTGCATGGCGATGGGGAAACAGCGCTGAAACTGGGCACCTGGACGGAATTCTGAGCTCTTGCATCCCGCCCTCGGGCCGCTAGCCTTTCACAAAAGCAAAGGAGCACTCATGCCCGAGATCAATCCAATCCGCGAGACAACCGACGAGGCGCGCACCCTCGCAAAAAGTCTGATCTCGGAGGCCAGATTTGGTGCTATCGGTGTGATTGATCCCGAAACAGATATGCCGATGGTCAGCCGTGTGGCTGTGGGTCAGGCTCCGGACGGCACACCACTGACACTGATCAGTGACCTGTCTTCTCACACTAAAGCACTCAAAGCGGATCCACGCTGTTCCCTTTTGGTGGGGGAGCCGGAAAACAAGGGCGATCCGCTCACGCATCCGCGTCTGACACTCCAGTGCATCGCGCGCTTCATCGCCCATGGCGATGCCGCATATAAAGAGATGCGCGACCATTATCTGATCACGCATCCCAAGGCGAAGCTCTATATCGACTTCGCGGATTTCTCGTTTGCACTCTTTGACGTGCAGGACGCCCATCTCAACGGTGGCTTTGGCAAAGCCTTTCGCCTGACCCCCGCCGATCTTGCCTAGACAGGCGTGTCACAGCGAACGGTGACATGCACCTCGCCCCGGCAGGCGTTTTCCCAAGTCAGTTTGATCTGATCCTTATTCACGCCTTGCTGCAATCGCGCATAAGGAAAGGACCATTCCGTCCCGCTTGCTCCACGTTCGACCTTGCCATCAGGCACCACGCCCTGAATGCTTTTAACCCGGCCGCCAAACGGCAGATAGGGCGCACAGTCGATCACCCAGACAGCTGAGTCAGAGCCTTCGCCATGGCGGATGGTAACCGGATTATAGACCGCATCCGTCACGCCGTTAAACGTATTGCCCGAGAACGTGATGTTCCGAAACCGCGTCTTGTCCAGATCGGCAAAGGTCGTGTCGACCCCCTCTGCGCGCTGCACGCTGCCACCAACAGATCCAAACGTGTTGCCCGTCACACTCAGACCATGCAGGAAGTGCCCTGATCCGTAGGGCTTCACGACCAACCACTTGAACCAGTTAGCGGTGTTGCTGGCGAGGAAGATGTTGCCCGTGACTGTCAGTGCACTGAAGCCAAATCCGCTCGTGTAATCCGGCGTCGCGTCATGCTCATTTGTCCATTCAAGGAAGCAATTGTCGACGTAATTGCCAATGATCGTCGTTCGCGCATGAGGGTTGGTCAGCACGATACCTGCGCGCCGGATCCCATCCGTTGATGACCCACCCTGAAAGAAATGGTTGCCCGAGATCATGTGATTGAACCCGTTCATCACCGCGAAATGGCCAAACAGGACGACGCGGTTATTGCGCAGCTTGTTGTCGTTCGAGTTCGAGTTCAAGGCAACCGTCGTGCGATCCTCCACCAAGGAGCCTTGCTCGTTGGACAGGAACTGGCAATTGTCGATCAACATGCCTTGATCACCGCCACCCGTGGACGTGATCCCGCGATCCTTTGGGCGGTTGATGGTGCATTCGTTCAACCGGAAGATTGATCCTTCGCGCGGTAGCATGATGCCAGAGGAGCGGCCATTACACTGAAACTCGACACTCTCGAAACCAAAACGGCTGAGCGCAGAAAACCCACTCATGTCGAAGAGATATTTGAACCGCTTGAATGTGTAGGTTTGAATGCCCTCTGCATCATAAAGCGGGTTCGACAGCGTGATGGTTTGCGCACCAACATCGACTGCACGCACATAGATCTCACGTCCGACGCCCGTGCCTTCTACCAAAGCCCCTTGGGGAATATTGGCGACATTCGCGACATTGGTCAGCCGTGTCGGGTTGCTTGCCGAATAGCTGGCTTGAGAGGTGACAACCTCTGTATCCCAAGCGGTTGTATCGCCTGCCTCCAGCTGACCGTTTCGCACGTCGCGCCGGATGTGGTAGCTTGTCTTGTTGTCGACGACATCCTGCAGATCAATCGGCGCATCCACAGCGATCCGGCGACCATTCAAATCAAAACTTTCATGCCCGGCCGAGTTCAGAAGCGCTTGCAAGCCTTTCTTGAAACCCAACAGGTCGTCCCCGAATGCATCCCCATAAGTCGCCAAATCGAAGTCCTGACGCAGCTGGAAGCGGATACTTTTCGGCATCGTCACAGTGCCTTCGAACTTGATCTGGCTCTCGATGGTGACATGATTGCCGATGTAATAGACACCAGCAGGGACCAAAACCCGACGCCCGTTAGAAGCCGCATCTGCCGCTTCAAAGGCCGCACTATCATCGGTGGTGCCATCGCCCTTCGCGCCGTAATCGCGCACATCAACTACGTCGATCATATCGCGCAGAAACGCACCGGTGATGTCTTCAATCTTGATGTCATCGACACGGATAATGCCGCCATTCGGTCCGGTCAGATCAATCCCGAAATGACCATAGATCGGCGCCGCCCCCCAGATCATGTCGACGCCATTACGATCGCCCGTCCCGACAATCGCCGAGACCTCATAGACCTCGCCATAGTTTGTCATCGTCACGCTTGATGCGGTCTCTGGCAGTCCCGCGACATGCGTGCCGCCTGCAGCCCCAGCCCAACCGGCAATCCGAACAGAGGGTAAGCTGCCACTGATACACTTGACCCGTGCCGTGATGCGCAAGTAGCACCCCGGCAAGATCGGCGTCTCGCCCATGTAACGCACCTTGGTGACCGTCGTGGTTTTCTGAAGCTCAAGACAGCCGCTGAAATCCTGATCCGCGGGCACGAAGGCTGCATTCACAGCACTGGCATAGGTGTTGGACCCCGGCGTGCCGTCCTGGCTCGACCACACGTCCAGACCGTTTTCAAATGGGGGCGGTGTCAGCACCAGCCCATCGGTAATCGCTTTGTTCATGAAGACCCCTTTCACCGTTTCAGGTGGTTGCTCGACCCCGCGCATCCAAGCGATCCGCAGTCGGGCAAAAGGGGTAACAAGGGAAGGTTAAGCGGCGCTCACACCACCGTGCGGTCAGGCGCCGATATCAGGCTGCGGCAACAGCTGAACACCGTTGATCTGCCATTCGCCATTCACTTCAATCATCTGATATTCCAGCAAATGAAGAACACCGCTTTGATCGCGGATCATGACTTTCTGAAACAACCGCCCGCCTTTTTCGGTAAGCTCCAAATAACGCACATCATCGGGCCGCCAGACCATCGGATATCCGCGCTGCACCATAACGCCAAAATTCTCAGGCGTGCGGAACATGCCTTGGATCATCGGGCTCGCGAACGAAAATGCCCGGTTGAAATCATCCGCCTTGAAGGCGTTGATCTGATCCTGAATTGTGCTCTGGATCGCAGGTTCGCGGGCGTCTTGCGCGTGGCCCCAACCCGCCAGACCAAAAGCGAAAATCGCGGAAAAAAGCAGTCGGTGCATGGCCGTCTCTCCCATTGGCTATGAAAGAGACGGTAGGCGGCGAAGACCCTAGGTCAAATCGCCTGCTAAGCCCTTCTCGATCAGGGCGACGGTTTCATCAACTCCGTAAAGCGCAATAAATCCGCCAAAGCGCGGCCCCTGCGACGCACCCAGAAGAACTTCATACAGCGCCTTGAACCAGTCCCGCAGCGGGTCAAACCGCTCCCGACCGCATGCAAAAACAAGGCCTTGTAGCTCTTCGGCATCCACGGGGCCGTCCCAATCCCGTAAGCCTTGCGCAAGCTCTTCCAACGCCTCGCGTTCCAAATCTGTGGGCGCGCGGTAGGTCTTCTGCGGCTTCACGAAATCATTGTAATAGCGCACCGCAAATCCCGCGGCCGCGTCCAGATCCGGATGCGTCTCAGCACTCGCCTCCGGCGCATAACGCTGAATAAAGCCCCAAAGCTGCTCTTTTTCCTCAGCCGCCGACACCGACGCGAGGTTGAGCAACATTGAAAACGGCACCACCATATTCGAGGCAGGCACGTCGTGCCCATGAATGTGAAAAACCGGATTGCCCAGCTTTTGCTTAACTTCCTGATCCGGATAGGCCCGCAGCTGCTGGTGGTACTCATCGACAGCCTTCGGGATCACATCAAAGTACAGCCGCTTTGCTGATTTCGGCTTTTGATACATGAAGTACTGCAAGCTCTCAGGCGCAGCATAGGTCAGCCACTCCTCCATCGACAGACCATTGCCCTTAGACTTCGAGATTTTCTGCCCCTGCTCATCGTTGAAAAGCTCATAAGACAGGCTTTCCGGGGCAGGCTTGCCCAGCGCACGGCAAATCTTGCTAGACTGCGTGACACTGTCGATCAAATCCTTACCCGACATCTCATAATCCACACCAAGAGCCGCCCACCGCATCGCCCAATCAGGCTTCCACTGCATCTTCACATTGCCACCCGTCACCGGGATCTCAACACGTTCCCCATCAGGCTCTTCGTAGACAATCGTGCCCTTCGAGACATTCCGCTCCAGCGTCGGCACTTGCAGCACATGGCCCGTCTTCGGGCTGATCGGCAAGAAGCACGAATAGGTCGCCCGCCGCTCTTCTCCGAGGGTCGGCAACATGATGTCCTGAATTTTGTCAAAACGCTCCAACGCAACCAACAACATCTCGTCGAACCGACCGGACGTGTAATACTCCGTCGAAGACGCAAACTCATACTCAAAGCCGTAGCTGTCCAGAAACTCGTTCAGCCGCGCATTGTTATGCTGAGCAAACCCCTCATAAAGCCCGAAAGGATCGCGCACCTTTGTGAGCGGCAAATGAAGGTCTTCCTTCAGTTCTTCCTGCATCGGCACATTGCTTGGCACTTTGCGGAAGCCATCCATATCGTCGGAAAAGCAGATCAGCTTGGTCGGAATGTCCGACAAGATCTCAAAGGCACGCCGCACCATTGTTGTGCGGGCAACCTCACCAAAGGTTCCGATATGAGGCAAACCAGACGGGCCATATCCTGTCTGAAACAGAACATACCCCTTCTCAGGGTCCTTCTTCGAATAACGTTTGAGAACCCGGCGCGCCTCTTCAAAGGGCCACGCCTTTGATTGCATCGCTTCATCGCGCAAATTCGACATATCGGATCACTTTCGCTGACACGCGGCCCCTGCCGCCGTTTCTCGGCTTCTCCCTATTGCTGGCCTGCGCGGAGGTCAATAAAGTCCAATCAACCGCAACAGGAGTTCCCCTTGCCCGACCTTCCGCACCCTCTGACCGCCCAAGACAGCCTTGCGGCCCTCATGATCGCCATTTCCGCGTCTGACGAGAATATCCGCACCTCGGAACTAGTCAAAATTACTAATTCAATCAACAACTTGCCCGTATTTGCAGGCTATGATGCGGATCGCCTTCAAACCATCGGGCAAACCGTCTTCGACCTTTTTGAGCAGGAAGATGGTTTGGATGCGCTTTTCGGCTTGATCCGAGACGTGCTGCCACCGCACTTGAATGAGACCGCCTATGCGCTGGCTTGCGACGTCGCTGCCGCGGATGGCAAACTGGCCGATACCGAGCTGCGCCTTCTCGAAGAGATCCGTTATGAGCTGAACATCGACCGCCTGCATGCCGCCGCGATCGAGAGGGGCTCCCGTGCGCGGCACATGACGCTCTAAGCGCCGTAAAGCTGCCCCCAACGCCGCAGCAAACGCTGCTGCAGCCGTTTCGCGCGGCCATTATAAGTGCGCGCACCGCGCGGTCTGTCGCCATTCGGATTGGCCGTCTTCTTGCGCAACGGCACATCCGCGCAGAAGATCGCAAAGGCAAGATCCGTACCATCGGGCGCGCGTTGGTAGCCCGCCAGCGATGACACAAAATTCAACGTCCCGGTCTTCGCCCGGACCTTATTGGGATCGCCCTTGATCACCTTGTAATCCGCATTGCGGATCGGGATATCCTTCAACAAGCCCGCCAAGCGCCCCTGCGGACCAAGCGCCACCAGCGTTTTGACCATGTCAGCCGCCGTGATCCGCGACGCATCGCCCAGCCCGGAATGATCCACCAACTCAGAGCGCACCCCAAAACGCGCCCGCGCCCACTTGTTCATTTCCGAGGCCGACGCCCGCAGCCCTGAGACTTGACCTCTCCGCTTCAGCGTCGCGGTCATCCCGACAACCTCGGCCGTGATATTGGTCGAATACTTCAACATATCGCGCACGATGATGCGCAAAGGTGGGCTCTCACGCTGTACCAAAACCGTTCCAGATGGCGTCCGCGTACCTGCTTGAGCCGCTGGCAAAACAACGCCATGACTGCGCGCGAGCGTGCGAAAGACATCGCCGATGTAAAGCTCGGGTTTGCGCACCGGCAGCCAACGTGACCCGCCATTGCCCAATGCTCGGCTCGCCACGCGCCAACGATCCACGCGCCCACCATCGCGATAGTCGAAAATCGGCGTGGAACGCTCCGCAATGCTGATCTGAGCCATCGCGACCTGCGGCTGATACCGCTTGGCCCGCGCGTCCATGGTCAGGTTCCACGCCCCGCCAGCCCGCTTCCATTGAAAATGCACCCGGTTAAAGTTCAGCACGGCCCCGCTGATCGTCGGATTATAGCCGAAATAATCCTGCTGGGATTTGTCGATCTTATCGACGCGGGGCAACGCCCCGCCATAGACCAGAAACTTGCCGCGCACTTCGCGAATCCCACGTGCTTTCAATTGTGCAGCCATCTCGCCCAGATGATCTGTGTTCAAGATCGGATCACCACCACAGGCAAAAATCAGGTCGCCGTTCAGAATTCCGCCTGAGACTGGCCCCCGGGCAATGATGCGGGTCTTGAAAGTGTACTCAGCGCCCAGAACCTCCAGCGCGTAAGCCCCTGTCATCGCCTTGGCGACACTTGCAGGTGGCAAGCTGGCAGACGCCCCTACGCTTTCCAGAACAAGCCCGGTTTTTGCATCCGCAACAACAAATCCAACCGCGCCCGACAGGCCCGATTCCGCTAAAATGCGCTCAGTGCTTTTGGGTTTGCGCGCAACGGTCGCCCCTGCGCGCGGGCTCGGCCTGTCAGACCTTGCAGGCGCACCCGCAAACGCAGGCGCCGCAACGCCGGATAGCAAGGCGGCCACAAAACCGCGACGATCAAAACGCATCCCCATGCCGTCAGTTAAGCGCAGCCCCGCGCGGCGCTCAACCGCCCATTTGCGCTTTCCGCCTGCAAATCCGCGTGATAGCGCCACACGCATGTGGAAGCCCGTTGCCCTGATGTTTGTTGCGATGTCATTTATCCCGATGGGGGACGCGGCGGGCAAATTGCTGGTCTCTCAGAACAACGCGGCACCAATCTACGTCGCCTGGACCCGGTTCGTCGTCGGTGCAGTCCTTGTGCTGCCTTTCATTCCAACCGGCACCTGGGCACTTTTGAAAGATTGGCGCGTCTGGGTCCGCGCACTTCTTTTGACCGGCGGCATCACCTCAATCCTGACCGCACTCCAAACAGAGCCTATCGCCAACGTATTCGGCGCTTTTTTCATCGGCCCGATCCTCAGCTTCTTTCTCTCCAACTGGTTGCTCCGCGAACCCATCACACGCACGCAAACCTTGCTGCTGTTCGTGGGCTTCACCGGCGTTCTACTGGTTGTGAAACCCGGCTTCGGCATGACGACAGGCCTTGCGTTTGCTGTGCTCGCTGGCTGCTTCTACGGAGCGTTCCTGACCGCCTCAAAATGGCTGGCACAAACCGCGCGCCCACGATCCTTGCTCTTCACGCAGCTTGCCATCAGTGCGGTCGTCACTCTGCCCTTCGGCCTACAGGCGCTTCCACCCATGACAGCTGAAATAGCAACGCTGACCTTTGCGTCAGGCCTATGCTCAATGCTTGGAAATCTGCTTCTGATCGTCGCCTATCGGATGGCCCCCAGCACCAAGCTCGCACCGTTCGTTTATTTCCAATTGATCGCCGCGACGACCCTCGGCTGGCTCATCTTCCAAGACCTGCCGGACGTGCTGACGTTCTGCGGGCTCGCCTTGCTGATCGGCTCCGGCTTTGCCTCGCTGATCCGAAAACCTGCTAGCCCCAGTCGCCCTGTGCCCGGATCGCAGTAGACGACAGATCAACCATCGGCACATTGATAAAGCACCACGCCGGCGCCTCTGACTGCGCCAAAAGCTGAGACGCCCGCCCCGAAAGCCGCTCCGCTTCAAACACCTGCGCCGCTTTCGAGGTGCGCGCCATAAGACGATCACCGGGCCGGGCCAAAACGCCAACCGGCACCGTGCGCATAATCCAGCGCCAATGTTGCCAGCGATGAAATTGCGCCAGATTATCGGCGCCCATCAGCCAGACGAACCGCACACCCGGATAGGCAAGCCGCAGCGCAACAAGCGTCTCTGCAGTATACCGCGTTCCGGCACGCGCCTCGAAATCCGTGATGCGCACACGCGGGTGATCCATGACATGCCGACAAGCCGCCAGACGCTCCCCGAGCGGCGCAGGCCCATGCGACTTCAAAGGGTTACCGGGGGAGACAAGCCACCAAACCTGATCCAGCCCGAAACGCCGCAACGCCTGTCGCGTGATGTTCACATGCCCCGCATGGGGCGGATCAAAAGATCCCCCAAGCAGCCCGACCGTCTGCCCTGCCCGCACACTCGGCAAGCCTTCGCGCATCGCGTCTCCCTTTCGCGCAACATCCTGCCGGTGCCCCGTTGGATGCTCTTTTTGCCGCTGGGCAAGCCAAAAGCCGCCGCCTAGCGTAGCCTTATGGTTTGGACGGTCCATTACCTGAACGCAAGAGCCGCGCTGGATCCTGTCCTGCCGCAGATCAATCGCACATTGATCGCTACGGAAGAGCGTTTGGCAGATGTCGTCCCGCTTCCGCGCCTTGATGTCGTGATCCAGTCGACCCCTGGCCACAGCATTCCGCAACTGGGCCATGTCGGGCACTCTCCTCGTCCGGGCGTCATTATGCTCAGCTTTGATCCCAACAACGCACAAATGCAGCGCCATCTGGACGCGGCCCTCGCCCGCACCATCGCCCACGAGGTGCACCACGCCTTGCGCTGGGACGCCGTCGGATACGGGCGAACGCTGGGAGAAGCGCTGGTCAGCGAAGGCCTCGCAGGTCAATTTGTTCGCGAAGTCTACGGCACCGGCCCCGAACCTTGGGAAGCTGCCATTGAAGACACGTTGCTGCCCACCCTCGCAGGCGCGGCCCTGCGCGAATGGGCCGATCCCGAATACAACCACGCCCGTTGGTTCTTCGGCACGGGTCACCTTCCTAACTGGGCGGGCTATTCGCTGGGCTACGCGATGGTCCATCTCTGGCTCACCGGCACTCAAGGCACCCGCGCCTCGACCGCCGCCGAGACCCCTGCCGATGCCTTCCTTCCCGCCGTCACAGCGCTGGCCCGCGAAGAGCAAATGATGCGCCCTGTCTTCCGCCGCCGCTCCACCTGATTGCCCTTACCGGGACGCCCCGCTATCTAAGGCCGAACAGCGACACGCGAGCGGAGAATTTCCCATGGCAGCCTATCAATATGTCTACCACATGGACGGCGTCTCAAAGACCTATCCCGGTGGCAAAAAATGCTTTGAAAACATCCGCCTGAGCTTTCTGCCCGGCGTGAAAATCGGCGTTGTCGGTGTCAACGGTGCCGGTAAATCAACCCTTCTGCGGATCATGGCCGGCATCGACAAGGACTTCTCTGGTGAAGCCTGGGCGGCTGAAGGCGCCAAAGTCGGCTACCTGCCGCAAGAACCTGAACTCGATGCAAGCCTCGACGTGCGCGGCAACGTGATGCTCGGCGTGAAGGCCAAAAAAGACATCCTTGATCGCTACAATGAACTGGCCATGAACTACTCGGACGAGACCGCCGAGGAAATGGCAAAGCTGCAAGACGAGATCGACGCCCAGAACCTCTGGGACCTCGACGCCCAGATCGACGTTTCGATGGAAGCGCTCCGCTGCCCCGCCGACGATGCCGACGTCACGAAGCTCTCTGGCGGTGAAAAGCGCCGCGTTGCCCTCTGCAAGCTCCTTCTCGAACAGCCCGAAATGCTGCTTCTCGACGAGCCGACCAACCACCTCGACGCCGAAACGATCGCATGGCTGCAGCAGCACCTCATTGACTACAAAGGCACGATCCTGATCGTCACCCACGACCGCTATTTCTTGGATGACATTACGGGCTGGATCCTCGAGCTTGACCGCGGATCCGGCGTGCCCTGGGAAGGCAACTACTCCTCCTGGCTCGAACAGAAGGCCAAGCGGCTGGAACAGGAGGCGCGCGAAGACAAATCCAAGCAGAAAACGCTGGAACGCGAGCTGGAATGGATGCGCCAATCGCCAAAGGCCCGCCAAGCCAAATCCAAGGCCCGGATCAACGCCTATAACGATTTGGCCAACCAGTCCGAGCGAGAAAAGCTGGGTCGCGCCCAGATCATCATCCCCAACGGCCCACGCCTTGGCAGCAAAGTGATCGAGGTGAACAGCCTCAAGAAAGCCATGGGCGACAAGCTGCTCGTCGAAGACCTGACCTTCGCCCTGCCCCCCGGCGGCATCGTCGGCGTGATCGGCCCGAACGGTGCGGGTAAGACCACGCTCTTTCGCATGATGACCGGCGAGGAACAGCCCGATGACGGCACGCTGGAATACGGCGATACCGTGCAGCTGTCCTATGTCGATCAAACCCGCGACGCCCTGCCCGAAGACAAAACCGTGTGGGAGGTGATCTCCGACGGCAATGACATCATCCAGCTTGGCGACGCCGAAATGAACTCCCGCGCCTATTGCTCGGCGTTCAACTTCAAAGGCGGCGATCAGCAAAAGAAAGTCGGCCTGCTATCGGGCGGTGAACGCAACCGCGTCCACATGGCCAAACTTCTGCGCTCGGGCGGCAACGTGTTGCTACTCGACGAGCCGACCAACGATCTCGACGTCGAAACGCTGCGCGCCCTCGAAGACGCCCTCGTCGATTTCGCAGGCTGCGCCGTGGTGATCTCCCACGACCGCTTCTTCCTGGACCGCATCTGCACCCACATCCTCGCCTTCGAGGGCGAGGCTCATGTCGAATGGTTCGAGGGCAACTTTGAGGACTACGAGGAAGACAAGAAGCGCCGCCTAGGGGCGGATGCGCTGGAGCCCAAGCGGATCAAGCATAAGAAGTTTGTGCGGTAGAGCGGCCGTCAAACTCTCGCCAAGTTCTGCAATTAGAGCAGGCATCAAGGACGGAGACCCTTGATGCCCCTCAGCCGCATATTCACAATTTTCATTAGTGCGCTGCTCTGCGCGACCAGCGCTCCTGCGACCACATATTTTGTCGAGCAGGATTTCGGCGATCACTTCGTCTTCGAGCCGTCTGGCGACCCGCAAAGAATTCTCGTTGTGGCGCATGCAAGAACACATTCCGACCTAACCTATAACGAGACCGCCAAATTCTATCTGGATCAATGGGTGGACTTTGCCGAGAAACACTCGCTTCTGCTGGTCGCCCCCGTTTTCGACACAGATCGTTTCGGGAATGACGGCGGCGGTGCGGGTGGTTATCGGTTGCTTTTCGGCAAATACGTCGACGCGGATGACTTCGTCCTTTTCCTCGCGGACAAGTACCAAGACGAATACTCGATATCCGCAAAACAGTTCCTTTTATACGGCCACTATGTTGGCGCTCAATTCGCTTTGCGCTTTGTGGCGCGGCATCCTGATGTCGTTGAAAAAACAGTCGTCACATCGCCTATTCATTTCACATACCCTTATCCAAACACTCCATGGCCATGGGGCGCGGGGGCCATTGAAGAATACCTCAAATGGAACGATGGCACCGTTCAAAAAGTAGAAGAAGCAGGCAATCTTAAGGACTATGCCAAAGCTGCGGGCAAAACGCACGTTATCGCCGGCGAAAAAGACGAGTATCGTGACAAACCACGCCCGGCGCATGAAGGTTTGACCAGGCCCTTGCGAGCGATTTCATGGCTTATTGCAACCAATCGAAATGCCCATGCGCAAGGCGAAGATGACTTGGCAAGTTATCGGATCATACCGAATGCGAGCGCCCGAAGTGACGACCTTCTCCCCCACGCCAAACGCTACTTCGAGACTAAGGTCCTGAGCGTGCCAAACACCGACTAGTGCTCCAATTGGAGAGAAAAGCACATGCTGTAACCGGGTTTTCCGTGCTTTCATGCATATGCATACGATCTGCATGTCGTATGTACCGGATATGTATGCGATGCATACATCCGGCCCTTTCATATTTATTTCACTTGCTTTATCGCCTCCCACCCCCCATGTCGGTTATGCGACCGTTACCGCTATTCGACCACCTGCTCCTATCCGGCCAGTCAGTTGAAACGCATGACCAAGCCGACCTGCCACATCCTGTGGGCAGTTAATTGAAGGAGACAGACGGATGGCCAATGGCACCGTTAAATGGTTCAACACCACAAAAGGCTACGGCTTTATTGCCCCCGATGACGGCGGCAAAGACGTTTTCGTTCACATTTCCGCCGTTGAGCGCGCTGGTCTGACCGGCCTCGCCGACAACCAGAAAGTGACGTTCGACGTCGAAGAAGGCCGCAATGGCCGTGAAGCTGCTGCGAACCTCGCACTGGCCTAAAGCATTCCGGGCGGCACCGGTGACGGAGCCGCCCAACCCTTTGATATTGCTTAGTTAATCAGCGGATCGACCAGCGCCTGAACTTCGGGCCCGACCACCTCCACAATCCTCATAACACCGTCCGCATTCGGATGAATGCCGTCCGGCTGCATGTATTGCATCAGATCGGCGGGATCGTCGCTCTCGCTCATGAGGCCTGCGAAGAAGCTCTCCAGATGCTGCGCCCCGAACTCTGCGGCCAGCTCCGGATACATCGCATCAAACGCCCGCTTATACTCCGGCCCGTAATTGCCCGGCGCTTCCATCCCGATTAGCAGAACCGGCACATCGCGCGCCTGAGCGACCTCCAGAATCCCCCGCAAATTCGCCCGACTGACCGCCGGATCGAGCCCGCGCAGCACGTCATTTCCGCCCAAAGCCACGATCAAAGCGCCGATGTCTGGCGTCAAAGTCCACTCAATGCGCGATAATCCGCCTTGTGTCGTGTCCCCCGACACGCCCGCATTCACGACCGTCGCCGCGACCCCATTCTCATTCAGCCAAGCCTGCAGCTGGGGCACAAAGCCGTCCTGCTCCATCAGGCCGTAGCCCTGGGTCAGGCTATCCCCCAATGCCGCGATGCGCAGGTCCTGCGCCACGGCCACACTGCTCCAAATAATGAAAAACAGAGCGATCAGGTTGCGCGACCAAGCCCGCGCCCCATATCCCAAAGCAACCAACATCAGCAGGCGTCCTTTCATGTCCGACCCCGTCCTTTCCCTTAAAGATGCGCGTTTATCGCTTGATGGCAATGCCGGTCGCGTCGACATCCTTCACGGAATTACACTCGATGTTCACAAAGAAGAGACATTGGGCCTCGTCGGTCCCTCGGGCTCGGGCAAATCCTCCCTTTTGATGCTGATGGGCGGGCTTGAAACGGCAACTGGCGGCACGGTCACAGCCTTGGGCCGCGATCTGACGCAAATGAACGAAGACACCCTCGCGCGGTTTCGACGCGATCATATGGGTATCGTATTTCAGTCATTTCATCTGATCCCCACGATGACGGCGCTCGAAAACGTCGCTGTCCCGCTTGAACTTGCCGGTCACGGCGATGCGTTCGATCGGGCCGAGGCAGAGCTTCAGGCGGTCGGGCTCTCTCACCGCATTGATCACTACCCCAGTCAGATGTCTGGCGGCGAACAGCAGCGCGTCGCACTCGCGCGTGCCTCTGCACCGCGTCCCGACATTCTGTTAGCCGACGAACCGACCGGCAATCTCGACGGGCCAAATGGCGCTGCCATCATCGATATGCTCTTTGGCCTGCGCGACCGGCACGGCGCAACGCTGGTCCTGGTCACACATGCACCAGAACTTGCGGCGCGCTGTGACCGCACCGTGCAATTGCGAGATGGACGCGTAGATGAAGCACCCGCACGGGATGCCGCGGAATGAGCCTTGCGACCGCTGCCCGTTTTGCCCGCCGCGAGCTAAGGGGCGGCCTGCGCGGCTTTCGCATATTCCTTGCGTGCCTTGCCTTGGGTGTTGCGGCAATCGCCGCTGTAGGCTCCGTCCGCGCCTCCATTCAAGCTGGGTTGGAGCGCGAGGGGGCCGCCCTTTTGGGGGGCGACGCCGAACTGGAGTTTACCTACCGCTTCGCAACAGACGAAGAACGCGCCTGGATGGAGGGCAAGGCACTTGCCGTCTCCGAAGTCACTGATTTCAGGTCCATGGCCGTCGTCGATGGACCCAACGGGGCGGAACGTGGCCTGACCCAAATCAAATCGGTCGACAGTGCCTATCCGCTTGTTGGCAACGTAGTCCTTGACCCCGAGATATCCCTTTCCGAAGCCCTTAGCGGTACGGATACTCTCCCCGGCGCTGTGATGGAGCGGGTCTTGAAAGACCGGCTCGGCCTTGAAACCGGCGACATCTTTCGCCTCGGCACGCAGGATTTTATCCTGTCTGCAACGCTGGTGACCGAACCCGACAGCGCAGCGGGCGGCTTTGCCCTGGGCCCACGAACCATCGTGCGGACCGAGGATTTGGAGAACTCAAGTCTGTTGGGCGCAGGCACGCTCTTCTCAACGAAGTACCGTCTCGATCTTCCCGATGCAGCACCGCTTGAAGCGTTGGAAGACGAAGCGGAAAGCCTGTTCGAAGCCAATGGTCTACGCTGGACCGATGCCCGAAATGGCGCGCCCGGTGTTCAGCAATTCGTCGACCGCTTAGGCGCTTTTCTGGTGCTTGTCGGACTTTCTGGCCTGGCTGTCGGTGGTGTCGGCGTTTCTGCAGCCGTGCGCGCTTATCTTTCCGGCAAGACCGGTGTGATCGCCACGCTGAAAACCCTGGGAGCTGACCGCCGCACGATCTTTCAAACCTACTTTCTGCAAATCGGCGCGCTGACACTCCTTGGTATCCTCCTTGGCCTGATCCTTGGCGCTGGTTTGCCGCTTCTGCTCTCGCCGATCATCGAAGCCCGGCTGCCGATCCCGGCGGTCTTTACGATCTACCCTGCCCCCCTTGGGGAAGCGGCGATCTATGGATGTCTCGCCGCCCTGATCTTTACGCTTTGGCCTTTGGCACGGACGGACGATATCCGTGCCGCGACGCTGTTCCGCGATGCCTTGGGTAGCGGGCGGTTGCTGCCTGCCTGGCCTTATCTGTTGACAATTATTGGCCTTCTAGCCGCACTGATCTGGATCGCCATCTGGTTCTCTGACGCGATGACCCTGACGCTCGCCACCGCAGGTGGCATCGTCGGGGTCTTGCTTGTGCTCACCATCGCCGCGATGGCGATCCGCGCCCTTGCCCGCCGCGCAACCAAGCTCAAGTCAACACGCGGGCGCACCGCGCTCCGACTAGCACTTGGATCAATAGGTGGTCCGCGCGAAGAGGCGACATCGGTCGTTCTTTCCCTCGGCCTTGGGCTGTCGGTCCTCGCAGCCGTCGGCCAGATCGACGGGAACCTGCGCAACGCCATTTCCGGAGACTTGCCGGAAGTCGCCCCAAGCTATTTCTTCGTCGATATCCAGAACGATCAGCTTCCCGAATTTCGGGAGCGTCTTGATGCAAACACAGCTGTCTCGCGCGTCGACAGCGCGCCCATGCTGCGCGGTATCATCACCCGCATCAATGATCGTCCCGCCCGAGATGTTGCAGGCGGGCATTGGGTTTTGGATGGCGACCGCGGCGTCACCTACACCGATGCGCAGCCCGAAAACACCACACTCACCGAAGGCGCGTGGTGGCCCGAGGACTATTCCGGCCCACCCCTAATCAGTTTTGCGGCCGAAGAGGCCGAGGAGATGGGCCTCTCTATCGGTGACACGATGACGGTCAATATTTTGGGTCGTGACATCACGGGCACAATCGCGTCTTTCCGAGAGGTTGATTTCTCGACCGCCGGGATCGGGTTCATCCTCTCCATGAACCCCAGCGCTTTGGCGGGTGCACCCCACACCCATATTGCAACGGTCTACGCCGACGAGGAGGCCGAGGCCGGCATCTTGCGCGAGCTCGCAAATCTATTTCCCAATATCACAGCCGTCCGCGTGCGCGATGCAATCGACCGTGTGTCGGATGTGCTGGCGGGCCTCGCGGCAGCGACCTCTTACGGGGCATCGGCCACGCTGCTTACGGGCTTTCTTGTCCTGATCGGCGCCGCAGCCGCGGGGGAGCGTGCGCGCACCTATGAAGCCGCGGTTCTAAAAACCATCGGCGCGTCGCGGAGGCGCATCTTATCTAGCTTCGCCCTACGCGCCGCTCTGCTTGGCGCTGGTGCCGGTCTTGTTGCAATTGCCGCAGGGATTACCGCGGGCTGGGCCGTGACCACATTTGTGATGGAAACGTCGTTCTCGATTATCTGGCCAAACGCCTTGGTCATTGTGATTGGCGGGGTCGTCGCAACGCTGCTCGCGGGCCTGGCCTTTGCCTTGCGTCCCCTCGCAGCGCGTCCTGCACAGGTGTTGCGTGCGCGAGAATGATCTTTCTAGCGCCTTTCCGGGACGCAGTTGCTTTCGCTCACTTTCGCAAGTTCAACAAGCTCAACAAACGCGCCTGACGCGCGAATGGATCGCGATCCTCTGGTGCGTGACCTTCGCGGATGACCTTGCGGGCCAGCAGAAACGCAATGGCCCCAAAAACGACGCCTCCAAGTGCTTGACCGATCAGAACGCCCGGCGCCCCAAACGCCCAAGCGCAGAGCGCCACCAAAGGCATCGTCCCAAGCGTATGCCGCCCCCAGTTCACCCATGTGGAATAGAACGGATGACCGAGGTTATTGAAGGCGGCATTCGAGACGAAGAGCACCCCGTTGAAAAAGAACAGCAGCGCAAGTGGCCCGCAGAACAGAAACACCAGCTCTTTGGTGATGCCGTCCGCATCAAAAAGCGCCACAATCAGGCCGCGCAATCCGAAAAGCGCCAAGGCGATGCCAAGCACAACAAGCCCCGTGAATGCGAGCCCTGCAAGGAAAGCGCCCTCCACCCGCGCGCTGTCTTTGGCACCGAAGTTTTGCCCGATGATCGGCCCAATCGCCCCCGACAGCGCAAAGATCACCGCAAATGAGACAGGCGTCAAGCGGCCCACAATGGCCATCCCCGCCACCGCCGCTTCACCGTATTCCGCCATCGCACGCGTGACATAGGCCTGCCCCACAGGTGTCGCGAGTTGCGTCAGGATTGCGGGAAACGCGATGGTCAGGGTGGGCGGCAAATCCTCAATCAGGCAACTGACCGTCGGCAGCTTCAGCCCGCCATAGAACTTGATGATCGGCAGCAGCGCGGTTGCCGCCATCACAACCCGCGCACATACGGAGGCAAACGCAGCCCCGGTCAGCTCCAGATCCAATCCGAAAATCAAAATCGGATCGAGGATCGCGTTGACCACGCCTGCATAAATCGTCGCCATCATCGCGCGCTTCGCATCCCCATGCGCACGCAGGATTGCGCCACCCATCATGCCGATCATCAAAAGTGGCAAGGAGGGCACAATGATCTGCAAGTAATGCACGGTCAGATCCAGTGTCTCGCCTGTCGCACCCAAAAGCTCTGCAAAAAACCTCAGATTGAACCAGACAAGTGCCGCAAAGATGGCCGAGAATATCACCCCGTAGATCAGCGACGTCGACGTGCGGCGCGCTGCCAGTCCTTCGTCCCCTTGACCCAGCGCACGGGCCACCAAAGCGCCCGCTGCAATCGCCAGCCCGATACTGAACGACGTGGTGAAAAACAGGATTGCGCCCGCATATCCAACCGCCGCCGCCAGCTCTGCCTTGCCGAGCATCGAGATGAAAACCATATCGATGAAATCGACAAGGAACACAGCCATCAGGCCAACCGATGCCGTCAGCGACATCACAGAGACATGTTTGAACAGGCTGCCCGTCAGGAACTTTGCAGGCGCCTGTGCCATCGGCCTAGCCCTTTGCCCGAACGCGCTGCAACAGCGGCATCACAGAGGCCATATCGGGCCCGTTCCGGCGTCCCGTCACAGCCAAACGCAGCGGCATAAACAGCCCTTTGCCTTTGCGCCCTGTCGCTTCTTTGACAGCCGACGTCCACTCGCTCCACGTCGTTTCCGTGTATGGGCCGTCGGGCAGCAAGGCCATCGCTTCGGCCACAAACGCTTCGTCACCGTCTTCGATCAAAGGATCGGCCCCGTCCCGGAAGAGCGTCCACCACTCCGCCAGATCAGCGCGGATGGTGATATTGTCCTTCGCCACCGCCCAGAACTGCGCGGCCATATCATCCGGCACGCCAAGGTCTGACACGTCATCGGCGACCGCGTCCAAAGGCAGGGTCTGCAGGTAATGCGCGGTCAGCGGAAACAGGTCATTTTCGTCAAATTTAGTCGGAGCGGACCCGAAATGAGAGATATCAAAGCCCTCAACAAGTTCCTCCATCGAACTGCGCAGCTCCACCGGTTGGCTCGACCCAAGCCGCGCCATCAACGACAGCAACGCCATGGGCTCAACCCCACGCGCGCGCAGATCACGCAAGGACAAGGTGCCAAGGCGCTTTGACAGTGCTTCACCCTGCGGACCAGTCAGCAGAGAATGGTGCGCAAATTCCGGCACCGTGCCACCAATCGCCTCGATCATCTGAATTTGCGTCGCAGTATTGGTCACATGATCCGAGCCGCGCACAACATGGGTCACGCCCATATCCGTATCGTCCACAATCGAGGCTAGTGTATAGAGCACTTGCCCGTCGCCCCGGATCAGGACTGGATCACTGACACTCGCTGCATCAATCGAAATGTCGCCCAGAATACCATCAGTCCAGGCGATCCGTTCGTGATCCAGCTTGTAACGCCAGACACCACTGCCGCGCTCAGCGCGCAAAGCGTCTTTCTCAGCGTCCGACAACGCCAATGCCGCGCGATCATAAACGGGCGGCTTACCCATATTCAGCTGCTTTTTGCGCTTCAGATCAAGCTCTGTTGGGGTTTCGAACGCCTCGTAGAACTTGCCCATCTCACGCAGTTTGTCCGCCGTTTCTGCATAGCGGTCCAGCCGATCGGATTGCCGCTCAATCCGGTCCCAGGTCAGCCCGAGCCATTCGAGGTCTTCCTTGATCGCGTCGACATACTCTTCCTTCGAGCGCTCGGGATCCGTGTCGTCGATCCGCAGGATGAACGTGCCACCTGCCTTGCGTGCAATCAGGTAATTGAACAACGCTGTGCGCAGGTTGCCGATGTGGATATAGCCAGTGGGCGATGGGGCAAAACGGGTGACGGTCATGCAAGCTCTCCTGTTGGACGGTGGCTTCCCACAGCGCAGGCGTTTTGTCTAGCGCCCCCGCGCATCTCACGTCTGCGTCAATGACTGGGTTATGCGGGCAATCACGCTACCTTGCTTGTTGCAATACAAGGGAGAGACCTCATGTCCATCACACGCCGCCAAGCCCTGACAGCTGCCGCTGCTCTACCTGCCGCAACACTTGCCCCGACGCTGCTCCGCGCGGACGGTCACAGCCCATTGATGACCCTGTCGCACATGTTCAACCTTGGGGATTTCAAAGTGGTGACGCTGCTGGATGGCTCCCGCGCTGCAGAGAACCCGCAGGAAACCTTCGGCATGAACGTGTCTGCGGAAGAATTTCAGTCCGTCTCAGAGGCGAATTTTATCCCCGCCGATATGGGCCAGTTCTTTTTCACGCCAACGCTGGTCGATACCGGGTCCGAGCGGGTCCTGTTCGACACGGGTCTCGGCCAAGGCGGCTTACAAAAGGCATTAGAACATGCAGGCTATAGCCCCAAAGACATCTCGATTGTCGTGATCACTCACATGCACCCCGACCATATCGGCGGCATGATGAGCAATGGCGCCGCCACTTTCCCCAATGCGCGCTACGTCACCGGCAGTACGGAGTACAACTTCTGGTCCGCGATGGAAGCAGGCAACCGCGTCGGCGATATGGTGGCCTCGAACGTCAAGCCTTTGGCCGAGCAGATGACCTTCATCGAGGACGGCGCGAGCGTCGTGTCAGGTGTTACCGCGATGGCGGCCTTCGGCCACACGCCCGGCCATATGGGCTATATGCTGGAAAGCGGAGGGCGACAGCTGTTCTTGATGGCTGATATGGCCAACCATTATGTCTGGTCGCTGGCCTACCCAGATTGGGAAGTGCGCTTTGACATGGACAAGGAAGCTGCCGCAGCGACGCGCCGTCGCGTCCTCGGCATGCTGGCCGCCGACAAGATCGCGACAATTGGCTATCACATGCCCTTCCCCGCTGCAGGCTTCGTGGAAACGCGCGAGGATGGGTTCCGATATGTGCCGGTCAGCTACCAATTCATGGGCTGACACCTCTTGGCCGAGGGCGGATGCCTTCGGCGAGGATATTTGGAAAAAGCGAAGCGGCTTCAATAAGAGGTCAAAAAGCGAAGCGGCTTCAGTAAAACGTCAGGAAAGGGCGCGCGTTAAGGTTAACGGGCGCGCTTGTTTCATCTTTGGCCAAATACTCAGAAAATCAGGACGGATCGCGCCAGCGGTTCACGATTGGATAGCGCCGGTCCAGCCAAAAAGCCCGATGCGACAGACGCGCGCCGGGAGCAGACTGAAAGCGCTTGTATTCCGAGATATAGATCAGGTGCTCAATCTTCTTGACTGTCGCGCGGTCATATCCGGCCGCCACACAATCCGCGACCGAGCGTTCCTCATCAACCAGCATCGTCAGGATTCCGTCGAGGACGTCATAGGGGGGTAGGCTGTCCTCGTCCTTTTGATCCGGGCGCAGTTCGGCAGAGGGTGGCTTGTCGATCACACGTGGCGGGATCACCTCACCTTTCGGGGCCAGCATCCAGTCGCGATGATTGGCATTGCGCCAGCGGCATATCTCGAACACGCGCGTTTTATAGAGGTCCTTGATCGGGTTATAGCCGCCCGACATATCCCCATAGATCGTCGCATAGCCAACAGCCACTTCGGACTTGTTGCCTGTCGTCAAAAGCATCTCCCCAAACTTGTTGGACAGCGCCATCAGCAACAGCCCCCGCAAGCGCGACTGGATGTTTTCCTCTGCAATATCGGGTTCGGTTCCGGCGAAAAGCGGTGCCAAAGCCTCTGTCACCGCCGCCCGCGGGCCAGAGATCGGCAGAGTATCCAACCGCGTGCCAAGCGCGGTCGCGACGGCCTCTGCATCGTGAAGGGAGCCTTCGGACGTATATTCCGACGGCAACATCACGCAGCGGACATTCTCGGGGCCAAGCGCATCGGCGGCAATCGTGGCGACTATGGCACTGTCGATTCCGCCCGAAAGCCCCAGCAGAACCTTCTTGAACCCGGTTTTCCGCATATAGTCGCGCAGCGTCTCGACCATCGTGCGGTAATCTTGTTCGTAGAAATCGGGATGGGGCGCAAACTCCTGCGGAAGGGCACGCCACCCAGCATCTGTCTCTTCAAAATCCACCTGAACGATGGCTTCGTCGAACACAGGCAGTTGCACGGCCATTTCGCCGCCGGGGTTCAGCACGAAAGAGCCACCGTCAAACATCTGATCGTCCTGTCCGCCAACCATGTTCAGGTAAACCAGAGGCAAGCCCGTCTCGACCACCCGTGCGATCATCTGGTTCAGCCGGGTCTCATACTTGTTGCGATAATAGGGCGAGCCGTTCGGCACGGCGAGCACCTGCGCCCCGCTTTCCGCCATCGCTTCGCTGACATCCCCGTGCCAGGCGTCTTCGCAAATCGGCGAGCCGATGCGCAGAGGGCCGACAACGTAAGGCCCTGCGATATCGCCGGGTTCATACAAACGGACCTCGTCAAAAACCGTCTCGTTCGGCAATTCATGCTTGCAGATCAACGCTTTACGGGTACCGTTTTCATAAACGTAGTAAGCATTGTGCAGGGCAACGCCTTCGATGAACGGCCCGCCTATCGTCAGCGCTGGCCCATCCGCACAATTCGCGCCCAACGCATCCAGATGCGCCATTGCATCCAGCGTGAAGGCTGGCTTCATCACAAGGTCCTGCACCTGATAGCCCGTGATGAACATTTCGGGCAGCATAACCATATCCGCGCCGGCAGCTTTGCCAGCCTCCCAAGCCGCTTTTGCTTTCGCGGCATTACCAGCAAGATCCCCCACGGTGGGATTTAACTGGGCCAGCGTCATGCGGAATTTCGCGCTCATCAGGGTCGTCCTTACTCTGTCCCCACGGGACTTAGCAGATTGCCGCGCAAGGTGAAGGCCCTGCGGCGGAATAGGCCAAGGCAGCGTGGAAAGCCGTTGCGGGCAACCGGGGCCTCAATTAGCGTTGCAATCAAGGAACCTCGAAGGATCAACCGCCATGCGCCGCATCGCACTTGCCACTGTCACCAGCCTTGTTTTTGCCCTGCCCGCCGCTGCGCAGCAGGTCGAGACGAAGCAATACGAGGATGGCGGCGTCTATGTCGGCACTTTCAAGAACGGCAAGCAAGATGGGCAAGGCAGCTACACGCTGCCCAACGGCTATGTCTACGAGGGCGAATGGGTCGATGGGGAGATAAAGGGCCAAGGCCAGGCCACATACCCCAACGGCGCCGTTTATGTGGGCAGTTTCGCACGCGGCAAGCCCGAGGGGCTCGGCACGATTACGTATGTCGACGGCTCGACCTATGAAGGCGAGTGGGTCGATGGGGAGCGTACGGGCACCGGCGTGGCTACATACGCGAACGAGATGCGCTATGAAGGCAGCTTTCGCAACGCATTACATCACGGGGTTGGCACGCTCACAGGTCCCAATGGCTATGTTTACGAAGGCAATTGGGTCAACGGCGTCAAGGAAGGCCAAGGCACGATCACTTACCCCGATGGGGCACGCTACGAAGGAATGATGGCGGCCGGACAAAGGTCAGGCGCCGGTATCCTGACCATGCCCGACGGGCTGCGCTACGAGGGCACTTGGAAGGCTGGCCAGATCGACGGTACCGGCGTTTTGACCCAAGCCAATGGCGACGTCTACGAGGGTGAGTTCAAAGCCGGGAAACGTGACGGGCAAGGCAAGGTCACCTATGCGAATGGCGATGTTTATGAAGGTGCGTTCCTCAACGATCAGCGCCATGGCCAGGGCAGCTTTACTGGCGCGGATGGCTACCTCTATCAAGGTGGCTGGCAGAACGGCATGATCCACGGCACAGGGGAAGTCACCTACCCCGATGGCTCCGTCTACACAGGTCAATTCGTCGAGGACCTCGCCGAAGGTCAGGGCAAGATCGTCTACCCCGATGGCAACACGTATGAAGGCACGTGGGTCGCTGGTGTCATCGAAGGCCAAGGCATCGCCACCTATACCAGCGGGCTGACCTACGAAGGTGGCTTCAAGAACGCCAAAAACCACGGCCAAGGCACGATGCGTTACCCGGATGGCTACGTCTACGAAGGCAATTGGGTGGATGGCAAACGTCAGGGCGCGGGCAAGGCGACCTATGCCGACGGCTCTGTCTACGAGGGCAATTTCGAGGATGGCCAGCGCCACGGAACCGGCAAGATCACAATGGCCAACGGTTTTGTCTACGAAGGCGAGTGGCGGCAGGGCGAGATCAGCGGACGCGGCGTCGCCACCTATGCAAGCGGCGATGTCTACGAGGGCATGTTCGTGCAAGGCAAACGTCAGGGTGAAGGCACCATGCGCTACGCCAGCGGCGAAGAACGCTCTGGCGAATGGGAAAACGGCGCTCTGACCTCTAGCAACTGAGACCGCTTTACCATTCCCTCGATCCCCGGCACAGTTACCCCAACCACTGGGGAGTGAGGGCACATGAGCCGCATCTGGTTTGACACAGACAGAATTTGTATCGGCGGCGCGTGGCGCAAACCCGCGCAGGGCGATGTTCTTCCGATAAACGATCCCTCGACCGGCGAAACCTTCGGCCAGATTGCCAGAGGCAGCGCCGATGATATCGACAGCGCGGTTTCAGCAGCACAAAATGCGCTTAAAGGCGATTGGTGTCGGATGACCGCCACGCAGCGGGGGCGCGTTCTGACAAAGATCGGGCAGCTTGTTTTGGAACGCGCAGATGATCTGGCTTGGATGGAAGCGCGCGACGTGGGCAAACCCCTGACGCAGGCCCATAACGATGTTATCGCGCTTGCCCGCTATATGGAGTTCTATGGCAGCGCGGCTGACAAGCTCCACGGCACGACGATCCCCTATCTCGACGGCTACACGGTCTACACGTTGCGCGAGCCGCATGGTGTCACCGGCCACATCGTTCCTTGGAATTACCCGATGCAGATCATTGGACGATCCGTAGGTGCCGCACTTGCCATGGGCAACGCATGCGTTCTGAAACCAGCGGAAGAGGCCAGCCTAACGGCCCTGGCTTTCACCCATCTTGCCTATGACGCAGGTCTGCCTGAAGGCGCGCTCAGCACCGTAACCGGTCTGGGAACAGAGGCTGGCGCCGCCCTTTCCAGCCATCCCGGTATCGACCATGTGTCCTTCACGGGCTCCGTGCCAGTGGGCGCATTGGTCCAGCAAGCCGCCGGCCAGAACGTCGTCCCAGTCACGCTGGAGCTGGGCGGCAAATCCCCCCAACTCGTCTTTGAGGATGCTGATTTAGAGGCCGCGACACCCTTCCTCGTCAATGCCGCGATCCAGAACGCGGGCCAGACCTGCTCTGCCTCGTCCCGCATTCTCGTCCACCGCTCCAAACTTGACGAAGTCACGACCCGCATGGCCGCGCGCTATAATGCCCTCCAAGTTGGCCCCGCACTGGATGATCTACATGTCGGCCCCCTCGTCTCCGCCCGCCAAAAAGAGATTGTCGATGGGTTTCTGAACAAAGGGCGCGATCTTGAAACCGCAGCCCAAGGCCAGATCATCGCTGATGCACCCGCGGGCGGCAGCTACGTCGCGCCCACGCTTTTCACCGATGTCTCGCCCGATCACACTCTTGCCCAGGACGAGATTTTCGGCCCCGTTCAGGTCATCATTCCCTTTGACGACGACGACGAAGCCATAGCAATTGCAAACGGTACGGATTACGGGCTTGTTGCGAGCATCTGGAGCCGCGACGGCGCGCGGCAAATGCGGCTCGCCAAGCGGATCAAGGCAGGGCAGGTTTTCATCAACAATTACGGCGCAGGCGGCGGCGTGGAGCTGCCCTTCGGAGGGGTCGGAAAATCCGGTCATGGCCGCGAAAAGGGGTTCGAGGCGCTCTATGGCTTTTCCCAACTCAAGACCGTTGCCGCCCATCACGGATAGGACAAAACCATGAGATTGCAGGGAAAAACAGCGATTGTGACAGGGGCTGCTTCAGGCTTCGGCGCAGGCATCGCGCGGAAATTTGCGACCGAGGGCGCGCGCGTTGTCGTGGCCGATCTGAACATGGACGCAGCACGGCACATCGCCGATCAAATCGATGGCACAGCCTGCCATGTCGACGTGTCTAATGACGCATCGGTCGAGGCGATGACCCAGACAACACTCGATCAGCTGGGCCATATCGACGTGTTGGTGAACAACGCAGGCGTCACCCATCTTCCGGGCCCGATGGAAGACATCACGGTCGAGGATTTTGACCGCGTTCTTGCCGTGAACGCCAAGTCCGTCTTCCTGACCGCCCGCCATATCGTCCCGCTTATGAAAGCGCGCAAAAGTGGGGCGATCTTGAATGTCGCCTCGACCGCCGGCGTCTCACCAAGGGCGCATCTGAACTGGTACAATGCTTCCAAGGGCTGGATGATCACCGCCACAAAGACCATGGCGATTGAGCTTGCCCCATCCGGCATCCGCGTCAACGCACTCAACCCCGTTGCGGGCGACACGCCTTTGCTGAAGTCTTTTCTCGGTGACGACACACCGGAACGCCGCGCGCAGTTCCTGTCCACTATCCCAATCGGGCGCTTTTCCACGCCCGAGGATATGGGCAACGCCGCCGCGTTCCTTTGTTCCGACGAGGCCAGTATGATCACGGGCGTTGCCATGGAAGTCGACGGCGGGCGCTGCATCTAGTTCGCGCTAGACGACCTCTTTGCCCAGCTTATCAAGAAACGCATCCGCCTCCGCCAAAACTGTCTCGCGGCGGTCTTCGTCCATGCGATCAAAGACGCGGTACATTTGTGCCATGCGCGGGTTGTTATCAAAACGCTCCCGATGCCGGATCAGGAAATGCCAATAGAGCAGATTGAACGGGCAGGCCCCCTCTCCGGTTTTCTTACTGACGCTATAGTCGCAACTTTTGCAGTAATCCGACATCTTGTTGATGTAGCTGCCGCTCGAGACGTAGGGCTTTGATGCGATGATCCCGCCATCTGCAAATTGGCTCATGCCCACCACGTTAGGCGCTTCGACCCACTCATAGGCATCCGCATAGACAGCGAGATACCACTCGTGCACCTCATTCGGATTGATGCCCGAAAGAAGCGCGAAATTGCCCGTCACCATCAAACGCTGGATATGGTGGGCATAGGCCTCTTCCTTGGTTTGCGCGACTGCCTTGGAAATGCAGTTCATCTTGGTTTCCGCACCCCAGTAGAAGTCCGGCAGCCCCCTCTGATGGTTCAGGCCGTTGCGGCGCGGATAGTCAGGACCTTCCAGAAAGTAGATACCGCGCACATATTCGCGCCAGCCGATGATCTGACGGATAAACCCCTCGACCGCATTGATCGGGGCCGTGTCATCTTCATACGCCTTGGCCGCCGCTTCGCAGACCTCCAGAGGGCTCAGAAGACCCGCGTTCATGTAGAAAGAGACCAGCCCGTGATACAGAAAGCGATTGTCGTTCATCATCGCGTCCTGAAAATCGCCAAATTTCGCCAGCCCGTGTTCGATGAAATGGGCAAGCTGCTCAAGCGCCTGATCCCGGTCCGTCGCGAACCAAAACGGCCTTAAATCGCCAAACGAATTGTCGAACCGCGCCTCGACCAGCTCAAGAACTTCTTCCACGACCTCGTCCGGCTCGAACCGCAAAGGTCCGTCAAAGGTGACTTCGTCTGGCGCAGGCTTGCGGTTGTCATGGTCAAAGTTCCATTTCTCGCCGACAGGCTTGTCGCCCTCCATCAGCAAGCCGGTTTTGCGCCGCATATCGCGGTAAAAATACTCCATCCGGAGCGCCTTGCGGCCGTCGGCCCAATCCTCAAACTCTTTATGAGACGCGATAAAAAGATCGTTTTGAAACTGATGCACCGGGATCGGCAGATCTTCGAGGAGGGAGATCAGACGCCACTCCCCCGGCTCTGTCGCGATCACCTCATCAGCGCCATGCTCCTCGGCGCGGCGCAGAAGCTCCCCGCCGATAGAGCCCGAGTTTTCGCTGTCGTCCAGCTTGGTATAGGCAACCTTCCACCCATCCTCCTCTAAAGCCTTCGCGAACTTGCGCATCGCAGCGAAAAGAAAGGCGATCTTCTTTGGATGATGCTGCACGTATGTCGCCTCATCGCCAACCTCGGCCATGACAATGACGTCTTTGTCCTTATCCCCCTCACGCAAGGACGCGATGTCTTTCGAAAGCTGGTCCCCCAGCACAAGCAATAATTTGGTCACCAAGGCACCTCTTTCCCGGCCCAGTCGAAGAACCCGCCAGTTTGCTCCGGACCAAGCGCTGCAATCACGTTCAACAAGTTTTCCGCCGCCTCGCCCGCTGGTACAGTCTTGTGACGGCCTGCATATTTCTCTGTGAATTTTGTGGCGACGGTGCCGGGATGTAGTGCAACAAGGATCGCGTCCTTGTGCGACCGGCCGACTTCGATTGCCGCCGAATGCACGACCTGGTTCACCGCAGCCTTCGCCGTTCGGTAGGAATACCATCCGCCCAACCCGTTATCCCCAATGGAGCCAACCCGTGCCGACAAAACCGCCACGACAGCGCGCCCATTTCGGGGTAGCAACCGCAGCGCGTATTTCAGAACCATTGCAGGACCAACCGTGTTCAGTTTGAACTGCGCCAGCATCGCATCCGGCTCCAGCGACTTGATGGTCTTCTCTGGCTCATGACCGTCGATTTCCAACGCACCTGTGGCCACAAAAATCAGATCAAAACTGCCCTGTAAGGCACCTAGCGCAGCAGCGACCGACGTCTCCGACGTCACATCCAGCCCATCGCCCGACCGCGAGAGGCCCACGACCGTGACCCCTTTCGCCTCTAAGGCCGATTTGACAGCACCGCCAATGCCGCCGCTGTCTCCGATAATCAATGCGCGTTCCATGGCCGTGTCACATAAGAGGCCGCCCCGCCCCGTCAAATCGACAAAGCACTTTTCATTCACCAAAGCTGCGGTATAACAGGGCGTATGATGACCAACGGCCATATCCAATTTGCAAGCAGCCCCGCGCTGCGCGCTGGCCTATTGCTTCTCCTTAGCCGCCTCTGAGCGTGCCTGTTGGCGCGACCGCTCAGGGGGGATTTCGCGCCAAACGCTAAGGAAACAAAACTCAAGAGACCCGATATGACCGATACCAAACAACAAGATCGCGTTGTGATCTTTGACACGACGTTGCGCGACGGCGAACAAAGTCCCGGCGCCACGATGAGCCATTCCGAAAAGCTGGAGATCGCGAGCCTGCTTGATGAGATGGGCGTCGATATCATCGAAGCCGGTTTTCCCATAGCCTCGGACGGCGATTTTAAGGCGGTCAAAGAGATCGCAGAACGCTCCGTCAATTCCGTGATCTGCGGACTGGCACGCGCCAATTTCAAGGATATCGACCGTTGCTGGGAAGCCGTGAAGCACGCCGCCCGCCCGCGCATCCACACCTTCATCGGCACTTCCCCCCTGCACCGCGATATCACCGCGCTGGACCAAGACCAGATGGCCGAACGGATCCACGACACTGTCACCCACGCGCGCAACCTCTGTGACAACGTGCAATGGTCCCCCATGGACGCCACGCGCACAGAAACCGATTACCTCTACCGCGTCGTGGAAATCGCAATCAAAGCCGGTGCCACAACGATCAACATCCCCGATACCGTTGGCTACACCGCCCCGCGCGAAAGTGCGCAGATCATTGAAGACCTGATCGCCAATGCACCCGGCGCGGATCAGATCGTCTTTGCCACCCATTGCCACAATGATCTTGGCATGGCGACCGCCAACGCGCTGGCAGCGGTGGACGCGGGCGCGCGCCAAATTGAGTGCACAATCAATGGCTTGGGCGAACGTGCTGGCAACACCGCGCTGGAAGAGGTCGTGATGGCCCTGCGCGTACGTAACGACATCATGCCGTACCAGACCGGCATCGACACCACCAAGATCATGAATATCTCGCGCCGCGTTGCGACCGTTTCGGGCTTCCCGGTGCAGTTCAACAAAGCCATCGTTGGCAAAAACGCGTTTCTGCATGAAAGCGGGATCCATCAGGATGGCGTGCTGAAAAACGCCGAAACCTTCGAGATCATGAAGCCCGAGGATATCGGCCTGAATGACACCAATCTGGTGATGGGCAAGCATTCGGGCCGCGCCGCTTTGCGCGCCAAACTCAAGGATCTGGGGTTTGAGCTGGCCGACAACCAACTCAACGATGTGTTCGTGCGGTTCAAGGAACTGGCCGACCGCAAGAAAGAGATCTACGACGACGATCTGGTTGCGCTGATGTCCGACGCCCGTCCGGAAGATGAGCGCCTGAAGATTAAATTCCTGCGCGTGATCTGCGGAACCGAGGCGCCTCAATCGGCAGATCTGACAATGCTGATCGACGGTAAGGAGCATCAGGTCACCGCTCAAGGCGACGGACCCGTTGATGCCACATTCAACGCGGTCAAGGCGCTCTTTGCCCATGAGGCGCGCCTGCAGCTCTATCAGGTGCACGCGGTCACCGAAGGCACCGACGCACAGGCCACCGTCAGCGTCCGGATGGAGGAGAACGGGATCATCGTGACGGGACAGTCCGCAGACACCGACACGGTCGTCGCCTCCGCCAAAGCCTATGTCAGTGCGCTGAACCGGCTGCTGATGCGCCGCGAGCAGTCAGGGCCCGGCGGCGACAAACGCGTTGTGACCTACAAGGACGTGTCCTAAGCACCCAAACAGCGGCAAAAACGCGCTGATAAGGCAGGATCAAGGCCTTTCGCCGCGCCGCATAGCCTCGTATAAGCACGCAACTGCCCGCGCCTGACAGAGTCGCGGGCAGTTCAGGATATTGGGGTAAGGGACCGCGAAGATGTTTGGTTTAGGGGGCTTGTTTTCGTCAGATATGGCGATCGACCTTGGGACAGCGAACACGCTTGTCTATGTCAAAGGCAAAGGCGTGATCCTGTCGGAACCGTCCGTGGTGGCCTACCAAGTGAAAGACGGCAAAAAGACCGCATTGGCCTTTGGCGAGGACGCCAAACTGATGTTGGGCCGTACTCCCGGCTCGATCGAAGCGATCCGCCCGATGCGGGACGGGGTCATCGCTGACTTCGACGTTGCCGAAGAGATGATCAAGCACTTCATTCGCAAGGTTCATCGCCGGACCACCCTATCGAAGCCCAAGATCATCGTTTGTGTCCCCCATGGCGCGACCCCAGTGGAGAAACGTGCCATCCGTCAGTCGGTTCTGTCTGCCGGTGCCCGCCGCGCGGGACTGATTGCTGAACCCATCGCAGCAGCCATCGGGGCTGGCATGCCGATCACCGACCCCACCGGCAACATGGTTGTCGATATCGGTGGTGGTACGACCGAGGTCGCCGTCTTGTCGCTGGCCGACATCGTCTATGCGCGCTCTGTCCGCGTCGGTGGTGACCGGATGGACGAGGCCATCATCAGCTACCTTCGTCGCCAGCATAATCTGCTGATCGGTGAAACCACCGCCGAACGCATCAAGACCACCATCGGCACTGCCCGCATGCCTGACGACGGGCGCGGCGCGGCTTTGCAAATCCGGGGCCGTGACCTGCTCAACGGCGTTCCCAAGGAAACCGAGATCAATCAGGCCCAAGTCGCCGAAGCACTTGCAGAACCAGTCCAGCAAATCTGCGAGGCCGTGATGACCGCGCTGGAGGCCACTCCACCCGATCTGGCCGCCGATATCGTCGACCGGGGCGTCATGCTCACGGGCGGTGGCGCGCTATTGGGAGAGCTTGATCTTGCCTTACGCGAGCAAACCGGTTTGGCCATCTCTGTGGCTGACGAAAGCCTGAACTGTGTGGCGCTGGGAACAGGTCGCGCGCTTGAGTATGAACACAAGCTCAAGCATGTGATAGACTACGACACGTAAAACAATTTGACCCGCAAAGGGGCGACCCTTGGCACGAGACACGTCCAGACGCGATGACTATGTCCGCCCGATCCGCCGTTTGCTGATCGGGCTGCTTGTCATTGTGCTCTTCGGGGTGTTCCTGCTTTGGCGTATCGACAGCCCCCGCGTCGAGCGGCTGCGCGCCAATCTGGTGGACCAGATCGTGCCGAATTTTGAATGGGCGATGGCGCCGGTCACGGCAACCACGAATATCGTTGCGGACTTCCGGTCCTATCGGAAAATATACGAGCAAAACCAAGAACTTCGCCGTGAGCTGCGACAGATGCAGGCATGGAAGGAAGCCGCCCTGCAGCTGGAACAAAAAAACGCCAAGCTGCTTGATCTGAACAAGGTGCGTCTTGATCCGAAACTCACTTTCGTGACCGGCGTCGTGCTGGCAGATAGCGGCTCTCCCTTCCGGCAATCGGTGCTGCTGAACATCGGTGCGCGGGACGGCATTCAGGACGGTTGGGCAACAACCGACGGCCTTGGCCTCGTTGGGCGCATTTCTGGGGTGGGCGACCGCACCGCCCGTGTGATCCTGCTGACCGACAGCAATTCACGCCTGCCTGTCACGATCCAACCCTCTGGTCAGCGCGCCATTCTTGCGGGAGACAACTCCCCTGCACCACCGATTGAGTTCCTCGAAGATCCTGACCTCGTGCGCCCTGGCGACCGGGTCGTCTCCTCTGGTGATGGTGGCGTCTTCCCGGCAGGCCTGCTGATCGGCCAAGTCGCCCAAGGCCCCGACCGCCGCCTGCGCGTCCGCCTCTCTGCGGACTATGAGCGCCTTGAGTTCCTGCGCGTCCTGCGCTCCCGCTCGGTCGAGGTGATTGATGAGCCAGGTCACCTAATCGGCCCTCTGCCCGCACGCCCCACAGCTGAAATCGCCCCCGCACAGGAGGCGACCGATGGCTGAGCAAACTGCAAACCGCCCTTTCGCCTTCTGGGCACTCTATGCAAGCCTCGGCGTGCTGGTCATTTTCGTGCAGCTGCTGCCACTTGAAACGGAGCCGCGCCGCTGGGCTGCGCCAGATTACATGATGTGCCTTGCCTATGCATGGGTTTTGCGCCGCCCCGACGCAGTTCCAGCGCTCCTCGTTGCCATCGTGATCCTGCTGACAGATTTTCTGTTTCAACGCCCCCCAGGCCTTTGGGCCGCATGCGTGATCATCGGCCTCGAGGTGCTGCGGTCCCGCGCAATCTTCATGCGGGGTGGGACGTTCCTTTTGGAGTGGTTCACCGTCATCGTTGTGACCGGCCTTGTCGTCGTTGCGCACCGCCTGATCTTGATGCTCTTTCTGGTCGACCCCGCTCCACTTGCGTTGGACGCAAGCCTGTTCCTGTCCACCGCGTTCGCCTATCCTGTCGCAGTGGCGGCCTCGCATTTCCTGTTCGGCGTGCGCAAAGCGGCCCCCGGCGAATACGACCCTGTGGAGGCCCGCTAAATGCGTAAGTCACAGCGCGAAGTTCAGGAAAGCAGCCGCAAGCTGAGCCGCCGCGCCTTGGTTCTAGGCGGCTTGCAGTTGGTCTTTATCGCGGGGCTTGGCCTGCGCATGCGACATCTGCAGATTGAGAAGTCCGATCAATTCCGCCTTCTGGCCGAGGAAAACCGCATCAACCTGCGGCTGATCCCACCGGCACGCGGTCTGATCTACGACCGCAATGGCATGATCATAGCGGATAATGAACAGAACTACCGCATCGTGATGGTGCGCGAAGATGCCGGCGATGTGGACGATACACTCGCCCGCTTGTCTTCCATCGTGCCGCTCGATCCGGAAGAGCTGGACCGCGCCCGCAAGGAGCTCAAGCGCCGCAGCCCGTTTGTACCCGTTACTGTCGCCGAGCGTGTCGCTTGGGAAGATATCGCGAAAGTCGCCGTCAACGCCCCCGCCCTGCCCGGGATCAGCGGAGAGGTCGGTCTGTCCCGCTACTATCCGATGCAGGAAGATTACGCGCATATTCTGGGTTATGTCGGGCCTGTCAGCGATTTCGACCTCAGCCGCATTGATGATCAAGACCCATTGCTCCAGATCCCCCGCTTTCAGATCGGCAAGACCGGGGTCGAGGTTAAACATGAACGCGACTTGCGCGGCAAAGCCGGAAACCGCCAGATCGAGGTCAACGCCCTGGGCCGCGTCATCCGCGAGCTTGACCGCACAGAAGGCGTGCCCGGCGATGATCTGCAACTGACCGTGGATACGGACCTTCAGAACTACGTGCAGGCGCGGCTGGAGGGGGAAGCCGCCTCTGCAGTCGTCATGGACACCCAGACCGGCGACCTGTTGGCTATCGGCTCTGCCCCCAGTTTCGATCCGAATCTTTTCGTGCGCGGCATCTCCAGCACAGCCTACAACGCCCTGCGCGACAACAAGTATCGCCCCTTCCGGTCCAAAGCGGTGCAGGACATTTACCCGCCCGGCTCCACCTTCAAGATGGTGACCGCGCTTGCAGCCCTCGAAGACGGCCTCGTCGGGGTCGACGAAACGGTCTACTGTCCCGGCCATACGACCGTGTCGGGCTTGCGCTTTCACTGCTGGAAGCGCGCTGGCCACGGCAACATGAACCTGCATGACAGCCTCGTTCAAAGCTGCGACGTCTATTACTACGATATTGCCCAGCGCGTCGGCATCGACAAGATCAGCGCGATGGCCAAGCGCCTTGGCATCGGCGTTGATCACGACCTGCCCATGTCCGCCGTGGCCGAGGGACTGGCCCCCACGAAAGAATGGAAACGCACAGTCCGCAACGCAGAATGGCGGATCGGCGACACGGTCAACGCCTCAATCGGGCAAGGCTATGTCTTGGCTTCGCCCTTGCAACTGGCCGTCATGAGCGCACGCCTTGCAACCGGCCGGGCAATCAGTCCGCGACTGATCAAATCCGTGAACGGCGTCGATGAGCCGATCCGCGACGGCGGCGAGTTGGGTCTCAACGCCAACCTGCTCAAGCGCGTGCAGGATGCGATGTACGCCGTCTCCAACCATCGGCGCGGCACGGCCTATCGCTCTCGCATTATCGAAGACGCATTCCGCATGGCAGGCAAGACCGGCACATCGCAAGTGCGCCGCATCACGGCAGAGGAACGTCGCCGCGGCGTCACCCGCAACGAAGACCTGCCCTGGGAACGCCGGGATCACGCGCTGTGGGTCAATTACGCACCCTACGAGAACCCGCGGATCGCGGTTGCCGTTGTCGTGGAACATGGCGGCGGCGGCTCCAAGGCAGCCGCACCGATTGGGCGCGACATCACGCTACGCGCCCTTTACGGCGAAGTGCCCCCGTTAGAGGCCTACCCAAACGCCGCGCGTGGCCAGATCGAGCAGATGCACGAGAACATGAACCTGCGCGAACGCGACAAGACCGACGGCACAGGCAGCGACCGCGCATGAGCTATCTTGAGTATAACCTGAAGACGGTTCCCTCCGGCCCAACCAAGATTTTCTATATCAACTGGGCTCTGCTATTGCTTATCACGGCGGTCGCAGGTGTCGGCGTGCTGATGCTCTACTCCGTTGCAGGCGGGTCCTTCTCTCCATGGGCCAGCCAGCAGATGGAACGGTTCGCGATGGGCGTCGTCCTGATGTTCATCGTGGCCATGATCCCGATCTGGTTCTGGCGCAACATCGCAGCGGTGGCCTTTGGCGTCTCCCTACTCCTTTTGCTGTACGTCGAGTTCTTCGGCGTCGTGGGCATGGGTGCACAACGCTGGATCAACCTGGGCTTCATGCGCCTGCAACCCTCCGAGATGACGAAGATCACGCTCGTGATGTTGCTGGCCGCCTACTATGACTGGCTCCCACAAGACAAAGTCTCCCGCCCGCTCTGGGTGCTGATCCCCTTGGTACTCATCCTTGCCCCGGTGTTTCTGGTGCTCACGCAACCCGATCTCGGCACCTCGATCCTGCTGACCGCAGGGGGCGGCATCATGATGTTTCTGGCAGGCGTGCACTGGCTCTACTTCGCGGTTGTGATCCTGATGGGGATCGCTTTGATCTATGCCGTCCTCGTCAGTCGCGGCACCGAATGGCAACTTCTGAACGACTACCAATACCGCCGGATTGATACATTCATCGACCCGTCGACGGACCCGCTGGGGGCGGGCTATCACATCACGCAGTCGAAGATCGCCCTTGGCTCTGGTGGCTGGACCGGGCGCGGCTTCATGCAAGGCACACAATCCCGGCTGAACTTTCTGCCCGAGAAGCACACCGACTTTATCTTCACCACCTTGGCCGAGGAGTTCGGCTTTGTCGGCGCCTTCTCCCTTCTGGTGCTTTACGCGCTGATCATCCTTTTCTGTGTGATCTCCGCGATGCGCATGAAAGACCGCTTCTCATCCCTCCTAACGCTTGGCATCGCCGCGACGTTCTTCCTGTTCTTCGCCGTCAACATGTCCATGGTCATGGGGCTCGCCCCTGTCGTGGGCGTTCCCCTCCCGTTGGTCAGCTATGGCGGATCGGCGATGCTGGTGCTGATGGCCGCCTTCGGTCTTGTCCAAAGCGCCCATGTCCACAGAGCCCGCTAGCCCATGATCAACGTCCTCTTTGCAGCGCTCGATATGCGCTGGGATCAGTATGAGGCACCCTTGAAAGCGGCCTTCGCAGAGGCATCGCTTGACGTTGATCTGCGCCGCGATTTTCCGCCAGAAAACGTTGACTACATCATTTACGCGCCCAACAGCGATTTGCAGGATTTCACGCCCTACACGCGCTGCAAAGCTGTCCTCAACCTGTGGGCCGGGGTCGAGGCGATCACCGGCAATCCGACCCTTACCCAACCGCTCGCGCGGATGGTGGATGAGGGTCTGACGGACGGCATGATCGAATGGGTGACCGGCCATGTCCTGCGTCATCACCTCGGGATGGATGCGCATATCCATGGCCTGAACGGCGAGTGGCGCAACGTGGCCCCGCCTCTGGCCAGAGACCGCAACGTCAGCATCCTCGGTCTCGGCACGCTTGGCACAGCCTGCGCGCAAATGCTGACGCAACTCAAATTCAACGTCACAGGGTGGAGCCGTCGCCCCAAGCAGATCGACGGCCTTACCTGCCTGTCGGGCGAAGGCGGTCTGACAGAAGCACTCAGCACCGCAGACATTCTTGTCCTGCTTCTGCCTCTGACGCCCCAGACAGAAAATCTGCTGAACGCCGAAAAGCTGAAAATGCTCCCCAAAGACGCCGTTATCCTGAACCCGGGCCGCGGCGGTCTGATAGACGATGACGCTTTGCTAGAAGCACTCGACAGCGATCGTATCAGCCACGCCACGCTTGATGTTTTCCGGGTCGAACCGCTCCCCAAAGATCACCCCTTCTGGGCGCATCCCAAGATCACCGTGACGCCGCATATCGCGTCAGAAACACGGGCTGCTTCTGCCGCGCGTGTCATCGCTCAGAACATCAAACGCGGGCAAGAGGGACGCCCCTTCCTGCACCTCGTCGACCGCAGCGCAGGGTATTAGCGCAGGATCGGCGGCGCATCCGGATCACTGCCGGGCGCTGCACGTTCGACCGGCTCTTCGGGTTGCGGCAAATCGAACCGCAGACCGACGCGCGACAGGCGCGCCGCCATCGGATCGCTCGCTTGGAAAAATGCGACATCCAACGCGCCAGCCTCAATTCCGCTGAAGGTCAGCGCTTCGCTTACCGCTTTGGCCAAGGAGTCCTCGGCCCCCGGTGCGGCGCTGATAAAGGCAAGCATATGGCTCTTCGCGCCGCCCTCGTAGACAACGCCCACAAGATACGCCATCGGCGCCAGCCCCATCGCCGTTGCCAGTTTGGTGTCGAGCGCAGTAATAAAGCTGTCCGGCAATCCCGCGGGTGCTGTCACCTCAACAGGCTTTGCCTCAACCTCATCAGGCGCATGTGCCAGCGTCTCCGCCAGCCATGTCACCGCGTCGGCTGGCAGCAGCATCGCAGAGGGTGCGACATCCAGATTAATCCCAAGGCCCACATTTTGGCCGGCCAACATCTTGGCGATGACGCGACCTGATAGGGCTGCAAACGGCACGATCCGGCCCGCAAATGACGCCAAACGGTCTTCTCGATCAAAGACCAGCACATATTGCGCATCGCCCAGATCGAAGACCTCGGGCGTCAATTGATCGCCTTCCGCTTCACGTTGCAGCAACAAAAACAGCTCGCTATCTGCCACGCGCTCAAAAAACGCGAGGCGCTTGGCGTCGCTTTCTTCCATCTGCGCATGGGCGCGATCCAGCGGCGTTTCAGTCACTTATCACCTCTTTAACGCGGGCCTGCAAAGCTGGAACAGTTTCCGCCTCGAACCACGGGTTTTTCTTTAGCCATGCCGTATTGCGCCAAGACGGATGCGGCAAGCAAAAGACGTCCGGCGCCAGATCGCGCCATGCGGCCACGCGCGCCGTGACGCTGACCCGTCCACCGAGGTGCCATTGCTGCGCATAGCCGCCGATCAAAACGGTCAGCCGAATATCCGTAAGCCCCGCCAAAATCTCTTCGCGCCAGGTCTGCGCGCAGATTTTTGGCGGCGGCAGGTCAGAGCCTTTCGCATCATAGCCCGGAAAGCAAAATGCCATCGGCACAATGGCCACACGGCTGCGATCATAAAAGGCGTCGTCATCCAGCCCCAGCCACCGCCGCAAGCGCACGCCGGACTGATCCCAAAAGGGTGTATTGGCCTCATGCACGCGTAACCCCGGGGCCTGACTGGCAATCAAAAGGCGCGCGCCAGGTTGAAACCAGACAACCGGATTAGGCTTGTGCTGAGTATGCGTGGCCGCAAAACGCGGTGCGCAAATTGTGCAATTTCTCAAATCCTCCATCAGTTCCTTCATGCCGGACGCCTCGCGCTCTTTGGCCGACCGCGACACAAGATAACTTGCCCGAAGCATGGGGTTCCCCCAATATGGCATGCACACTGCAAGGAGATCGGCATGTATCGCGTTTGGAATTTTGTTATCAATTACTCGATCCTGCTGATCTTAGGTGCACTGATCGCACTGGTCTGGGCCAATCTGGACATGGAGAGCTATCACCACTTCGCGGAAACGCCCCTTTGGTTCAATGATATTATCGGCGCGAAATATGACCACTGGCTACACGCCTATGGCCACGGTGCTGAAAAATACGATCATGGTGGCGCTGAACGTGTTTTGAGCCTGCATTATCTGGTCAATGATCTCATGATGGCCTTCTTTTTCGCAATCGCAGCCAAAGAAGTTTGGGAAGCGATCATCCTCAAGAATGGTGCGTTACGCGGCAAGAAAGCAGCAACTCCTCTTTTTGCAACGGCAGGTGGCATGTTTGGCCCCATTGCCATCTATCTGGGGCTTGCCTTCTTTTTGGGAAGTGATGTGTATGACGCGGTGGCACGTGGGTGGGCGATCCCGACGGCGACGGATATCGCGTTCAGCTATCTTGTCGGGCGTATCGTGTTCGGAGCGGGTCACCCCGCCGTTCGCTTTTTGCTTTTGCTGGCAATCGCAGATGACGCGGCAGGCCTGATTATTCTGGCAATCTTCTATCCCGAAGGCGATCTGGCGCCGGTCTGGCTGCTGCTGTCGGTTTTCGCGGCCATTGGCGTCTTTGTCCTTTTCAACTGGCTTCCACGGCGTCTGGACCGCCACAAACAGACCAGGCCGAATTCGACTTGGGTGCGCAACAAGCTGTCGTTCTGGCCCTATCTTATAGCGGGCATCCTCAGCTGGTACGGGTTTCAGGAAAGTGGGCTGCATCCGGCGCTTGGCTTACTGCCGATTGTCCCGACCCTACCGCATGCAGATCGTGCATTTGGTATCTTCGCCGAAGCCGAGCAGTATTTGACGGATCTGCTCAATCACTGCGAACATCTTCTTAAACGCCCGGTCGAGGTGATCCTCTTTTTCTTTGGCCTGATGAATGCCGGCGTCGCGTTCTCTTCCATCAGCGAGCCGACATGGCTGGTGCTTGCCGGTTTGCTGGTTGGCAAGCCGCTCGGCGTCCTCGCGATGGGGTATCTGGCAGCCTATCCGCTCAAACTGGGGCTGCCGGTCGGCATGAAATCCTCTGATCTGTTTGTAATCGGCTGCGTGTCTGCGATTGGCTTCACAGTTTCGCTATTCATCGCTTCGGTCGCATTTCCCGTTGGCGCGGTGCAAGACGCCGCCAAAATGGGCGCGTTGCTGTCCTTCTTTGCCGCCATCATGGCCATCGTCGCGGGCAAACTGCTCAAGGTCGAAAAACAAGAGCTTTAGTAAAAAGCGAGGCATATTCGCCGCTTGTCTCTTTCAGAGTTGCCCTTAAGGGGCGCTATCCGACATAATGTCGCCAGAAAGACGGTATAAACCGGTCGAAACGAAACAATCCGTTAAGGATGAACGGCCAACGAGGCAGTGCCGGAGTGCGAGTGGATGCTCGAGTTTGAAAACGTCAGCAAGTCCTTTTGGACGGGAAAACAGCGCAAGGTGATCCTTGACCGCGCCTCTTTCCGTGTGGAATTGGGCAATTCGCTGGGCATTCTGGCGCCCAATGGGACGGGTAAGACCACACTTGTGAACATGATGGCAGGTCTTGAGAAACCAGACGAGGGCGAAATACGCCGCGAATGTCGTGTCTCGTTTCCACTTGGTTTCATGGGCGGTGTCGTCGGCCGCCAATCCGCGATGGAGAACTCGCGCTACATCGCACGACTTTATGGGCTCGACCCGGATTATGTCGAAGCCTTCTGCCGTTGGCTCTGCGGGATTGAAGAATACTTTGACATGCCCGTTGGCACTTACAGCTCGGGCATGCGCGCACGCTTCACGTTTTCGCTGTTGTTGGCATTGGATTTCGACATCTATCTGATTGACGAAGGCATGCCGGGTACCACTGACGTAGAATTTAATCGCAAAGCGGGCGCGATCCTGAAAGAACGGTTGCGCACGACGACGGTGATCATCGTATCACACCAACCCGCCACACTTGAGAAATTCGCCCGATCCGCCGCCGTACTGCGCGAGGGGCGGCTTCATATGTTTGACACCTTGGAAGAAGCGAAACAGCTCTATGACTACGAAACCCAAGGCTAAGAAATTCCGCATCCGGCGCACGGGCGGCTTGGGTGCCGCTGCGCGCGCTGAAGAGCCCATGCAGGATCCTGTGGAGGCGCCGACAGCCGTCACGCCTGCGGCGCCGATGCAATCAAACGCCGCCAAAAACGAGGCGCCCCAACCTCCGATATCCACTCCAGCACAAGGTGAAGTCGCCACCGCAAGTGATGTCAATTCCGAAGCAGAGATCGACGCTATACGCCGTGAAGGCCTGACGGGAAGGCAATTACGTATGGCGCGTCGCGTCGCACAAAAGCATGGGCTTGCGCCAACCTCTGACTTTGATGCCGTGCGCCTGCTGCGCGCCAAAGGTATCGACCCGTTCCAGCGCTCCAATATGCTTCAGCTTGTTGTGCCGAATGACGGCGAAAGCAAGAATGACACCGGTGAGACGCCTGTGCAGCTTCCGCAAACTGTGCCCTCCGGTGATGGCATGCTACCGGCCACCGATCTGCTCGCAGGCGCAAACGAACGCGCCAGTGAGATCATGAAAATCCAGCGCGACATCGCCAAGCGCCGTCGCCGCAAGATTGTCTTGCTCATCTCAAGGCTCAGTTTCTTCATTTTTCTGCCAACCTTGCTCGCGGCCTATTATTTCTACATCATCGCGACACCGCTTTACGCGACCAATTCCGAATTCATTATCCAGCAAGCTGAGAGCGCCAACGCTGGCTCTCTTGGCAGCATGTTCGGGAGCTCACAGCTCGCCACAGTGCAAGACAGTATCGCCGTGCAGGGCTATCTGACGTCACGGGAAGCGATGCAGCGCCTTGACGAGGATTTCGGCTTCAAAGCGCATTTCGCACGGGACGAAATTGACGCGATCCAGCGTCTGGACCCCGATGCGACGGATGAACAGGCGTATAAACTATTCAAACGCAACGTGAAAATCGGCTACGATCCAACCGAAGGCATTGTGAAGATGGAGGTGATCGCCGCTGATCCCGAAACGTCAGAGCAATGGGCGCGCACCTTGATTTCTTACGCTGAAGAGCGTGTCGACAGCATCACCCAGCGGGTCCGCGAAGATCAAATGAAAGGTGCCCGCGAGAGTTTCGAGGAAGCGCTCGCAGAACGTGACGCGGCCCTTGACCGGCTCGTCGAAATTCAGCGCACCATTGAGACGATTGACCCGCTCTCTGAAGTGGCAACGATCAACGGGCAGATCGGTCAACGCGAGACGGAACTGCAGGAAAAAGAATTGCAACTGCAAGCCTTGCTCGACAACGCTCGGCCCAACGCGGCACGCGTTGAAGGCGTGCGTGCCGACATTCGCCGGTTACAGGCCTTGATCGACAGCCTGCGCACGCGTCTGACCGTCGCCAGCACCGATGGCGTCTCCCTCGCCGACAAAAACGCAGAGCTACGCCGGGCTGAGATTGACCTGCAAACCCGTGACGGGCTGTTGCAGGGCGCATTGCAGCAGATGGAGACAGCCCGGATTGAGGCCAACCGCCAGGTGCGCTACCTGTCCCTTGGCGTCACGCCCACCGCACCGGACGAGGCTGTTTATCCGCGCAAGTTTGAGAACACCGTGCTCGCCTTTATCATCCTGTCGGGCATCTACCTGATGGTCTCGCTCACAGCATCCATCCTTCGCGAACAGGTCACCTCCTAAATGAAAACCGTAGAAATTCGCAGCCTCCGCGTCAGCAATGACGCGCCTCTGACCGTGATTGCCGGACCTTGCCAACTTGAAAGTGTCGATCATGCCCAAATGATTGCAGGCACCATGAAAGAGGTTTGCGCTAAGCACGGCGCTCAGTTCATCTTCAAAGGCTCTTTCGACAAGGCCAACCGAACCTCGCTTTCCGGCAAACGCGGTCTTGGCATCGACGAAGGGCTGGCGGTCATGCAATCCGTCAGCACCGCGCTGGATGTGCCCACACTGACCGATATTCACACCACCGATCAATGCGCCCCGGTGGCCGAGGTGTGCGATGTGCTGCAAATCCCCGCCTTTCTGTGTCGCCAGACCGACCTTCTGCTGGCCGCCGCTGAGACCGGTGCCGCGATCAACGTCAAAAAGGGCCAGTTTCTGGCGCCCTGGGACATGGACAATGTCGTCGCCAAGCTCTCCTCTACCGGGAATGAGCGCCTTTTGCTGACAGAACGTGGAACCTCCTTCGGTTACAACGCGCTGGTTGCCGACATGCGCGGACTGCCGCGCATGATGCAAACCGGCTACCCGGTGGTTATGGACGCGACCCATTCGGTGCAGCAACCCGGTGGTCAAGGCGGCTCAAGCGGCGGACAGCGCGAATTTGCGCCCGTAATGGCGCGCTCTGCTGTCGCTTTAGGCATCGCGGCCGTGTTCATCGAAACGCACGAAGCGCCCGATTCCGCGCCATCTGACGGGCCGAACATGATCCCGCTCAAAGATATGGACAGTTTGATTGCAACTCTGATGGCTTTCGATACGCTGGCGAAAGAGACCCCTATTCGCATCTAACGAAAGACTATCTCCCGTGACCAAACCTGCCACGACCGTCACCCCGAATACCTGGGCGTTCCTGCGCGACGCCATGATCACGCCAACCGGGTTCCGCGAATACGACGCCCGCTGGAAATACCCCGAAGAAATCAACTTGGCAGGCATCACGGCCTTGGGTCTTGGCCTTGGCACGCAGATGCACAAGCGCGGTATCAAGCCGGAAATCGCGGTAGGCAACGACTACCGGGACTATTCGCTCTCGATCAAAAATGCGCTGATGCTGGGGCTGATGCAGGCGGGTATCGCCGTCAAGGATATCGGCCCCGCCCTCTCCCCCATGGCGTATTTCGCGCAGTTTCATCTGGACCTGCCCGCAGTCGCGATGGTGACGGCCAGCCACAACCCAAATGGCTGGACCGGCGTGAAAATGGGCTTTGATCGCCCACTTACCCACGGCCCTGACGAGATGGCGGAGCTGCGCGATATCGTTCTGAATGGCGAAGGCGTCGCGCGCGAGGGTGGCTCCTACGAGTTCATCGATGGCGTGCGGGACGCCTATCTCGACGACCTTGTGGGCGACTTCAAAATGACCCGCAAACTCAAAGTGGTCTGCGCGACCGGCAACGGCACAGCCTCCGCCTTCGCGCCCGAGGTCTTCAAGCGCCTTGGCGTCGAAATCGTGCCGTCACATAATGAGCTTGACTACACCTTCCCCAACTACAACCCGAACCCCGAAGCCATGGAAATGCTTCATGATATGTCCGACAGCGTCAAAGCCTCAGGCGCGGATTTCGCGCTGGGTTTTGACGGCGATGGCGACCGCTGCGGCGTGGTCGACGATGAGGGGGAAGAGATTTTCGCAGATAAGGTCGGTGTCATCATGGCCCGCGATCTGGCCAAGATTTACCCTGGCTCCACCTTCGTGGCCGATGTGAAATCCACAGGCCTGTTCGCCTCTGACCCCGAACTGAAAAAACACGATGTCAAAGCCGATTACTGGAAGACCGGCCATTCCCATATGAAGCGCCGGGTGCGCGAGATCGGCGCGCTCGCCGGGTTTGAGAAATCGGGCCACTACTTCCTGGCCGAGCCCATTGGCCGCGGTTACGATTGCGGCATGCGCGTCGCGGTCGAGATCTGCAAGCTGATGGACCGTAACCCCGACATGTCGATGTCTGACCTGCGCAAGGCGCTGCCGCAAACCTTTGCAACGCCCACCATGTCACCCTACTGCGCCGACACCGAAAAATACGATGTGCTGGAACGGCTTGTCGCCAAACTCGTCGCCAAGCACGACGCGGGCGAGACCATTGCAGACCGCAAGATCGCTCAGGTCGTCACGGTGAACGGTGCCCGTGTGATATTGGAGAACGGCGCGTGGGGCCTTGTGCGCGCCTCTTCCAACACGCCCAATCTGGTGGTCGTCTGCGAAAGCCCCGAAAGTGACGCGGAAATGCGCGCGATCTTTGCCGACATCGACGCCGTCATTCGCACCGAGCCCTCCGTCGGCGACTACGATCAGACGATCTAGCGTTTACACCGGCACGCCAGAACTTATGCTCGACGCGAATTGATGCGGAAGATTTGATGCGCCTGATTTTGACCTTGGCCTTGTGCCTGTTTTTGCCGCTCTCGGCCTTGGCACAAGATGCGGCAGAGCAACCCAGCGGCACCATCACTGTCGAGGACAGCGCAGGCCAGGACGCGGCAATCGCCACCCGTATTCGCGGCATCCTGAGCGAGCTCGACGGTTTTGAGGACGTCACGGTCTCCGTCTCGAATGGCATAGTCACCCTGCGCGGCACCACTTTGGATGCGGTCAGCGCAAACCGGCTGAATGAATTGGCAGGCCGCGTTGAAGGTGTTGTCGCGATCCGCAATGAGGTTGTTGAGACGACCGATGTTGTCGAACGCCTCAACCCTGCAGTTGAGCGCTTTCAATCCCGCATGACCCAGTTGATTGCGTTCGTCCCGCTCGCGCTCGTCGCCTTGCTGGCATTCCTCGTAGTGCTTATCGCAGGCATTCTCCTCGCCCGTATGCGCCAACCCTGGGACAGGCTCGCGCCGAACAAATTCATCGCCAATATCTACCGCCAGCTGGTCCGCCTTGCCTTCATGATCGGCGGCCTTGTTGTCGCCCTCGATATCCTCAACGCCACCGCGCTGCTCTCCACAATCCTTGGCGCCGCGGGCATCGTCGGCCTGGCCATTGGTTTCGCCGTCCGCGATACGGTGGAGAACTTCATCGCCTCGATCATGCTCTCGATCCGCCAACCATTTCGCCCCAATGACACGGTCGAGATTGAAGGCGATATCGGTAAGGTCATCCGCCTGACCAGCCGCGCCACGATCCTGCTCAGCTTTGATGGCAATCACATCCACATTCCCAATGCGACCGTCTTCAAAAGCCGCATCGTGAACTACACCCGCAACGACGAACGCCGTTTCCTGTTCGATCTGGGCATCGCGCCGGACGCCGATCTGGCAAAGGCCCGTGACATCGCGCAAAGCACGATTGAGGCGCTGCCGTTCGTCCTGTCAGAGCCCGCGCCTAATTGTTGGCTCGAAGGGATCGGCGACAGCACGATCACGTTGCGTGTCACGGGCTGGATCGCTCAGCACGACACCAGCCTTGTTGCCGCCCGCGGCGAAGCGATCCGCCTCGTGATGGCCGCGCTCACCGCCGAAGAAATCGAGATGCCAGAGCCGACATATCGCCTGATCACCAATCTCGACACCAGCGCTGCCAACGAAAAACCTGTCAAAAAAGTACCTGCGCCAGTCGCTGTACCCGAAGCGACCGAGGTCAGCGCCACTGCCGACAAGGAACTGTCCAAGATCATCGAAGATGAGCGCAACGAGCAGTCCGAGAGTGACCTTCTCGACCACAACGCCGAGCGGGAATAGTCCGCACTGCACTTTTTGCGAAAACGCACTTGATTACCCCCCGCAGCCTGCGTATTTAGCCGCTCACTGTTGGGGTGTAGCCAAGTGGTAAGGCAGCGGTTTTTGGTACCGTGTATCGTAGGTTCGAATCCTACCACCCCAGCCAGTTTTCTCAGCTTCCCGACATGTAAAGAGCCGCCCCGAGCGCTTGACACGCCGCTATGTAATTCCCATCGTGAGGTGTCGCGATTTTGCCCCCGCGCAAAATTGTTAATTGGGAGGACAATATGACAAACTTCAAACTCGGCCGCCGCGCCGTGATGGCAGCTGCTGTTGCAATGCTTGGTTTTGCCGCTCCGGCACATGCAGACGGTCACCAGGTCGTCGATAGCATCCATTTCCTCATCCCCGGCGGCGCCGGTGGTGGCTGGGACGGCACAGCCCGCGGCACAGGCGAAGCCCTGACCAATGCGGGTCTTGTCGGCACCGCATCCTACGAGAACATGTCAGGCGGCGGCGGCGGCAAAGCCATCGGCTACCTGATCGAGAACGCCGAAAGCAACCACGGCACGCTGATGGTCAACTCGACCCCCATCGTGATCCGCTCGCTCACCGGCGTGTTCCCGCAAAGCTTCCGTGATCTCACTCTGATCGCAGGCACTATCGGGGATTATGCGGCGATCGTGGTCGGCAAGGACAGCCCCGTCAATTCCATGGAAGATCTGATCGCGGCCTATGACGCCGACCCTGATGCAACAGCCATTGGCGGCGGCTCGGTGCCCGGCGGCATGGATCACCTCGTGGCGGCCATGGTGATGGAAGCCGCAGGCAAGGACGCGCTGGGGGTGAAATACATCCCCTATGACGCGGGCGGCAAAGCGATGGCAGCCCTACTGTCGGGCGAAATCGCAGCGCTCTCCACAGGTCTGTCGGAAGCGGTCGATCTGGCCAATGCAGGCGAAGTGAAGATCATCGGCATCACGTCGGACGAACGCGTTGACGCCGCAGGCGACGCCATGACGATGAAAGAGCAAGGTATCGACATGACCTTCGTCAACTGGCGTGGCTTCTTCGGCGCACCGGGTCTGCCGGAAGAAAAAGTCACCGCTTATCAGGATGCACTGATGAAGATGTATGACACACCCGAATGGGAAGAGGTCCGCGCCCGCAACGGCTGGGTCAACATCCACAACAGCGGTGACGACTTTAAAGCGTTCCTTGAGGATCAGGAACAAGTCATCGGCGATCTGATGAAGAAGCTCGGCTTCCTTTAAGACCCTCTTGAACGGGGCGCGGCCAATGCTGCGCCCCGCTTTTCATTTCCCACTCGCACCCGGAGGGCATCATGGCGCTGGATCGCTGGATTGCACTTGTCTTGCTCGGCATCTGCCTGATTTACGGCTACACCGCTTGGTTCACGATGGATGACGCGCTGGCCCCCTTCATGCGGCGCAACCCCATCTGGCCCTCGACCTTCCCGAAAGTCCTTTCGGTCTTCGCGATCATTGCTGCCCTGATCATTCTGCTCGGCATTGAAAAGGGCGAGCAAAAGATCGGCGACATCGATTACCGCCGCCTTGGCGATTACAAGATCGGCCAGGCGCTGATGCTGCTAGGCCTCATGGTCGCCTATGCGCTGCTGCTCCGCCCCGCGGGTTTTCTTTTCTCAACGGTCGGATTTCTCGTCGGCGGCTCCTTCATCCTCGGCGAGCGCCGCTGGATCATGATGTTTCTCGTATCGGGCCTCGCGACCGGCATCGTCTGGTATCTGGTGCAAGTCGTTCTAGGCATCTTCCTGCGCCCGCTCCCCGGCTTTTTGGTAGGAGGCTGATATGCTCGAAGGACTGCTGATCGGCCTGCAAACGGCCCTGTCACTGCAAAACCTGCTGATGGTTATCGGCGGCTGCCTGATCGGAACGTTTATCGGCATGCTTCCGGGCCTTGGGCCGATGTCGATCATTGCGATCATGATCCCCGTCGCCATCTCGATGGGCGATCCATCCGCCGCGCTGATCCTGCTCGCTGGCGTCTATTACGGCGCGATCTTCGGCGGCTCGACCTCTTCCATCCTGCTCAACGCCCCCGGGGTGGCCGGCACCGTCGCCTCCAGCTTCGACGGCTATCCGATGGCGCGCCAAGGCAAGGCGGGCAAAGCACTGACCATTGCGGCCATCGCCAGCTTCGCCGGCGGCACGATAGGCGCCGTGCTCTTGATGGTCTTCGCGCCCGCGCTGTCCTCCGTCGCGCTGCTCTTCCACTCTGCCGAGTATTTCGCGCTTATGGTCGTGGGCCTCTCGGCCATCGCCGCCTTTGCAGGCACGGGACAAGTTGCCAAAGCCCTGCTCATGACCCTGCTCGGTCTGATCATGGCGACGGTCGGTGAAGGTGCACTTTTCAACATGCCGCGCTTCACGATGGGTCTCATGGACCTGCAGTCCGGCTTTGGCTTCATCACGCTTGCCATGGCGATGTTTGCCTTGCCCGAAGCCCTGTTTCTGGTTCTGAAACCCAAAGAGGCAGGATCCGCCGACAGCGAAATCAAGGACCTGCGCATCTCCAGACAAGAAGCCAAATCCATCGCGCCCGTGATTGGCCGTCAATCGGTGCAAGGCTTCTTCATCGGTGTCCTGCCCGGCGCGGGTGCCACGATCGCCTCGTTCCTAGGCTACGCGGTGGAGCGGAATATTGCCCCGAAGAAAGAACAGGAAGAGTTTGGCAAGGGGTCGGTCAAGGGGCTCGCCGCTCCGGAAACCGCCAACAACGCAGCCTGCACCGGCTCTTTCGTGCCGCTCCTCACCCTCGGCATCCCCGGTTCCGGCACCACGGCGATCCTTCTAGGTGCCCTGATTGCGCTCAATGTGACCCCCGGCCCCCGACTGATGCTGGATGAGCCGCAGGTCTTCTGGGCCGTGATCATGTCGATGTTCATCGGCAATCTGGTCCTGCTGGTGCTGAACCTGCCGCTGATCCCTTACATCGCGAAGGTCCTGTCAGTCCCGCGCAACTACCTGATCCCGTTCATTTTGTTCTTCACGCTGATGGGGGCCTATATCGGCCAGAACAACGCGACCGAACTGCTCTTGCTCGTGGGCTTTGGCATCTTCGCGACCATCCTGCGCTTTGCGGACTACCCCCTCGCCCCGCTGCTGATCGGCTTCATCTTGGGCGGCATGCTGGAAGATAACTTCTCCCGCTCGATGCAGCTTTATGACGGCATCTCCTTCATCTGGGAGCGCCCGATGACACTGGGTCTGCTGGTCATCGCAGTTATCCTGGTGATCCTGCCCAGCTACCGTGCGCGGCGCGCCAAACTGCGCGCGCAGGGCGTCGCCGACGGGGACTGATCTTCAGGCGGTTTCGACAATCCGAAGCGGCTGCTGCACAGGCTGCGCCGCAGACTTGGGCAACCGCACAAAGATCATCGCCGAATTGCGAATGTCGTTCTGCTTGAGCGTTTCGGACAGTTGAGCCGCCGAGCAGCTTAAAATCTTCTGATTGGCCCGCTGCGCATCGGCGACAACCTCAATTTCAACCGCACGGCCATACCGCGACTTCAGCAAGGTCTGCGCAATCTGAGGCGCGGCGGACACCGCCATATACAAACCAACGCAGGCACCTGGGCGCAATTGCTCCAACCAATCCGGGGCGTGGGGGCCGTCATCCAGATGACCTGTTGTCAGCACCAGTTGATCAATCTCCCCGCGTTCAGTCAGCATCTGGCCGGAGGCCGCAGCTGCACCGCTCGCCGCCGTCACACCCGGCACGATCTCGACCGGAATACCCGCATCCTTCAGCGCGCCAAGCTCCTCGGCCCCACGCGCAAAGATACCGGGATCACCACATTTCAGGCGCACCACGCGCTGCCCCTGCTGCGCCGCAGCCACCAGCATATTGGTGATCTTGGATTGCGGCCATACATGGCATCCAGGCTTCTTGCCCACATAGATCCGCTCCGCATCACGACGCGCCAATTCGAGGATTTCGGGATCAACAAGACGGTCATAAAAGATTACATCAGCTTCTTGAAGACGTTGGACACCGCGCAAAGTAATCAGGTCTTTCGCACCGGGACCCGCCCCGACCAGAGCCACACTGCCGCCTGCGTCCTTGCGAAAGTCACCGGTTTGTATCGCGTCCTTGATCGCACGCGCCGCCTCACGTTCTGATCCACGCGCAAATGCTTTGCGCGGCGCGTCATTGAACACCCAGCGCCACAGATCACGTCTGTCACGCGGCGCAAGCCGGGCCATAGCGGCATTGCGCAGCCGTCCTGCGAGCGCGGCAAGCTCCCCCAAACGCGGCTCCAACGCCTGCTCCATCTGCGTCTTGATTTGACGCGCCAGAACCGGCGCCGTGCCCTCGGTCCCAATCGCAATAACAACCGGATCACGGTCCACAATCGACGGCGTCAGCGCATCGCACAACTCCGGTTGGTCAACCACATTCACCGTCGCGCCCGCCTCTTTCGCCAAAGCGTGCACCGCCGCATCCGCCCCAGGACACCCGCTTGCTACAAAGCACAGCGCAGTGTCCTCAAAACGCTGCGGAGTGACGCGGTCGGTGACATGATGAACGCGCCCCGCCTCAACAAGCGCCTCAAGCTCTTCTTCAAGCTCCTGCGCATGCACCTCGATCCGTGCCTCAGTCTTCAGCATCAACCGGGTCTTCTGGGCGGCTTGCTCCCCGCCGCCAGCGATCACAACCCGGCGGCCTTTCATTTGCAAAAACATCGGAAACGTCTTCATGCGATCTTCCTTTCGGGGGCGTGGCGCGACTGCCAGAGCCGTTCGGCCAAGCGGTCAGCTGCAGTGATGGTAGGGGCGGCGTCAAGCGTCCAAAGCGCCAGACCTGCCGTGGCAACAACCGTTGCCTGAGCAAACTCATCGGTCGCCGAGCCAGCCCAAAGGCCGGCCAGATCAACCTGTTGATCGGGTTCATGCAAACGCCGCGTGTCTTCAAGCAAACGCGGCGCGACCTCTTCGATATGCATGCCATCGCGCAAGCCGTAGACCGCGATGTCCTTGGCAGGGTTGCGCTCAAACTCGCCACCACCGCCTTTGATCACGCTCAGATCGGTTTGACCCAAAGCCTCCGCCGCGCGCGCCTGCAAACCGCGGTAAGAGGGGTGAAACACGCCCTGAACGGTCGCCCGTGCTGCGGTCGGATTCCACATCCGCAAAACCGTATTGATGCACGAGCGCAGCCCAAAGGTATCGCGCAGATCCAGCAGGTTTTGCGCAACGGGGCTCAAAGCATCCAGCGGATGATAGGTCAGCCTATCGCTCAGAATACCTGTTTGCTGCAACGCATTGCGCAGATCATGGCGCGAGCGGTTCGTGCCATGCAACATCACGCGGTAGCCCGCTTGGGTAACCAGCTTGGCCGCCAACAGAAACAATGGCGCGCCGCGCGTCCGGCCTGCGGAATAGCAAGGCCAATCCAGATCAACCGGCGGCAGCGTATGGCAGACAGAAGCACGCAGCGCCGCGGTGAACCCGGCGATCTCCGCATCTGTCTCACCGCGCAAACGCAACACCATTAGCAGCGCGCCGATCGTCTCTGGCGCAGCCTCGCCGGACAGGATCAGCGTCATCGCCTCTGTCGCTTCTGCCTGCGTCAGAGACCGCGCGCGCCCTTTACCCTGCGCGATAATCCGTATGAACGGCGCCATGCTCATTCCGCGGCCATCGGCATGTTGAAGCTGCTCAGCAGGCTCGCCAATTCCGGCTTGCACGCGCCACAATTCGTGCCTGCACAAGTCTTGGCACCAATCGCGTCAACACTGTTTGCGCCCCCGCGAATAGCATCCCGGATGGTGTTGATCCCGACCGACATGCACGCACACACGGTGACGCCCGGATCAGGCTGATCGACGCTAGCGCGGCCCGACAAGGCCTGTAATGCATCGACTTTGGTGCCAATCAAAGAAACAGCATGGCTCCGCGACAGAGCCACGGGGCGCGTGCTGGTGAAGACGAGCGCCTGCAGATGGCCGTCGCGCGTGATCGCAAGGCGCGTTTGGCCGCTTGGATGATCCTCCATCACCGCGACGTCACCGCTTTGCTGCGTCAGGTCCTGCGCAAATGCGACCCAGTCTTCCGGCAGGGTGAGCCCCGCCAATTCCGCCTGCCACCCTGTCCGAATACGTGCCACCGCCGCATACTCATGGGTCGGCCGCATCGGCTCGGTCGAGGCTGCGAAAACGTACCAACCCGCCTCAAAACGCTCCGCCGCGACAAAGCCACCTTTCAAAGCAGGCTGACCAGAAACCGGATCAACGACGGACGGTGTGACCGCATTCACGGCAGAGGATGCACTGCGCTGGCGCGTCCAGTGCATCGGCGCGAAGAGCGTGCCTTTGGCCGTCGCATCTGTCACCAAAGCTCGCAAAATCGCCTGACCATACCCGTTCTTGAGGCGCACCAGATCACCGTCGGTCACCGAAAGCGCGGCCGCATCAGCGGGATGAATTTGCACATAAGGTTCGGCCAGATGCGCCCCCAATTGAGGGGCCTTCCCCGTCCGTGTCATCGTGTGCCACTGATCGCGATTGCGCCCGGTGTTCAGCTTGAAACCGGTGCTGGCCGGCATCTCAGGGGGCACGACAGGGAGCATCTTCGCTTTTCCGTCGGGATGGAAAAACTGACCATCCGCGAAGAAGCGATGATCATTTGCGGGCCATTGAGTAGGAACGAGCTGTGCATAATCCGCATCAGCAAAAATGCTCAAATCCAAGTCCTTGCCGAAGCCACGGGTCGCGGCGCCGAGCTGGACATATTCAGCGAAAACATCCTCGGGCCCTGCGTAGTCAAACGCATCCCCCCACCCCATCAGACCGGCAACATCCGCAATCGTGCGCCAATCCGGGCGCGCCTCTCCCGGTGCAGGCAGAAACGCGCGCTGGCGCGAGATGCGGCGCTCTGAGTTTGTGACGGTGCCGTCTTTCTCGCCCCACGCGGTGGCGGGCAGCAACACGTCGGCCAGATCGCCCGTATCGGTCTGCTCCATGACGTCCGACACGACAACAAACGGGACATTGCGGATCGCCTCCGAGACGCCATCCGCATCCGGCATGGACACCGCCGGGTTGGTCGACATCACCCAAAGCGCCTTGATCTTGCCGTCGGCGCAAGCCTGGAACAGATCAACCGCTTTCAGACCCTGCTGGGTGGCAATACGCGGGCTGTTCCAAAAACCCTGCACCGTGTCCCGATGCTCTGGGTTTTCAATATCAAGGTGATTGGCCAGCATATTGGCAAGCCCGCCCACTTCGCGGCCCCCCATCGCATTGGGCTGGCCCGTCAAAGAGAACGGACCGCAACCGGGCGTTCCAATCCGACCTGTCACCAAGTGACAATTCAGGATCGCGTTAACCTTGTCGGTGCCACAGGACGACTGGTTCACGCCCTGTGAATAGAGCGTCACAACCTTCGGCATTTCCGCCCAAAGCGCATAAAACGCCTGAATGTCCTGCGCATCCGCGCCGCTTTCCAGCGGGTCTGACACACGCGCCGCCTCAATCGCCGCCTCATGCCCATTCACATGCTGTGCAACATAGTCGGCGTTGACCCGCCCCGTTTCAGCCAGATGTGCGAGCAGCCCATTGAACAAGGCCGCATCCCCATCCGGCGTGATCCGCAAATGCAGATCCGCCAGATCGCAGGTCGCCGTGCGCCGCGGATCCACATTTACCACGCGCATCTCGGGGCGCTTTGCTTTCGCCTCCGCGATACGCTGGTGCAAGACCGGATGACACCACGCGAGATTCGAGCCAACCAACACGATCAGGTCCGCCTCCTCCAGATCGGCGTAGATGCCCGGTACCGTATCCGTCCCAAACGCGCGCTTATGCCCCGCGACCGAGGACGCCATGCAAAGCCGCGAATTCGTGTCGATATTGGCCGACCCGATAAAGCCCTTCATCAGCTTATTGGCGAGGTAATAATCCTCCGTCAGGATTTGGCCCGAAACATAAAAACCAACACTATCAGGCCCGTATGTCTTGATCGCCTCGCTGAACCGGTCTGCCGTCAGTTGTAGCGCCGCATCCCAGCTGGCTTGCACACCATTGATCTGCGGTGCCAGCAAACGCCCTTCAAGATCAATCGTCTGACCCAGCGCCGCCCCTTTCGAGCAAAGCCGCCCGAAATTCGCCGGATGATCTGGATCACCTTTGATCGTGCCGTCAGCACCCGCCAACACCCCGCAGCCCACGCCGCAATAAGGGCATGTGGTGCGGGTCAGGCTCATGCGACCGCTCGTGTGCGTAGGAAGGTTGCATCCAGAAGGATGCGCCCTCCTTCGACGCGTGCAGGATAGGTCGCGACTTGTCCCTCGTCCTCGCCCAGCACAAGGCCCGTCTCAAGCGAGATCACCCAGTTGTGGAGCGGGCATGTGACGGACGCCCCATGCACAATCCCCTCGGCCAGTGGCCCCTGCTTGTGCGGGCACGCGTTATCAAGCGCGAAAACCTCATCCGCGCCCGTGCGAAAGATCGCAACGCAGCCTTCGCGGGTTTTCACGACGCGCGCGCCGCGTTGGGGCACGTCCTCCAGTGACGCAATGTCGATCCAGTCGGTCATTCTGCAGCCTCCAGCATAAGATTGGCGAGGGGCTGGTAGCTGTCCGCCTTCTCAGAGACATGCTCGGCCCAGGGGTCCTTGCGATAGATGGATTGCGACAGCTCGAACCGCTCGATCAAAGCCGCGCGTTCCTCCAGATCATCGATAACGCGTTCCTTGACCCAGTCGAGGCCAACCTTCGCGATGAACTTGTAAGGGCGATCCAGATACTTTGCGTTCTCACGATAGAGCTGGACAAAGGCGACCGTCAGATCAATCGCTTCCTGCTCCGTCGGCGCCTTAGCAAGCGCTTCCGTCTCTTTGAGGTCCATACCGGCGGCACCGCCGACACTCACCTCATAGCCACTGTCCACGCAGATGACGCCGACATCCTTGCACGTCGCCTCTGCGCAGTTGCGCGGGCAACCCGAGACAGCCAGCTTCACCTTATGAGGCGTCCAAGAGCCCCAAAGTGCCTTCTCCAGCTTGATGCCCAAACCGGTGCTGTCTTGCGTGCCAAAGCGGCAATGATCGGTGCCGACACAGGTCTTCACTGTGCGCAGCCCCTTGGAATAGGCATGGCCAGACACCATACCCGCCGCGTTCAGATCCGCCCAAATCGCGGGCAGATCCTCGCCCTTCACACCCAGCAAGTCGATCCGCTGACCACCGGTCACCTTAACCGTCGGCACATTGTATTTGTCCGCAGCATCCGCAATCGCGCGCAGCTCTTTGGCGTTGGTGATCCCGCCCCACATCCGCGGCACAACACTGAACGTGCCGTCTTTCTGAATGTTGGCGTGCTTGCGCTCGTTGATGAACCGGCTTTGCGGATCGTCCTGATACTCCAGCGGCCAGTCAGCCAGCAGATAGAAGTTCAAAGCCGGGCGGCAGACGTGACACCCGCAAGAGGTGTTCCAACCGCATTCCTGCATGACCGCCGCCATCGACGTCAGCTTTTGCGACTTGATCATCCGGCGCACATCTTCATGGGTCATCTCGGTGCAGCCGCAAACCGATTGCGCAACTGGGATCACAAAGTCATCGCCCAGCGTGACAGCCAGCACCTGCTCAACAAGCCCGGTGCATGTCCCGCAAGAGGCCGACGCTTTCGTCGTCGCCTTGATGGCCCCTAGGTCGGTCGAACCCGCCGCAATCGCATCTTCGATCTGCCCTTTGGAAATGCCGTTACAGCCACAGATTTCCGCATCACGCGGTAAGGCTGCAACGGCTGAGAGAGGGTCCGCAGTGTCGCCCCCCTGATAGGCTGGCCCAAAGATCAAAGTCTCCCGCATCTCGGCGATGTCGGTCTTGTCCTTGATCAGACCGTAGAACCAATTGCTGTCAGCCGTGTCGCCATACATCACAGCACCGACCAGCGCGTTGTCCTCGACCACGAGGCGGCGATAAACGCCCCGCGCCGGATCACGGAACACGATGTCCTCACGCCCCTCGCCATCCGAGAAGTCGCCAGCGCTAAACAAATCGCAGCCCGTGACCTTCAACTTGGTCGACAGCTCTTTCTGAACAAAAGCCGCCTCCTCTCCAAGGAGGGTCTGGGCTGCGACCTTGGCCTGATCGTAAAGCGGTGCGACCAGTCCAAAAATAGCACCTTGGTGTTCCACGCATTCGCCGACGGCCAGCACATCCGCGTCCGAGGTGATCATCTGGTCATCCACATGGATGCCTTTGCCAACGGCCAGCCCAGCCTCCTGCGCCAAAGCGACATTCGGGCGGATGCCCACGGCCATCACCAGCAGATCGCAGGGCAGCTCCGTGCCGTCATCAAGCAACAGCGCGCGAACCTTGCCATTCTTGCCCAGTATCTCTTTCGAGTTGGCAGAGCATTTCACCGTAATGCCCTTATCAATCAGGGCTTTGCGCAACAGATACCCGGCAGCCTCGTCCAGCTGCCGCTCCATCAGGTGGCCCATGATATGCACGACCGTCACGTCGACCCCGCGCGCAGCCATGCCCGCCGCAGCTTCCAGGCCCAGCAGACCGCCGCCAATGACGACGACCTTGTTATCCGGTCCCATGGCCATCATCTGCTCGGTGTCTTCCAGATCGCGGTAGGCGATCACGCCCTCCAGATCATGGCCCGGCAGCGGGATCATGAACGGGTTTGAGCCCGTTCCAAACATCAGCTTGTCGTAAGCCAACACATCGCCATTCGCCGCCGTCACCGTTTTGGCCGCACGATCAATCTTCGCCACGCGCTCGCCAAAGCGACAGGTCACGCCATGCTCAGCATACCAGGCATCATCATGAGTGACGATTTCCTCATATGTCTTGTCCCCGGCCAAAACCGGCGACAGCATGATGCGATTGTAATTCCCGCGCGGCTCAGCATTGAACAGCGTGATGTTATAAGCGTCGGGGGCCGTCTCGACGAGGTGCTCAATCGCACGCCCCGTCGCCATACCCGCGCCGATAATGATGAGGTTCTGCGTCATCGCTTTCACTCCGCTGCGACCGCTTCAGGAGCGGGCTTTGGCTTCGGTTTGGGCTTGGCGCCGTGCTCGTATTCTTCAAGGAAATCAAGAACGTCCTGACGGTAGGTATAGTAGTCAGGATGCTCCAGAAGCGCCTTGCGCGTGCGCGGACGCGGCAGATCGACATCGACGATCTTGCCGATGGTCGCCTGCGGACCGTTCGTCATCATGACCACGCGGTCTGCCAGCAAAATCGCCTCGTCCACGTCATGGGTGACACAGATCGCTGTGACTTTCGTCCGCGACCAGACTTCCATCAGAACTTCCTGAAGTTCCCAGCGCGTCAGGCTGTCGAGCATGCCGAACGGCTCGTCCAGCAGCAGCAGCTTGGGCGAAAGCGCAAAAGCCCGCGCAATACCGACGCGCTGCTTCATGCCGTTCGACAAGGATGCCGCCTGCTTGTCCATGCTGTCAGCCAGACCAACCCGCTCAAGGTAGTATTCCACCACGTCCTGACGCTCGGCCATGCTCGCCTTGGGATAGACGCGGTCCACCCCGATTGAGACATTCTCTTTCGCCGTTAGCCAAGGGAAGAGGTTGGGCGATTGGAACACAACGGCCCGCTCAGGGTCCGCGCCTTCCACATGGCGCCCGTCCAGCTTGATCGCCCCTTTGGAGATACCATTAAGGCCCGCCGCCATCGTCAGCACGGTGGACTTACCGCAGCCCGAATGCCCGATCAGGCTGATAAACTCGCCCTTGTTGACCTTCAGATCGAAGTCTTCCACGACCGTCAAAGGGCCTTTTGGCGTCGGATACACCTTATGAAGCTGCGAAAAGTCGAGGAAACGATCTTCGATCATCCCTTCCTGCGCTTTGGCAACCGCCGCAGGCACCCCGTGGATCGGCGTCACATTCGGCAACAGGCGGGTGCCTTCGACCTTCGCAGCAACGCCCACATCCATCAGGTATTTCGTGACCTGCGCCCGCAGCGCCTTGAACGTCTCGTCATGGTTCATCGCACCACGATCACGCGGACGCGGGATCGTGACCTTGACCGGATGGGCCAGCGTCCCATCCGGGTTCAGCGGAATGATGCGATCCGCCAGAAGGATGGCTTCATCCACATCATTCGTGATCAGAATGCAGGTCTTCTTGTCCTGCTCCCAAATCTCCAAAATCTCATCGGCCAGATTGGCCCGCGTCAGCGCATCCAAGGCCGACAACGGCTCATCCAACAACAGCATCTCAGGGTTCATCGCCAGCGCTCGCGCCACAGCAACCCGCTGGCGCATCCCGCCCGACAGCTCCGCCGGACGGCGCGCGACTGCGTGGCTCAGCCCGACCATGCCAACATAGTGGTCGATCTTGGCCTGCCGCTCTGCCTTCGACAGCTTCGGGAAGACCGCGTCGACTGCCAGCCCGATATTGCCGCCCACCGTCAGCCACGGCATCAGCGAGTAGCTTTGGAACACCAGCCCCCGCTCCGGCCCAGGGCCAGTGATCGGCGCGCCTTTGAAAGTTACCTCACCGCTATCGGGCATCTCCAACCCTGCGATCAGGTTCATCAGAGTGGATTTCCCGGTGCCGGAAAATCCAAGGATGGCAACAAACTCGCCTTCTTCAATCTCAAGGTTGATCCCCTTGAGCACTTCGGCGCGCGCAGTGCCCTCGCCGAAGCCTTTGTTGACGTCTGTGAAGCTGAGAATGCTCATGTCGCTCACCGGTTCGCCGAGAAGGTGAACATCGACTGAAGCGCATACATCACGCGGTCCAGCATGAAGCCGATGATGCCGATGGTGAAGACGGCAACCATGATCTTGGCTAGCGACTGGCTCGATCCGTTCTGGAACTCATCCCAAACGAACTTGCCCAATCCGGGGTTCTGGGCCAGCATCTCTGCCGCGATCAGAACCATCCAGCCAACGCCGAGGCTGAGGCGCAGACCGGTAAAGATGAGCGGCAAGGCCGAGGGCAGCACCAGCTTGGTGATCTTAGAATAAGTGCTCATTTTCAGCACCTTGGAGACACTCACCAGATCCTTGTCGATGGACGACACGCCCAGCGCGGTGTTGATCAGCGTGGGCCAAAGCGAGCACAACGTCACCGTGATCGCCGAGATCAGGAAGGATTTCGAGAACCAGCCGTCATTCGTCACATAAAGCGCCGAAACGACCATGGTCACGATGGGCAACCATGCCAGCGGGCTGACAGGCTTGAAGATTTGGATCAGCGGGTTGATGGCTGCATTTGCCGTGGCAGACAAGCCCGCCATGATCCCCAGCGGGATCGCAACAACAGAGGCGATCAGGAAGCCGAAGAAGACCGTTTTGATCGAAGTCCAGATTTGATCGTAATAGGTCGGCTTACCGGTATAAACGCGCTCTTTCACACGGTCCGCCTGACCGTCTGCAACAAGCTTGGCATTCCGCTCATCCTGACGGACATAAAACGCGGCTTCTTTCTCTTTCTCGCGAACGGCATCTGCGTGCAGATTGCCAACCTGCTCCCAAACCTGCGCAGGACCGGGCACAGCGCCCAGCGATGTCTGAACGCGCGGTGCAAGCGTGCCCCACGCTATCAGGAAAACGAGAACCGCCAGAACAGGAACCCCCAGCAGGCGCCAAATCTCGCTCATCTGGGCGCGCGGGTTGTCTCCGGCGGCGGCTTTCAGAACAGGGGTCATCCAGGACAAGCCCAAAACCTGAAACCAGCCATCGGCCTTGTTGATCAGGGTAAATCTGCGGGCTTTGCGGGCTTCTCGGTCGAGGGTATCGGGATCAATCGCAGTCATCTGCTTGGTCCTTGTTTTGCTGGCGTTTGGGAAAGAGCGGGCACCGTTGCAGCGCCCGCCCATATCAGGCTGGCTTAGCCCTGGATTTCGCTTCCAACGATGATCTGCTCGCCTTTCAGGCCGATCGGCAGGCTTTCCAGATACGCGTTGGGCGTGCGGCCGTCATAGGCGATCCCGTCGATGATATCCTCGGCAGGGGTCGGTGCTTTGAAACCGTCGCTCTCCCAAGGGAAGTCAGCCTCGTTCGCCATGCCTTCATCGACCAGCATTCGTGCAGCCTGCAGGTAAAGGTCGGGGCGGTAGACTTCCTTGGCGGTCTCGATGAACCACTCGTCGGATTTTGGCTCGGGGATCTGGCCCCAGCGGCGCATCTGCGTCAGGTACCAAATCGCGTCCGAGTAGAAGGGATAGGTCGCGTTATAGCGGAAGAAGACGTTGAAATCGGGGATTTCACGCTTGTCACCCTTCTCGAACTCGAACGTGCCCGTCATGGAGTTCGCGATCACGTCATAATCCGCGCCCACATATTCAGAGCGGCTCAGGATCTCGACCGCTTCAGGGCGGTTGGCGTTGTCGTTCTCGTCCAACCAGATCGCCGCACGGATCAGCGCCTTGGTTAAAGCGATGGTCGTGTTTGGGTTCTCTTCGGCAAATTCAGCCGTGATCCCGAACACTTTCTCAGGGTTGTTCTTCCAGATCTGGTAATCGGTGATCACCGGCACACCGATGCCTTTGAACACGGCCTGCTGGTTCCAAGGCTCACCCACGCAATAGCCAAAGATCGTGCCCGCTTCCATTGTGGCCGGCATCTGCGGCGGCGGCGTCACGGAAAGCAGAACATCGGCGCCGATCTGACCGGAAATATCTTCAGGCGAGTAGTAACCCGGCTCCAGACCACCCGCCGCGAGCCAATAGCGCAGCTCGTAATTGTGGGTAGAGACCGGGAAAACCATGCCCATGTTGAAGGGAATGCCCTGGTCCTGATAGCTCTCCACAACGGGCTTCATCGCGCTTGCGCTGATCGGGTGCTGCGGGCGACCATCGTCCATCATCGGCACGTTGGGCTTCATCTGCTCCCAAATCTCGTTGGAAACCGTGATGCCGTTACCGTTCAGGTCCATCGAGAAGGGCGCGATGATATGCGCCTGCGTGCCATACCCAATTGTGGCAGCCAGAGGCTGACCAGCCAGCATATGTGCGCCGTCCAATTGGCCATCGATCACGCCGTCCAGCAGCACTTTCCAGTTGGCTTGCGCCTCCAGCGTCACGAAGAGGCCTTCATCCTCAAAATAGCCGTTCTCATAGGCGACCGCCAAAGGCGCCATATCGGTCAGCTTGATAAAGCCAAAGGTCAGCTCGTCTTTCTCAAGATCAAGCATCTCTGCCATCGCCGTGGTGGCCAGCAGCCCCGCGGTCAGCGTGCAGGTGAGGAAAGTTTTCATCGCAGAAGTCCTTTTTGTCTGCTCCGGACACGAGGCCCGAAAAACGAAAAAGCCGCTTGTATGCTGCGCGGAAGGGAGGATCCGTGCGACGTACAAGCGGCTTTGCTTTTGAGAGTGAGGATGCCGCCATTGGCATCCGAAAACTTGCGGGGCATCTGTGCCCGTGGCCTCAATATCCAGATTGGGCTTGGCCCACTCAATGAATTTCTGAGATAAAGAGGGCTAAAAATTGCTGCAATGCAGCAAGCGCACATTTTTTAATCAGTTTTCTGCGGCAAAATCGAAGGTTCTGCCGTCAAAAAAGGCATCCGGCCCCAGAATCATATGCCCGCGTGTAGAGGCAACCGCCGTTGCATGCCGCATCGATCCTTCGACTTTTTCTGACGCGCCGGGCAAATCTGCCCCTGTCGGCCCCAGGACGTCGCGATAGATATCCGCACGAAAGCACAGCTTGGCCCGCGCGATTCCCTCGGACCCAGCGCCCAGACGCGCCGCGATCCACGCGGCTTGGCTGCGCCATGGGAAATGAGCCGCGTGCTTGTGAAACAGCAAAAAACGCTCAACCGACACGGGCGAGGCACCCTGCACAGGCGTCAAAGACCCCGAAATTGCCGGATCAATAAGCTCCGGCGCGATGTTCAGATGCTCGCTTCGCGCCAGAATTTCGACCGCCAAGGGCTTATTGCCCGGTGCATCGAGCCACCGCAGCGCATGATACAGCGCGCGGATCAGACGACGGGCCTCATCGCTGCGTGTCTCAACCCAATCATGGCGCGCGGCCAAAACCTTCTCGGGCGCAAAGCCCCAAACCGCCGCACCGGGCATCACAAGCTCTGCCGCACCCCGCGCCACCGCCGCACTGCCCCAAGGCTCACCCACCCAAAACGCATCAATCTGCCCGTCGGCCACCGCATCCGCCATGCGCGGGGGCGGGATCGTGACAATATCAATCTCCAAACCCGCTAGATCGCCCTGCCCTTGCAGCCAGTATTCCAAAAGCAAACGGTGCATTGAAAAGTGAAACGGAACGCCGATGCGCAGGCGGGCCACGCCGAGGCCCGCGATGTTCTGGAGCATCTGATCCGCATCCCCAAACTGCGGAGCTACAGAAGCCGCGCGCAAACCATCGGCCAATTGCGTCGAGATCCCAAAAACAGTGCCATTCACCGACAGCACCATGAGCGCGTCAATTTCCCCTGGCAGCCCGCCATACCCAAGCGACATCGCAATCGGCATCGGCGACAGCATATGCGCCACATCCAGATGGCCTAGCGCCAGCATATCGCGCGTGGCCGACCAAGATGGTTGCGCAACAAGGTTAAGGGTCAGCCCTTCTTCGGCGGCAAAGCCCAGCTCTTTGGCAACGATAAGCGGCGCGCAATCCACCAAGGGAACATATCCGCAGTTCAAAACCGTCTGGGTCATGCCAGAAGATCCGCCGCTGTCACCAAGGCCTGCGCGACGTCAATCACCTTGCGTCCCTGATCCATCGCGGTCTTGCGCAGCAACTGATACGCCTCATCTTCCGAGACCCCGCGCTGGCGCATCAGGATACCCTTCGCGCGATCAAGGGTCTTGCGATCCTCCAACGCTCGCTTGGCCGCATCCAGCTCTGACTGCATCTGCCGCAGGATCTGAAACCGGGCAATCGCTGTCTCCAGCACGGACTTGATGCGGTTCATCTGCAACCCATCAACGACATAAGCGCTAACGCCCGCCGCCAAGGCCGCCTGGGTCAGATCGTCATCGGTCTTGTCGACAAACATCGCGACGGCACGGGATTTGCTGTCTGAGGCAAGGCTTAGATGCTCCAGCATGTCACGGTCGGGATTTGCCACATCGATCAGCACGATATCCGGATCACGCGCTTTGATTTCACGTTCCAGACCAGCGGTTTGCGCCAACGCATGCACGTCAGACCAACCGGCCTCCATCAAGGCATCAATGATGTCACGCGCCTTTTGCGGGTCAGCTTCAACGACGAGGATGGACAGGTCACGGCTCATGACGCAGCACGTATCGCTAAGGCAGCAGGCGGTCAGGCGCTAAGGCTGCTTTCTCACCTGTGACAGACTGGCATTGGCCTCAAAGCAAGCGAAATTTTAGTCTGTTGCTTAATTTTTAGGCGTCTTTGCGATGCGAAACCAAACCCGTGACGCACCGAAACAGGGCGACCGGGAGCGTTTTCCGGTCTAGGCTGAGGATCAACTAAAAAAGCGAGGGGAAGATGCCAGACGCTGACGTTATCATTGTAGGGGCCGGATTGGCGGGTCTGGTCGCAGCGGCCGAGCTTGCAGATCGGGGCAAATCCGTCATCATCGTCGATCAGGAGCCCGCGCATACCATTGGCGGACAAGCCTTCTGGTCGCTTGGTGGGTTGATGATGGTCGACACACCCGAACAGCGGCGCATGGGCGTCAAGGATAGCCATGATCTGGCGCTCTCTGACTGGATGGGCACCGCGCGCTTTGACCGCCCCGAAGATCACTGGCCGCGCAAGTGGGCCGAGGCTTATGTCGAGTTTGCCGCGGGCGAGATGCGATCCTGGCTCCACGGGCAAGGTATGCGCTGGTTTCCGGTCGTCGGCTGGGCCGAACGCGGCGGGTCCTTCGCCGATGGGCATGGGAATTCCGTGCCACGGTTTCACCTGACTTGGGGCGTTGGCCCCGGCACCGTCGCCCCGTTCGAGGCGCGCGTTCACGCGCATGTAGACGCTGGCAACATCCAACTGAGGTTCCGCCATCAATGCGCCCATATCCTGACCGAAGCGGGCACCGCTTGTGGCATCAGCGGTCAAATCCTTGCCCCCGATCACAGCCTGCGCGGCGAAGCAACCAACCGCGACGTGGTCGAGGATTTTGAGCTTCGCGCACCTAGCATCGTCGTGGCCTCTGGCGGCATTGGCGGTAACTTCGACCTTGTGCGCAAAGCCTGGCCCCAAGACCGGCTGGGGCCTCCGCCAAATCGCCTGATCTCAGGCGTGCCCGCGCATGTCGATGGCAAGATGCTTGCCATTACCGAAAAAGCAGGTGGAACCGTCATCAACGGCGACCGCATGTGGCATTACACTGAAGGCGTGCAAAACTGGGACCCGATCTGGCCCGCACATGGCATTCGCATTCTGCCCGGCCCCTCGTCGATGTGGTTTGACGCTGAGGGCAACCGCCTCAAACCACCTGCGCTGCCAGGCTTTGATACGCTTGGAACGCTGAAAACCATCCTTGAAAGCGGCTATGATTACTCGTGGTTCATCACGACGCAGAAAATCCTCAAGAAGGAATTTGCGCTGTCCGGCTCAGAGCAAAACCCGGATCTTGCCGACAAGGATTGGAAAGCGGTTCTCAAGCAACGCATTCTCAACAAAGCTGCGACGCCTCCGGTTGAGGCGTTTAAAGAGCATGGCGCCGATTTTGTCGTCGCGAAAACACTGTCGGAGTTGATCGAAGGCATGAACGCGTTGGAGGGCAACGCGCTTTTGGATCACGACAAGCTGAAAGCCCAGATCGACGCGCGGGACATGCAGATCAACAACCCGTTCTCCAAAGACGCGCAAGTGATGGCGATCCACGCAGCCCGGCACCACCGCGGCGACCGCATTTTGCGGACAGCCAAGCCGCACAAGATCCTTGATCCGGCAAATGGCCCGCTTGTTGCCGTTCGCCTGAACATCCTGACGCGCAAAAGCCTTGGCGGTCTGCAGACCGACCTGAACGGTCAGTTGATCGACGCCAAAGGGGACCGCATCCCCGGCCTTTTCGCAGCAGGTGAAGTCGCGGGCTTCGGGGGCGGCGGCTATCACGGCTACAGCGCGCTGGAAGGCACCTTTCTAGGCGGATGCATCTTTTCTGGCCGAAATGTCGGACGCGCCGACACGATTGCCTGAGAAATACGATCTATCAGAGTCGACATCTGATTAGTCTTTAGGCAACGATAGTCTATCTGCTTAAAGAGGTGGCAGAAAACTCGACGGCCAAGAACAAGAGCATGTCACCGGCGACCGGCTCTCCCCTTTCCGGGGCGGACGAGTCAGGTTGCGTTCGATTTGTCTGCTAGGGAGCAACTTTAATGACACTACACAAATCCATCCTCGCCATGGCCGCGACACTTGTTGCGGCACCAGCGTTTGCTCAAACGGAAATCCCTTTCGCGCTGGATTGGAAGTTCGAAGGCCCCTCCGCGCCTTATTTCCATGCGCTCGATGCGGGGTACTTCGAAGAAGAGGGCCTGACGGTCACGATCTCGGAAGGGTCCGGATCGTTGGATGCAATTCCGAAAGTCGCCACCGGCGCGTTTCCGGTGGGCTTTGCCGATATCAACTCGCTGATGCGCTTTCTGGATCAGAACCCCGATGCACCTGTCACCGCGGTCATGATGGTCTATGACAAGCCGCCCTTCTCGGTCGTTGGCCGCAAGTCTTTGGGTGTCGAGGCGCCGTCTGACCTTGAAGGCAAAGTGCTGGGCGCTCCGCCGCCCGATGGCGCCTGGGCGCAGTTCCCGATCTTTGCCGCCGAAACCGGCATCGACAGCGCCGCCATCACGGTCGAGCCTGTGGGCTTCCCGACACGGGAGCCGATGCTGGCCGAGGGCAACGTGGCCGCGATCACGGGCTTTTCGTTCTCCTCCACGCTGAACCTCAAGCGTCTTGGCGTGCCGGAAGAAGACATCTCGGTGCTGCTGATGGCGGATTATGGCGTCGACCTTTATGGCAACGCGATCATCGTGAATACGGAGTTTGCCGCCGAGAACGGCGAGGCTGTCACCGGCTTCCTGCGCGCTGTCGCCAAAGGTTGGAAAGACGCGATTGCAGCGCCTGAAACCGCAATCGAAGCGCTGATGGAGCGGAACCCAGCCGCAGATGCAGCCCTTGAGACCGAGCGTTTGCTCCTTGCTGTCAACGACAATGTGCTGACCGACTACGTCAAGGAAAACGGCATGGGCGGCATTGATGAAGCCCGCTTCGCCAACGCGCTGGAGCAGACCAAGTCGGTCTATGAATTCCAGACCGCGCCGGATGCGGCCGTGTTCTTCACTGGGCAGTATCTGCCGGATGATGGCAGCTTGATGCTGCAGTAAGGCACTTGGCCGGGCGTGCAAGGCGCGCCCGGTCGTTCAAGGGGTGGGGACATGGAAAATCTGATTGATATCAAAGGCGTGACCCACGCCTATAAGACTGACAGCGGCCCACTACCTGTTTTGGACGGCCTTGATGTGGCTGTACCCGCGGGCACCTTTGCCGCCGTCGTAGGCCCATCAGGCTGCGGGAAATCCACGCTGACGCGGCTGGTCGCAGGCCTTCTGAAACCCGACGAGGGGGAGGTTTGGCTGCATGGCGAGCGGGTCAAAGGTCCGCGCAAGACGGTTGGGATGGCGTTTCAAAACCCTGTCCTTCTGGAATGGCGCACCATTCTGCAGAACGTGATCCTCCCGCTAGAGATCGTGGCCCCCTCGATGTCTTCGAAAGACCGCGAGGCCCGCGCGATGGAATTGCTCGATATGGTCGGCCTGACCGGCTTCGAAGACAAACGCCCGTCCGAGTTGTCGGGCGGCATGCGCCAGCGTGCGTCGCTGTGCCGATCCATCGTGCATAAGCCCGAAGTGCTGATCATGGACGAACCTTTCGGCGCGCTGGATGCCTTCACGCGCGAGGATTTGTGGCAAACGATGCGCGATCTGCGTCAGGCTGAGCCGTTTACGTGCGTCCTGATCACACACGATCTGCGCGAAAGCGTGTTTCTGGGGGATCAGGTCATCGTGCTCTCGGGCCGCCCTGCCCGCACGCAATACGTTATGCCAATTGATCTGCCGGCGGATCGCACGCTGGATATTCTTTACACCCCAGAGGTTGCCGACATGCTTCATGTGCTGCGCGACCAGATCAAGATCGCGCAAGGCCGCGAGCCGGAGGTTCACTGATGCTGCGCCAAATCGGGATCCCTGTCGTCTCTGTCCTTATCTTTCTGGGGCTCTGGGAATTGCTCGTCTGGGTGAACGGCTGGCCAAACTTCAAGATGGCCTCCCCGTCAGACCTGCCGCCTGCCTACATTCGCTATTGGGAACTGTTTCTCGTCATGGGGTGGCAAACGCTCTGGCGCACGGTTGCCGGGCTGGCCCTCGCCGTGCTTGTCGGCACAGCCATCGGCATGATCATCGGGTTTTCTCGCATCGCGCGGGATGCGCTTTACCCGCTTCTGGTGGGCTTCAACGCGATCCCGAAAGCGACGCTGGTTCCCGTCATCTCCCTTATTTTCATTGGCCAGCACGATTTCAATACTGTCCTGATGGCCTTCATGATCTCGTTCTTTCCCATCGCCGTATCGGTTGGGATCGGCTTGTCCACGCTAGAGCCTGAGTACCGCGACATCCTACGCTCGCTCGGGGCCTCGCGCTTCACGATCTTTCGCAAGATCGCGCTGCCAAAGACGCTTCCTGAGTTTTTCGGCGCTTTGAAAGTCTCCGTCACGCTGGCCTTTATCGGCACCAATCTGGTGGAGATTGTCAGCCCCCACGGGCGCGGATTGGGCGCGCTGTTCAAGTCGGGCGAGACAAACGGGGACTACCCGCTGATGTTCGCCGTGCTCATTGCGCTCGCGTTTTTGGGCATCGTTCTCTACTACGCCGTGGTCTATCTAGAGAAGATTTTCGCTGGCTGGGCAGAGCGGCCGCAGAGCTAGGCAGAGCGCCTGCCAGGGCTGTATTTTTGGGACGTTACGTCAACTGAGCAAACACAACCCAAGCGGGTTTGCGCGAAATCACACCGGAACCATCGGTTGCGCGCCGTGCTAATTTTGTCACGACCTGTCAGAGCGCGCTGATTCCCAAGGGTTTTTCCCCCTATCGCGAGTGATTCGTTTTCTCTATACCAATGAAAGAAGCAAAAACGTGGCCGCAAAGAGCCGCGTGAGAGGCGGAGTAGAACATTATGAGTGCGATTGAATTCGTCGTCCGCGATTCTGCGGGCAATCTTCGGCGCGGGGTCCTGGCCGAAACAGAAACCTCCACAGTCATTCCAATGGGCGCGGGCGAAGATGTTTCGCTGAACTTGCGACTGTTTCAAGTCACTAATTACCAACGTGAGGGCGATAATCTGGTCATCACGACAATGGATGGTCGCACGATCACGCTTGAGGATTACTTTTTCGGCGGCCAGATGGACGCCAATGATCTCTACCTCAGCGCTGACGGCCTGCTAACGCCGGTCGAACTGCAGCAATTTGGCGATACGATTGAGCCCGTTTATCAAACGGCCGAGCTTTTCGGAAAATGGAGCCCGAACGACGCGCTCTTTTACACGGACGGGGCTGAGTTGGACGCGGTCGTTGTTGCCGACGAGATGGTCGATGACGGCGTTGAATCCACGATGTTGGCGACCGGTCTTCTCGGCGGCCTGGGCGCTGCAGGCGGTGCAGCCGGTGTTGGCGGTGCAGCTCTGGCAGGCACCGCAGCCGTCGCGGCGCTTGGCGGCGGTAGCGACGATGACGACGACGATGACTCCAAAGACGACCCGGATGATCCCGACAATCCCGGCCCCAATGGCGGCCCGGGCCCAGACACCACACCCCCGGCACTAAGCGTCGATGAGGGCGTTGTCGGCAGCAATGACGTGTTCAACCGTGTCGATCATGCAGACGGTGTCGAACTGGCTGGCAAAGGCGAGCCGGGTTCGACAATCGTGGTGGAAACGGAAGGCTATAATGGCCAGACGGTCACGCAAACGACCACGGTCGATGCAAATGGCGATTGGGACGTCGTGTTCCCCGCCAACGATATCCGCACTGGGGAATACTTTAACGACGTTACAATCACCGCGACCGATGCCGCTGGCAACACCGCCACAGTCACTGATCAAATTCAGATCGACACGGAAACGGCCGTAGATATCACCATGGTCGATGGGCAAGCCGAAGGGGCGGGCAACGTTGTGAATGCGGCCGGTCATGCTAACGGCATCACCTTGTCAGGTACTGGCGACGCAAATGGGACGGTGAAAATCACCGTTGCAGGTCAGCCACCTGTCGTTGTGACCGCACCCATCGATGCGAATGGTGACTGGTCTTACAATTTCGACAACATGCAACTGCCGGGTGGCGAGTACTCCCGCAATGTCACGGTCGAGATTACCGATCCGTACGGCAATACCGGCTCAAGTAACGGCACAATCGTCGTTGACACGATCACCAATGTGACGATGGCCCCCGGCGCGGGGCTTGAAGGCACCGTAATCAATGAGGCAGAGCGCGATTCCAACGGCATCACCTTGGGTGGCACAACCCAGCCCAACAACACTGTCGCTGTGACCTTTATCGACAACAACGGCAATCAGGTCACGCGCAACGTGCAGGCCGATGGCAATGGCAACTGGTCGGCCAATTTCGCTGCGTCCGAGATTCCGGATGGCGAGTATGACGCGGGTGTCAGCGTTGTGTCGACCGATGCAGCGGGCAACACGGCGACCACCTCGCAGACCCTGCGGATCGACACCGAAGCGGATGTGACCGTCAACACGGCCACGCTGAAAGGCAATGGCATCGTGAACTTCACCGAAGCATCGGATGGCATCACGCTGACGGGAACGACCGACCCCAACGCGACCGTCACGGTCGATTTCAACGGGATCAGCAAGGTCGTCAACGCTGATGGCAACGGGAACTGGTCCGCTGATTACCGCGCGACCGAGGTCCCCTCGGGCGAACGTATGGTGCCGGTTTCGGTCCGCACAGAAGATCCCGCCGGGAACATCGCGACAGACAGCGGTACGGTGGAGATCGACACAATCGTGCGCAATCTGGGCATGAACAACGCCACAAGCGACAATGTACTGAACGCGGCTGAGGTCGCGAACGGCTTTACGCTGACTGGCACCACAGAGCCCGGCGCGCAATGGGTTGAGGTTACGTTCGGCACGATGGCCGCGCAGCGCGCGGTGGTTGATGCAAACGGCAACTGGTCGCTCGATTTCAACAACGGGATTGGCAATAATCCCGATGGTCCGATCAACGTCACCGTGCAAACCATGGATCGTAACGACAATATCGACAGCGTGACCCAAGTGGTTGATGTGGACACGACGGTTCCCGGCGCACCCGAGATCATCTTCCGCATGCAAGGGCAGGATTCGACCTTTGGTCTTGGGCTCAGCACCGAAGACGGGGTCGAGAGCATCAGCTCAATCACCAATTCCGGCACCGTCACTGATCTTGGTGTCACAAGCACGACAGGCAATGGCGGCGGGTCTGAGAACTTTACGTTCAGTAATCCGGTCCCCGATGGCACTCATCTGATCGTTCAGGCCGAGGATGCTGCAGGCAACGAAGCCTCCACCCTCATTATTCAGGAGGATGGCTCGACCAACTCTTTCAGCCTGTCAAACACAGGGCTCGATAACTTCGATATCGCAGCGATTGATCTGAGCTTTGCAGAGAATGGCAATCTGACGATCACCGAAGCCGATTTGCTAGCACTGTCGGAATCAACCAACACCTTGATCGTTCATGGCGATGCAGCTGATATCAACGGCAACCCGGCTGACGCGATCACTATCGACGCCAGCAGCGTTCAGAATACCGGTCAGACAGAGAATGTCGGCGGGAAGGCTTATGAGGTCTACTCGATTGGTACTGAGGGCACGTTGCTTGTCGATCCTGATATCGACGTCAACACGATCTAAAGCCAGCTTCGAAAACAGACGAAGGCTGCGCCATGCCAGCGCGGCCTTTTTTATTGCGCCTAGCTCACGCCCGCCAGCAAGTCTGCATTCCCGCCTGCCGCAGTCGTGTCGACACAGACATGGCGCTCTTTCAGAAGCCAGCGTTCAAAGTCGGTGGTCTGCAGAAAGAGAACCAGCGCTCCGTTCTTTGCTGCCAAAGCCTGACGGTAGGGCCGCGGGTTCGTACCGGAATAGACCACGGCTTCAATCGTCAGTGATGCGGCCTCTTCCGGCGAGCACTCGGCTGCGACGGCCGCACATCCCAAAGCGCGCGCGGCGTCCGCATGCGCTTCGGCCAACCCACCGATGCAGAGAATGCGGCCGCGGGGCAGGATGCTCCACCAGTTCGCCTCCCCGGTTGGGCCAGGCAGGTTTCGCGTTTCAAGTGCCGTGCCGGAGGGCGCTTGCCGCGCCAACGCCTCCGCGGTTTGCCCCGCAGACAATGCAGGCCCCTGCCCCTCTACAGCCATCACCTCTTGCGCTGTGAACCGGTGCAAGTAGCGCGGCCCGCCTGCTTTAGGCCCCGTGCCGCTTAACCCTTCGCCGCCAAAAGGTTGGGAGCCGACAACCGCACCGATCTGATTGCGGTTCACGTAGATATTGCCCGCCTCCACCGCATCGACGACATCAGCCACGCGGTCATCAATGCGGCTGTGCATCCCAAAGGTCAGTCCGTAGCCTGTCGCGTTCACATCGTGCACGACCTGCATCAGCTCCGCAGCCTTGAACGTCGCGATGTGCAGGACAGGCCCGAATATTTCCTCCTTGAGGTCAGCGATGCCGTTCACTTTCAAAACGGTCGGTGCCACGAACGTGCCTACCGAAGGAGCGGCGATCTGCTTCAGAACCGTGCCAGAAGCGATATGCGCATCGATCTTTGCTTTTGCCGCCGTGTCGATGACCGGACCGACATCTGTCGCCGCATTCGCTGGATCACCGACGACAAGCGCATCCATCGCACCGAAGAGCATCTTCAAAAAGCCCTCCGCGATATCCTCTTGCAGGTAGAGCACACGTAGCGCGCTGCAGCGTTGCCCGGCGGACTGGAACGCCGAGGCGATGATATCGCCCACCGCCTGTTCCGGCAGCGCCGTGCTATCCACGATCATCGCGTTCAACCCGCCTGTTTCCGCGATGAGCGGCGCGTGGGCGGCCAAATGTGCGGCCATGTTCCGGTTGATCCGTTGCGCCGTTGTGGTGGAACCGGTGAAGCACACCCCGCCAACCTTGGGATGCGACGTCAGTACGCCCCCCACTTCAGCCCCCGTGCCTGGCAAAAGGATCAACACATCCTTCGGAACGCCTGCCTCATGCAGCAAGCCAATCGCGAAATCCGCGATCAGTGGCGTGCTTTCGGCGGGCTTCGCCAAAACGCCATTACCCACCGACAAAGCCGCTACGATCTGGCCGGTGAAGATCGCCAAAGGGAAATTCCAGGGGGAGATGCAGGCGAAAATGCCAATGGGTGCAGCCTCAATCTGCTCCGCCTGATCTGCATAATATCTCAAGAAATCAACTGCTTCGCGTAGCTCACCCACGCAATCGTTGAGCGTCTTGCCTGCTTCCTGTGTCAGCAATGCAAATATCTGATGCGCGTTGGCCTCATAGAGGTCTGCCGCCTTGCGCAGCACCGCAGTACGCGTCTTCGCTGGCGTATCCGACCAATCACGCACCCGGCCGCAGGCGTCCGCCGCCTGCTGGGCCGACAGGAAACGCGTCTGCCCAATCACCGCGCCCGTTGCCGGGTTTGTCACATCGATGTCGCCCGCACCCCATGGCCCCTGATGTGCTCCGACCCCCTCTTTCAAGGCGTCTAGCGTCGCCGGATCCTCAAGATCCCACCCTGCGGAATTACGACGCCCATCAAACAGCGCATCTGGTTGACGCACTGCAGAACGATCGCTCTGCGATAGCGTCGCGAACGGGTCCGCCGCCACGTCGGTCGCAGGGACATCCTCATCCACGATTTGGTTCACGAAAGAGCTGTTCGCCCCGTTCTCCAAAAGCCTGCGCACAAGATAGGCTAAAAGGTCCTTATGCGCCCCAACCGGCGCATAAATCCGGCATCGCGTGCCATGTTTCCTGAGCACAGTCTCATGCAACGCCTCCCCCATTCCGTGGAGGCGCTGAAATTCGTAGAGCTCCGGGTCAGACGCCATTTCCAGAATGGCTGCGACCGTGTGGGCGTTGTGTGTCGCGAACTGTGGATAGATCCGATCCGTCATACCGAGCAGCTTTTTCGCGCAGCAGATATAGCTGACATCGGTCGCCGCTTTGCGGGTGAACACCGGAAAACCGGGATGGCCTTCGACCTGTGCATGCTTGATCTCGGTGTCCCAATAGGCACCCTTGACGAGCCGTACCATGATCTTGCGGTCCAGCCGCGTGGCCAGGGCGTGCAGCCAGTCCAGAACATAAGGCGCGCGTAGCCCGTAGGCTTGCACGACAACGCCGAACCCATCCCAATCCTTCAAAGTAGGCTCGGACAGCAGCGCTTCGATCACATCGAGCGACAGATCAAGACGCCCAGCCTCTTCCGCGTCGATATTCAGGCCGATGCCTGCGGATTTCGCCAAGACGCACAAGGCGCGGGCGCGGGGCAACAGCTCTTCCATGACGCGAGCCTTCTGACGCGTCTCGTAGCGTGGATGAAGGGCCGAGAGCTTGATAGAAATACCTGGATTGGCGCGGATATCATCTGATCCCCCATGTTTCGCCAGATGCCCAATGGCATCCGAATAGGCCAGATGATACCGACGCGCATCCGCATCCGTGCGCGCGGCTTCGCCCAACATATCGTAGGAATATGTGAAGCCCTCAGCCTCTAGGTCCTGCGCGCGCTTCACCGCTTTTTCGATGGTCTCGCCCAAAACGAACTGACGCCCCAGCTCTTTCATCACGCGGGTGACGGCTTGGCGGATAACCGGCTCCCCCAGCCGTTTCACCACCCCGCGCAGGACCCGCACGATATCGCTTTCATGATCATCTTCCAGCACCTTGCGTGTCATGAAGAGCGCCCAGGTGGAGGCGTTCACCAAACTGCTATGCGACTTGCCCAGATGCGCGTCCCAATGGCTGGGTGCGATCTTGTCCTCAATCAGCGCGTCCATCGTGTCCCCATCAGGCACGCGCAAAAGCGCCTCGGCAAGACACATCAGCGCAACACCTTCTTGGGTCGATAGCCCGTATTCAGTCAGAAAAAGCTCCATCATGGAGGGGCTGCTGCCGTCGCGAATGGCGCGCACCAGCTCGACCGCGCGGGCATGAATAGCCTCGTGAACCTCGGCGGGGATGCTGGCCTCAGCGATCAAATGATCAAGCGCTTCAGCTTCCGGCATGTGATGCGCATCACGGATCGCACCGCGCGCATCGGCAATCGACAGATCAAACATCGGCGTCTCCTTCATGACATGCATCCTCTATTACGCATTTGCATTCGCAATGTGTCCTTGGTAATCATCCAAGGCAGGCGTTTCGCCTTATTTCTTACTATAAAACAGGCTAAAATGATATCTCAGCGCACTCAAGACGGGACACTTGACAGCTTTGATCGAAAGATCATCGACGCTGTATCCCAGGACGGTCGCATCACCATGACCGAGCTTGCAAACCGCGTCGGCCTGTCAAAGACCCCCTGCCATGCGCGGCTTAAACGCCTTGAGGCGGAGGGGTACATTCTAGGCTATCGCGCGCTGCTGGACCCGATCAAGCTGGGGTTGGAGCATGTCGCCTTTGTCGAGGTGAAACTCTCTGACACCCGCGCGGCAGCCTTGGCCGCGTTCAATACGGCGGTGCAGGCCCTGCCTGAAATCGAAGAATGCCACATGATCGCGGGCAATTTCGACTATCTGCTCAAGGTGCGCACCACGGGCATCACCGACTACCGCACCTTTCTGGGCGAAGAGTTGAGCGCGCTGCCCCATGTCGCCCAAACCTCCACCTATGTGGCGATGGAAGCTGTGAAGGGCAATGCTGTCCTCGACTAGCCCGCGCGCTGCACCATCCCAAAGAGATCGCGCGTGTCGTCGGGGTCGGCGAGCATATCCAGCTCAACAAAATGGCCCGTTCGTTCCAACTGGTCGCGGATGTAGCGCAAGGCGCTGAAGTCTTCCGTCGCAAACCCTACCGAGTCAAAAAGCGTGATCTGGCGCGCATCACGGCGCCCTTGGGTCTTACCCGCAATCACCTGCCAAAGCTCGGTGACCGGATGATCCTCGTCCAGCTGCTGGATCTCGCCTTCGATGCGGGTTTGTGGTGGATACTCCACGAAAATGTCGCTGCGCAGCAGGATATCGCGATGCAGTTCGGTCTTGCCGGGACAGTCGCCGCCAATTGCGTTCAGATGCACGCCGGCACCAACCATGTTATCCGTCAGGATCGTGGCATATTGCTTGTCTGCCGTGCAGGTCGTGATGATCTGCGCGCCGGCGACAGCCTCTTCCGCGGTCGCGCAAGAGATCACGTTTAGCCCGTGCCCTTCGAGGTTCTTTGCAGCCTTTGCGGTTGCCACCGGATCAATGTCAAAGAGCCGAACAGTCTTGATGCCCAACACCTCGCGGAAGCCCAGCGCCTGAAACTCGCATTGCGCGCCGTTGCCGATCATGGCCATCGTTTCCGCCCCCTTGGGCGCAAGGTGTTTCGCCGCCACAACCGATGTCGCCGCCGTGCGCAAGGCGGTCAGGATCGTCATCTCGGACAGCAGCACCGGATAGCCGTTGGCCACATTTGCCAGCACGCCGAACGCCGTCACGGTTTGAAACCCGCGCGCCATGTTGGCGGGGTGGCCGTTTACATATTTGAAGCCGTAGGTTTCGCCGTCGCTGGTGGGCATCAACTCGATCACGCCTTCGCGGGAGTGGGAGGCCACGCGAGGCGTCTTGTCGAACTGCTCCCACCGCAGGAAATCGGCCTCAATATAGGCCGCGATTTCGGCGATCATCTTCGCGGGGCCAATCGTATTCACGATCTTCATCATGTCGTCGACGCTGACAAACGGCACCAAGGCGAGCGTGGAAGGTGTTGGTTTCATATCAAAAACTCCGTGTCGGGCGATCAAGGACCTTGCGCCCCAGAAGAGAGGCCGTGAGATCGACCATCAGATGTGCGGTGCGTCCGCGTTCATCGAGGAAAGGGTTCAGCTCCACCAGATCGAGGGAGGTGACGAGGCCGCTGTCGCAGAGCATTTCCATGACCAGATGCGCCTCCCGGAAGGTCGCACCGCCTGGGACGGTTGTGCCGACGGCGGGGGCGATGGCTGGCTCCAGAAAATCGACATCGAGGCTGACATGTAGCGCGCCTTTGGCGGCATTTACCCGGTCCAGAAACGCGCGCAGCGGACCGGCGATGCCGTGCTCATCAATCGCGCGCATGTCGTGGACAGTGATATCGTGGGCGGCCAGCGCTGCGTTCTCAGCCGGATCGACGGAGCGGATGCCCATCATGCAGATATTGCCTGCAGGCACCGGCGTTTTGAGCGGCGGATATACGCCCTCAAACCCGTCCATCCCCATGAAATAGGCCACCGGCGTGCCATGCAGATTGCCACTTGTCGTGCTTTGGACGGTGTGGATATCCGGATGCGCATCCAGCCAGAGAACAAACTGCGGACGACCGATAACGGCAGAATGACGGGCGATGCCGGGAACCGTGCCTATTGAGAGGGAGTGATCGCCGCCCAGAAAAATCGGGAGATCAGCGTGCTGCGCGGCGCGGTAGGCTGCCGTTTCAAGCGCGCGGGACCAACCCACGGTCGCGCCCAGATCATGGGCAGAACTGCCTGCGGGCGGCTGGATATCCTCCACATCCGCGGTGACATTGCCCAGATCGGTAACCTCATGTCCAAGGTCGCGCAGGGTGTCTGCAAGGCCTGCAGTGCGGTAAGCATCGGGGCCCATCAAACAGCCTGGCTGGCTGGCCCCACTTTGCACAGGCGCGCCCACAAGGGCGCATCGAAGATGCTGCATGTCACGTTTCCCGATTTGGCTTTACAGCCAATATCAGACTGGCAGAGCTTACAATTTAGCATCTAAATCGCACAATTTATTGATAATTTCGATCATATTGAATAATACACTTAGCAATATGCAAAATCTTGATGCAACAGACCGCCACCTGATCGCCGTGCTGAAACGGGATGGACGCGCTTCAATCACGACGCTCGCCCATACTCTGGGCGTCTCGCGCAGCACCGTGCAGACCCGTCTGGATCGCCTGATTGCCAACGGCACAATTCAGCGATTTACGGTCGAGTTGGACGCAATGGGTCGGGATGACCGCGTGCATGCGGTGATGATGATTGCGGTGGAAGGGCCCCGCGCGCGCAGCGTGACGCGGGCGCTGCAACGCTTGCCAGAAATCACAGCGTTGCATACGACAAACGGCAAATGGGACCTGATCGGCTGGATCGAGACCGGCACATTGGCTGAGTTTGATCGCGTTCTGCGGGACGTGCGCGAAGTGCAGGGCGTTCTGAACTCGGAGACATGCTTGCTGCTGGACGCTGCGAAAGCCTAGCTGTCTTCGGGCACTTTCTCGATCAGCTTGGAATTGCGCAATGTGGCCGACGGATAATCGGGATCGCGCAAAAGCGACGGATGAAAGTCAGGCTCGACCTGCATCAACGTCTTGAGACGGTCGAGCGCAGCATCAGGCACGCCTTGCGATTCGTACAGGGCATAGAGATAGCGCAAAGCAGGGCGATAGGTCGGCAGATAAGCCCGCGCGGATTCCCCAAACCGGATCGCGTCATCGATCCGGTCAAGCGAGACAGCCGTCAGACAGCACAGCATGTCCCACCAGAAAACAAAGGGTGTCGCGCGCGCCAGATAACGCGCCCGGATCGCCGAGGTATGCGCATCTTCGATTTGCCCGCTGCGAACTTGGCAGATCGCCACGAAGGCCCAGGCGTAGGGATTGGCGCGGTTCAGGTCGATGGCGCGACGGGCAAGGGAAAGTGCCCCGCCTGCGTCCCGTTCCGCCACAAGTCGCGCTTGGGCGGCCATCGCCAAGACCATCGAATTTGCGCCGTCCATGACCAAGGATGTGGCCACGAAGTCATTGATTTCCTGAAAGGTTTTTTCCCGGTCAGAGCTCCGGTGCTCCAACAGCAGGCTGACGCGTAAGAACGACCGCCAGCTGAGATAGACCGCACGCGGCTCCAGCTCGAACGCGCGTTGCAGCAGATCGTCGGCCTGCTCCATCGCGTTTTTATCCAATGAGAAGATCAGCGATTGGGCGCGAAAGAAGAGCCCTGCAGCACTGTCGCCATGGCGCTGCATGACCTCGTTCATTACACGTGTGGCGGTCTTGCCGATCAGCACCTGCATCTCAAGATCTTCAATCGGTGGCGCGCCATGCACCTCGATCTTTCGGGTGTCCGACCACAGGTACTGGTGGTCTGCGGCCAGCTCCATATGAACATGCGCATGCCAGAACCGCCCGCTGCGATAATGATCGGACTTCACACGCAGTAATTCGGCGCCAAGCGGCACCTGCCCTTCCGGCACCACCGAGATCGCGCCGTATTCCTTCAAATCCCGCGCCAGATGGTCGTTGAAAATCTGGACAAAAAACTTCTCTTCCGCGCCTTCCGGGTCGTGCTGGGCCAAAGCAACGACAGGCGTTTTGGGCGGGCCGTGCTGCATGGACTGCGCCCGCATCGCTTCGCGCGCGCGGTCGGCCCCTTGCATGAGCTTGGCGCGTTGATCATCCAGCCATTCGCGAAACCGGTCATCTTTGACATCTAGGTCTTCGCAGAGCTCTTGGCCCGCCTCAAAACGCGGATCCTGCTGCAAAACCGGATCTACCCGCACGATGTTTGGGTCCAGCGCAACAACGCCACCTTCGGTGATCAGGCCAGCCTTGTGCGGCCCCAAGTGACGGCGCAACTCGGTCAAGCATTGGCGCATGCTCTGCTTGCCTTGATCAGGAGAGCGATCGCTCCACAACCGTTCTTGCAACCAGCCGCGGGGGCGCCGCTGCTCTGGCGCCAGTGCAAGCAGCACCAGCATACCGCGCGCCTTCATGCTTTTGGGGCCAAAGCTGACGCCATTTGCGTCCTCCAGACGCATCGGACCTACCAATGTCAACTCAAGCGCCACGGACCACTCCTCACCTAGCGTCAATCCACGATAGCAAACTTACCGCTTTTGACCAAATCCCGCCGAGTTGCGTGAAAAAACCGTCAATGAAAGCGATCAACCAAGTATGAAGCCATCCATTTATGCATCTTTAACTGAATTTTAACGGGAGATTATGACATGCCATTCGCAAGCCTCGAGAATTGGGAGAACTGGGAAAATTGGGAGAACTGGGAAAACTGGGAGAATTGGGAAGGCGGCGGTCGTAAAGGCGGTGGTGGTCTTCTAAGCGCAGCCCTCGCCGCAGCAGGCGAAGGGATCACCGGGCCCTTCAACGCTGCCCTCGTCCGCGACGTGACACTCGGCGCCCACACACCCACTGACATTTTCACGGCCACACCAACCGCGCATTTGTCCCTGATGCTGACCCGCGCGCTGGGAGGCCCAATTTCGACAGCCCACGACAACGGGGCAGCTGTCGTTGCATCAAGCGGCGAAATCATCGCCAGCATCGTGGCCCCGAACGACATTGAACCTTTCAAAGCGCAGCTGAACCGTGTGCATCAAGACGCCGATTTGCGCCGGGACCGCAATGCCGAGATCCTGATCCAGATCAACGATCTGCTGTCATTCTATGCCGCTTCCGTGCGCCTTGACCCGCGCCGCCGCGCCTGGACAATCAAACTGCTTTTGACCGCGTTGGAGGCTGCAACGCCCACAATCGTGCAGGTCAAAGCTATCTGCGCCGTACCACGCCCAAATGATCTGTCGCCCCAGATCAATCCCGTCATCAAGACACCCGGACACAGTGCCTATCCCAGCGGGCACGCAACACAAGCCTTCCTGCTGGCCGAGATGCTGAGCGCGCTCGATCCCTCCGCCGCAGCGATCTATCGCCGTCAGGCCGCGCGGATCGCCCAAAACCGCACGGTCGCGGGCGTGCATTACCCCGTCGACAGCCGCGTCGGCGCGCTTCTTGGATCGGCCCTCGCACATCAATTCATGGGGCGGCTTGACCCATCACGGGTTGAGAAAGGCAAAAGCTGGACCGCTGTCAGCGTCCCGGCCCCCGACACCTCGGACGCCAATTACGACTTCAACCTGCTGACACTGGACAATCAGCATGGCGATACATTGGCTGCTTTGCGCAATGCCGATCCAGCCGGTCCTGCGGCAAACGACTATGACCGCGCGCTGCTGGATGAGCTGTGGAGCCGCGTAAAAGCCGAATGGCCGGGATTGGGCGCATGACCCTGAAATGGCAACGCGGCGTTCCGGTCGACGGCTCGGTCTATAACGCGGCCTATGTCGATTTCGACTGGACCGCAGGACTGCGCAGGCGCGGCATCGACGCCACCAACAAACCGATCCGCATTTCGCTTCGCGACATGAATGGGCCTGCGACCTATTCCGAGGCAAACCACCCCGAAAACACCGCGCCTCAGAACGCCACCTCCAGAATTGACGGGCTGAAAGGGACCGCGCCCCTGGTCACGGATATGTATGCCGAGGCACCAATTGGCGCGGCAGGGGATGGCGCGGAACCACGCCCCCTGATTGAGCGGGAAAGCGGAGCTGACACGCCGCAAAGCTACCCAGAAGGCAGCGTCGTTATGGCCGTGATCGACAGCGGTATCGCCTTTGCCAACGGGCGCTTTTGCACCCCGCCAGAGGCTGGCAGCGCTGTCCCCGTCTCGCGGTTTTCGCACTTGATGCTTCCGACGGGCACCGGTGCCTTCTCGGTTCTGGGCCGCAAAGACATCGCGGAGTTGATGCAGGCAGGGCTAAACCCCGCAACGCAGCAGTTTGACGAGACCAATGTCTACTCCAAGACGGCGCGTCGACAGTCAGACGGGCGGCGCAACGTCCGCCCCCTTAGTCAGCCAGCGCCGCATGGCACGCAGGTCGCGGACCTTCTGGCCGGCGCACATATGAGCGACGCTGTCATGACGCGTCCGATGATCGGGGTTGATCTGCCTGCCTCTGCGATCATCGATACATCGGGGTCCATCGCTGCCGCGTACATCCCGGCTTTGGTTGATGAAATCCTCGCACTTTCTGCGAAAATGACGGGGCCAGATGGCGCGCCGCTGCCACTAATCATCAATATCAGTCTTGGGTTCACTGCGGGCCCCTGTGACGGCACACACCCCGTCGAACGTGCCATCTTCGATGCTGTTCAAGGCGCGCTGGCCGCGGGGCGAGAGGTGCATGTCACCCTGCCTGCGGGCAATCACGCGCAATCGCGGCTTCACGCGGAGCTTTCGCCTGAAGACTGGGACAAAGATGGTCTGGCAAGCCTCAGCCTGCGCGTTCCAAGCGATGACGCCACACCAAATTTCACCGAGTTCTGGTTGCCTGAGCGATCGTTGCAGAGCTTCTTTGATGACCCGCGAGAGACTTCGCTTGCACTGACTTTGCGCCTTCCTGATGGCCGGATCGCTGAGTTGGACGAGGTGCCCCGCTTTGAGGAAACGTGGGAGCTTTGGGACGGCGCGAACCATATCGCCAGCGCCTATTATCTGCTCCACGTCCAAAACGCGGGGAAAGTCAGGCCGCGCCTCATCCTCGCGCTGCGGCCCACCATCGCGTTCGGCAGCACCACCTACCGCACGCAACCCGGCGATTACGCGCTACTGCTGGAGGATCTCGCGGGCGACAAACCACAGGTTAGCATTCGCGTGCAACGTGATGACAACATCATCGGATACCGGCCCCGCGGCCGGCAGGCGCGTCTGGTGGAAGCGGGCTATATTGAGCGCGATCCAACCGGGCGGCCTTTGCGCCATGATGTGGGCGACAGCCGGATCACGCGGTCGGGCACGTTATCTGCGATGGCGACCTTTGATCCTGACATGCCATTGGGCGGCGGCCGCTATGTGCGCGATCATATCCACGTTCTGGCCGCCGACGCGCTTGGCCCGAAAGGACGGGGTCGCGCGATCTACAGCGGTCAGCGTTCGATGGAGAACCCCGTCAAGAAAAGCGAACTGGTCGGCGAAGGTCTGGCCCATGCAGGTGTGCTGGCAAGCGGCACCACCAGCACCAGCGTGTTTGCGATGACGGGAACAAGCGCTGCCGCGCCGCTCTATGGACGCCGGCTGGCCGATATGATCGGCGGGCCAACCGGCGCGACGCCAAGGCCCCAGCGACGGTCAGATGCTGCGGAAGATCTGGCGGGTATCGCCTAGATTAGGTGTAAGACGCGCGGATCGCGCGGATGTTTTCACCGTAAGGGGCGGGATCGGTCACGGACCCGCCCTTGAAAACGGCCGATCCGGCAACCAGCACGTCAGCACCGGCCTCAACAACAAGCGGAGCCGTTTGCGGCGTCACGCCCCCATCGATCTCGATATGAATAGGGCGATCCCCGATCATCTTGCGCAGCGCGCGCACCTTGCCGGTCATATCAATGAATTTCTGGCCGCCAAAACCGGGGTTCACCGTCATCACGCATACCAGATCGACCATATCAAGCAGCTCTGAGACCGCCTCTGCCGGGGTGCCTGGGTTCAGCGCGACCCCTGCCTTCGCACCTGCACCGCGGATGGCTTGAAGCGTGCGGTGAATATGAGGCCCTGCCTCCACATGCGCCGTAATGAAATCTGCGCCCGCTTCTGCGAAACCCTCGATGTAGGGATCAACAGGCGCAATCATCAAATGCACGTCCATGATCGTCTTGATATGCGGGCGGATCGCGGCACAGGTGCTGGCGCCAAACGTAATGTTTGGCACGAAATGACCGTCCATCACATCAACATGAACCCAGTCAGCCCCTTGCGCCTCCACTGCCTCGATCTCGGCGCCGAAATTGGCGAAATCCGCAGAAAGAATAGATGGTGCAATCTTGACGGAACGATCAAAGCTCATGGTGGCCCCCTTGTGACATATCTGCGGCTTAACGCCCGAATCGGCACTTGTCACCCGCCTTCGCTACCGCAGCATTTACGAACGTGCTAATTTGATGCGACTCTGCTGCTGCCAAGGTGCCTCGCGTTCCGATGAAACTCTCTCACAAAGACATCCTGCCGGATGACGACGTTTTCCTTGTCACGCGCGCCATGCCCTCAACAAAGCGTCCGAAATCAACACATACACATGATTTCTTTGAGCTTTTCTGGATCGTGAATGGACGTGTCCGGCACCGCATCAACGGACAGATCGAAGACCTGCACGAGGGGGACATGGTCTTTATTCGCCCCCGCGATGATCATGCGGTCCAAGGAAAGGGAGAGGAACCTCACCTCATCAACATCGCGCTGCACCCGAAATTAATTGCTGCACTCGCGAAACGCGCACCCCAATTGAAAGGCCAGTTCTTCTGGTCCGAGGCCGCGCAGCCCACCGTCGTTCATCGCGATATGAGCCAATTGTCGGAACTGTCGCAGGCCTTGCGCGCGCTTGACCCGGCACCGCGGGACGCCCTGACCGCCGAGGCCCTTCTTCTACCGCTTTTGGTTCAACTCAATGCACAGCGCACCACGGTTCAGATGCCCGATTGGCTGGCCACGGCTTGCCAAGCCGCCCACGCCAAGTCGGTTTTTCAGGATGGGGCTGCGGGTTTTGTGCGGGTCGCCGGGCGCACCCATGCCCATGTCAGCCGCGAAACGCGCAAGCATTTGGGTGTCTCGCCGTCCGAGCTGATCAACGATATCCGTATGGAATATGCCGCGCGGCAATTGTCGGCCTCGACCGACAGCCTCGCTGAAATCGCCGCTGATTGCGGTATTCCCAATCTCAGCCATTTCCATCGGCTTTTCCGGGACGCCTTCAAACTGACCCCGAACGCCTATCGCAAGCGCCATCAACGCGACGTTATCCAGCCCGCCTGACTTGCCAATCTTGGCCCGATCTGAGACCGTTTCACAGACCGGAGGCCTCATGACCACAGCAACCCAAACTCACCTTCCGCAAACCACGGAACCCCGCAATGACGGGATGGAACTGGACATGGATTGGGTGATGTCCGTGCAGGCCAACACCTCTGCTATTGAGCGGCGCGCGGCCACATTGCCGGGGCGCCGATCCGTCAAAAAGGACTATCAGGCGGCGTGGCTGGCCCGCGCGATCACCTGCATCGATCTGACAACGCTCTCGGGTGATGACACGCCCGGACGCGTCCGCCGCCTTTGCGCAAAAGCGCGCCAGCCTGTCCGGGCCGAGATCCTCGAACAGCTTGGACTGCCGCATATCCAAACCGGCGCTGTCTGCGTTTACCACGACATGATCGCCACGGCTGTCGACGCGCTCGAGGGCTCTGGCATCCCTGTTGCCGCCGTCTCAACCGGTTTTCCTGCAGGCCTTTCACCTTTCCACCTGCGCGTGGCCGAGATTGAGGAAAGCGTGAAGGCAGGCGCCGCCGAGATCGATATCGTCATCTCCCGTCGCCACGTGCTGACGGGCAATTGGCACGCGCTCTATGATGAAATGCGCACGTTCCGGGCCGCCTGCGGCGATGCCCATGTCAAAGCGATCCTTGCGACTGGCGAGCTTGGCACGCTGCGCAATGTCGCCCGCGCCTCGCTGATCTGCATGATGGCGGGTGCTGATTTCATCAAAACCTCCACGGGCAAGGAAAGCGTGAATGCGACGCTGCCCGTATCGCTGACCATGATCCGCGCGATCCGCGCCTATCACCAGCGCACCGGCCTGCGCGTAGGTTACAAACCGGCTGGCGGCATCTCGAAAGCCAAGGACGCGCTTACCTACCTCGCCTTGATGAAGGACGAGCTAGGCAATCGCTGGCTTGAGCCGGACCTGTTCCGCTTCGGCGCGTCCTCTCTTCTGGGCGATATCGAGCGCCAGTTGGAACATCACCTGACCGGCGCCTACTCTGCCGCCCACCGCCACCCGATTGGATAAGCCATGACAGTCAAAGAGATTTTCGAGAGCATGGAGTATGGCCCAGCGCCGGAGGATGCATCTGACGCACTGGCTTGGCTGGTTGATCAGGGGGATCGCTTCGGCCACTTCATCAACGGCGCTTTCACCGCACCTGGCGACGGGTTCGAGGCGAAAAACCCCGCCACTGGTAACGTGCTTGCGACGCTTACACAGGCGACCCAGACGGACGTGGACCAGGCCGTGAAAGCCGCCCGCACTGCCCAGCCCAAATGGGCAAAACTCGGCGGCCATGCCCGCGCGAAATACCTCTACGCGCTGGCTCGCCTTCTGCAAAAGCACGCGCGCCTGTTTGCGGTGCTCGAAACGCTCGACAACGGCAAACCGATCCGGGAAGCGCGCGATATCGACATGCCGCTTGCCATCCGTCACTTCTATTACCACGCGGGCATGGCGCAACTGATGGAGCAGGAACTCCCCGACCGCGCACCGTTGGGTGTGTGCGGCCAGATCATCCCGTGGAACTTCCCCCTCCTGATGCTCGCCTGGAAGGTCGCGCCTGCGCTCGCTATGGGCAACACGGTCGTGCTGAAACCCGCCGAATACACGTCGCTGACCGCGCTTCTGTTTGCCGACATCTGCCAGCAAGCGGGTCTGCCAAAGGGTGTGCTGAACATCATCACCGGCGACGGCACAGTAGGGGAGATGCTCACCAAATCGGACGTCGACAAAGTCGCCTTTACAGGCTCGACCGAGGTGGGCCGCCGCATTCGTGAAACCACGGCTGGCTCAGGTAAAGCCCTGACTTTAGAGCTGGGCGGCAAATCCCCGTACATCATCTTCGACGACGCCGATATCGACAGCGCGATCGAGGGCCTCGTCGATGCGATCTGGTTCAATCAGGGCCAGGTCTGCTGCGCAGGCTCCCGCCTTCTGGTCGCCGAATCCATCGCCGACGACGTTTATTCCCGCCTCAAAACCCGCATGTCTGGCCTACGCATCGGCAACCCGCTTGATAAATGCATCGACATCGGCGCCATCGTGGACCCGGTTCAATTGGCTTCAATCACAGCGAAGGTCGATGCCAATACCGAAGGCGAAACCTTCCAGACAACCGCGCCGGAGGGGTGCTTCTACCCGCCAACGCTCATCACGGGCCTGCACTCCGCCTCCGACCTGATGCAGGACGAAATCTTCGGCCCTGTGCTCGTCTCCACTACTTTCCGCACGCCAGCCGAGGCCGTGCAAATAGCTAACAACACGCGCTATGGCCTCGCCGCGACCGTCTGGACCGAGAACGTCAATCTGGCGCTTGATATCGCGCCGAAACTGGCTGCTGGCATCGTCTGGGTAAATGCAACAAACCTGATGGATGCTGCAGCGGGCTTTGGTGGCGTGCGTGAAAGCGGCTTCGGCCGCGAAGGCGGCTGGGAAGGCCTGCGCGCCTACACCAAGCCCGCCAAATCGACCAAACCCGCCGCGAAAGTGACCGCATACACAGGCGACAAAGCCCCTGCCGACCCGATTGACCGCACCGCAAAGCTCTATATCGGCGGTAAACAGGCACGTCCCGATGGCGGCTATTCCAAACCCGTTTGGGGCAAAAACGGCGCGCTTCTGGGCCATATCTCCCTCGCCAACCGAAAGGATGTGCGCAATGCGATTGAGGCCAACGCAAATGCCACAAGCTGGTCAAAGACGACCGGCCATCTGCGTGCGCAAATCCTCTACTATATCGCCGAGAACCTCGCCGCGCGCGGCGATGAATTCGCAAACCGCCTGAACGCGATGCAAGGCGGCACCAAGGGGCGCGCCGAAGTCGACGCCGCCATCGACATGCTTTTCACCTATGCAGCCTGGGCCGACAAATATGACGGCGCGGTCAAAGGAGTCCCGATCCGCGGCGTGGCCGTTGCGATGAACGAGCCCGTGGGCACCATCGCGGCCCTCTGCCCCGACACGGCACCGCTTATGGGTCTCGTTGGCCTCATCGCCCCTGCAATTGCGATGGGCAACCGGATGACAGCTGTCGCAAGCGCGCCTTTCCCGCTCGCCGCAACCGATTTTATCCAAATCCTCGAAACGTCAGACGTGCCCGCAGGCGTGGTGAACATCCTGACAGGCGATCACATCGAACTCGCCCCGCATCTCGCGCACCATATGAATGTCGATGCGATGTGGAGCTTGAATGGCCATGCCGCCGAGATTGAGGCCGCTTCCATAACAAACCTCAAACGCACCTGGATCTCCGACGCGCCCATCGCAGACATTCAACCCAAAGAGCTTCTCGCCCAAGCAACCGAGGTCAAAACGGTTTGGGTGCCCTACGGCGAATAGCTTTCGCTTTTTCGAAATATCCCGGGGTCTGGGGCGGAGCCCCAGCCGGGTGACGCGCGCCGAAGGTGTGCGGCGCAATTCCTCAGCGTGATTTCCAGCTGTCCCACCAGCGACGAACCTTGCCACGCGTCTCGTCCACGCGCGCGTCTGCGCGGTCCCACGCCTCTTCCGCGTCCTCTAGAACTGGGTCAATCCGCGCCGCACGGAAGCGCTTCCACCGCACCCAAACCGCCCAGAAGAAAGCCGCCAAAAACGTCAGGAAGATGATGTTGAACCACGGGATCAGCCGCACATCCGGCCCCTCGACAGGCCTTAATGAAATGCCGTTCGGATAGATCGTCAGAAACTCGCTGCGCCATCCGTAATGGGTCAGCGCGTACCATTCCGGTGCCGCACGCGTCGACTGTGCGTCCTGCGCCTGAGCCTGCAAATTTGCGCTGTCGAGCTTGAAATAAGGTGGCCAGCCAAAACCGGTATCCTCGTTGCGATAGACCATCTCACCGCCTTTGGCGCGCACGGTGTTGATCAGACGCAGATCCCTGTTCACGACGGTCGCATCGTTGCCATGATCCCCTTGAGCATAGAAAATGCGGTTTGCTCCGGAAAAGTCCGCGCGAATAATCTCTGTCCCAGTGATCCGGACGATGTCCTTTTGCGGCAGCGTGTAGTGCAAAAAGCCCAGTAGAACGGTCCAGAAGGTGACCCAAAATCCAATTTTAATATAGCGCATTCTGGCCCCTCACATCCAATTCTGTACGTATATCAATATCGCGATCAGCGAAAACGGGATCACATAAACCCCAAGCAACAGCTTCTTGCGCAAGGAGCCATTATAATCCTCAAGCCCTGCCTTTATAAACGCGTCTTTATCGCCGGGCTGGCCTTCCTGAAAATACTGCTCCTCCAGTTTCTCTTTCCGGGCCGAGCGCGAGTAGAGCGACAGGCAGACATAGATTACCGTCAGGAACGCAAACAGCATCAGAAACAAACGGATAATGACCATCTAACCTCTCCTTACGGCGCCCCAGGGACCGACCAAATCAATAATATCTTCTTTTGTCATCTGCGGCTCTTCCATGGGCGCGTCATGGCCGAATAGCGCGTCGCGCGCTGCATCCTTGTCTGCCAGATATTCACGGGCAAGGAAGTCTGCAACATAGTCTTTCTTGGCCTCTGACCAGCCGCGATAGGTCTCGTAGAAAAGCTCCTTATGGCAGATAAAGAGCTGCCGGACATCAAGCGGCGCCAATTGCGCCAAGAGGCGATTGACCAGATCGGCATCGTGATGCGGCTTGGCCCTCAACGTGTAGAAATAGGCGGGGTGATCGGCGGTGATCTTGGGCCAAGGGCCCCCGCTTTCCGCCCAACGGGCCAGTGCAGCAAGCCCATGAAATTCTTCCGGCAATTCGCGCCCATGCGCCCGTGCCAGCGCCCGCAAGTCGCGCCGGGTCGCCCCTTTCAGATCTTCGCCCATCGCCGCGGCATGGGCCACAACGATAAAGTCCATCTTCTGCTTGAGCACGGCGGCCGCATCAATGCCCCGCGCTTGGGCAATCGGCTCAACAAGCTCATTGAGCTGCAGAAAGTAAGCGATCTTGTTGCGCTGCTCGAAGGTGAAGGTGAACTCCATCGGCAGGTTCACGTCCTCTGGGACAATCGCAGCCGGATGATCGAGGTCCTGAAAAATGAAACAACCCCCGAAATGTGCGGTCCAAAAGTTCTTCTGAGTGAACTTGGTCGTCTTCAATTTGACCGGGTTGCGGATCACGTCGCCGGTTTTCTTCGCCAAATCAATCATCTCAGCAATCAGGACGTCATCAAACCACGCATCCGGTTCCTGTTTGAACTGGTTGATTTTCTGGCCCAGCGCGCCTGCATTGGCGACCGTGCCATCGGTCGTGTCGGCTTCAACCGTGATCTGGCGAATGTCCAGCAGCCGCTTGGGCTCGGACACGTCATAGACCGAGTTTACCAATTCGCCCGCCACCGCATCGCGGGCGGTCAGGGCAAAGAGCTGCGCCTCATTCGCCTCGATCCAGTCCCGGAGGATGCTGCGCGAGGTCGAGAACATCGCATTCAGCAACGGCGCCGTTTTCTGCTCGGTCGTAAGCAAGATGAACTGCCGGTTCACGCCTGCGTGGTTGAGGTAATACTCATCCCCCAGTTCCGCGCCGATTTCAGGCGAGTAGCCCGACAGATCAACGTGAAAATCCTCAAGCGCGGTCGTCTTGCCGGTCAGATGTTTCAGCGCGCGGCGATACCGCTCCACCAGCGCGGGGCTTTCGATGTGGATCAGGTTGCCAAACATCAACCCTTTGGAGATCAGACGCTTCACCACGTGTTCTCCTTCCAATGCCGGTGCAGCCCCGCGATCCGCAACACCATCACCGGCGCCCACACGACCGAAGACATGACCCCAAGCCGCAGGAAGTGGACCAGCGACTGCGCGGGCTCCAACCCAAGTAGCTCCGCGACGCGGGTGTCTTGCTGGGTATAGCTCCAGTAAAAATAGCCCGCCGCGACCGCCAGAATGACCCCGTAAACGATCACGCCATTCGCGATCAATCCGCCGAACGTCTCTGGCATCGCGGGCAGCACAAGACGCGGCAGCAAAAGCGCAAGGATCGAGAAGCCGATCAGAGGAAGGGCGACGCCTGTGATCAAGATTTGCTCTCCAGATAGCGCCGCTTGGCTTCCTCCATCCGGCCCATCTCGCGGACGGCGTTCTCAATCGCGACTTCGTCAGACTTGTCGGCATAGCGGAATTCGGAATCCGCGTAGCGGTTGATCTCTTGGATGACCATGTCGATGGTGATCGGCTGGCGCAGCTCTTCGATCATCGCTTTCTTGGTGTCGTAATCCTTGAAAAGGAAGAGCTCCGGCTGCTCCATCCACTCATCGGGCAACTCGAAATCCATGGCGCGGACCTTTACCGCATCGGTGATGTTTTTGATCGCACGGCCCGTGAAGCGCTCATCTGCTTCCTGAATGCCTTTAAGATACGTGCCGAGTTTGGCAATTGTGTCGAGCTTGCCCAGAGCCTTCTCGATCCGCTCATAGACGCGGACCAGCCCCTCCTCATGGGGCCGGGAATGGCTGGCAAAGCTGGCGGCCACCGCCTTCTTGATCTCTTGCGCGGCATACACCTCATGCTCCCCAAGCGGGATGTCGTGGTTCTTGCCCATCAGCAGATAGAGGATGTCGATATAATCCTCGCGCGTTTGCGGCCCATCGACCAGAAAGCGCGCCCCAGCGCGTTGGCGCAGCGCATCATCCACATTCTCGGGGTAGTTAGAGAACATCCCGAACGTGCAGTTGCCACGCACGACCGTATTGGCCCCGGCAAAGCTCTCCATCAGCACAGCCGTAATCTCCAGCTGGCCGGCGCTGGATTGGCGGTCGCCGCGCTTGCCGGCCAGTTGGTCAATGTCGTCAATGGTGCCGAAGCCGATCACATTTGGGTCCAACACATTGTTGATAAAGGCTTTTGCGTTTTGGCCGGACTTGCCTTGATAGCTGTCGATATTGTCAGTGCTGAGATTCTGATAACGGAACGCATAGCCAGCTGTCTGGCAGTAGTCGTTGATCATCCCCGCCATCATCTGGATCAGCGTCGTCTTACCCGTGCCGGGCTTGCCGTCGCCCATGAAAGTGAAGATGAAGCCGCCAAGCTCTGCAAAGGGGTTCAGTTTACGCTCGAAATCATAGGCCATGAGCATCTTTGACAGCTTCATCGCCTGATACTTGGCGATGTGGTTGCCCACGACCTCGTTCGGCTTTTTGAACGTCATCGTCAGGGTGCTGGATTTCGCCCGATGCGCAGGGGTGAACCCATCAATGACCAGCCCGTCAGCCTCGACCTTCCAGGTGGTCGCCTCAAACGGAGCAAGGCGTCCATGGTTCGCGGCTCGCAGCGCGACCTTCTCCATCAGCGCCTCAGAGAACGCAAGGACCGTCGCCACAAGATGCGCATCATCAGATACCAGCCGCGCGATGTCTTGATCAAGCTCCCAGAGCAGACCATGCAACGCCAACTGGGCGTTGTCGGTCAGAACCTCCTCGACCTCGCCCACTTCCACCGTCACTTCGCTTGCTTGGGACGCCAGCAAATACGCCGTCGCATTGCCGAAGACGTAGGACACGGCCAGTGCCTCTGCGCTGAGCAACTCGGAGAATTCGGTTTTCTTTGAAGCCGCCAAAGACCCTTCCAGATTGGCCCGTTTCAAGTCTGCGAGCCCGGTCGCCTCTGCAAACTGATCCCCAACCGCCAGCGCAATCGCCAGCGCCCGGCGCAACGCGTTCATGACAGAGGCCTGCACGGGCGTGACCAAAGCGCCATCGCCCACCGCCTCGATCCGCTCGATGATCTGCACGCCTTCTTTCGCCGCCGTGCGCTTTGTCACCAGCCCCGGCGTCGTCGTGCGAAACCGCCGCCGCGTGCCAACACCGGCGGACCGCTCAGGCGCGGTCTCAACCGCCGCCTCCCCAATGCGCGGCGCATGATCAAAGCCATCAAGCATGCCCAAAGCCGCCTCGTAATGGCTGACGATATCGCTTTCGCGCAATTCCATCTGATCGGAGGTTTTGCTCATCTATCTCACCTGTAACTCAACACACGGCCTTGCTTACTGACCACGAATTTCCGCACGCCGCGAAAGCCCGGCGGCTGCATTTCTTCTAAAGCCTGATAGGGCCGCTGCGGCAGGATCAGCGCGCGTTCCGTGCGCGTGGCCCCGGTATCAGCGCCCTGCCCCGTCATCGGATCAAGCGCGAAAATCTCCCGCTGCACGGACCCGAACCAGCCTTTCTTCTCACGCTCCACCCGTTCGCTTTCCAGCTCTTCCAGCGTCCAGACCAGCGCCCAATCTTCGCCTTCCGGCGCGCGCGCGGTCTCCAGCACCTGCCGCAAAGGCCCCGATTGCCGGGTGAACGCATGGCTATACATCGGCCCCAGATGGAGCCTGCGCAGCCGCTTGGGATGCAGATCATCGAAATCCTCGTCAAAGCCGCGCGCAATCGTGAGCAGCTTCAACCCACCCAACGCCTGCGCCATCAGATGCGCTTGGGCCTCAGGCCAGCGGCGCTGGTCCTTGGGCAGCGCCACCTTTCCGGTATCCTCAACCTCCATCAGATAGACGGTCGGCAGGTTGATTTGACTGTCATAGACCGCCCAATGGATGAGAAACTTGCGGTGGCCATCCTCGATATTGCCTTGCCACAACGCCTCTGGATCATTGCGCGCCCAGAAAAGTTTTCCACGCGCAAGTTCTTCATAATAGAGCCGCTGGCTCAGCGCGTATTGCAGCTTAGTGGGAATCTCCAGATCGCCGATGATCTTGCGGACCATGTCGTCCTTCATCGCCTCAACCGACGGCATGTTACGCAGATGACGCTCCGCCTGTTGGGCGTCGTTGGCCATCTCCATCAGTTCCGAGAAGATGGGAAACCCGCTTTCCTCCCGATCAAAGGCAAGCTGGCCTGCGCGCGGCATCCGACCCGAGAAAAGGTATTTGTGGCTCAGCGCCCGGAACGTGAAGGTCAGCCCAGCCAGATACCGGCTCAGCACCTGCACATCCACTTTGGAGAACTGCCCCTCCACCTGCAGCGACGCTGCGACCCGGCCCAGATGGCCGGTGATCTTGTCGAACTTGTCGAAATAGCGCCGCGCAACACGCGTGTCGTGGAGTTTCGAATGGTCTTGAGCGAGGTCCGTCACGCCCGATTAGGCCCCATACGCGTTCTTGTCGTGCTTCTCGACGATCTTCTCAAACCGGCGCATGAACCGCTCATCGGCCTTGGCTTTCTGCTCCAGCACTTCGCGGGCGAAGACCATGTGATCTTCGTGCTTTTCCATCATCTCGGCCATGCGCGCATTTGTGGCCGACCCGATCGCGGCCATCGCAGACTGCGCTTCCTGATCGGTTTGCACACCGATTTCATTGATCTGGTGCGCCACATCCTGCTGCTGCGCCGTCTTCAAAGACTTCGACAAAGCGTCATACAGAACAACGCGCTGCTTGGTATCTGTCTGCAGTTTGTTGATCAGTACCATCTGCGTCGCAGCCTGATTTTGCAGAGAATCGACCCAGGTTTTGCCCTTTTCGATGTACCGCTCCAGCGTTTGCGAGCGGGCGATCAGCACCTGTTCCTGCTGGACCATCTCGTTATATTTGGTGTTCAGCTCGGCCAATTCCGTCTCCAGCTTGGTGCGGGCTGCCGCGTCCTGCTCAACACTGATCTTGTTCTCAAGCTCGATGATTTTCGGGTCCATGCCCTGAATATCGGCCTTGAGCGTCTCCAACTCGCCGACGGTAAACTCACGCTCGTCCAGCGTGACGACAAGGTTGTCGTTCACCTTTTCCTTTTGCTCATTGAGCAGGTGCAACTGCCCATCAAGCAGCGCAACAATCGTGTCAGATTTTGAAATCAGATCCTGCAACTTGTCGTCGATGGAGGCGGTACGCATCCGCTCTTGCCGCATTGATTCCGATTTGCCCTTCGAGAACACGCCGACAAAGCTCTCCCAGCCCGTCTTGTTGCGCATCTCATCAAAGTCTTTCGAGAAAGCTGCAGTGACATCATCAAGCCCCATGATCAGCTCGGCAATGTTAGCGTTCATCAGCTCGGTATGCGCATGCACATCCTCAAGCGAGGCATTCTCAATGTCGACGGTGATGTCGTCTCCGGATTTCAATTTCGCCCGCGCCGTCTCAATTCGGCTTGTCATCTCGGCAATCTTGCCTTGTGCCTCTGCAATCTGCGTCTGAGACTCTTTAATCTGCGCGTCAAAATCGGACATTTGTTCTCCTAATCCGGGGCTGTTCCCAATACATATAGGCAATGTTAAGCCGCATTACATCACGCGCACGTGATATTTTTGCGAAGACACCGCTTTTGATGAAACTTTAACGGGAAAAATGTGGTCAGACTAGGTTCGCAATAAGGGATCGGAGTGTCGCGATACCGTCGCCTTTTTCAGAGCTTGTCAAAACGATCTCAGGGAAGGCCGCCGGGTGCTTCGACAGCGCCTCCCGGACCTGAGCCAGAACCTTCTCGCGGTCCTTGGCCTTCACTTTATCGACCTTGGTCAGCACGCATTGGAACGTGACCGCGGCACTGTCGAGAAGCGACAGGATCTCTTCGTCGACTTTCTTAATCCCGTGGCGCGCGTCAATCAGCACGAAGGCCCGGCGCAGGCTTTGACGCCCAGACAGGTATTTTTTCAACAAGCGCTGCCATTTCTCGACCACGGGCAGCGGGGCATTTGCAAAGCCATAGCCCGGCAAGTCGACCAGATAGTGGCTGTCGCCCACCGTGAAATAGTTAATCTCTTGCGTGCGCCCCGGTGTATTTGACGCCCGCGCCAGACCTTTTCGGCCGGTCAATGCATTGATCAGCGTCGATTTTCCGACGTTGGAGCGTCCGGCAAAACACACCTCCATCCGGTCGTCCGGCGGCAAGCCGTCCATCGCGACGACACCTTTAAGGAACTCCGTCTCGCCCGCAAACATCTTGCGGCCCTTTTCGCGCGACAGCTCATCAGGGTCTTCAACGATGGGAAAAGGCAGCTGCATCACATAACCTCGACAGTGTCGCCAACAGCAACCGCGCCCGAGGTGACGACTTCCGCATAAACGCCGAAATCCGTGTGATCCCACCCGTCTTGCAGCGCGCCAAGCGTATCGACATCCCGCACGCCCGTCTGAGGGTTGGCGGTCGTGGCAAGGCACCGCCCGATCCGCTCAACAACACGCATTTCAACCGTGCCGATGCGCAGGGTCTTGCCGATCCACTCGAACTCTTCCCACGGGCCCAGCCCATCAAGCCAGAGATTGCCGCGAAACCGTCTTTGGTCCAGCTCAACTCCGGCCTTTTGGCTAAGCGCACGCAGCGAGCTTGTCGAATTCAGGCTGATCGACGGAAAGTCAGTGTCGGTCATGCCACGCTCCGGCACCCGCACCACTCGCGTGGATTGCGCACGATCCGCAGGCATAAGCGGGGCTGCCCACGCGATCAGTGCGTCAGCTTCCGTTTCCGGGTCGACATCTAGCTCACTAAGATCCGGATGGCTCAACCGCACTCGCCCCGTTGCCTCATCCGTTTCGGCCGAGATCGCCATCAAACCGGGCGCCTTAGCGCCACGCGAGAAATTCGCGCAGCGCGACCAAGCAGTGTCGTCAACTTGGGCCGCCTCATGGGCCACAGCCCAGCGCCGATCCCATGGCATCGTCTTGCCTGCGATCAGTTCAACCGATTGCAACGCCTCAGCCCCATGCGACTTAATCGGGTGTCGCCAGATCTGAGCCAGCGTCGCCATCAGTCTGTGCTATCCTTCGGGGTCTTCTTGAACCCCGACTTGATATTGCCAAACACGTCCGGCTTGTACCCTTGCGAGCGCATGATCGCGTATTGCTGGGCAAAGGTAATCAGGTTGTTCGCAATCCAGTAGATGATCAGGCCGCTGGCAAACGTGCCCAGCATGAACATGAACACCCATGGCAACCAAGCAAACACCATAGCCTGCGTCGGGTCGGTGGGCGCCGGGTTCAGCTTCTGCTGCAACCACATCGAAATACCGAGAATGATCGGCAAGACGCCAAGCGAGAAGATAAAGAAGATCGAACTGGGGTCCGGCGTATCCCAAGGAAACAAACCAAACAGGTTCAGGATCGAGGATGGATCGGGCGCAGACAGATCGTCAATCCAGCCAACCCACGGCGCATGCCGCAACTCGATCGTGACAAAGATCACCTTGTAGAGCGAGAAGAAGATCGGGATTTGCATCAGGATCGGCAGGCAGCCCGAGGCCGGGTTCACCTTGTTATCCTTGTAGAGCTTCATCATCTCCATCTGCATCTTCTGACGATCATCGCCGGCGCGCTCTTTGAGCTTCTCCATCTCGGGCTGAAGCTCTTTCATCTTCGCCATTGAGACATAGGATTTATAGGCCAGCGGTAGTAGGATCGCCTTGATGATCAGCGTCAGACCGATGATCGCCCAACCCATATTGCCAATCAGCGCATTCAGCCAATGCAGAACCGCGAAGATCGGCTTGGTCAGGAAGAAGAACCAACCCCAGTCGATACTGTCGAGGAAACGCTCAATCCCGCCCTCATTCTGATAGGCGCGGATCGTTTCCCACTCTTTCGCACCCGCAAAAAGTTGGGTGGTTGCTGTGATCGTGGTCCCCGGCTGCACCGTTTGGGTCTGCAGCACCGCGTCTGTTTGATAGATATCGCGTCGCGCATCATACTTCGCGATAGACCGGAATGGCGTTCCGGGCGCGGGGATCAGCGTGGTCATCCAGTAGTGATCGGTAAAACCGACCCAGCCGCTTTCGGTGACCTGCTGAACCTCCGCACGCGCGCCGAGATTTTCGGAATACTCCAGATCAGGCATATCGTTATAGTCGATTTCCTGAAGCTCGCCGTCGGATTTGCGGACCACGCCTTCGTGGATGATGAAGAACCCGGACAGATCCTGAGGTTCCCCATGACGGGCGATGATACCGTAGGGTGCCATCGTTGCTGCCGTATCGCCCGCGTTCGTGACGGTTTGCGTCACAGTGAACATGTAATCGCTATCAACTGCGATCTCACGGCGGAAGGTCAGACCTTCGCCATTGTCCCAAACAAGCGTCACCGGGCTGTCGGGGCCAAGCGTGTCGCCACTCTCCACTGTCCAAAGCGTGTTCGGTCCGGGCACGTTTTCAGCGCTGACGCCTGCACCCGCGGCCCAACCATAAAGCGCATAATAAGCGTTGTCCGATCCCACCGGTGATAGCAGCGTGACCAGATCGCTCTCAGGCTCCAGCGTTTCGCGGTAATCAATCAGATCAAGCGTATCGATCCGGCCCCCAAGAAGCGAGAGCGAGCCATTGTAGCGCGGTGTCTCAATCGTAATCCGAGGCGCGTCATCCTGTGCCACTGCGGCATCCGTTTGCGCGCCAGCATCAGCTTGTGCCGGGGCCTGCGTGGGCGTCGACGCAACACCCGTTGCTGGAGCGGTTGGCGTCGATTGCGCGGTCGGTGCAGCCTCGGTCGGCGCGGGCGGTTCGGGGGGTGGGAAGAAATACATCCACACCAGCAGAACGATCAGGCTCAGTGCCGTCGCAAGAATGAGGTTCTTGTTGTTTTCGTCCATGAAAGAAGGCCTACCCGTCGGCTTTTGAGATTGGGCAGGTTCAACAGAACACGCGCTGAAAGGTCAAGCGGTTTCGGGCGATCTGCGAGGGAAAGGCGCAGGCGGCCGGGCTAATGTCGCACCGATCCTCTATCCGCGACGCAACCCGATCTGCACCTCTGGGCCAATCTTCTCCAGATGAGTGTCCATCCAAGAGGACGTCTTTTCAAACGGCATCGGGCGCGCAAGGCCAAAGCCCTGAATATGATCGCAGCCCAGTTGGGCGAGCATTGCATGCTCTCCAATCGTTTCGACCCCTTCGGCGAGCGTCTCAAGACCCAGCCGATCAGCCATCGACAAAATTGCACCGATCATCTTTTGCTGCGCTTCATCACGGTCCACCTGCATCACAAAGGACCGATCAATCTTGATCCGGTTCACGTCAAACCTGCGAATGCTTGAGATGGACGCATGGCCTGTGCCGAAATCATCCAGATCAATCCCGCAGCCCAACTGTGCCAATGCAGCGATATTGCGCGTAACCACATCATCATCCGATTGCGTCACGACCGTTTCGAGGATTTCGACGCTCAGGCGCTGTGGATCAAGCTCAAAGCGGTCAAGCTCCCATTTGATCTTGTCGATCAGTTTGGGATTACCCAGCTCATCTTGGGAGAAATTCACACCGATTGACGGCACCGAATATCCCGCCTTGTCCCAGCTTTGCAGCGCAGTGAAGGCTTGGAACAGCATGACTTCGCCAAGACGTTCCAACAGACCAACTTGCGCAATTGCCGGCAGGAAAAGCCCCGGCGCAATCACGCCGCGTTCCGGGTGATGCCACCGCGCCAGCACCTCAAACCCAGAAACTTGGCCGGTGCTGGTGTTGATCTGCGGCTGAAACCACGCCGTGATTTGACCGTTTTCGAGCGCAGTCCCAACCTCATCTGCCAGTTCATGGCGGTCGCGCAGCACGGCCTGCATATCACTTGAAAATGCCCGGATCGCCGACGGCCCTTGCAAGGCCGCATCAGCGGCTGCCCGTTCCGCCGCATCCAAAAACGCCTCTGCTTCCCGGCGCGGCATCCGCGCTTCGGTACAAAACCCGATAGAGGCGCTGACATAGACATGGCTGGCATCGACAGAGAACGGCTCTTCCAGCGCGGCCTGAAGACGGCCTGCAAGTTGAATGGCAAGCTCCAGATCGAAATGGCGCACGGGGCCCAGCACAATCGCACAACGCTTTTCATCCAACGGTACAAGGATGTCATCTGCGCGCAGCGTGGCCGTCAACCGTTCGATCATGCGACGCATCAGGTCCGCTCTACGCTCCTCGCCAAGCCTTTCGGAAAGCGCCGGAAAATCGTCAAAGCACAGCACAAAGACCGCCGTTTTCCTGCTCCCGGCCTCCCCGAGGGTTCTCCCCAAAGCATGCAGCAAGCCATCGCGAGAAGGGCGATCCTGGTTCAGAGGTGGCGAGATCACTTTATCAGCCGTCACTTGGCCCCTCAAAATCGCAAGCACCAAAGGATAGAGCAGGGCCGCAGCGACAAGCGCCTTTTCACCGCCCAGCCAGAACGCGGCAAGCGTGAAGGCCGGAACGAAGGCGAGCATATGCACCCCGGACAGGGCACGCTTCAGCGACAACGCCATGCCACGCCCTGCACCATAACCGTCTGACATCGTAATCCTTTCCGCATCCGTTTGCACCTGTTGCACACACGCTAGGAAAGGATGGTCAGGGACCGGTTAACGCAGCTTGGGAATATCGCTCAAATTCTCTTCAACTGGGCAAGCATCCCGCGAAAGACCCGCAAAATCAAAGAGTTTGGGGTCCAGCAGATGCGATGGTCGCGCGTTCATCAAAGCCCGAAACATCACTTGACGACGCCCCGGGCTGTTAGCCTCCCATCCATCGAGAATCGCTTTGACTTGCTGCCGTTGCAGGCCGTCTTGCGAGCCACAAAGATCACAGGGGATGATCGGATAATCCATCGCGGTGGCAAAGGTCTCGCAATCTGCCTCTGCCACATGCGCCAGCGGGCGATAAACGAACAGATCGCCCTCCTCATTCAGAAGCTTCGGCGGCATCGTGGCCAGCCTGCCACCGTGAAAGAGGTTCATAAAGAACGTCTCTAAGATGTCGTCACGGTGATGACCCAGCACTACGGCCGAGCATCCCTCTTCCCGCGCAATCCGGTAGAGATTGCCGCGCCGCAGCCGCGAACAGAGCGCACAATAAATACGCCCCGCAGGCACCTTATCGACCACAATCGAATAGGTGTCCTGATACTCGATCCGGTGCGGAACACCCATCTTCTCAAGAAATGCAGGTAAAACGGTCGCCGGGAAGCCGGGCTGCCCCTGATCCAGATTGCACGCCAGCAGATCAACCGGCAGCAGGCCGCGCCATTTCAGCTCATAGAGCACCGCCAGCAGCGTATAACTGTCCTTCCCGCCAGACAGGCAGACCAGCCAACGGGCATCGCGTTCGATCATGCCGTACTGGTCAATCGCTTCGCGGGCATAGCGCACGATCCGCTTGCGCAGTTTCTTGAATTCCGTCGTCTTGGGCGCGCCCGCGAAAAGCGGATGAATATCGTCAGCGTCATCTAGCATGGTCAGCGATATGCCAGAGCGCGCGCCCTCTGCCTAGTCGTCTCTCAAGCGATTTTTCTCCGGTACCGGGTCATAGCCCATCCCGCCCCATGGATGACAGCGACCTATCCGGCGCAGGGTCAGCCAAGCGCCTTTCAGCCCGCCATGGGTCCTAAGTGCTTCAAGCGCATAGGCGCTGCAGGTCGGCTGATAGCGGCAATTATGCCCGACGATGGGCGAGAACACAGTACGATAAGCGCGAACGGGTAGGGAGAAGACCCACGCCAGCGGGGTCATGCCCCCTCTCCGTGGATTTTGCGTAGCGCGTAGATCAGATCGCTTTGCAGGTCGGCAAAATTGCGAGAGGCCGTCACCTCAAACCGCCCGATCAGCACGTAATCCCAACCGCTGCGCCCATGCTCTGGCAAAACCAGCCGCGCAACCTCCCGCAGGCGGCGCTTAGCCCGGTTGCGCGCAACAGCGTTGCCAACCTTCTTGGAACAGGTGAAGCCGACACGGATCCCTTCCCCCCCGCGCTTGCGCCCTTGCACCATCATCCCCTTGGTGCCCTGACGCCGCGCTTTCGCGGCCAGCAGGAAGTCCGCCCGCTTGCGCAAAACCTCCAGACAAACGGAAACCGCCGCGGGCGTTTCCACCCCGGCGGTGTCAGTCTTCATCGTATCAGGCGGTGTAGACACCAGCCCGACCGCTTATGCGCTCAGCGACTTCCGGCCTTTGGCGCGGCGGGCGTTGAGGATCTTGCGGCCAGCTTTGGTTGCCATGCGCGCACGGAAGCCGTGGCGACGCTTGCGGACCAGATTGGACGGTTGAAAAGTGCGTTTCATCGCTCTTTCTCCAGTTAAAGAGGCGCTCCTGCGGTCAGGATTCGGCCACCCCGTGAATTCGAAGCCCTGCGTATAGAAGGGGTCTATAGATATGTCAAAGGGGCTGAAGACGGTTTTTGCAACAAACCTACCACCAATTCCCGCCTAAATGTTTCAGTTTGTGATCGAAACGGGGGCAAACCTGTAACAACTCCCCGAAAACATCAAGGCGGCGTGAGGGCGGTAGCACAAATCCGGCCCGAGGCGCATGTTCTCTTCAACGCACAAACCCGGATTTCCTCATGCCCCCCAAGGACCAAGACCCCATGACCGACCAAACCTCCAGCCCCCCTGCCAAGGGCGGTATCGCCTCCAAGTTACCGCTTATCATCATCGGGATCGTCGCCGTGCTCGGCGCTTATTTCTTACGTGATTACCTGACCTTCGAGACACTACGCGAGAATCGCGAAGCGCTGATTGCTTTCCGTGACAACAACTATCTCGTCACCGTTCTGGCCTTCATCGCGGCCTATATCGTGATCGTCGCCTTCTCCCTGCCCGGTGCCACAGTCGCCACTTTGACCGGTGGATTTCTGTTCGCCACCTTCCCCGGAGCACTCTTCAACGTGACCGGTGCCACCATCGGTGCCATCGCCATCTTCCTCGCCGCCCGCTGGGGTCTGGGCGAGAAACTGGCCGCCAAAATGGAAAGCTCCGAAGGGGCTGTAAAAAAGATCAAAGACGGGATTGACGAGAACCAGTGGTCGATGCTCTTCCTGATCCGCCTTGTCCCGGCCGTGCCCTTCTTCGTGGCTAATCTCGTGCCCGCCCTTGTCGGTGTGCCGCTCAGCCGTTTCGCCATCTCCACCTTCCTCGGCATCATCCCCGGTGCGGTCGTCTACACCTCCGTCGGTGCGGGCCTTGGTGAAGTGTTCGAGCGTGGTGAGACCCCGAACCTCGGCATTATCTTCGAGCCGCATATCCTCTTCCCGATCATTGGCCTCTGCGTCCTCGCAGCCCTGCCCATCGCGATCAAAGCCATCCGCGGCAAGAAAGGCCTGTAATCATGACCCGTATCAAAACCGATATCTGTATCCTCGGCGCAGGCTCCGGCGGATTGTCCGTCGCAGCCGGGGCCAGCCAGATGGGCGCTGACGTTGTCCTGTTGGAAGGCCACAAGATGGGCGGCGACTGCCTGAACTATGGCTGTGTCCCCTCAAAGGCCCTGATCGCAGCAGGCAAGCAAGCCCACGCGATGCGCCACCAAACACCTTTCGGTGTCAGCTCTGTCGACCCAGACGTGAACTATGCCGGCGCCAAGGACCACGTTCACAAAGTGATCGAGACGATTGCCCCTGTGGATAGCCAGGAACGCTTTGAAGGCTTTGGCGTCAACGTCATCCGCGAATTCGGCGAGTTCATCTCCCCCACCGAGGTGAAAGCCGGCGACACCATCATCGAGGCCCGCCGTTTCGTGATCGCCACAGGCTCCGGCCCTTTCGTGCCGCCGATCCCCGGCATCGACAAAACCACGCATTACACCAACGAAAACATCTTCGATCTGCGCGAGCGCCCGGATCATCTGATTGTCATCGGTGGTGGGCCCATCGGCATGGAAATGGCGCAAGCCCACCGTCGCCTTGGTTCCAAAGTGACCGTAATCGAAGGCGCAAAAGCCATGGGCAAGGACGACCCTGAAATGGCCGAAGTGGTTCTGACCCGCCTGCGCGAAGAAGGCATCGAGATCATCGAAGGCCAGCAGGCCGAGGAGGTCTCGGAAAAGGACGGAAAGATCACCGTCACCACCTCGGGTGGCACCTACACCGGCACCCATCTGCTGATGGCCGTCGGTCGTAAAGTGAATATCGACAAGCTGAATCTTGAAGCGGCAGGCGTCGAATATGACCGCTCCGGCGTGAAGGTGGGCGACACCCTGAAATCGACGAACAAACGCGTCTACGCCATCGGCGACGCCGCAGGCGGTCTGCAATTCACCCATGTCGCGGGCTATCATGCGGGCATCGTCATCCGCTCTGCCCTCTTTGGCCTGCCTGCCAAAGCCAAGACCAGCCATATCCCTTGGGCGACCTACACGGACCCAGAACTGGCCCAGGTTGGTTTGACTGAGGCGCAAGCCAAGAAGGAGCACGGCATCAACCTCGAAGTCGTCCGCTTCCCCTATCACGAGAACGACCGCGCGATTGCCGAAGGCAAAACCACCGGCCTGATCAAGGTCATGGTCGTCAAAGGCAAACCCGTCGGCGCGTCCATCGCGGGGGCCATGGCAGGCGAGCTCATTGGCATGTGGGCCATGGCCATCGCCAATGGCCTCAAGATGTCAGCCATCGCCAACACCGTTCTGCCATACCCGACCATCGCGGAGATTAACAAACGCGCTGCAGGTGCCTATTTTAGCCCAAGGCTCTTTGAGAGTGATAAGGTAAAGAAAATCGTCGGGTTCGTGCAGCGGTTCCTGCCCTGACGCGAAGACTAAGGACGGCACGTATGCTCAACTCTCTTTCAGGTCGCTTCCTGATCCTCACAGTGGTCTTCGTGATGCTGGCTGAGGTGTTGATCTTCGTGCCGTCCATAGCGCGTTTTCGCGAGGATTACCTGCTCGACCGGCTGGAACGCGCGCAGATCGCCTCCTTGGCTTTGCTGGCCGAGGATATGATCTCTGACGATCTGGAATACGAGCTTCTCAAGAACGCCGAGGTTTTCAACGTCGTCTTGCGCCGCGATGAAAGCCGCCAGCTAGTGCTCTCCTCGCCCATTCCTTCGCCAGTTGCCATGTCCGTCGATCTGCGCGATCCGATGGCCACGCGGCTGATTGCGGACGCCATGCGCAGGCTGGTGACACCTGAAAACGAAGTGATCCGCGTGATCGGGGAGCCGGTGCGCGAAGCGGGCCTTCTGATTGAAGTCACAATGGAGACGCAACCGCTCCGCATGGCGCTGATCGACTACGGCATCCGCATTCTGATCCTGTCCGCTGTCATCTCCATCTTCACGGCCCTTTTGCTGTTCCTCACAGTCCGCCGTTTCCTCGTGAAGCCCATCCGCGGCGTCGTAGGCCATATGCAGAATTACGCCTCCGCCCCCGAGGACGCGCGCCGTATTATTACGCCCAGCGCAGGCGTGACCGAGCTGCGCGAGGCTGAAGAGGCGTTGCAAAAGATGCAGACCCAGCTGACCGGCGCGCTCAAGCAAAAAGAGCGTTTGGCCCAGCTGGGGGAAGCCGTGGCCAAAGTCTCCCACGACCTGCGCAATATTCTGACCAGCGCGCAGCTTTTCACCGACCGGATCGAGACGTCCGAGGACCCGACCGTCAAGCGCCTTGCGCCCAAGCTGGTGAACTCGATCACCCGCGCCGTAACGCTCTGCGAAAGCACCCTCGCCTTCGGCCGCGCCGAAGAACCCGCCCCTGCTCTCACCCGCATCCCGCTGTCGCCCATCGTAGAAGACGTGATCGAATCCGAACGCCTCGCCTCCGGCGACTATGACCTTTCCTTTGCAGAGGATGTGCCCGTGGGCCTCACCCTGCGCGCCGATCCCGAACAGCTCTACCGCGTTCTGGCCAACCTCGTGCGCAACGCGCGACAAGCGATCATTGCAACCGGCAAACCCGGAGAGATCGCAATCTCCGCCCATGAGGACGACACGGATTGGTGGATCACCGTCTCGGACACTGGCCCCGGCCTACCCCCGAAAGCCAAAGAGCACCTGTTCACCCCCTTCCAGGGCGGCGCGCGCAAAGGCGGCTCGGGTCTCGGCCTTGCCATCGCAGCTGAACTGATCAAGGGCCATGGCGGCTCCGTCACACTGGATCGCACCGACGAGACCGGCACCTGTTTCGCCATCCGTCTGCCAAAATCCGAGATTGCGCTGGATGCCGCTGCCGAATAGCCGATTTCTTGCTTGCATCGACGGGCGAGCCTATCTAAAGACCACCCTCACGCGCTGGTAGCTCAGTTGGATAGAGTACTTGACTACGAATCAAGGGGTCGGGGGTTCGAATCCTCCCCAGCGCGCCACTTTCCCTCATGTTCCGAGATTGCGTGCAAATTGGCTTCGCTGGCCTTCGTATATGCTGACGTGAAAGCGGGCTTTGAGACCTTCTACCCCATGCTCCGGTTTCCACCCCGTGTCGGACGTGATCCAGGACCTCGATATGAAGAGAGATAGGGTGCAGCGAATATCGAGTATGAACCCGCTTTGACCGATGCTGCGCAGCGCAAGGGCGGCCGCTTTCACAATCAAGTCTGATAAGACGCTTGACCTACAGTAACTTCAGGTCGGTATGAGCTTATTTGAAAGGGCGCTGTCGTATGAAGATTTCGGAAGTAGCTGAACTGACCGGGCTCAGTGTTTCAACGATACGGTTTTACGAGAAATCCGGTCTTTGTCCGTTAATTCAACGTGGCACTGATGGAAAGCGACGATTTTCGAAGATAGATGCAGATTGGCTAGAATTACTGGCATCACTGCGCGCAACTGGGATGCCTATGTCTGAGATGCGCAGGTTCGCTGACTTGTATGCATCCGGCGATGCAACAATCCCAAAACGCAAAGCGGCGCTCCTATCACACCGACAGAGTCTTGAGGTCCGACAGGCGGAATTGGCACGCTGCCGAACGATCCTCGACCGGAAACTGCAAAAGTATGATGAGATAATGAAGGGTCAGACATGAGGATAATCGTCATAGGCGCGTCTGGCGATATTGGGCGGGCTGCCTGCAAGGAACTTGAACAGAGACATGAGATTGTCACTGTCGGTCGCTCAACCGGAGACTATCAGGTCGATGTGGGTGACTTGGAAGCGGTGAAGGCACTCTATGAAAAGGTCGGCGCAGTCGATGCAGTCGTGTCTTGTGCGGGCGATGCGACCTTCGCGCCCTTGTCAGACATGGACCAAGAGAAATTCATGGTCGGCCTTCGACAGAAGGTGATGGGACAAGTGAACCTCGTTCTCGCCGGGTTGGATGTCATCTCGGATGGCGGTTCATTTACACTGACAAGCGGCGTCCTTGATCGCGATCCAATCCGCATGGGGTCAAATGCTGCGACCGCCAACGGGGCGCTGGCTGGCTTCGTCAAAAGTGCAGCGATAGAAATGCTGCGCGGTTTGCGAGTGAATGTCGTCAGTCCAGGAATGCTGGACGTCTCCGCAACGCGCTATGGCACATGGTTTCACGGTCACAAGCCTGTGCCATCACTTGACGTTGCCCTCGCATATGCAAAATGCGTTGAGGGCGCTCTGACAGGGCAGGTGGTGATTGTGGAATAAGCGATAGCCAACAAAGAGGAGCCTCGCGAAACTCTGTTCTATCCGCTCAGCAGCCTTTTGACCTGCGTCAAAGTCGCTGCGATCTGGATCAGCACAACACTGCGCTTAGGGCAATATGGCCCCCTGCAGAGTAGTCTTTCGGCTCACGAAGCCGGCGGCATGTCGTGAAACCTTTGTAACGCTTCATACCATCTAGCTCGCTTTGGCTCACACAAACCGCCCCGTCACACACGTTAACGAGTGGACTTGTTCACAGAACAGCTATGCCGCCACCAAACTCCTAGTCGAAGCAAATGAACGCCATCTCAACACATGATAATCTGCTATCTGATATTGCGACTGGCCAACCTTTTGTAGTCCAATGACCAAGAAGCGGCGGCGTGTTTGTCAGATCAATCCACGACAGTCCATCCGCCCTCGCCGCGATGTTTGACACCCCCGCTGCACCGGAGCTGAGCCATGCAGAAGATGACTTCCCAATCCGAATGGATCACCCGCGCGCAGGAGGTGCTACCCGCCGGTGGGTTCGGCAATTTCGATCCAGGTATCATCATTGCACGCGGGCAAGGCAGCCGCGTTTGGGATGAGGACGGGCAGGAATATATCGACTACCTCATCGGATCCGGCCCCATGCTTTTGGGCCACGGCCATGCCGAGGTAATGGAAGCTGTCCTCGAACAGCTCCCCCTTGGCATGACCTTCTTTGCCAACAACGCCAAAGGGATCGAGCTGGCAGAGGCCATCGTCGACGCCGTGCCCTGTTGCGAGCAGGTACGCTATGTCGCCTCGGGCGGGGAAGCGGATATGTATGCGATCCGTCTGGCGCGGGCCTATACCGGGCGGGACAAGATTCTGAAATTCGAAGGGGGCTATCACGGGATGAGTGCAGAGGCGCAGATGAGCCTTGCCCCCGAACAGCGCGTCAACTTCCCCCAGGCCGTGCCCGACAGCGCGGGCATCCCGCAGAGCGTTGCCGATCAAATGCTGATCGCGCCATTCAACGATCTCGCCGCGGTGGAGGCGCTTTTGGCCGAGCATTCCGATATTGCCGCCATCATCGTGGAGCCCTTGCAACGCATCATCGCGCCTGAACCTGGGTTCCTGCAGGGCCTCCGCGACCTGTGCGATAAGCACCACGTTCTGCTGATCTTTGACGAGATTGTCACCGGGTTCCGCCTCGCCTATGGCGGTGCGCAAGAACGCTATGGCGTCACGCCCGATATCTGTACCTTGGGCAAGATCATCGGAGGTGGTTTCCCCCTTGCCGCCCTCGGGGCCAGCGCCGAGATCATGCAGCATTTCGACAAAGCTGCCGTCGGTGGCGAGAAATGGTTGATGCAGCTTGGCACGCTTTCCGGCAATCCCGTGGCGGCGGCAGCGGGCCTGAAAACGATGGAAATCCTGAAGCGCGAGGGCAGCTACGATCGCTTGCGCAAAATAGGAAGTCAGCTGCAGGACATACAATCCAAAGCGCTCACCCAAGCCGGAATAGCCCACCAGATTTGCGGCGATGAAACCCTGTTCGACATCTTCTTCACTGACGCCACCTGCCGCGACTACAGGTCTGCGCAGCACACGGACCCAAACCAGAACGGGGTCTACAACGCAGCCCTGCGCAAGCACGGGGTCTTCAAGGCCCCCGGCAAGCTCTATCCATCCCTCGCGGTCACGCAAGCTGATCTGGAACTGACAGCACATGCCGTGCAGGAAGCGGTCAAAGCCCTCCACTAGAACGCGCTGAGCCTCAGGCCTCTACCGAACAACGTAGACGGAGCACTCCGAATGGCGCACGACGCGGGACGCGTTCGGGCCAAGCAGGTAGTCCTTGAAATCCGGGCGATGCGCGCCGATCACGATCAAACTGGCCTCGGCCAGACTGGCTGTTTTCAGCACCTCTTCATAGACGCTGCCGACGGCCACGATATGGCGGACTTTTTCGTTCGCCTCGGCCCCCAGAGTGTCTGAGACGAACTTGCTCAACATCTCGGACGCGCTGTCTTTCGCAGTCTTCACGTGATGCTCTTCAAAATACGCCCCGACAAGGCTCGCCCCGAAATCCGGAACCACCGTGATGACGTCCAGCTGCGCACCATCCAGATCGGCCATCTGCTTGGCGCGCTCCAAAACAGCTGTGTCGACGTCAGGGCGATTGATATCAATGGCGCATAGAACGGTCTGGGTCATGCGAGTTCTCCTTCGCGCATCGCTGGAGCGGCCCGGCGCGATTGCATCAGTGCGATCAGACCAAGCAGTAAGAGCGCCGGAATGAAGATCAACTCTTTGGGCATCTGATCCGCGGTGGCCTGCACGCTGGCGATCTGCACTGGATCATCGCCGTAGAAATCGAATGACGACAGTGCATCGCCCAGTTCTGATCCAAAGCCCGGCTCATCAAGCCGCTGCACATCGCCTTCCGGCACAATGATGAAGCCCAGCGCATCCAGCCGCGCTTGCGCGTCTGCACCCTCCGGCACGGTCAGCGGCACCGTCACATCTTTCAGCTCCAATGTGTCAAAGTCGGGCCCAGAGACGATCACCCGCAACTCACTCCCCGGCTCTGCTGCGCCAAGGGTTTCGCTGAAGGCTGCAGGGGCGATCTGCTCGAACGGTGGCTGGATCTGGTTCATGAAGAAGCCCGGCCGGAAGAGCGCGAAGGCAATCACCAACAGCAAGACCGTCTCGTAAATGCGGTTCTTGGTCAGGAACCAGCCCATCGTGGCCGCCGTGAAGACCAGAATACCGATGGTCGAGACAATGAAGACGATAATGCCTTGGGTCAGCGTCACGTCGATTAGCAACAGGTCCGTGTTGAAGATGAACACGAAAGGCAGCGCCACCGTCCGCAGACTGTAAAAGAATGCCGTAAAGCCTGTGCGGATCGCGTCCCCGCCCGACACGGCGGCGGCCGCGAAACTCGCCAGACCCACAGGCGGCGTCACATCCGCCATGATCCCGAAATAGAACACGAAAAGATGCACCGCAATCAGCGGCACGATCAGCCCCGATTGCGCACCCAGTTCAACCACCACGGCCACCATCAGCGAGGACACGACGATATAGTTGGCCGTTGTGGGCAGCCCCATGCCAAGGATCAGCGACAGGATCGCCACGAAGATCAGCATCAGGATCAGGTTGCCGCCCGACAGGAACTCGACGAAATCCGCCATGACCTGACCGATTCCGGTCAGCGACACGGTACCTACGATAATGCCCGCCGTGGCCGTCGCCAGACCGATCCCGATCATGTTGCGCGCCCCGTCAATCATGCCGTCAACCAGATCAACCAGACCGTCTTTCAGGCGGCTGATGGCGTTGGCTTCACCCCGGAAGAAGGCTTTCAACGTCTTCTGCGTCAGCAGGATGCCGAACAGCAGGAACGTCGCCCAGAAGGCCGACAGGCCCGGTGATTTACGTTCGATCATCAGGAAGTAGACCAAGACGATGATCGGCAGCAGGAAATACAGCCCCGACTTGTAGATCTTCGCGAGGTCCGGAAGCTCCACAACTTCGGCATTCGGATCATCCGCCTCTAGGTCGGGCGTCTGTGCAGCGAGATAAATCAGCGCCACATAGATCAACCCCAGAAGGACCGACAGGATCAGGCCCGAGCCTTCGGGGAACAGCCCCGTAATGAACCGTACCGGGAATTGCGTCACATAGCACAGCGCCGCAAAACCTGCGAAGAAGGCAAACATCCCGCCGATGGTGCGGCCCATGCTGACGACTTTGTTGCCGATCGTGGGCATGTTGTTCTTCACCGCTTCAAGGTGAACGATATAGACCAGCGCGATGTAGGAGATCACAGCGGGCAAGAACGCGTGCGTAATCACCTCCACATAGGAGATGCCCACATATTCCACCATCAGGAAGGCAGCCGCGCCCATCACCGGCGGCATGATCTGACCATTGACCGATGAAGCGACTTCGACCGATCCAGCCTTCTCAGCGGAAAAGCCCACCCGCTTCATCAGCGGAATGGTGAACGTGCCGGTGGTCACCACGTTGGCGATGGAGGAGCCCGAAATCAGGCCGGTCGCAGCCGAGCCGACAACAGCGGCTTTCGCAGGACCGCCGCGCAGGTGCCCCAGCGCACCGAAGGCCATCTTGATAAAGTAATTGCCCGCGCCTGCCTTATCCAGCAGCGCACCGAACAGGACGAACAGGAACACGAACTTGGTTGAGACGCCCAAAGCGATGCCGAAGACACCCTCCGACGTGATCCACATATGGCTCATCGCCTTGCGCAAAGACGCCCCGGCCCAGCGGATCTGGTCCGGCACGGCCTCGGACGAACCGAAGAAAACGTAAAACAGAAAGACCATCGCGAGGATGACCATCACAGGGCCCAACACGCGGTACGACGCAATGAAGAGCAGGATCAGACCGGCCAAGGCAAAGTAAGCGTCAGTCGCATCGGCCAAACCGCCATTGCCGACGATCTTGTCGTAGAAAAAATAGCCATAAAGCGCGAGGAACGCGCCCGCGATCCCAAGCCCCCAATCATAAAACGGAATGCGGTCTCGGGGGCTGGATTTGAACAGCGGGTAGGCCATTGCAGCCAGGAACACCGCGAACGCCAAATGAATCTGGCGCGAATTGTTAATCAAGTCGCCGGGCAGCACATAGGGCGCCACGGGCGAGGCAAGAAGCACCTGAAAGATCGACCATGTCAGCGCAACAGCCGCGATGAAAATGCCGACGGCCCCGCTTGGGCTGCGGGCGCCGCTATCGCTGGCGGCCACCAGTTCCTGCAGCTCTTCTTCGGTGAGCGCGCGTTTCTCGGTGTTTGACATGACGTCCCCCTGCTGCCGTTCACGGCATGCTTATCTTGGAAATCCCGGCCTTCTGGCTCTGGGAAGACCGGGGGCAGAGCACCGCCCCCGGCTTTGATTCAAGCGGGTCGAGATTACTCGATCCAGCCTTGTTCCTTGTAGTACTTCTCAGCACCGGGATGCAGCGGTGCCGACAGACCCGCCGTTGCCATTTCCTCTGGCTTGAGGTTGGCAAAGGCAGGATGCAGACCGGTGAAGTCCTCGAAGTTCTCGAAGACCGCGCTGACAAGCGTGTAGACCGTCTCTTCGGAGACATCCGCAGAGGTCACGAAGGTCGCGCCGACACCGAAGGTCATCGTGTCATTGTCATTGCCGCGATACATGCCGCCGGGGATGGTGGCCGTCCGGTAGAACGAATTGTCTGCAACCAGACCATCGACAGCTTCACCCGCGACTTCGACCAGCACGGAATCGCACGCGGTCGTCGCTTCCTGGATCGAGCCAGAGGGGTGACCCACCGTGTAGATCATCGCGTCGATCTGGTTGTCACAGAGCGCCGCAGACTGCTCTGCCGCTTTCAGCTCGGTGGCCAGTGCGAAGTCATCCATCGTCCAGCCTTTGGCTTCCATCAGCACTTCCATCGTGCCGCGCTGACCAGAACCGGGGTTGCCGATATTGACGCGCTTGCCCTTCAGATCATCAACCGACGAGATCCCCGCGTCGGCGCGGGCCACAACGGTGAACGGCTCCGGATGGACCGAGAAGACAGCCCGCAGACCCTCAAAAGCACCGGCTTCTTCGAAACGCGACGTGCCGTTGAACGCATGATACTGCCAGTCAGACTGGGCCACACCGAACTCAAGCTCACCCTCGCGGATGGTGTTGATGTTGTAGACCGACCCACCCGTCGACTCGACCGAACAGCGCACGCCATGATCGCGGCGACCCTTGTTGACCAGACGGCAAATCGCACCGCCCGTGGGGTAGTAAACGCCCGTGACGCCACCGGTGCCGATAGTGATGAACTCTTCCGCATAGGCGGCAGGGGCAATCATCGCCGCGGAGACGACACTCACAGCCGTCAGTTTCAATTTGTTAAACATCATTTACTCCCTTTGTTGATGTCATATCGCGAGACTCGCAGTCTCAACCGTTGGTCTGAAGTCTTGAAGGAAGGCGCCGCGTGTTGGGATAGGTGTGGCCAACAGGGCCATGCGGCATGTGCTTCCAATCCTCCAAACCGGACACTCAAAGTCTCTGCCCAGTTTCATTTGTTGTCAATCGCCGGTGCGTCTGGTTCTACTTGAAGCACGTGAAATGCTGATTTCAGAGGCGCCGCATGTCACATGTTTTTCCACGCCACACAAAGGCGCATATGCCTGTTGCCGTGCGCGGAGAGGGCATTTACATCTTCGATTCCGAAGGCAAATCCTACCTTGATGGCTCGGGTGGCGCGGCGGTCTCCTGTCTGGGCCACAGCGATCCGGACGTTATCGCAGCCATCAAATCGCAAATCGATTCTCTCGATTTTGCCCATACCGGGTTTCTGACCTCTGAGCCTGCCGAAGCGCTCGCTACGCGCCTTGCAACCCATGCGCCCGAAGGGATTGAGCGGGTCTATCTCGTCTCTGGCGGCTCCGAGGCGGTTGAGGCCGCGATGAAGCTCGCCCGCCAATATATGATCGAGATCGGCCAGCCTCAGCGCACCCGCTTCATCGCACGCCGCCAAAGCTATCACGGCAACACGCTGGGCGCGCTGGGCACGGGCGGCAACATGTGGCGGCGTGAACCTTTCGACCCTGTGATGGTCTCCGCCAGTCACATCGCGCCTTGCTATGAATACCGCGACTGCGCAGACGGGGAGAGCCTTGAGGATTACGGCCTGCGCGTTGCAAACGAGCTTGAGGAAGAGCTCCTGCGCGTCGGCCCCGAGACCGTTATCGGCTTTCTCGCCGAACCCGTTGTGGGCGCTACTGCCGGGGCCGTCCCCGCTGTCCCCGGCTATTTCACCCGCATCCGCGAGATTTGCGACCGTTACGGCATCCTGCTGATCCTCGACGAAGTGATGTGCGGTATGGGGCGCACCGGCACGCTTTTCGCCTGCACGCAGGACAACGTCCGCCCCGATATCATCACCATCGCCAAGGGCCTTGGCGCGGGCTATCAGCCCATTGGTGCGATGCTCTGCTCCGATACGATCTACCGTGCCATCGAAGAGGGCAGCGGCTTTTTCCAACACGGGCATACCTATCTCGGTCATCCTGTCGCCTGTGCCGCCGCAAACGCTGTCGTCACGAAACTCACGGATGGCGGCCTGGCCAACCAGGCCGCAGAACGGGGCGCGTATCTTGAAATCGCCCTGCGCAACGCCTTCGACCAGCACCCTCATGTCGGCGATATCCGCGGGCGCGGCATGTTCCGGGGACTTGAGTTCGTCGCCGACCGCGACAGCAAGACCCCGTTCGATCCGGACAAAAAGCTCGCCACGCGGCTCAAAGCCAAGGCGATGGAGAACGGCCTGATCTGCTATCCCATGAACGGCACGATTGACGGAAAGCACGGTGATCACGTCCTGCTCGCCCCGCCCTTCATCGCGACAGAGGCGCAACTTGACGAGCTGGTCGAAAAACTCTCCGACAGTCTGGCAGCCGTCTTGTGAGACCGCTGCCCCAGATTATGGTCGCGCCAAACGGGGCGCGGCTACAAAAGCCTGACCACCCCGCCATCCCTTTGTCAGAGGGCGAACTCATCGACTGCGCAAAGGCGTGCTTTGCCGCGGGCGCAGGCGCGATCCACGCCCATCTGCGCACAGAGGACGGCCAGCACCTGCTGGATGCCGCGCGCTATCGCCAATTGGTTATAGCCCTCCGCAAAGCGGTCCCCGACATGGCGATCCAGATCACGACCGAAGCCGCAGGCCGCTACGACCCGGACATCCAGATGCGCGTCGCGCTGGAAGCCGGTGCCGACATGGTTTCCGTCTCAATTCGAGAGCTTTGCCGGGCGGAGACACTCGCCGTCGCGGCGTTCCTGCAAAACTGCGCCAATCAACAGATCACACTGCAATTCATCCTCTATGACCGCGAAGATTGCGACCTGCTGGCGCGCACACTCGACAAATCTGCGCTCACCGATCCCGGCCTACAACTGCTCTTCGTTCTGGGGCGCTACAGCCAGGAACCCGCGCGGCCCCAAGACCTCGACCCCTTCTTGGACTGGCTTACCCATCACAACCTGACCCCCGACTGGGCCGTCTGCGCCTTCGGCCCGTCAGAGCTGGACTGCCTCAAACATGCCGCCGCGATGGGTGGAAAATGCCGAACCGGTTTTGAAAACTCCATGTATCTCAGCAACGGGAAACGTGCCCCGGACAACGCCGCCAAGGTGGCTGACCTTAAATCCCTGCTCGACTGACCCGCATTAGGCTTGCGGCACCGATTGCCGCAATTGCGCAACCATGAAGTCGATAAACAGCCGCACTTTGGAATCCTGTAAACGACGGTGCGGATAAAGGCACCCGAAGGTCGACTGCAGCGGCGGGGTCTCGGGTAAAATCTCGACCAGATCACCCGAGGCAAGATGCTCTGCCACCTCAAAACGCGGCTTGTTGATAATGCCGCGTCCGCTTAACGCCCATTGGGTCAGAACATCACCATCATCGGAATCGTAGCTGCCCGCCACGTCAAGCCGCTTGGTGCCATCAGGTGTCTCCAGCTGCCAGAAATACTCTGGCGAGCGCGGATAGCGCAGCAAAAGGCAGGCATGCGACTTCAGATCATCCGGCGTTTGTGGCGTGCCATAGCATTCCAAATAGAACGGGGCTGCACAGAGAACGCGCGGACACTCCATCACCTTGCGTAGCTTGAGGTTCGAATCCGGCGGACGCCCTACTACGAACGCCACATCCACACCTTCGGAGACCGGATCAAGACGCCGGTCAGACAGATGAAACCGGATCGAGACCTTCGGATAATCGTCCACAAACCGCGGCACCAGCGGCGCGATAAAGCGTTTGCCGACGCCCAGCGGGGCCGTAACATGGATCACGCCTTTGGGCTGGTTTGAAAAGCCGGAAACGGCAGCCTCCGCCTCATCCAATGTCTCCAAAACCTTACGCGCATGGGCATAAAACTCGCGTCCCACAGCGGTCGGGGCCAATTGCCGTGTGGTTCGGTTGAACAATCGCACATCCAGCCGCTGCTCAAGCTCCTTGATCCGGTTGCTTGCGACCGCCGGCGTCAGTCGCAAATCCCGACCGCCTGCGGTGATACTGCCCCGCTCGACTACGCGGACGAAAACGCGCAGGCTTTCCACATAAGGCATCGCGAGTCCTCGCTATTATCAATGAATCGTTGAAATAGATTATCACTAGCCTCTCTGTTCTTATATAGTTGATGACTACATAATGAAGCACGCCCACCGTCCACCCAACGCACCTGTCAGGAGAGAGCATGGCCCCGCGTTCCTATATCCGGTTCTTGCTGAACGGCGCCCCTGTCACCCTTGATACGGTTGGTGCAGGCGACACTCTGCTGGATTACCTGCGCCTGCAAAAGCGCCTGACCGGCACCAAGGAAGGCTGCGCCGAAGGGGATTGCGGCGCTTGCACCGTTCTCGTGGGGCGGTTGAACGATGGGCAATTGCACTATGAGGTAGTCAATGCTTGCATTCGTTTCATGGCCTCGCTCGATGGCTGCCATGTCGTCACTATCGAATATCTCTCCGGGCCCAATGGCCGTATGCACCCCGTCCAAGAGGCCATGGTCGCGCATCACGGCAGCCAATGCGGCTTTTGCACACCGGGCTTTGTGATGTCGCTTTATGCGCTCTGGATGGAGACGCCAGAGCCCACCGAGGCACAGATCGAAACCGCGCTGCAAGGCAATCTGTGCCGCTGCACAGGCTACGAGCCGATCATCCGCGCTGCTCAGGCGATCAACACCTATGGCAGCCCCGCGCAAGATGCGCTTAACCGCGAGCGCACCGCAGTGACGACGCAGCTTCGGCAGATGTCAGACGGCGAGCGCGTCGAACTGCGCGCCGCTGACAGCCTCGCCATCCTGCCCGCCGATGTCGATGATCTGGCCACCGCCCTTCTGGAATACCCAGACGCCACAATTGTTGCCGGGGCCACCGATGTTGGTCTCTGGGTCACGAAGTTCCTCAAGACGATTTCGCCAGCGATTTTCCTCGCCCACCTGGAGGAACTGCGCCAGATTGAAGACGCGGGTGGCATGATCCGCATAGGCGCGGGCGTCAGCTATTCCGGCAGCTCCGACACGCTCTGCACGGCTTTCCCGCATCTGCGAGACTATTGGGACCGCATCGCAGGCTGGCAGATCCGCAATATGGGCACGATCGGCGGCAACATCGCCAACGGCTCCCCCATTGGCGACACGCCGCCCGTTCTGATCGCCCTTGGCGCCCAGGTGATCCTGCGCAAAGGCGACGCCCGCCGCACCCTCCCGGTGGAGGCGTTCTTTATTGACTACGGCAAGCAAGACCGCGCACCGGGTGAGTTTGTCGAACACATCGACATCCCGCTCGCGCAGACCGGCAGTCTGCATGCTGCCTACAAGATCTCAAAACGCCGGGACGAGGATATCAGCGCGGTCGCCGCGGGCTTCAACATCACGGTGCAAGACGACACGATCACCGACGCCCGGATCGCCTTCGGTGGCATGGCCGCGACGCCTAAACGTGCGACCAATGTGGAAAACGCGTTGATCGGCCAGCCCTGGTCCGAGGCAACCTTGCGCGCCGCCGCCGCCAAGCTGCCGCAGGATTTCCAACCCCTCACCGATTGGCGCGCCTCGTCCGACTACCGCATGCGTGCCGCGCAAAACCTGCTGCGCAGGTTCTGGTTGGAACACGCCGATCACGACGCGCCCGTGCGTCTCTTGCGCGCCTAGCGAGGACCCGAAGATGCATGACGACAAACGCGTAAACGCTGATTTGACCCCGCACCCGGATCGCAAGCTCTCTGGTGGGGTGCACGTGGACCGCCAGCACGAGTCCGCCGTCAAGCACGTAACCGGGCGCGCCGAGTATACCGACGATATCGCCGAACCCATCGGCACCCTGCACGCCTATCTGGGCCTTTCCGAACGCGCCCATGCCAAGCTGCGCAACATCGACCTTGATGCTGTGCGCACCGCCCCCGGCGTTATCGACGTGCTCACCTCAAGCGACATTCCAGGCGTAAACGACATCAGCCCGACCGGTCGCAATGATGAGCCCGTGCTCGCCACTGACTCCGTCGAGTTCTGGGGCCAGCCCATTTTCGCCGTGATCGCGGAAACCCGCGATCAAGCCCGCCGCGCGGCGCAACTCGCGCAGATCGACTATGAAGACCTGCCCCACGTTCTCGAAGCCGACAGCGCGCGAAACGCCGACATGCCCTATGTCACGCCGCCTCTCACGCTGAAGCGCGGCGATGCAAACGCCGCGATGGCAAAGGCCAAACACCGCATCAAGGGCCAGATGCGCGTGGGCGGTCAGGATCACATGTATCTCGAAGGCCATATCGCTTTCGCCATTCCGGGCGAGGATGAAGACGTGATCGTGCATTCCTCCACCCAACACCCGACCGAAGCGCAGCATATGGTCGCCCATGTGCTCGGCGTCGCCTCCAACGCGGTGACAGTAAACGTGCGCCGCATGGGGGGCGGGTTCGGCGGTAAGGAAACCCAGATGAACCTCTTCTGCGCCGTCGCAGCCATCGCCGCAAAACGCCTGAACCGCCCCGTCAAAATCCGCCCTGATCGCGATGACGACATGTCCGCCACCGGCAAACGCCATGACTTCGTCATCGACTACGAGGTCGGCTTTGACGATGACGGCAAGATAGAAGCCATCACCGGCGATTTCGCCGCCCGCTGCGGCTTCTCGTCTGATCTCTCCGGCCCCGTCACCGACCGCGCACTCTTTCATGCAGACAACGCCTATTTCTACCCGCATGTCCTGCTGAACTCGCACCCAATGAAGACGAATACCGTCTCCAACACAGCGTTCCGCGGCTTCGGCGGCCCTCAAGGCGTGATCGCCGCTGAGCGGATCATCGAGGAAATCGCTTATCATCGGGGCCGCGATACGCTCGACATTCGCAAACTGAATTTCTACGGCGGTGAGGGGCGCGATATCACGCCCTACCACCAGATGGTTGAGGATAATATCACCTCAGAGATCGTCGCCGATCTGGAGGCGCGCTCCGACTATGCCAAACGCCGTCAGGCCGTGCTTGATTGGAATGCCAAGGGCGGCGTGATCCGCAAAGGCATCGCGCTAACGCCGGTGAAATTCGGCATCTCTTTCACCGCGACATGGTATAATCAGGCCGGTGCGCTGGTGCATATCTATTCCGATGGCTCGATCCATCTGAACCATGGCGGCACCGAGATGGGGCAAGGCCTCAACACTAAGGTCGCTCAAGTCGTCGCCGACGCGTTTCAAGCTGATTTCGAGACCATCAAAATCACCAAGACGACGACCGAAAAGGTGCCGAACACTTCGGCCACTGCTGCCTCCTCCGGGACCGACCTGAACGGGATGGCGGCCCTGAATGCCTGCGAGCAGATCAAGGCCCGGCTTGTCGCGTTCGCCATCAATCACCCCGCCTTTCTTGAAGAAAACGGTACGCTTGCGCCTGAAGACGTGAAGTTTTGCCCTGGCGAAGTGCAGATCGGCGTGATGCGCCTCAGCTTCGCGGACTTCATCAAAGCTGCCTATATGGCGCGCATCCACCTCTCTGCCGCTGGCTTCTACAAGACCCCGAAAATCCACTGGGACCGCGACAAGGGCACGGGCCGCCCGTTCTACTATTATGCCTATGGCGCAGCCGTGTCCGAGGTCTCCATCGACACGCTGACAGGCGAGTATATCGTCGACCGCACAGACGTCCTGCACGATGTGGGTCGCTCCCTGAACCCTGTGATCGACCGCGGTCAGGTCGAAGGCGCGTTTATTCAGGGCATGGGCTGGCTCACCACCGAAGAGCTTTGGTGGGACGACAAGGGCCAGCTGCGCACCCATGCGCCGTCCACCTACAAGATCCCGCTCGCCTCGGACCGTCCACGTATCTTCAACGTCGATCTGGCCGATTGGTCGGAGAACCGCGAGAACACGATCAAGCGGTCCAAAGCCGTGGGGGAGCCGCCGTTCATGCTCGGCATCTCCGTTTTTGAAGCGCTCTCCATGGCTGTGGCCAGCGTCGATGACTATCGCACCTGCCCCCGCCTTGATGCCCCCGCCACGCCTGAGCGTGTGCTGATGGCGGTCGAACGGCTGCAAGGTGAGGGTTAGACCATGACGCTCGCCGATTTCCTGTCCCAGAATGCCAAGGTCATCGCCGTCACCCTGACCCGCGTGCGCGGCTCCTCCCCGCGCGACGTGGGGGCCACGATGTATGTCAGCAACCGCGCGATGCACGGCACCATCGGTGGCGGGCAACTGGAATACATGGCCATCGACAAGGCCCGCGCGCTGCTGCGCCAAGGCACCCCGCAAGCCATGATGGATGTGCCGCTTGGCCCGGAAATCGGCCAATGCTGCGGCGGTCGGGTCGAACTGAGCCTGACCCTGATGGACAGCACTGCGCGTCGCGCAGCGCTCCAGTGTGAGACCGCAGCCCACACCGCCCGCCCCGTTGTGCAAATCCACGGCGCGGGTCATATCGGGCGCGCCCTTGCACAGTTCTTCGCCCATCTGCCCGTGCGCGCCGTTCTGATCGACAGCCGCGCCGATGAACTGGCGCAGGCAACCACCCAGATCGCGCATCGCCTCTCTCCCCTGCCCGAGGCAGAGCTGCGCAGCGCCCCCAAAGGCAGCGCCTTCATCGTGCTCACCCATGATCACGCACTTGATTTCCTGCTCACCTCCGAAGCGCTGGCCCGTGGCGATGCCGCCTATGTCGGCATGATTGGCTCCGCGACCAAACGCGCGCGCTTCGACCGCTTCTGCCGTGACACAGCGCATGGCCCGTCAACCGCGCCCCTTGCCTGCCCCATGGGCGCTCAAGGCAGCCCTGACAAACGCCCCGAAGTGATCGCGTCCTTCATCGTGGCCGAAGTGATGTCCGCCTTGACCGCGGATACCCCCGCCGAAAGCGCAAAGGCATCACCACAGACCACCGATCCAACCTAAAGACCCGCGAACATCGGGCACGCGTGGCCTCCTCAAGACACGGACAAAAGCATGACGAAAACCCTCCTGCGCGGTCGCATCCTGACATTCCACGCCCGCCCGCGTGATGCCAAGGACACCGACGCCTTCACCTATATCGAAGACGGCGCGCTGCTTTTGTCGGGCGGTCAGATCATCGCCTCTGGCGCTCATGCCGACGTCATGGCCCAAGCACCAGACGCGCAGATCATCGATCACCGCCCCCACCTCCTGATGGCGGGCTTCATCGACATGCATCTGCACTTTCCGCAAATTCAGGTGGTCGCAAGCTGGGGCGCGCAATTACTCGATTGGCTGACCGACTATACATTCCCCGCCGAATCCGAATATGCCGACGCCCAGCACAGCCGCGCCATGGCCCGTCGGTTTTGCGATTTGCTGACAGATCACGGGACAACGACAGCGGTCGCCTTCTGCTCTGTCCACAAAGCCTCTGCCGAGGCGCTTTTTGCGGAGGCCAACGCGCGCAACATGCGGATGATCGCGGGCAAGACGATGATGGACCGCAACGCCGCGCCCGCCGTCCACGACACGCCACAATCCAGCTATGACGACAGCAAGGCGCTGATAGCGGGTTGGCACGACACTGGCAGGCTCAGCTACGCCATCACCCCCCGTTTCGCGATCACCTCCAGCCCCGAACAGTTGGAGATGGCGCAAGCCCTCGCACAAGAGCACCCGGATTGCTTTGTGCAAACGCATCTGTCAGAAAACCACGCCGAGATTGAAGAAACCAAGCGCCTATACCCCGACGCGCGCGACTATCTGGACATCTACCAGTCCTACGATCTGGTCGGCCCGCGCACGCTGCTCGGCCATGCCATCCACTTGGAGCCACGCGAGATCGACGCTTTGGCAGAAACTGGCGCAAACCCGGTCTTTTGTCCCACATCGAACCTCTTTCTGGGCAGCGGGCTCTTTGACGATGCGGGCCTGCGCGCTCGCGGGATTGAGAACGGCATCGCCACCGATATCGGCGGCGGCACCAGCTATTCGATGCTGCAAACCCTGAACGAAGGCTACAAGATCCTCCAACTTCAAGGCCAGCGCATGCACAGCCTGCAAGCCTTCGACTGGATCACGCGCGGCAATGCCGCCACGTTGGGGCTCTCTGATCGGATCGGCACGCTGGACGCGGGCACCGAGGCCGATATCGTCGTGCTTGACGCTAAAGCGACCCCTGCCATGGCCCTGCGGATGGAGCGTGCAGAAACCCTCGAAGAGGAACTCTTTGTCCTGCAGATCATGGGCGACGACCGCGCGATCGTGCAGACCTACGTCGCAGGCACCCAGCAGAAAGCCTAGGTCACGCGGCTGGTCACCTTAAACTCTGGCCTGTCCCACAGCCGATTGCGCAAGACATCCTCCAGCAAATCGACGGCCGCGCGTACATCTGTCTCGTCAATGTAAAGCGGCGTGAACCCGAACCGCATAATATCCGGCGCGCGAAAATCCCCGATCACCCCTTTGGAGATCAGCGCCTGCATCGCTGCGTAGCCATGCGCGAAGTGAAAAGACACTTGGCTGCCCCGCTGTGCCGCGTCACGCGGGCTGGCCAGACGCAGTTCCGGGCAGCGCGCCTCCACCTCGGCGATGAACGTCTCGCACAGCGCGACGCTCGCTGCGCGAATGTCAGCAATATCGAGCCCGTCCCACAGCTTCAGCGCCTCCTCCAGCGCGGTCATCTGGATCACAGGCGGCGTGCCAACGCGCATCCGTTCGATCGTCTCCGCTGGCCGATACCCCTGCTCAAACGCGAAAGGCGCGGCATGGCCCAGCCAGCCCGACAGCGCGGGCGCAATGCCCCCGACAAGATCAGGCCGCACATAAATGAACGCAGGCGCGCCCGGCCCACCGTTCAGATATTTATACGTGCAGCCCACCGCAAACTCACACCCGCTCCCCGCCAGATCGACGGGCACGGCCCCGGCACTATGCGCCAGATCCCACAGCATCATCGCTCCAACCGCCTGCGCCTTGGCGGTAATCGCCTCCATGTCGTGCATCCGCCCGGTGCGGTAATCAACTTGCGTGATCATCGCCACCGCAACCTCATCGGTCAGCGCGTCCGTCACCGCCTCTGGCGCCACAATGCGCAGTTCATGCCCCTGCCCCAGCTGCGCAATCAGCCCCTGCGCCATATACAGATCAGACGGAAAATTCCCGCTATCTGACAGGATCACCTTGCGATCCGGGCGCATCTCAACCGCGGCAGACAGCGCCTGATACACTTTCACCGAAAGCGTATCGCCCATGACCACCGATCCCTCCGGCGCGCCGATCAATCGACCCACCTGATTGCCAACCCGCATCGGCTGGCCCATCCAGTCATCAACATTCCAGCCCCGGATCAGATGCTGGCCCCACTCCCCCGTCACCATCTCAGCGACACGCGGTGCCACCGTTTTCGGCAAAGGTCCAAGGGAGTTCCCGTCCAAATAGATCACCCCCTCCGGCAGCTCGAACGCGTCCTTCATCGGCAGCGGTCTGACAGTGTCTTTCATAGCAATCCTTCTATCGTCGAAGATGCGGCGGTCTAAAGCGACCAGATCAGGAAAGGTCGATCTCTCACCGCAAAATTGCGCGGGTCAATGGGCTGTTCGTTTCGCGCATGCCGTCAAGGACAGAGAAATGATGATGCTCATCATCGACCACACAGTCGGCGGCCACATCCATCCCCTCCCACATCATCGCAAGAAGGCGAGACTGGCGAATGAACTCGGGCCGTTCGCCGCCCCCAACCCATGCGGTGATATCGGCGCTTGGGAGCGGGCGCTGCAAGGCCGAGCTCTCTGCAATCGCCTCTGCCTCATCAAGGCGTAAATCCTTATTCATGGCCGTCATCATCAAAGGGCGCAGATCATGCAGCCCGCTGATCGAGACCGTGCGCGCAACGCGGGTCTGCACATTCTCGGGCAACGGGCTGTCCGCGCAAACCATGCGTGTCACCAGATGACCGCCCGCCGAATGCCCGACAAGCCGGATCGGCCCAGCGACCCGCTCTGCCGCCGCCGCTATCCCCGCGCCAACCTGCTTGGTAATATCGGCGATCCGCGCTTCAGGCGCCAACGTGTATTGCACTAGCGCCACCGCCCAGCCACTCGCCCGCAACCCTTCGACAAAATGCGTCCAATAGGATTTGTCGAGCCGCACCCAATACCCGCCATGCACGAAGACAATTAGGCCGTGCGAAGCCCCATCCGGATGAACCAGATCAAACCGAGATCGCGGATGACCGCCATAGGCGATATCTTCCTCAATCCGAACGCCACTGGTGCGATACGCTGCAGCGTCTGCGGCCCATTGCGCAGGTAAGGCGTCCGATCCGGGAATATGCGCCATGTTCGCATAGGCATCATCCCAATCGCGTTTGGGCCTATCGGTCATGCCACCGCTCCGCATCCGAACACTTTGATGCGCAGCCTATTGAAACGCCTGCATCCCAGTGATCCCACGCCCGAGAATAAGCGCATGCACATCATGGGTGCCTTCATAAGTGTTCACCGCTTCGAGGTTCATAACATGGCGAATGACGCCGTATTCATCCGACACACCGTTGCCGCCATGCATATCCCGCGCCTCCCGCGCAATCGCCAGCGCCTTGCCGCAATTGTTGCGCTTCATCAGGCTGATCAGCTCTGCAGGCGCGGTATGCGCATCAAACATGCGCCCCAATTGCAGCGCGCCTTGCAGGCCCAGCGCGATATCGGTTTGCATATCCGCCAGCTTCTTCTGGATCAGCTGCGTCGCCGCCAAAGGCTTGCCAAACTGCTTACGGTCCATCGTGTAGCTGCGCGCGGCGTGAAAACACGCCTCCGCCGCACCCATTGCGCCCCACGAAATGCCATAGCGTGCGCGGTTCAAACAGCCAAACGGCCCAGCAAGGCCACTCACATGCGGCAATAGATTATCCTCCGGAACAAAGACCTCGTCCATTTGGATCATCCCGGTGATTGAAGCCCGCAAGCTGAACTTGCCTTCGATCTTGGGCGCATTCAGCCCCTTCATCCCCTTCTCAAGAATGAACCCCTTGATCTTGCCGTCATGGCCATCCGACTTCGCCCAGACGATGAACACATCCGCGATGGGCGAATTGGTAATCCAGTTCTTGGCCCCCGACAGGGAATAACCCCCTTCAACCTTCTTGGCACGCGTGAGCATGGAAGCCGGATCGGACCCCGCATCCGGCTCCGTCAGGCCAAAGCAGCCGACCATCTCGCCACTCGCGAGCTTGGGCAGGTACTTTTCGCGCTGCGCATCGGTGCCGTAAGCATAAATCGGATGCATCACCAAAGACGACTGCACCGACATGGCCGAGCGATAGCCGCTGTCGATCCGCTCCACCTCGCGCGCGACCAGACCGTAGGAGACATAATTGGCCCCCACACCACCAAACTCTTCCGGGATCGTGGCACCTAACAGGCCCAGCGCACCCATCTCGGACATGATCTCGCGATCAAAGGTCTCGGTCCGGTTGGCCATCATCACACGTGCGGCCAGCTTGTCCTGACAATAGGCATGGGCGGCATCGCGGATCATCCGCTCTTCTTCGGTCAGTTGCTGTTCCAGCAGGAACGGGTCATCCCAGACCAGATCAGCCGGTTTCGCACGAGCCTGTTCGGGACCAGACACAGACGGGATTTTCGCGGGGGCATTCATCGGCACACTCCTGACATCATCGCATCGGTATTCGTTGGGGCAACGCTATACCAACTGCGCCCGGCATACCAGAGAGGCCGGACTTGCAACCCTAACCCAAAGCGCGCAATCCTGCGGCCACGGGCGATGCGCCCGCCCCGATCTGAAAGGACCCTGAATGACCTGCGTTTTCGTGCAAATCCGCTGCAAGCCCGGCACGACCTACACCGTCGCCGATGAAATCATGAAACGCGAAATTCATTCCGAACTGCATTCGATCAGCGGGGAGTTTGATCTCCTGCTCAAGCTCTACATCCCCGAAGGCAAGGATATCGGCCTTTATATCAACGACAATGTCGCCAACATCGCCAATATCGAACGCACCCTGACAACCCTGACCTTCAAGGCCTTCTAGCGCGGATCATAGCCCCAGATAGGTATCTTTCAGTGCGGGCGTCAGATCGTCCAGCGCGCCCTGCCAGACGGTACGGCCCCGCTCCAGAATGATGCCATGATCTGCGATGCGGCGCAGCTCGCTCAGCGTTTTGTCGACCACAAGGATCGACAGCCCACTCGTCTGTTTCAGCGTCCCGATCACCGCCCAGATTTCCTTCCGGACTACCGGCGCCAGCCCTTCCGTGGCCTCATCAAGGATCAACAGCCGGGGGTTTGTCATCAGCGCGCGCCCGATGGCCAGCATCTGCTGTTCGCCCCCCGACAGCGACCCCGCCAATTGATCGGCCCGCTCCCCCAGACGCGGGAAAAGCCCGTAAACCCGATCCCGGGTCCATTCCCCCGGGCGAGCAGAGGCATAAAGGTTCTCCCAAACCGTCAGGTTCGCAAAGCACCGCCGCCCTTCGGGCACCAACCCGAGGCCCAGCCGCGCCGCGCGATGCGGCGGCAGCCGCGCCAGATCGTGGCCCGCGAACACGGCCTGCCCCTCCTCATGGCGCAGCAAGCGGCAAATCACCTTGATCGTCGTCGATTTCCCCATGCCGTTGCGCCCCATCAGCGCGACCAACTCGCCCTCGCCAATCGTCAGATCGACACCGAAAAGCGCCTGCGACGCCCCATAGCGCGCCGTGATCCCCTCCAGCTCCAGCAGCGCGCTCATCAGGCGTCCTCCTCGTCGCCCAGATAGGCCGCGCGCACCTCTGGATTAGCGCGGATTTCCGCGACAGAGCCGGTCGCGATGATCTTGCCGTAGACCAGGACGCTGATCCGGTCGGCCAGCGCAAAGACCGCATCCATGTCATGCTCCACCAACAAAATCGGCGCATCCACTTTAAGGTTCCGCAAAAAAGCTGTCATCGCTTTAGAGCCTTCGGCCCCAAGTCCCGCCATCGGCTCATCCATCAAAAACGCCTTGGGCGAGAGCGTCAAAGCAACCGCCACCTCCAGCTGACGTCGTTGCCCATGGCTCAACTCAGCGGTCTTGGTCCGCGCGTGATCCTGCAATCCGACCCGCGCCAGTGCGTCCTGCGCCTTTGCCAAAAGGCCCGCATCTTTCATGACCGGGCGGAAAAAGCGAAACGCCGCCCCGCTTTGCCCTACCAGCCCCAGAACGACATTCTCCAAAACGGTAAACTGCATCGCCAGCGCCGAGATCTGGAAGGTCCGCGCCAGCCCCAGCCGCGCGCGTTCATGCACCGGTGCAGTGGTCACGTCTTGCCCTGCGAAATGCACCGTCCCGCTGTCAGGCGCCAAGCCGCCCGCAATCTGCTGGATCAGCGTGGACTTACCCGCACCATTGGGCCCGATCAGCGCGTGAATCTCCCCCGGCTTCAGATCAAGCGAAATGTCGTCACTGGCTTTCAATGCCCCAAAGGATTTGCTCAGCCCACGAACAGACAGGATCGGCTCACTCATGATCCACCTCGCGGCGGCTCAAACCGCCAATCAACCCGCCTTGTGCAAACAGCACGACGAAAAGCAGCATCAAACCCAGATAGATCTGCCAATAGTCCGAGAATGCACCCAGATTATGCTCCAGAATGATGTAGACGGCGGCCCCGGCAATCGGCCCGTAAAGCCGCGCTACACCGCCCAGAATGACGAAGATTATGATCTGACCACTGGTGTGCCAACTGAACATCGTAGGGCTCACAAACCGATTAAGGTCGGCAAAAAGTGCCCCGGCCAGCCCCGTGATCCCGGCCGAGATCACGAACGCCACAAGCCGCACACGCGTGACATTGATCCCAACCGTCTGCGCCCTCGCTGTGTTGTAATGCGCCCCTGTCAACGCCAGACCAAATGCGGATTTGTTCAGTTTTGAGACGAAGAACAACACCGCGCACAGCACCGCAAAGCACAGCCCGAAGAATTGAATGGGCACCAGCGTGTTGATCCCCGGAAACTGGTTGCGCACGTAGATCACGAGCCCGTCCTCGCCCCCGTAAGCGGGCCAGGAGATCGCGAAATAGTAAAACATCTGCCCAAAGGCGAGCGTCACCATGATGAAGTAAACGCCAGAGGTGCGCAGGCTCAGGATGCCCACGAGGAGCGCTGCCAGACAGCTCACCACAATGGCGACGATCCAGATCACCGGCATCACGTTGGTGCCTTGAATGACAAATGGCAGCTCCATCAGCGGCGTGAAACTTTGGGCGTGGCTGGCGAGAATACCCATCGAATAGCCACCCAGCCCAAAGAAGATCGCGTGCCCAAAGCTGACAAGCCCGCCCTGCCCCAGCGCAAGGTTCAGCCCGACACCGGCCAGTGCCAGAATCGTCACTTTGGTCGCCAAGGTGATGATGAAGGGCGCATCCATGGCCAGTGCGCCAAGCGGCACGATCAGCAAGGCGCACAAAAGCAGCCCGTTCAGATGGGTCTCGCGCAGCATCTCAGGCTTTCCCGAAAAGTCCGGTGGGCCGGAAGACCAGCACCCCCGCCATCAGAATGTAGATGAGCATCGACGCCAGAGCCGACCCGACTGTCGTGGCCGATGACGGCTCCATAAAGCTGCCGAAGATCACAGGCAGCAATGTGCGCCCCATCGTGTCCGTCACCCCCACCAAAAGCGCTCCTGCCAGCGCCCCTTTGATCGAGCCAATACCTCCGATCACGATCACGACGAAGGCAAGGATGAGCACCGGCTCGCCCATGCCCACCTCCACCGACTGGATCGCCCCGACCAGTGCGCCCGACAAACCCGCCAGTGCCGCGCCAAGCGCGAAGACCAGCGTGTAAAGGACCGAGATATCAACGCCCAACGCGCTGATCATCTCGCGGTCATTCTCGCCCGCACGTATGCGCATGCCGACGCGTGTCTTTGAGATCAACAGAAACAGTCCCGCGGCGACCAAAAGCCCGATCCCGATGATCGTCAGCCGGTAAAGCGAATACTCAATCCCGCCAGGCAGCATCACCGTGCCCGACAGCGCGGGCGGGATGTTCAGAAACAGCGGGAAAGACCCGAACGCCCAGCGCGTTCCCTCCGAGAAGACAAGGATCAATGCAAAGGTGGCCAGCACCTGATCCAGATGGTCGCGCTTATAGAGCCGCCGGATCACCGTCAGCTCAATCAGCGCGCCAAACATGGCCGCCGCCGCAAGGCTCGCGATCAGCGCCAGCACGAACGAGCCTGTGAGCCCCGCGATGCCTGCCGCGGCAAACGCCCCGACCATGTAAAGCGACCCATGCGCGAGGTTGATCAGGCCCATGACACCGAAAATCAGCGTCAGACCTGCGGCCATCAGAAACAGCATCACACCGAACTGAAGCCCGTTCAAAAGCTGCTCGATCAGAAGGATCGTCGACATCTCACACCCCAAAAAACAGCGGGCGGCAGCGCAAGGCCACCGCCCGCCCGATCAAACCCTTGGCTAGAGCGCACACTCAGCGGCATAGATATCCTGATGATCGCTCAGCCCTTCGCTGACGATCTTGTTGGTGAAGATGTCACCTTCCTGAATGACCTCACGCACATAGATGTCCTGAATGGGGTGCTGGTTGTTGCCAAACTTGAAATCCCCACGGACAGAGGCGAAATCCGCCTCTCGCAATGCAGCGAGGAAAGCCTCCTGATCTGCCACATCGGCCTTAGCCAATGCGCTCACAATCAGGTTCGCCGCATCAAACCCCTGGGAGGCATAGAGCGACGGCAGGCGCCCATACTTTGCCTCAAAGCTCTCGACAAAAGCCTTGTTGGTCGCGTTGTCGATATCCTTGGACCATTGCGAGGTATTCTTCACACCCAAAGCAGCCGCGCCAACGGCTTGCAAAATCCCCTGATCAAAGCTGAACGCAGGGCCCACGACCGGCAGGTCGATCCCGCTATCGGCATATTGCTTAAGAAACGAAATCCCCATTCCACCGGGCAGGAAGAAAAAGACACTGTCCGCGCCCGAGGCCCGGATTTGCGCAATCTCGGCGGCGTAATCGGTCTGGCCTAGCTTGGTGTAAATCTCACCGGAAAGCTCGCCTTCATACATCCGCTTGAAGCCCTTCAGCGCGTCCTGCCCCGCCGGATAATTCGGCGCCAAGATGAACGTGTTATTCAGCCCCGCGCTGTTCGTATAAGCGCCCGCGGCTTCGTGCAGATTGTCATTCTGCCAGGCCACATTGAAGTAGTTTGGATGACACCCCTTGCCCGCCAATTGGGTCGGCCCTGCATTGGGCGAGATGTAGATCTTCCCCTGCGCCGTTGCCGAGGGCACCACCGCCAGCGCAAGGTTCGACCAGACAATCCCCGTCATGATGTCAACCTTCTCCGACTGGATCAGCTTGTCAGCCAACTGCACAGCAATCTCGGGCTTGCGTTGGTCGTCCTCAACGACGACCTCGATCTGATCATTGCCCGACTGCTCCACCGCCAGCATGAAGCCATCGCGAATGTCGATGCCCAGCCCCGCACCACCGCCGGTCAGCGTGGTGATCATCCCGATCTTCACAGCGCCCCCGTGGCCATCTGAGATCGCAGCCGTCGACAGCGCCATCACAGCCGCCGCAGTGCCAAGCGCGCCGCAGCCCAGTTTTACCATAGTCTTGAAATTCATACCGTCTCTCCCGGTCGGTCTGTTGTGATCTGATCCGGGGCGGGCCTTGGAGAGCCTCTGATGACCGGACAGGTTTAATCCGGCGCAGCTTTCCCCACGACGCGCCCGCATACAAGAGGTGTTCTCGCCAAAATGCACCGATCCCCGCGTCACCAATCAAAGAACAAAGCCTGCTAGTCCCGAGAGCCCCCCGCCGCGACCTCCGTCAACTGCTCAAGCAAGCGCTGCACCAGCTGCAGCTTCGAACAATCCGCTCGCGTAAGAATACCCAGAACGCGCGACGGGGCCTCCGCCCCAAGGGGCAGCTTGCGCAGCTCGGCAAAACTGGCATCCGGCACGCACATATTGGGCACGACCGACACACCCAACCCGTGGGCGACCATGCTCACCACATTCTCAAGCGATCCCATCTCCATCGCATCCTGCACAGTGATGCCTTGGGCAAAAAGCCAAGCCTCCGCCAGCTCACCAACCGCAGCCTTTCGGGTGTGGCGAATATAGGGATGCGTCGCAAGAATGCGGCGCGGATCGGTCTCGGTCACAGACGGCGCAGTCAGCAGAACCAGCTCTTCCTCAAAGAACGGCATCCAGTTCAACCGCTCCGTCACCCGCGCAGGCGCGCTCAGCACCGCGGCATCCAGCACGCCTTGCTCCACCTGCTCCAGCAGGTCGGGCGACAGCCCCGGCACCACACGGATATGCAGGTCAGGGTAAAGCTCGACCAACCGTTTTGCCGTTTGCGGGATCAGCCCCCGAATGGTCGAAGGCACCGCCCCTAGCGTCAACTCCCCGATCATGCGTGGATCACCGGTCAGATCATCAAGGATCGTGTCATACGCCGTCACCAAAGCCTGCGCCTTCGGCACCAGCGCCTTGCCCAACTGGTTCAAGCGCGGCGTCTTCTCCGACCGATCAAACAGCGCCACGCCCAAATGATCCTCCAACCGGCGCATCTGTTGACCCACCGCAGCATCAGTCACGTTCACCGCGGCCGCAGCGCCGCGAAAGCTGCCCGTCTGCGCAACCGCAATCAGCGTTCTGAACAGCGTGATCGACATGAGAGCTCCTTCTGCCCTAACTAAAGTAATTCTTTATCATAAGCTAAAAATATATGACTGGCATAAAACTCTTCTTAAGGCGAAACCAATTCTAAACAACCCCGGAGCCGCCATGTCCATCAGTTCCAAACTCGTCGATGATTTCATCGCCAATGACGTGTCCTTCATCACGACCGTGCCGTGCAAACAGCTCGCCGGTGTGATTGACGAAGTCGAAGCCCGCCCCGAAATCCACCACGTCCCCGCTAATAAGGAAGACGAAGGGATGGGCCTCTGCGCAGGCGCCTTCATGGGCGGCAAACGCCCCGCAATTATCATGCAGAACACCGCGATCGGCGTGACGATCAACACGCTCGTGACGCTCACGCAACTCTACCGCATGCCGCTGCCCATGCTCATCAGCTACCGGGGCGAGTTACGCGAGCCCGTCGCCTGTCAGGTCGAAATGGCGGTGCACACCAAGGCGCTTTTGAACCAGCTGCACATCCCGACCTATCACTTCCATAAGGAAAGTGACGCCGACGAATTCGACACGATCCTGAAATACACTTTCATGTGCAATAAACCCGTCGCGATCCTGACCGACGCGTCCTTCTGGGGAGGCTATGGCGACCAATGATCCGTTCTGACGTCCTGCGCGATATCGCGCCCATCATCCGCGATCACCTTGTGATCTGTAACATCGGCCTGCCCAGCCAAGAGCTGCATATGATCGACGATCAGCCGACCAATTTCTACATGCTCGGCACCATGGGCCTCGCCTCCTCCATCGGGTTAGGGTTGGCCATGGCACAAGACAAACCCGTCATTGCGATTGACGGCGACGGCTCTGTGCTGACCAACATGGGCACCCTGCCCACCATCGCCAATAACGTGGCCGACAACTTCATCCTTCTCATCGTCGACAACGGCTCTTACGGCTCCACCGGCGACCAACCGACCTATGCGGGCAAGAAAACGTCTCTGGCTGCTGTGGCCTCCGCCTGCGGGTGCGAGAACGTCGTCGAATGCGCCGCTGAGGATACGGGCAAGACCCTGCAAGCCGCTCTCGACAGCGGTAAGATGACAATCATCGTCTGCAAATGTGAAAGCGGTAACATCAAGCTGCCGGTCATCACCAAAGACCCTGTGGTGATCCGCGACCGGTTCATGACCGCAGTAAAGGCCTGATCCAAACCCCATGCTGCGGGACAGGTCCATCCACTGCTATGACGACGCGCGCCGCATCGCCAAGCGCCGCCTACCATGGATGGTCTTCGACTATATCGACGGGGCTGCTGGCTCCGGTCGCGGCGAAGCCGCTGGCCGCGCTGCCTTGCGCGCCGCACCGCTACAACCGCGCATCCTAAACGGGGTGGAGCATCGCACCGTCGCCACAACGCTCTTTAGCAAAGAAACAGCCCTCCCCTTCGGCATCGCCCCCATGGGCATGTGCAACCTCACTTCGCCCCATGCCGACCGCTGGCTGGCAAAACTCGCCGCGAAACACCGCATTCCTGTTGGCGTCTCCACCGTCGCCTCGACGTCACTCGAACAGATGATCGACTGGTCCGACGGCCACGCGTGGTTCCAGCTCTACGTGAGTTCCAGCACCGATGGCCCCGGCCCCCTCGTCACCCGCGCCCAAGCGGCGGGCTACGAAACGCTCGTCCTCACCGTCGATGTCCCCGAGGTCGGCCGCCGCCCGCGCGAGCTGCGCCGCGGCTTCAAAATGCCCTTCCGCATGGGGCCGCGTCAGGTCTTCGATTTCGCCTGCCACCCCGGCTGGTCACTCCCGCAATTGATCCACGGCAAGCCCGAGATGGGCAATTTCGGCGGCAAATACGGCGCGTTCGACCGCACCAGCAGCCGCGCCGGAGCCAACTGGGACATGCTCGCCAAAATGCGTGATGACTGGTCCGGCAATCTGGTCGTGAAAGGCGTGCTCAGCGCCGACGATGCGCTCAAGCTGCAATCCATCGGCGTCGACGCCATTCAGGTCTCCAGCCACGGCGGTCGCCAGCTTGACGGGGCCATCGCCCCCGCCCACGCGCTCCCCGCCATCCGCAAAGCCGTCGGCCCCGACATGCCGCTTTTCTTCGACAGCGGCCTGCGCTCCGGCGAGGATATCGTCAAAGCCTACGCCCTCGGCGCCGACTTCACGTTCCTCGGTCGCCCCTTCTCCTACGCCATCGCCGCTGACGGTACACGCGGCCTCGATGCCCTGACCGAAGTCCTCCGGGACGAAACCAGCATCACCCTCGCCCAACTCGGCCTGCGCGACATCAACGACGTCACCGAAAGCGCGCTGGCAAACCCCTAGCCCCGCCGCTTTGGCACCGAATTGCCACCCTTCGCCGCAGCCGCCCGCGCCCGGTTCTTCTTGCTGTTGGGCTTCCCCTTCGGTGGTGGAGGCCCCTTCTTCCCGGGCCGCTCAAACCGCTTGCTTGGATCCGCTGCATCAGACCGCCGCTTCGGCTTGCCCTCTCCCTCAAACGTGCGCTTAGGCTTGCCATCCCCGTCCGCACGCCGCTTGGGTTTATCGTCAAACGACCGCCGTTTCGGCGCATCACCCTCAGCCCGCCGCTTAGGCGCAACAGCCCCGTCATACTCCCGCCGTTCTTTAGACCGCGACTTCGGAGCGCCGCCTTTCGGAGCCCCCTTCGGCTTCTTCACCCGAGGCGTCGGCGCATCATTCCAATCCACCGGAACTGTCGTCCCATCCGTCTTCTCCGCCCGAGGCTTACGCGGCTTGTCGTCATTCTCTCGCTTCGGCCCACGGGGCTTATCCCCATACTCCCGCTTGCCCACACGCGGCTTACCCTTGAACCTACCGGGCTTCCCACCGCTCGGCCCCAAGTCTGGAGCCTTCTCCAACCGCGTCACGGCAGCCCCGTCCTCAACCGTCATCGCCTCGCCCAGCTCAGACAAAAACCCGTCCACAGCCCCTTCGCGCAGCTCAACGTAAGACACGTCCTGCTGCACCCGAATGGCCCCGATATCCTCTTTGGTCAGCCCGCCCGCCTTGCACAGCATCGGCAACAGCCGCCGCGGCTCCGCCCCGGCAGCGCGCCCCCCCGCGACCGAGAACCAGACCGACGGCCCAAACGCCTTGCGCGGCGCGGGCTTGGCATCAACGGGTGACAACTCCTCTGGCGCGGAGTGATGCGCCCGATAAAGCCGCAAATACGCCGCCGCGATCTGCTCTGGCGCGAACCGCCCCACAAGCATGTTCACTGCGCCAATATCCGACCCAGGAATCTCTTCCAGCCACGCCGGATCCTCCACCATCCGGGCCTCATCCCGCGCCTTCACCTCATCGGCGGAGGGCGCCTCCCCCCACTCCGCCTGCAGCTTGGCGAAATGCAAAATCCGCTCGGCCTTCTTGCGCGCCGCAGGCGGCACGACCAGCACCGACACGCCCTTACGCCCCGCGCGCCCCGTCCGGCCCGAGCGGTGCAAAAGCGTCTCATGGCTCGACGGCAATTCCGCATGCACCACCAGATCGAGGTTCGGCAAATCAATCCCCCGCGCAGCAACATCGGTGGCCACACAGACCCGTGCGCGCCCATCGCGCATCGCCTGCAGCGCATGGGTCCGCTCGCTTTGCGTCAGCTCGCCCGACAAGGCCACAACCGGGAACCCCCGGTTCGACAGCCGCGTCGTCAGCCGATTGACCATCGCCCGCGTGTTGCAAAAGACAATCGCATTAGGCGCCTCGAAATAGCGCAGCACATTGATGATTGCGTTCTCACCATCGCGTGCCGACACCGCCATCGCGCGATACTCGATATCCGCATGCTGCGAAGCACCTGACACCGTCTCAACCCGCACCGCGTCGCGCTGATACCGCTCCGCCAGTTTGGCAATCGCCCGCGGCACCGTGGCCGAGAACAAGAGCGTCTGCCGCTCCTCAGGCGCTTCCCCCAGAATGAACTCAAGATCCTCCCGGAACCCCAGATCAAGCATCTCATCGGCTTCATCCAGAACCACCGCACGCACGCCGCTCAGATCAATCGACCCGCGCATGATATGGTCTCGCAACCGCCCCGGCGTCGCCACCACAATATGCGCCCCGCGCTCCAACGCACGCCGCTCGTCGCGCATATCCATGCCGCCCACGCAAGACGCCATCACTACACCCGCTTCCGCATAAAGCCACGCCAGCTCCCGCTTGACCTGCATGGCCAACTCGCGCGTCGGCGCAACGATCAAAGCCAAGGGCGCACCCGCCGCCTCAAACCGCTCGCCGTCCAACACGGTCGGCGCAATCGCCAGACCAAAGCCAACGGTCTTGCCCGACCCGGTTTGCGCCGAGACGAGCATATCCGCGCCTTCCAGTTCAGGCTTGCTCACCGCTTCCTGAACCGGGGTCAAAGATGTGTAATCACGCGCCGCCAGCGCATCCGAGAGAGCTTGTTTCAAAGGGGAGGTCACTTTTCGTCAGATCAAGGCCCCGCCTCTAAAGACAAGCGCCTCCCTTGTATAGGGGCCTCTTGCCGCGCCCCCCATTCACCTTTGCAAAAATATCCGCGCCGCAGGCAGGCCTAGCCTTCGCCCGGCAGCGTCAGCCCCGCATGACGCGCATAGACCTTGGCCACTGCCGCGTCATCTTCCAGCCCGTGCCCCATGCCCGAGGCTGCCACATATTGCTGCAAAGCCGCTGCTGTGATCGGCACGCCAAACCTCGAATTCTTCGCGATATCCAGCACAATGCCCAGATCCTTCAGCCAGATATCCACCGTCGAATGGGGTGTGTAATCGCCATCAACAATATGCGGCCCCCGGTTCTCGAGCATCCACGAGGTGCCCCCGCAATTGGGCACGATCTCCATGAACTTCTCCGGCGAGATACCTTGGCTCATCCCAAAGGTCATCGCCTCCGCCATGGTCACGATATTGACGCCTGCCAGCACCTGATGCACCGCCTTCATGGCCGAGCCTGTGCCAATCTCCGCGCCCATATTGTAGACGTTGGACGCTGTTGCCTCCAACACCGGCCCCGCCGCCGCGAACGCCTCATCCGGGCCAGACGCCATGATCGTCAGATCGCCATCCGCTGCCCGCAACGACCCGCCCGAAATCGGCGCATCCAGATAAAGCACCCCATGCTCTGCACAGCGCGCCGCCATGCCGCGCGCAAACTCCGGCGGCACCGTGGCGCAAGCGATCACCACAGCGCCCTTGGCCATCTTCGGCACCAGCGCATCCTCGCCGAACAAGACACTCTCGGTCTGCGCCGCGTTCAGCACCACAACCATCGCCGCCTCAACCGTCGGGGCCACCTCGCCCAGCGATCCCGGCTGCCCGCCGTCGTTTTGAAACCGCGCCACCGCGTCCGCGTTCACGTCAAACCCATGCACGACCAACCCCGCCTTCAGAGCCGAGGCCGCCATGCCATATCCCATTGATCCCAAACCGATTGCCGCGATGCGCATACCCTGCTCCTCCCAAAGCGTTGTTCAGCGCGAGCCTAGGCTCTTGCGCCCGCCCTGTCCAACCCACAGACGCACAATCTGTCGCATGCCACCCGCAATGCCGCGCTCCTAAATTATCCTCATGAAACAAGTCCTCCTCGCCGCTCTTTTTCTCCCTGCCATGGCCCTCGCCCATGGCTTCAGTGCCGAAAAGCTGATCATCGCGCATCCCTACGCATTCGAAACCACGCCAACCGCACAAACCGCGGGCGGTTACATGCTGATCATGAATAATGGCGAGGCCGCTGACCGCCTGTTGAGGATCGAAGCTGATTTCTCCAAGATCACGCTCCACACCACGGTTGAGCAGGACGGCGTCGCCCGCATGCAGGAATTGGACGCCATAGACATCCCGCCCATGGCTCAGACCCCGCTTGAGCCCGGCGGCCTCCACATCATGTTCTACGGCCTGAACGGCGACCCCTTCGAGATCGGAGAGGAGATCCCCGCCACGCTGGTCTTCGAGCAGGCCGGCGAGGTCTCTGTCACCTTCCAAGTGGAACCGCGCGGCGCAGGCGCCATCGACCACTCCAACCACGGTGTCACAAATTGATTGATCGCCTCGATCACCTCGTCCTTACTGTCGCCTCGATCGACGCCACCTGCGCGTTTTATGAGACCATCCTCGGCATGCAGACGGTCACCTTTGGCGAAGGCCGCAAGGCGCTGACCTTCGGAAAGCAGAAAATCAATCTGCACGAGGCGGGCAAAGAGTTCGAACCCAAAGCCCACAGCCCCACCAAAGGCAGCGCTGATCTGTGCTTTCTTTTGACGGGCGGCCTTAAGGACATGGAAGCCCATCTCACCGCCCACAACATCCCCATCGAAGAAGGCCCCGTCCCCCGCACCGGAGCAACCAGCCCGATCACGTCGCTCTACATCCGCGACCCTGACGCCAACCTGATCGAGCTCTCAACCCCGTCCCGGACCTGATCCGGGACCCCGATACCAAAAGCCCCGCCCCGTACTTCATCCAGAGCCTCGCAACTCAAACCCACGCCCCGGACCCGATCCGGGGCCTCGCAACCCCAAGCACGCCCTAAAACAACATACAATCCGCCCCCGGCGGCAACGGCGCGGCCCCCTCCGGCAAAGTCGGCGTATATTCAAACGTCACGATCTGCGCCCCGCCATCAAAGGCCACGAACAACTGGTTCGACCCCGGCCGGATCGCAATCCCCTCCGGATCGGTCCCATATTCCAAGAGGCGCGCCTGCGCCAATAGCTCTCCCTCAGCGGTAAACTCATAAAGGCTGTTACTGCCTTCCCAATCATCGACGATCAGCAAATGCCCCGTGCGCGGATCAATCGCGATCCCCTGCGCCTCGGTCAAAGGCGGGTCAAGCTGCATCGTATCAATCCGCTCCACCATCGCACCGCTGCGATCGAACCACGTCAGCCGCTCCGGATCATCCTCCACTGTCACGATCTGCCCCGCCGCATTCACCGCGACCCCTTCGGTATCCGCAGGGCCGCCATCCAGCGTAAACGGCTCCGCCAGCGGCGCCCCATCCTTGCTCAACCGCTGCAGCTTCCCGAACCCATCGCCGACCAGCAGATGATCATCCTCAATCGTGATCGCTTTGATCCGGAAGAGATCGCTCGTGATCCGGCGCAGCTCATCGCCTTCCAGCGTGACCAATACCGCCTCGGGGCCCTCGTTGGCGATCCAAAGCCCGCAAAATGTCGGATCATACTCTAGGCTCGCGGGTCGGTTCAGCTCATAACGCCCGGTCTCCACCAGCCCGAGCGCCGCTGCAGACACCGGCACCAGCGCACCTATCAAAAGAATTGCCTTGCCAAACATCGTCGCCCCCGCGTGTGGCCTAACTTACAAACTGCACCGCCCCTGCGTCAGGTCAATTAAATACCGTATGGAGCGCTTGTAGATTGTGATGTTATAACATACGAAATTGCGGACTTATGAACCGACGGAGCTGCCCCCGTGCCCCGAAACCGCGGAAAAACGAGCCTGAAGTGCAAACGTCGCGCCGCCAATCCGATGCGGGAGTATGACCATCTGCCCACCGAATTGCGCACCTGGCTGTCGCAAGCGGTGCTTCCGTGGCGCGCAGGCTCTGTTCAGCGCAGTTTCGAGAAAGCCCTGGCCCGCACCGGTAACCCCGAACAGGCCCTGCGAGAGCTTGACCAGATGCAAGCCCGCCTCGTCGCCAAAGACGCCGCAAAAGTCTGGGGCGCAACCTATCCGCTCAACCTCGGCTAAGTCGCACCGCGCCCATCAAGCGCGCAGCCGCTTGCCCTCTGGATCAAACGGCGGCTCTGCCAGCACAACACCCCGATGCGGACGCCCAAGGATCATCACATCCACCTCGGCCCCGGCGTCGACGCCTTTCAAAAAACCCAGCGCCAAAGACTTCTCAACGGTGTAGCCATAGGCCCCCGAACTAACGCGTCCAACAGGCGTGCCATCCGGGAGGAAAATCGGCTCCCCGCCGCTCGCATCCGCGCCATTCACGTCGAGCACTTCAACCATGGAAAGCTGCTCGCGCGCGGTCTCTTTCGACAGCGCCTCATAGGCCCCCTTGTTGAGAAACTCCTTCTCCATCTTAATGAGCGGCGCGAGCCCCACTTCCTGCGGCCAATATTCCGGCGAATACTCCCGGCTCCAGGATCCATAGCCCTTCTCGATCCGCAGGCTCATCAGCGCACGGCTTCCAACAGGCCCCGCACCAACCTCGCGCCCTGCCTCCAGCAAAGCCTCGTAAAGCCGCACCTGATCCTCGGTCTTGCAGTGCAGCTCCCAGCCAAGATCGCCGGTGAACGACACCCGCAAAGCCACCAGATCCACACCCGCCAACGTGATCCGCTGCGATCGCATGAACGGGAAGTCCTCGGTCGCGAGCGAGGCATTCGTCAACCGCTGCAACATCGCACGGCTTTCCGGCCCCGCCACATTGAACCCGCAATAGCCCTCGGTCTGGCTCTCAAAGGTCACGCTGTCAGGCCGTTCAACCGCATTGAAAAACCGCAGGTGATACCGCTCCGCCATCCCGGACCCGATGATCAGGAACTCTTCGTCGTCCAGCTTAGTCACGGTGAAATCGCCCGCAATCCCGCCGCGCTTGCCGATCAATGGCGTCAGGCAAGACCGCCCAACCGCTTTCGGCATGTTGTTGGCAAAGAGGCCGTTCAGCCAATCGCTCGCGCCTTCCCCTTTCACCGAATATTTCGCGAAGTTGGAGATATCGATGATCCCCGCCTTCTCCCGCAGCATCCGGCATTCCGCGCCAACCGGCTCCCACCAGTTCTGCCGCGTGAACCCGTTGGTATCCGCGACACCGGGCTGATCGGCAAACCACAGCGGATGCTCCCACCCGTAGTTCAGCCCAAAGACAGCCCCCATGCCTTGCTGCATCTCGTATGCGGGCCGCACCCGCGCCGGTCGCCCAGCACTGCGTTCCTCATTCGGGAAGTGGATGGAAAACCGGTTCGCATACTGATCCCCCACTCGCGCCTTGGTGAACTTGCGATCCGCCCAAGCCCCGAACCGCGCGACATCCCAAGGGAACATGTCCAGATGCGGCTCTCCGGTGACGATCCATTCGGCGGTCAAAGAGCCCAACCCACCGGACTGAGAGAACCCCGGAATGATCCCATTACAGCAGAAATAGCCCTTCAGCTCCGGCACAGGCCCAAACAAAGCGTTACTATCCGGCGACCAGATCATCGGCCCATTAATCACCCGCTTGATCCCCGCCTCACCAACAGCAGGCACCCGATCAATCGCCCGCATCATATTGTCCTCGATGCGTTCAAGATCATCGGCAAACAGCTCATGGCCGAACCCCTGCGGAGTCCCATCCTCCGCCCAGAACCGCACGTCCTTCTCATAAGCGCCCACCAGCAGGCCCTTGCCCTCCTGTCGCAGATAATACTCCCCATCCCGATCCGCGACCGACGGCAACCGCCGATCCAACGCTGCAATCTCCGCAATCGTCTCGGTCACGAAATACTGGTGCTCGGTCGGCAAAAGCGGCAACTCAATCCCCGCCATCGCCGCCACCTCACGGCCCCACAAACCAGCGGCATTCACCACCACTTCGGTCCGGATATCGCCCTTCGGCGTCCGTACAATCCACGTCCCATCCGGTTGCTGCTCCGTCCCCGTCACCGGCGTAAACCGATGGATCTCCGCCCCGTTCTGCCGCGCGCCCGAGGCATAGGCATTCGTCACACCCGACGGGTCCACATTCCCGCCCGAGGGCTCATACATGATGCAGCGGATGCCATCGTAATTAACGAGCGGATGCAGCCGCTCCGCCTCATCGCGGTCCACCTCGTAGAAGTTCAGCCCGTAATACTTGGCCTTTGCTGCCTGCAGACGCAGCTGATGCTCCCGCGCCTCAGTCTGCGCCAGATAGAGCGACCCCGGCTGGAACACACCGCAGCTTTGCCCCGTCTCTGCCTCCAAAGCGTTATACAAATCCATCGTATAATTCTGAATGCGCGTGATGTTGTTGTTGTCATGCAGCCCGTGAATATTCGCCGCCGCGTGCCAAGTAGAGCCCGAGGTCAACTCGTCCCGCTCCAACAGAACAACATCCGTCCAGCCCAGCTTCGTCAGATGATAAAGGATCGAACACCCGATCACCCCGCCACCAATCACGACCGCCTGTGCGTGGGTTTTCATCGCCGAACCTCCATCCTTGCGCCCCCCCACTCTACGCAAGCCCTCAGCCTCATATCGCCCGTTCGCGCCAAATCAGCCCCCTTTCAGTCGCAAACCGGCTCGCGGCCCTCATCGGCCAACCTTTGACGCAAAGCCACCGCTTCCGGTGCCCCGCTTTCCAGCGCAAAAACATACGCGTGGGTCAGATAGAAACACGCCGCGTCCACATCGCCCGCCTCATCCGCAGCTTGCGTATAAAGCCGGGTCAAGGCGGCCTTGTCGCCCGCCTCATGCGCCGCCAGCAAAGCCGCGTCCAGACTCACCGCCGCGCCGCATCCACAGCTGAGGCAACCCAATGATGAAAATTATGCGTCGGCCCATCCATCTCCGGCGAGAATTTGCCCCCGTCAAACAGCACCCCGTGACGACCCTTCTGCATGCCCTCGACCACAAAAATGTCCTCGACAAAAACACCCTTCCACTGCAACGCATTAGCCTCCCGCAACGCAGCGAGATCGGGGTCAGACGCACCGTCCTGCGCGTAATAAATCTCGATATGCTCGACCGTCTGATCCAGCGCCTTCGGCTCCAGAACGATGGCAAAGTAATGATCCCGGTGGATCCCCAACAACACGTTGGGATAGACGGCGATATACTCCGCCCCCTCGTCCCACTGCTCCGAATGCGGGCCGAAATCCGGGAATGTCTCCCCATTCTCGCCCCTCAGTTGCCGATAGACCAGCGTCCCCTGCCCCGAATACGCACCCGGAGCCTCAATGTTGTAATGATCCTCCAGCCGCGAATAGCTGTTCAGCCCCGGATGCACCCATGGCAAATGATAGCTCTCGCAGTAGTTCTCTACCGCCAGCTTCCAGTTCGTCGCCACCTCCAGCTTGAACGAGGATGCAGCACCCCCATGCACCATCGGCCCCTCAAACTCCGCCCAGCGGGCCAGCAACTCCGCATGCACTTCCTCAAACGGCGCCGCATTGCCGTTCACATTCACATAGATCACGTCATGCCAGACATACGACGGCACCCGGATTAAACCCAACGCGTCGCGCTTGATCTCAGCATGGGTGTTATGCCCCGGTCCACCGACATGCGGCGTCGATTTCAGCTCCCCTTTGAGCGAATAGCACCAAGAATGGTAAGGACACCGGATCGCCCCTTCGATCTTGCGCGGTTCCTCCACAAGGATCATCCCGCGATGCCGGCAGGTGTTCTGAAACACCCCCACCTCGCCATCCCGATCCCGCACAACCAGCAGCGGCATTCCTAGAAAATCCACCGGCCTCGCATCGCCGATCTCGGGCACATCCTTGCCAAAACCCACGCCTGCCCAGTGATTGAACAGCACCGCCTGACGCTCTTCCTCGAACACCTCGGGTGAGACGTAATGCGCATTCGGCAGCCCTTTGGCCTGTGCCACCGAGGTCATCACAGCGCCCAAATTCGTTTGCGTGTTCATCAGCAATCCCTCCCGAAGACCTGCGAAAAGTCTGACGCGAGACACCGCACCGCTCAAGTCACGAAAGCGTCGCCGGATTTGCAAAGACCGACAAAATAGGCCCGTTCAGGGCAAATCCGGCCCCGCGCCGCTGATCTCCACCAGCACATCAGCATAATCGGCCACCGCCGCTTCGCCTTTGGGGCTGAGCGCATAAACGCCACGCTCCACCCGCTCGAACCAACCATAATGATTGTCCGCCATCACCCGTCGCGCGACCTCAACGCCCGACGCCTCTGCCACCGCGCTTGCCTTCAAAGGCCCACCGCGCAGCGCACCCACACAGCGCAGCGCGTCATGCCGGTACGCCGTGACAATCCCAACGCGCATCTGACCGCCCGTATTCGGATCGCCCACCAGCCGCGCGAACTCCCGCAAAAGCCGGCCCTTGCGCTGCTTTGATTGCCGCGGCACGTAGGGCTCAGGGTCCAGATGCACCTCCGTGTAGCCATCCTTCAACCGCACGGTGATCAGCCCCAGCCCCAGCCGTCTGCACAGCAACTTGTTGTTCTTCAACGACGCTTTGAACTGCCGCCCCTTGCCCCGCGGCACCGCCAGATAGACGTCATCGCTCAGCCGCTGACGCGCGATCCCCTGATGATAGAGCGCCAGCGAAAATCCGGTCTTCAGCTCCACAATCACCGGGTCATCACCGTCCCGTACGGCCACAATATCTGCCGCGCCCACCTCGCCTTTAACCTCGTAACCCTGCCCTTCCAGCAGGGCCTTCACAGGTCCATAAAGCTCGGTTTCCTTGATCGGTGCTTTCGCCATACCCGCATCCTAGCGCAGGCAAAGACGTCAAAAAACCCTTAAAGAACAGCGCGTTCCTGCGTTAACCCTTATTATGTTAAGTCTTGAGATCAAAAACCCAATGATATCAACGAAGGCGTCTCGCAAACCCGGTTTCGCATGCGAAACGCCTCCCCTTCATCTTGGCAAAAAAACTCAGACCACGTTGAAATCAGGCCCATACGGATAGCCCGTGATATTCTCGTTCCCGTCCTCGGTAATCACCAGAATATCATGCTCCCGGTAGCCCCCCGCCCCGGGCTGCCCATCAGCAATCGTCAGCATCGGCTCCATCGAGATCACCATCCCCGGCTCCAACAGCGTGTCGATGTCCTCGCGCAGTTCCAACCCTGCCTCACGCCCGTAATAATGCGACAGAACCCCAAAGGAATGCCCATAGCCAAAGGTCCGGTACTGCAGCAAATCCCGCTCCTCAAAAAACGCATTCACGCCAGCCGTCACCTCCGCACATGACACCCCGGGTTTCAGCAGCGACATCCCCAATTCATGCGCCCCCACATTCGCCTCCCAGATCGCGCGGGAGGCGTCATCGACCTCCCCCACAAAAAGCGTCCGCTCCAGCGCTGTGTAATAGCCCGAGATCATGGGAAACGTGTTCAAGCTCAAGATATCGCCCCGCTGCAACACACGCCCCGTCACCGGATTATGCGCGCCATCCGTGTTGATCCCGGACTGAAACCAAACCCAGGTGTCGCGATATTCCGCGTCGGGAAACCGCTTGGCGATCTCCACTTCCATCGCGTCGCGCCCGGCCATCGCCACATCAATCTCGCGCACGCCTTCTTTGATCGCATCGCGGATCGCATAGCCGCCCACATCCGCCACGGCAGCCCCCGCGCGGATCAGATCAATCTCAGCCGCAGATTTATGCATCCGCTGCCGCATCGTGGCAGGCGCCAGATCCGTAACCTCAGAGGGTTCCAGCATCGCGCAGAAAAGGTCGCGCTGCGAAACCGTCATGTGATCGCCCTCGTAACCGCAATGCATCCCGGTCCCGGTCACAGACCGCACCGCGCGCCAGTAATTGTTCCGCTGCCAATCGGTATAGGTGATGTTGTCGCCATAACTCCGCCGCCACGGCTGCCCCGCATCAATCCCGGCGGAGATCGTCACGCATTCCGTGTCAGTCACAACCAACCCGTAAGGCCGCCCGAACGCGCAATAGAGAAAACCCGAATAGTAAGCGATATTGTGCATCGACGTGAACACAGCCGCCTGCACCCCAGCCTCTGCCATAATCGCGCGCAGCCCCTTCAGCCGCGCCTCATACTCGGCGTCCTCAAAGGGCAATTGGGCCTTTTGGCCATTGTGATAACGATAGAATTCAGGACGGTTCATAGCGACCTCCGATCAAAGAGATCCCGGCGTTCAGGATTGTGAGAAAAGCAGCAACCGGGCGACGCCATCGCCCCTGCAAAGCCACGCTGGCCCAAAGCGCCAAATAAGTAAAGTCTTGCGCCGCAGGCGCGCATTTGACTAGCTGATCCCATGCAGCCCGGCGCTCAAAATCTCATCACTGACGTCCCCGGCCTGCTGGTCGGCAATGCACATGATGCAACGATCAAGACCGGCACCACGGTGGTCACAGCAGACCAACCCTTCACAGCCGGTGTTCACATCATGGGCGGCGCCCCCGGTACGCGGGAGACCGATTTGCTCTCCCCAGACCGCCTCATCCAAAAGGTCGATGCCTTGGTGCTGTCCGGAGGCTCCGCCCTTGGCCTCGATGCTGCATCCGGCGTCGCCAACGCGTTTCGCGCGCGAAACCGAGGATTTGAGGTGGGCGGGCAGCAGGTGCCGATTGTGCCTGCGGCGATCCTCTTTGATCTGCTGAATGGCGGCGACAAGAACTGGGACCAGAACCCCTATGCAACGCTCGGGGAAGAGGCGCTTACCAACGCCTCCGGCCACTTCGAAATCGGTACTCAAGGGGCTGGCTTTGGCGCAACGACCGCCACGACTATGGGGGGCCTTGGCTCGGCCTCTGCCGTCATCAATGGGCACACCGTAGGGGCCCTCGTCGCCGTCAATGCCCTTGGGTCGGCCACTGTACCCGGGACCAAATCCTTCTGGGCAGCCCCCTTTGAACAAGGCTGTGAATTCGGCGGTTTGCCCTCTGCCACAGCCTTCCCGAAGACCATGCCCGACACCAAGCTCAGCCAGCACAACACAACCATCGCCATCGTCGCCACCGACGCCCCATTGACCCAAGCCCAATGCACGCGGCTGGCGACGGCGGCCCATGACGGCATGGCGCGGGCCTTGGTGCCGTCCCATACGCCTTTCGACGGGGACCTCGTGTTTGCCGCCTCCACCACGGACGGGCAGACCGACGACGCGACCCTGCTGAACCTTTGTCACGCCGCAGCCACCACCCTCGCCCGGGGCATCGCACGCGGGGTTTTCGCAGCGAAACCGCAACCAAATGACCCTTTGCCGTGTTGGTCTCAGTCGCCGGAGTGAGTTGCCAATCCTGCGCGACATGCCATTTATGACCCAATGATTAAGGGAGAGACCGATGCTGGACCAAACCACCGATCTGCGCGCGATGCTGAACGATCCGGAGCTTTTGCAGAGCAAAGCCTATGTCGGAGGCGACTGGATTTCTGCCGATAGCGGAGAGACTTTCGATGTGGTGAACCCAGCGCGCGGTGACACCATCGCGCAGGTCGCCGATCTGGGCAGGACAGAGGTTGCCCGCGCCATTGAGGCCGCGCGGATCGCGCAAAAAGACTGGGCAGCGCGGACGGCCAAAGATCGCTCCAATATCCTGCGCACATGGTTCAACCTGATGATGGAGCATCAGGATGATCTGGCCATGATCCTGACAGCCGAAATGGGCAAACCGCTGGCCGAAGCCAAGGGTGAGATCGGCTATGGCGCCTCTTTCGTCGAATTCTTCGCCGAGCAGGCCAAGCGCGTTTACGGCGAGACGATCCCCGGCCATCAGCCCGACAAGCGCATCACCGTGATCAAGCAACCCATCGGGGTTGTGGGCTCTATCACGCCGTGGAATTTCCCCAATGCGATGATCACCCGCAAAGCCGCCCCTGCGCTCGCGGCAGGCTGTGGGTTCGTGGCGCGTCCGGCAGAGCTGACCCCACTTTCGGCGCTGGCTTTGGGCGTTCTGGCCGAACGCGCCGGGCTGCCCAAAGGTATCTTCTCGGTCGTGACAGGCAGCGACAGCTCTGCCATGGGCAAGGAGTTCTGCGAAAACGAAACCGTGCGCAAACTGACCTTTACCGGCTCGACCGCTGTGGGGCGCATTCTGCTGAAACAGGCCTCCGATCAGGTCATGAAATGCTCGATGGAGCTGGGCGGCAACGCGCCGTTTATTGTCTTCGATGACGCCGATCTGGACGCTGCCGTTGAGGGCGCCATCGCCTGCAAGTTCCGCAACAATGGCCAGACCTGTGTCTGCGCAAACCGCATCTATGTGCAGGCCGGGGTCTATGATGATTTCGCGAAAAAATTCGCGGACGCCGTGGGCAAGATGAGCGTCGGAGATGGTTTTGATGGGGCCGATCTGGGGCCGCTGATTTCGGAGCCTGCGGTCAAGAAGGTGAAGGATCACATCGCGGATGCGACCAAGAAAGGGGCGGAAATCCTTTTGGGTGGTGAGCCCCACGCACTTGGAGGCAAGTTCTTCGAGCCAACCATCCTGACCGGCGTCACGCAGGACATGAAGGTCAGCCATGAAGAGACTTTTGGCCCGATGGCGCCGCTTTTTAAGTTCGAGACCGAAGACGACGTGATTGAAATGGCCAATGACACGATCTTTGGTCTGGCAGCATATTTCTATGCCAACGACCTGAGCCGCGTCTACAAGGTCGCCGAGGCGCTGGAATATGGCATCGTCGGGATCAATACCGGCATCATCTCGACCGAGGCGGCCCCCTTTGGCGGGGTCAAGCAATCGGGGCTTGGCCGCGAGGGGAGCCATCACGGGATCGAAGAATTCCTTGAGATGAAATACATGTGCATGTCCGTCTAATCTGGTCTTAAACCAACCCTTCATCTGGTCCTAACGCTGGGGGAAGGGCTTGCTTATTTACTCTCTCGACGCGAGGATGAGGACCTCGTTCTGCCATGGGAGAGTTCTGCAATGAAAATGACGACCGAAGAGGCCTTTGTAAAAAGCCTGCAACTGCACGGAATCCAACACGCTTTCGGGATTATCGGCTCGGCGATGATGCCGATTTCGGATCTGTTCCCCACGGCTGGCATCCAGTTCTGGGATTGCGCGCATGAAGGTTCTGCCGGCTTCATGTCGGATGGATACACCCGTGCGACCGGCAAAATGTCGATGATGATCGCGCAGAACGGCCCTGGCATCACCAACTTCGTGACGGCTGTGAAAACCGCCTACTGGAACCACACGCCGCTGCTGCTGGTCACGCCGCAGGCGGCCAACAAGACCATTGGTCAGGGTGGTTTCCAGGAAGTTGAGCAGATGAAACTGTTTGAGGACATGGTCGCCTATCAGGAAGAGGTCCGTGACCCGTCGCGCATCTGCGAAGTGCTGACCCGTGTGATCGCGAAGGCGCATCGTTTGTCCGGCCCTGCCCAGATCAACATCCCGCGTGATTTCTGGACCCAAGTGATCGATATCGAGATCCCGGAGGCCATCGACTTTGAGGTGTCGCCCGGTGGCGAGAACTCTGTCGCGAAGGCAGCTGAGCTGATCTCGAACGCGAAAAATCCGGTGATCCTGAATGGTGCAGGTGTTGTTCTGTCGGAAGGCGGGATCGACGCGTCGATCAAGCTGGCGGAGCGTCTGGATGCACCGGTTTGCGTGGGCTACCAGCACAATGATGCTTTCCCCGGCTCGCACCCGCTTTTTGCGGGTCCGCTGGGCTATAATGGCTCAAAGGCGGGGATGCAGTTGATCTCGGAAGCGGATGTGGTGCTGTGCCTTGGCACGCGTCTCAACCCGTTCTCGACCTTGCCGGGGTATGGCATTGATTACTGGCCGACGGATGCGAAGATCATTCAGGTCGATATCAACCCGGATCGCATCGGGCTGACCAAGAAGGTGACTGTCGGCATCGTGGGTGACGCGGCCAAAGTGGCCAACGGCATTCTGGACAAGCTAGCTGATGACGCTGGTGACGCAGGCCGCCAGGAGCGCAAGGACAAGATTGCGCAGACGAAATCGGCCTGGAAGCAGGAGCTGTCTTCGCTCGATCACGAGCAGGACGATCCCGGCACCACATGGAATGAACGTGCGCGTGAAGCGCGTCCCGATTGGATGAGCCCCCGTCAGGCGTGGCGCGCCATTCAGGCCGCGTTGCCGCGGGAGGCGATTATCTCGTCCGACATCGGCAATAACTGTGCAATCGGCAACGCCTACCCGGATTTCGACGAGGGTCGGAAGTATCTGGCGCCGGGTCTCTTTGGCCCTTGCGGTTATGGTCTGCCGTCCATCGTTGGTGCGAAGATCGGCAAGCCGGACGTTCCGGTTGTGGGTTTTGCTGGCGACGGTGCCTTTGGTATCGCTGTGAACGAGCTGACCGCGATTGGTCGCCCGGAATGGCCTGCTGTGACGCAGATCGTTTTCCGCAACTATCAGTGGGGCGCTGAGAAGCGGAACTCGACCCTTTGGTTTGACGACAACTTCGTCGGCACCGAGCTGGACATGCAGGTCAACTACGCCAAGATCGCTGAAGCCTGTGGTCTGATCGGTGTTCAGGCCAAGACCATGGATGAGCTGACCGCGCTGCTGAACCAGGCGATCAAGGATCAGATGGAGAACAACAAGACCACGCTGATCGAAGTGATCCTGAACCAGGAGTTGGGCGAGCCCTTCCGCCGCGATGCGATGAAGAAACCGGTCAAAGTGGCGGGTGTCTCCAAAGACGACATGAACGTCGCGGCTGAGTGATCTTGGCCGGGATGGAGATACGGGAAGCGGCGGCATGAGCTCGCCGCTTCTTGCGTTACGGGAGCGCGCCAAGGCGGCGCGTCACCATATTGTGCTGTCCGAAGGCGTGGATGCACGGGTGTTGGAGGCGGCGGGCCGCGCGGTGGCGGACGGTCTGGCCCAGGTGACAGTGCTGGCACCGGAGGGCACGGATGTGCCCGCGGGCGTGCAGTTGGAGGATCCGGCGACAAGCGCGCATCGCGACGCGATGATCGCGGGGTTCCTTGAGGTGCGAGCCAAGAAGAACCCGACTGAGGCGCAGGCGGCAGAGGCGGTCAGCGATCCGCTGGTCTGGGCTGCGCTGATGGTGCGGCTGGGGCGCGCGGACGGGACCATTGGCGGGGCGATCAACACGACCTCCGCCACAGTGCGCGCGGCGTTGCAGATGATCGGAACGGCTAAGGGCGCGCCTTTGGTGTCGAGCTTTTTCCTGATGATCCTGCCCGAGAGCCACCCGACGCATCCCGGTGCTCCGCTGGTCTATTCCGATTGCGGTCTGGTGATTGAGCCATCCGCAGAGGAGCTGGCCGCGATTGCGATTCAGTCGGCCAATTCCGCCCGCGCGCTGTTGGGCTTTGACCCGAAAGTTGCAATGCTGAGTTTCTCTAGCAAGGGCTCGGCGCAGCATCCGCGTGTGGACAAAGTGGCGGAGGCTACTGAGATCGCGAAGAGAACCGCAGATTTCGAGATTGATGGCGAGTTTCAGTTCGATACGGCCTTTGATGTGGGCGTGGGACAGCGCAAAGCGCCCGGCAGCCCGGTGGCGGGGCACGCCAATGTCTTTGTCTTTCCCAATCTTGATGCGGGCAATATCGGTTACAAAATCACGCAGCGTATTGGCGGGGCGACAGCGATTGGCCCGGTGCTGCAAGGTCTTGCGATGCCGGCAAATGACTTGAGCCGGGGATGCTCGGCTGACGATATTCTGGACATGATCGCGGTCACATCGGCTCAGATCGACGCGCGGCGGTCATGAGCACGCTGCTCGATCTCACCGGAATTGAGATCGCAGCGCTTGTCTTGATCACCTTCACCGCCGGCCTTGTACGCGGCTTTTCCGGCTTCGCACTGTCGGCGATGGTCATGGCCTCGGCGGTGCTGATCCTGCCACCGGTGGAGCTGATCCCGATCTGCTGGTTCCTGGAGATGTCAGCATCGCTGTTGATGGCACGCGGCGGATGGCGCGATGCGGATCGCGGTGTGGTCAAAGGGCTAGTGATCGGGTCGGCCTTGGGCTTGCCCTTGGGGCTGGCGCTGACCCAAGCGGTCGCGGTCGAGACCTCGGCACTGATCGCGTTGAGCCTACTGATTGTGCTGGCCGCATCGCAGTTGGTCAGATTGCGGCTTCCATTTCTTGCAACGACCCCCGGCCTTTACGGGTCGGGCTTGCTGGCGGGCGTGGCGACGGGCATCGCGTCCATCGGTGGGATGGTTGTGGCACTTTACGTACTGGCCCGAGACGCCCCCGCGCGGCAAATGCGCGGATCGCTCGTGCTGTTTCTCTTCGTCTCGGCCCTGATCAGCCTGTTTACGCTCCTGATCTTTGGCGTGATGGACCGCCAAGCGGCTTTGCGTGGGATGGGGTTTATCTTGCCGACAATGCTGGGCGTGTTGCTGGGGCAGCGCCTTTTCACACCGAAATACGAGCCCTATTACAAACCGTTTTGCCTGTCCTTGCTGATTGGACTTGCAGCGCTCGCGCTGATCCGCACTTTGCTTGCATGAACAACAAAACCCCTTTCATGCCGGGCTTTGACCCACGCTGGAATAGTGTCGAGGATTACATCCTCGGCATCACCGAAGATATTTGGGAGAAGCGCGGGATCGACACGCTGCATGACTATTACGGGCCGGGTCTGATCGTGCGCTCGCCTGCGTCGGTCGTGCAGGGCAATGACGGGATCATCGGCGCAACAATGGCCACATTGGCGGAGTTTCCGGATCGCGAATTGCCGGGGGAGGATGTCATCTGGTGCGCGACGGGCGCGGACAGTTTCCTGTCGTCACATCGTTTGTATTGCTGGGCGAGCCATACCGGGTCGGGCGTTTACGGCGCGCCCACGGGCAAGCGGTTGGAATACCGGATTCTGGCGGATTGCTGGTGTCAGGACAACGCTGTCAAAGACGAATGGCTGGTGCGCGATCAAGGCGCGATCGTGCGGCAGATGGGCGGTGATCTGGTCGGCTGGACACGCGACCTGATTGCGCGCGAAGGCGGGCCCGAGCATTGCGTGAAACCGATGACCCCTGCGACGGATATCGCAGGGCCTTACACGGGGCGTGGCAATGAGGATGCGTGGGGCGTGAAGCTGGCATCGTTGTTGCAGCGGATCATGGAGGCCGAGTTCTCGGTCATTCCGGCAGAATGGGACCGGGCCTGCGATCTGGCTTATCCCGGGCATGTGCAGGCCCATGGGCCCGCGGCAGCGGACCGGTTCTGGCTGGGGCTGCGGGCGGCCTTTCCGTCGGCAGAATTTCGGGTCGCGCACCAGATCGGGCGCGAGGACCCGATGATGGCAGCACGCGCAGCGGTGCGCTGGTCTTTGCACGGGCGGCACGATGGCTGGGGCATGTTCGGCGCGCCCACGGGCGCGGAGATCTACATCATGGGGATCACCCATGCGGAGTTCGGGCCGTGGGGCCTGCGCCGGGAATTTACGTTGATCGACGAGACGGCGATCTGGAAACAGATCCTTCTGGCAACCGGCGACGTCTAGGCGCTGGAGCGTTCGACAAGCTGCACCGGGATGAGGGAAGAGCGCGGCTGCGTCCCCTCGATACTCGCAAGCAGCGACCTCACAGTCGCATCAACCATCGCGCTGCTGTCCTGTCGGATCGTCGTCAGATCATAACTGGCCCAACTTGCGACGGGCACATCATCGAAGCCGACAATGGCCACGTCTTGCGGGATGCGCAGCCCCATCTCGTATCGGAGAACGTCCATCACCGGGAAGGCCATGTAGTCGTTTGAGACGAAGACGCCATCGGGCGGATCGTCTGCCGCAAACATCTCGCGCGCAGCTTTGCAGGCTGTTTCGGGGTGAAAGTCACCAATGGCACGCGCGTGCAACTGAAGCCCGGCGGCGGTGAGTTCATCAATCAGGCCTGCCTCTCGATCCGCTTGGGTGGAGGCGCCTTCCCAACCAGCGATATGACCGATCTTACGCGCACCTCGGTCGATCAAGTGGCGCGCGGCAAGGCGACCGCCTGCGTAATTGTCCGAGGTGACGGAGAGCTCCCCATCTTCTTGATGGCGGTTGAAAAGCACGACCGGCACTCCGCGCGCCCGGCAGCGTTGGGCAAGGTTCGAACTGAGCGCGACGGAGGCGAGGATCAAACCGTCGATCTGGTAATCAAGGATGTCTTCGGCGACCTCCTCGACATTGCCGGCGGTCTGAGCGGCCATGAAGATCAGCACGTGATAGCCCTGCGCCTCAAGCGCAGCGGAAAGCTGTTCCAGCACGCCGGGATAGAACTGATTGTCGAGATAGGCCACGACGAGGCCGATCATGCGGGACTGACCGGTCAAGAGGCCACGCGCCAGAACGTTGGGACGGTAGCCCATCTCGTCGGCGACACGGCGCACCTTCTCAGCGGTCTTGGGCGCGACGGAGGCGCCCGGCGTAAACACGCGGCTGACGGCAGAGCGGCTGACGCCTGCTTTCTCTGCCACGGCCTGCGATGTCACGCGCAGTGGCATCAGCCTTTGACGGCGCCCGCTGTCAGGCCGCTGACGATCTGGCGCTGGAAGAACATCACCATAATGAAGAGCGGTACAGTGGCCGAGACCACGGCGGCCACGGCGAACATCACGTTGCCTTCGGTTTGCGTGGTGCCCAGGAAGGCGGCCACGGCGGGGATCATTGTGCGGTTGCTTTCCGACAACAGCATCGCGGTCACGGCAAAGTCGTTATAGGCCAGCAGGAAACTGAAGAGGCCGGTGGTGATCACGCCGGGCCACATCACGGGGATGATCACGTGGCGGAAGGCCTGGAACTGGGTGCAGCCATCGACCTTGGCGGATTCGTCCAGTTCTTTCGGAATCTTCTGGAAGAAGCTGTGCAGCATCCAGAGCGTGAAGGGCTGGTTGATCGCCACAAGCACGATGATCGCAGTGGGCAGGTAGCCCCAGATGTTCCATTCAAAGAACGGCGGCAAATAGCCCGAGACCAGCGTGATCGGGGGCAGTGCGCGGAACATCAGGGCGATGATCAAAAGCCAGAAAACGTAGTTGTGGCCCGAGCGGGACAGCGCATAGCCGCCCAGGGTGCCCAGCGTCAGCGAGATGCAAACCACAAAGAAACACACGATGAAGGTGTTGATGACGGAGCGCCAGAATTCCTCTTGGATCCATGCGCCTGCGTAGCCTGCGCCTGTGAAGGGGCGGTCATAGGTGAACTCGGTCCGGGGGCCGGTGAGCGCGTCGCGCCAGTTGCTGATCGAGAAGAAATCAAGCTCGACCTTGAAGGAGCCCCAGAGGGTCCACATGAACGGGAAGGCCGCTGCGATGAGCCAGACGACAAGGAAGACGGTCAGCAGGATGCGCAGGCCAAGCGGTTTTTCTTGAGCTTTGGACGCCATGGATCAGGCCTTTCCTTTGAAGTCGCGCCATGTGCGTACCAGCACTGGCGTCAGCAGGATCGCCACGCAGATCACGGTCAGCACAGACGTGGTCGCAGCGGCAGAGAGCTGGCGGGTCTCACCGCCGAGATCATTGAAGATGATCCAACTGAGCGAGGTGGCATGGGCCTGGGCCGAGAAACCGATGATCGGCTCGAAGACGCGGAAATTGTCCATCAGCTGAATGAGCGCCACGAAGGTGATGAGCGGCATCAGGTGCGGCACCAGCACGTAGCGGATTTGCTGCCAGCGGGTCGCGCCGTCGATCTGAGCGGACTCCAGCGTGTCTTGCGGTACGGTTTGCAGGCCCGCGTAGAACACCACGAAGGCAAAAGGCGCAGAGGACCAGATGCCGTAGATAATGAGAGAGATCCACATCAGCGGGGTGGAGGCTTTCAGCGATAAATCTGGGTCAGCCGCCAGATACTGGATCAGATTACCCAGCACCCCACGCGCATCGATCATCCAGAAAAGGATCAGCGAGCCGACAAGGGGCGTCACGATCATCGGCAGCAATGAGAAGAAGATCAGGAAGCCGCGGATTTGGCGGGTCACAGAGTTGACGCCAACAGCGATGAAGAAGCCCAACGCGATGAGCAGCGGCGTCACGGTGAAGGTGTAAGTCAGCGTGAAGGCCATTGCACGGTAGAACGGCAGGTTGCCAAGTTCGTCGAAGAACGCACCGATGCTCTCAGAGTTGCGCCATGCAGCGGCGACCTCTGCCGTGGCGAGGTGGCCCCGGTCGAAATAGACCTCAAGCCCGGCAAAGCGGCCCATCGGGGCGGCATCGCGTAGCGCTTGGGTCGCTTCCTGATCAATCGAGGTTTGTTGCGTGCATCCGAAAGGGCCGCAGTTTTCAACCTGAATGAGCACGGCTTCGTGGGGGAGGAACAGGGATTGCATCACGACCGAGACAATGGGTGCCGCGATAAAGATCAGCATCGCCATCGCTGTCGGGAGGAAAAACCAGAAGAAGGTTTTGTGTTTCATCGCCCAGCCCTACCGCTAGAAAAATCGAATGGGGTGCGCGGGGCCGTGAGTGGCAGGCCCCGCGCGGGTTAGCGCCCTTATTGAAGGAAGCCGTTCTCTTTTGCGGCGGCTGTGTAAGCGGCCTCCACGTCGGCGAGCGCCTGTTCGGCAGATTCGTTACCCTGCATGAAGTCGGTCAGCTCAGCGCCGAGGGCGGTGTGCATCAGACCCATATAGGGCAGCATCGGATAGGGTGCCGTGCCGGAATTGGCGGCCTCGAACACACCAACGGCAGCATCGGTCGGCTCGTAGCCGTCGATCAGCCAAACCGCCTGGCTTGCAACGTCCTCACCGCTTAGGATCGAGGGGTCGATCCCGTTGAGCATGGCTTTGAACGTGGCTTCTGCATCGGCGTCAGAGATGTTCTTGGCCACGGTCCAGCCATCCCACCACAGGGTGGAGGCGGGTGTATCGCCACCGCCAACGGTGAGCGGGCCTGCGATTGCAAAACCGTCCACAACCTCTTGCGGGACACCTTCAGCTGTCACGAGCGTCGCTGCGCGCGAGCCCCACATATGCATCAGCGCGGTGTTGCCTGCGCGGAATTCAGCGTTGGTGCCATTGGAATCGTGGGTCAGGTAGTCGGGGTTCATGTATTCCGACAGTGCTTTCATCATCTCGAGCGTTTTTACACCAGCTTCGGAATTCACGGTCGGGTTGGCCGTGCCGGGCTCAAAATGCTGACCCCCAAAGCCGAGGAACATATTGTTGAATTCCTGAGCGAGGTTCCAGCCAGCGGCATAGGGGCCACCGATCGGGTTTTCCATGATGCCGGCTGCGCGGATCGCTTCGGCGGCGGCCAGCATTTCCTCATAGGTCGTCGGCACTTCGACGCCAGCCTCTTCCAGCACGTCCGCACGGTAGACAAGGTGCTGGGCGTTGGCCATGAAGGCCACGGCCATCGCCTGACCATTGATCGTCACGATCTGGTTGGGTTTGAGGTTCTGACCATGAGCGGCAATCAGATCATCCAGCGGGCGGATGACGTCTTCGTTCATCAACGCCACGATGGACGAGTTCGCCACGATCGCAGAGGTGTATTCGGCCGGATTGCCCTGCATGCCGGGCAAATTGATCGTTTGGTGATCGGCGGTGAGGTTCGTGCTGACCTCAACGCTGTCACTGGCGCAAGCCATCGCGTTCGCGCCAACGGTCTGGATCGCGGGGAATTCGTTGCCCACGATGCTGACACGGCCTTCGGAAATGCCGCAATCTGCCATGGCGGTGCCTGCGGCGACCGTCAGCGCGATTGCTGCGACTGTATTTTTCAGAAACATATGTCTCTCCCTGTTTCGTCTTAGGCCCCGGGGCCTGGTCTTGGCCCACCCACGGGGCCATGTGCAGAGGTCTTAGCCTCCGATCCGTTCACCTGTTTCAGCGCTGAACAGATGGCAGATATCGGCCGGAATCGAAAAATGGACAGTGTCGCCAATTTCGCACCGGTAATTTTTGTCGGCTTTCACGCTGAGCTGTTCACCGGCCACACGGATCGTGACCATGGTGCTGTCGCCCAGAAGTTCCATCGCATAGGCGGCGGCATGGGCTTGCCCACCTGCCTCGGTCACGGTCGCGTCTTCGGCCCGGAAGCCCAGCGTGATCGGACCGTCGGGTGCTGTGAGCCCAGACACTTCCATACCTTCAGCGCGGAACGTCCCCCCGCTCATCTCACCATTGATGAGGTTCATCGCAGGCGAGCCGATGAAGCTCGCCACGAAGGTATTCGCGGGGCGATCATAAATCTCGGTCGGGGTGCCCAGCTGCTGAACCACGCCCTTGTTCATCACGACGACCCGGTCAGCCAGCGTCATCGCCTCGATCTGGTCATGGGTCACGTAGATGGTCGTGACTTTCAGCTCGTGGCTGAGGTTTTTGATCTGCGCGCGGGTCGAGACGCGGAGTTTCGCGTCGAGGTTCGACAGAGGTTCGTCCATCAGGAAAACCTTCGGACGGCGCACGATTGCGCGGGCCAGAGCCACACGCTGGCGCTGACCACCAGAGAGTTCCGCCGGTTTGCGGTGCAGGAACGGCTCAAGCTCGACCATGCCTGCGGCGCGCATCACGCGTTCGTCATGGGTCGCGGGGTCAATCTTGCGCACTTTCAGGGGGAAGCGGATATTCTCGTAGACATTCAGGTTGGGGTAGAGGCCGTAGGACTGGAACACCATCGAGATGTCGCGGTCTTTCGGCTCTTTATCGTTGACGCGGTCGCCGCCGATCAAAATGTCGCCTTCGGAGGGATCTTCGAGCCCGGCGATCATCCGCATGGTCGTGGTTTTGCCGCAGCCAGAGGGCCCGAGCAGCACCAGAAACTCTTGATCCGCGATTGTCAGATCAAAGTTCTTCACGCCGATGAAAGAGCCCCAGCGCTTTCCGACGTTGCGAAGCTGAATCTCAGCCATTCGCGTCTCCCTGTTGTCGTGGTGCGATTTTTTGCACACGTTTGCAAAAAGGCTAGACTCCTCGCGTTAGCTTTGCCAAGTCAATTCTGCAGAATGTGAAAAATAATTAGCGCAAGAGGCGGTAAGTGACAGATTTCAGGGCAGAAATCCAACAAACCTTAACAAGACTGTGGCAGGGTGACGCGGCTGCCGCAACCGTAATCTCGCAGGAATCAGTCTGGGATTTGGCGTGGCCGGTCAATCGGCTTGCCGGACGCGACGCTGTGATCGCAGGCTATCTGGAGCCGCTGCGCACCGCTTTGAGCGGGCTGCACCGGCGCGACCTGCTCTTTCTCGGCGGCGATAATGTACGGGAGGCCGGTGGCATCTGGTGCGCGTGCCTGACGCATTACGTGGGCACCTTCAACGCGCCGCTGTTTGGGCTGGCCCCGTCGGGACGCATGGCGTGGGTGCGCGCGGGGGAGTTTTACCGGATCGAGAACAGTCAGATCGTGGAGGCCAAGATCATCTTCGATCTGCCTGATCTGATGCGGCAGGCGGGGCGAATGCCCCTGCCCTCCCTTGGAACCGAACTGACGTTTCCTGCCCCTGCGACCCAAGATGGGCTCTTCCCGCAAGACGGGGATGCCGCCGCATCTTTGGCGGTGGTCGAAGGGATGCTAGGGGATTTGCATGCCTATGATCCCGACACGATGTCATCGCCCGGACAGACCGGCGCGGATGGGTATTGGGCGGACGATATGCTCTGGTATGGGCCTGCCGGGGTTGGGTCCAACTTCCAATGGGCGGGCTTTGTAAAAGACCATCGGGAGCCGTTCCTGCGCGCGTTCCCAGACCGCAAGGGCGGCAATCACTATTGCCGGTTTGGCGATGCAAATTACGCCGCGATCTCGGGCTGGCCGTCGATGACGATGACCCATAAGGGCGACTATCTGGGCGTGCCCGCGACCGGCAAGGCACTGACCTTGCGGGTGATGGATTTCTACCGCATTGCGCAAGGGCAGATTGCCGAGAACTGGGTGACGCTGGATTATGGCGATCTGTTTCACCAGATGGGCATCGATTTGATCGAACGCGCGAATGGGATGCGTGAGAGCGTTGATTCCCCGACGTGATCCGGGACCTTTTGAGTGGTCGCGAGGCCCCGGATCACGTCCGAGGCGTGGGGTGCTCTAATTCAGCCTGTAACGCTTTTGCGAGGGCAAGGAGCGCGCCATCCGCACCCGGTTTGCCGACGAGTTGCGCGCCAATGGGGATGCCGTTGCTATCAATCCCAACGCGCAAGGTCACGACGGGCCAACCCAGCGCTGTCAGCGGAACGGTGAAGCGGGTCAGCGCATCGAAATAGCCGAGCTTGCCCGCCGCGGTGTCAAATATCTTATCGTAGGTCCGCACGCCGCTTTGATCGCGGATCGGGGCGAGGTGTTTGAAAGCGCAGACGCCGGTGACGGGGAGCAGCAGGGCGTCGGCCTCGGCCCAGGTTTCAAACGCCATGGCGCGCAGCTGGGCGAGCTTTTTCAGGTTGTAGCCATGGCGGATGCGATCGCGTTTGTAGCCCTCATGGACGTGGGCGACAAAGCCGGGTGACGTCTCGCGGGCCTTCTGATCACGGCGCATGAACCAGCGGATCAGCCACGGGACCAGCGCGCCTGTCTCATAGCCAATAATCTCCCCAGCGAGGCGGTAGACGTCAATTTCAAAGAGCGCGGTCATGGGATTGGGCGTCACATTCGGGTGGGTTGAAGCGAGCATTTCACCGAACCTTTGCCACGCGCTCTGGGTCTCGTGGTCGCAGGGCGCGTTGGCGCTTGGGGACCATAGCGCGATGTGGGCGGATGCGGGCGGCGTCGCCGCTGAGGATTGGATTAGCCCCCAGATATAGGCAAGATCGGAGGCGGTGCGGGCGGTCAGGCCGATGCGAGCGAAATGATCCAGCTTCTGTGCGCCGCGCAGCAGGCCGTCATTCGGCCAAAACCCCTCGGTCGGAGTGTAGGATGTCACCCCGCACCATGCCGCCGGGATGCGGAGCGAGCCTGCAAGATCGGCACCGACATCCAGAAGGCTCATGCCGCTGGCAACAGCCGCCGCACCGCCGCCGGTGCTGCCACCGGCGGTAAAGTCGGGGTTGTGCGGATTTCGGGTTGGGCCGCGACGCTTGTTGCTGGTTTGAAAATCCATCGCATTGGGCGGCAGCGCTGTTTTTCCGGTGACGCAAGCGCCGAGCGCGCGCAGCTGCGTGACCAGTGGGGCAGAGTGGCTGTCTGGTTTGCGGGGCATGCGTTCCATACCGAAGCCTGTTGGCCATCCAGCAACCGCGATCTGGTCTTTGACGGTGATCGGCAGGCCGTTGAGGGGCCCTGTGACCGTCTCCGGACACGCTTCACGCCTGTGCTCAAAGGCGTTCACCGTCGGCTCTGCGATGTTTCGCCGGGCGGTGAGTTCGGCATAGAACGCCCTGCGGTGCGACGGGTTTTGAAAGCGTTGCGCGATCTGGGCAAGGTCTTCGCCCGTCTCGCAGACAAGGCGATTGGTGTCTTTTAACGCAGTCTGAATGGTCATTCCGGTCCCTCATTTTTGGCTATTGAGGGATCTAGGAAAGGCGTTTGGCTTATGCTTTCCCGAACGTGCTTTTCTGCACGGGCAGGTAGATCAGCGCCGAAATCTCTGTCTCCGGTGCGTCGGGGCGGGACGCGATATAGGTTTCGAACATCCAGGAGGGGCGAAACGTGACACCCAGTTGGGTGAAGCCCGCGCGGACGCAGCGATGCCATGTCAGATACAGTGTCACGAACGGCCCGAAATGCGGGAAGACAGCGAAGAGGCCGCCCGGCAAGCGACGCCAATCAGAGGACCATTTCAGATCGAGGGGCTCGGGTGACAGGGCGCCGTAGAGAGCTGCTGCGTCTGGATCATTGTAGCCTTTGGGGCCTTGGGGAAAGGCCGTGGCCAGCTGGGTGTCTTGATCGGCAAGTTCCATCGCGAGCGCTTTGAAATGGGCCTGCGCTGTGTCGAGGTCATTGAAGAAGCGTCCGTCCTGCACGCCGCGTGTCTGGCGACAGCACATCCATTGATCGGGCAGCTTCACCAGATCGCAATTGGCCATGAGCGTGCGCGACGAGATGGGGCGCAGGTAGGGTCGTGGCGGCAGGCCTTGGCGGTCTGGCGGCAGCCCCGTTTCGCGGAAGGCGCGCGGACTGAGGCCGAAATGCGCGGTGAAGGCGCGGGTCAGGGCTGCGTGGGTCTGAAAGCCGGTCGCAAGAGCGATGTCGATGATGCGGTCGGGTGTGTCGTGCAGCGCGCCTGCGGCGCGTTCGAGGCGACGGCTGCGGATGTAGCCCGCGACGGTCTCCCCGGTGACGGCTGCAAAGATGCGTTGGAAATGGTGCTGCGCCATGCCCGCCTGCCGGGCAAGGGTTGCCGTACGCCATGGGCGGCTGAGATCGGCCTCAATCATCTTGCAGATATTGGCGATCCTGATGGAGGTCGTTTCGGGCATCCTGCGAGGCCGTTTTCTGGGGCTGCAGGATTTTGCTAGACGCTCAGGCGCGTGAAGGCAAAAGCAATGTGCTGGGGTGGTAGCTGGCCCGCTTACCTGATGCGGGCCTCGGTTTGCGCGTTGAAGAGCATGGCGCGCTCAGGCTCGAAGCTGAGGCCGACGGTGTCGCCGATCTTGGAGCGCTCATCGCCGCGCTCTTCGACGATGATCTTTTCGCCCGTGGGCGTGACGAGATAAGCGTAGGAGACGCCGCCCAGCGCCTCGGTCAGTTCGACCTTGTGGGTGTCACCTTTGATGATGAGCAGGTGTTCGGGACGCAGGCCGATTTGGACCTGCGTGCCTGCAGAGGGCATGGTGACAGGCAGTTTGACGGTTTCCGTGAGGCCGGGGACCTCGACGCCCGCAGAGGTGATCTGGCCGTTGAGGAAGTTCATCGCCGGGGAGCCGATGAAACCCGCGACGAAGCGATTGTCAGGGTCGCGGTAAAGATCCATCGGCGCGCCGACCTGTTCGATGCGGCCCGCGCGCAGGACGACGATCTTGTCGGCCAGCGTCATCGCTTCGACCTGATCGTGAGTCACGTAGATCATCGTCGCGCCGATTTCCTGATGCAGGCGCGCGATCTCGACCCGCATCTCGACGCGCAGTTCGGCATCAAGGTTGGAGAGGGGTTCGTCGAAGAGGAACACTTCGGGCCCGCGCACGATCGCGCGACCAATGGCGACGCGCTGGCGTTGGCCACCGGAAAGCGCTTTGGGTTTGCGTTTGAGGTAGTCGTCAAGCTTGAGGACCTTGGAGGCTGCGGCGACCTTCTGGTCGATCTCGGCCTTGGGGTGGCCGTTCATCTTGAGGCCGAAGCCCATGTTTTCCGCGACGCTCATATGCGGATAGAGCGCGTAGGTTTGGAACACCATGGCGACACCGCGGTCGGAGGGATCAAGGCGGGTCACGTCGCGGGTGCCGATATTGATCTGGCCTTCGGTGGTTTCCTCAAGCCCCGCGACCATGCGCAACAAGGTGGACTTGCCGCAGCCGGAGGGACCGACGAAGACGCAGAACTCGCTGTCTTCGATCTGCAAATCCACACCGTGGATGACTTGCGTTTCGCCGTAGCGCTTGATGACGTTGGAAAGTGTGACGCCTGTCATGTCGAAGATCCTGCGGTTGAGATTTGGGTTGGGAAATGCCATGCGCCCGCCTCTTCGGCGATGGCGTGGGCGGCGGCGGAAATGTCGGGGACAAGCCGTTCCAGAGCGGCCAGATTTGTGCGCTGCGTGGTGGACGTGACCGAGAGCGCGCCCAAAACGCGGCCTGTGGCGGTCAGGATCGGGTGGGCGACGCAAATGATGCCGGGCTCATGCTCTTCCCGGTCGAAGCCGTAGCCATTGGCGTGGATATCCGCGAGCTCGGACCGGAGCGCATCTGCGCTGGTCAGCGTGTGGTCGGTGAAGCGGTGAAAACTTTGCTGGGCAATAACGCGATCCTGAGCGGGGCCGTCCAGAAAGGCGAGCATCGCTTTGCCGACACCGGTGCAATAGGCCGGGCCGACCTTTCCCGCCGACGAATACATCTCGACCGGGTCTTTGGCGTTGCGCTTGTCGACGTAGAGCACTTGCGCGTGATCAAGCTGGGCCAGATGCACCGTCTCCCCCACTTTGGCAGAGAGCGCATCGAGATGCGGGCGTGCAATCGGCGCGAGGCTGGAATGTTGCCAGGCTGCATGGGCGAGGCGCACAAGGCGCACTCCAAGTGCGTAAACCTGACGATCAGGATCATAGCTGAGCATGCCTTGCGAGGTCAGCGTCTGCACGAAGCGGTAGAGCGTAGCCTTGGGATAAGGAGACGCAGCCAGCAGTTCGCCAAAGCGCACAGGCCGGCCGAAGCCAGCCACCTGATCGAGCACATCGAGGGCCTTGCCCACCGTGCCATCACCATGACGTGGTGTGGTCATTTCTCTCCTCCCCGCTGGGCCGGAATTCTGCTGATCCCGTGCCTCGCGCTGTTGACAAGCATAGGCGAGTCGGGATTATGATTTCAATATACAAAACTAAGTTTCAAATAATGAAACTGAAAATATCGGAAGCATCTAGGGAGGAAACCATGCATTCCATGTTCAAAGCGTCCATCGCGGCGCTTGCAACGACGGCTGTTCTTGCAGGCGGCGCGCTGGCCGATGGTCACGGCGAAAAGCTGTCTGGCGATCTGAAGATTTTCCTGGATACATCGAACCCCGCACCGCGTGCGACGATGGAGGACATGATCGCCCGCTTTGGCGAGATGCACCCCGATCTGAACATCGAAACCACGATCATCGATCGTGAAGCCTACAAAACGCAGATCCGCAACTTCCTGACCGCAAACTCGCCCGACGTCGCCACGTGGTATGCGGCCAACCGCATGACGCCTTACGTCTCGGCCGGTTTGTTCGAGGATGTGTCGGACCTGTGGATGGAAGAGGACATCGCGACGAACCTTGCCTCCACAAAGGGGGCGATGACCATCGACGGCAAGCAGTGGGGCGTGCCCTACACCTACTATCAGTGGGGCGTTTACTACCGCGAAGACATCTTCAACGAGCTGGGCCTCGAAGAGCCGACCACCTGGGAACAGGAAAAGGCCAACTGTCAGGCCATCCTCGACAGTGGTCGCAAATGCTACACCATTGGATCGAAGTTCCTGTGGACCGCAGGTGGCTGGTTTGACTACCTCAACATGCGCACCAACGGCTTTGATTTCCACATGGAGCTGGCCCGTGGTGAGGTTCCGTGGACTGATGACCGGGTCCGCGCGACTTTCGCCAACTGGCGTGAGCTGATCGATATGGGGGCGTTCATCGACGATCACCAGTCCTACAGCTGGCAGGAAGCCCTGCCCTTCATGGTACGTGGTGAAGCTGCGGCTTACCTGATGGGCAACTTCTCGGTCCCGCATTTCCGCGAGGCGGGTCTGACGGATGATCAGCTGGACTTCTACCAGTTCCCCGCGATCACCGAAGGTCTTGAGCTGGCTGAGAACGCGCCGACGGACACGTTCCACATTCCGGCAAACGCCGAGAACAAGGACAACGCCCGCGCATTCCTGCGCTTCGTGGTCTCTGCCGACAACCAGACACTGATCAACAACGGTGAAAACCTGGGCCAGCTGCCTGTGAATGCGTCCTCATCAGTCGATAATGACGAGTTCCTGAACCAGGGCTTCGAGATGCTGTCGTCGAACTCCCCCGGCGGTGTCGCGCAGTTCTTCGACCGCGACTTCCCAGCTGAAATGGCTGCTGAAGCCATGCAGGGCCTGCAGGAGTTCATGGTGTTCCCAGACAATCTGGATGACATCCTGAACCGTCTCGAAAGCGTGCGTCAGCGCGTTTACTAAGAGCTTTCGGCAGGGCGCCGTGTTGCGCTGCGCCCTGCCTGCTTTGCCCTGGCAAGCCCGCGTGCGCACGGGCTTTTCTGGTCAAAGACCCATCGGAGAGCCGCTATGACCGTCGCCACTGTTGCGGATGTAAACCCGCCGCGCCGCAAGTCGTTTTACAAGCGCAACGAGATCGCGCTAACGCCGTGGCTTTTTCTGGCGCCCGGTATTCTGTTCTTTGCCGTCTACGTCATCATCCCGATTTTCCAGAGCTTCAACCTGTCGCTTTATGCGTGGGATGGCTTGGGCGAGGCGCGGTTTGTTGGAATGGCAAACTATCAGGAATTGATGACCGATCGGGCTTTTGAAGTGTCCTTGTGGAACAACGTGAAATGGCTCGCATTTTATCTGCTGGCGATCCCGGCAGGTTTGTTCATCGCGTTGTTTCTGAACCAGACGGTGGTGGGCATCCGGCTGTATAAGTCGCTGTTTTTCTTTCCTTTTGTGATCTCTCAGGTCGTCGTCGGGCTTGTTTTCGCGTGGTTCTACAACCCGTCTTTCGGGCTGCTCAACACGATCCTCGGCTGGGTCGGTCTGGGGCCGATCAATGTGCTGGGGGATCCGACGATGGTGACCTATGGGATCATCGCCGCGGGGCTTTGGCCGCAGACGGCTTATTGCATGATCCTCTATCTGACGGGGCTGAATGCCGTTGATCCTGAGCAGATCGAGGCGGGGCGTCTGGACGGGGCCAAGGGCTTTCGGATGCTGTGGCATATCATCCTGCCGCAGCTGAAACCGGCGACGTTTATCTGCTTTGTTGTGACGATCATCGGCGCGTTGCGCTCGTTCGATCTGATCTCGATCATGACGAATGGCGGGCCGTTCGGATCAAGCCGCGTGCTGTCCTTCTACATGTTCGAAAAAGCGCTATCGGAGTATGGGTTCCGCATGGGATATGGGGCGGCGATCGCAGTCGTGCTGTTCCTCATCATGCTGGTCTTCATCGCGTATTTCCTGTTCTCGATGTTCCGCGAAGAGAGAGGGCATTAACCATGTTCCCCACCCCAATCGAGAAAACCTCCCGCTCGTGGCAATTGACCTATCAGGGGCTTTTGCCGCTGGCGCTGATCATGTGGCTGCTGCCGCTGATCGCGGTTGCGATCTTTTCGATCAAGCCTGCCGCGGATTTCACAACGGGCAACTATTGGGGCGCGCCGAGCTCGTTTGAGGGGATCACCAATTACATGGCGGTCTTCACGCAAAGCGACATGCCGCGCTATTTGCTGAACTCGTTCCTGATTACGGTGCCGACGGTGGTGGGCTGCATCGTGCTGTCGTCCATGACCGGCTTTGCGCTGGGCATCTACCGGTTTCGGTCGAACCTCCTGATTTTCTTTATGTTCGTGGCTGGCAACTTCGTACCGTTTCAAATCCTGATGATCCCCGTGCGCGATCTGACGCTGCAGATGGGCCTGTATGATACGAAGATGGGGCTGGTGCTGTTTCACATCGCGTTCCAGACCGGATTCTGCACGCTCTTCATGCGCAACTTCATCCGCGCCCTGCCGTTCGAACTGATCGAAGCGGCGCGTGTGGAAGGCATCGCGGAGTGGCGCATCTACTGGTTTGTCGTGCTGCCCTTGATGAAACCCGCTTTGGCGGCGATGGCCGTGCTGGTCTTCACCTTCATTTGGAACGATTATTTCTGGGCGGTCGTGCTGACCCAAGGGCCAGAGGCACAGCCAGTGACGGCGGGAATCACCTCGTTCAACGCACAGTTCGGCGTAGCCTATCACATGCTGTCAGCAGGCAGCATCGTGGCGGCCCTGCCCCCAGTCGCGATGTTCTTTTTGATGCAGAAGCATTTCATCGCCGGTCTCACGCTGGGTGCCGTCAAATAATGCACACTTGGCGGGTCGATACAGAGGCTCAGACAATTGCGCTGGCCTCGGACGGTGGCGTGCCCTGGGTGTCCTACTGGGGCGCGCCGCTGCCTATGGGCGAGGACTTGGTGGCCTTGGCAAAGACCGGGCTTTTAGACTTCACCGGGGGCATGTTGGACGGCACACCGCCGCTCTCGCTGTGCCCTGAAGCTGCAACGGGATTTGCGGGACAACCGGGGCTGATGGCCTACCGCGACGGCATGCTGTTGCAAACGCGGTTGCAGTTCCTGTCCGCTGACCGGTTTTCATCGGGGGAGGCGCAGAACGACACGCTGCGCATCTCGGTGGGAGACGACGATCTGACGGTCGTGTTCCTGTTTCAAACGCGTGGTCCGATGATTGAGGCGTCGACGCAGTTAACCACGTCAAAACCAGTTTTGCTGCACCGGCTTTGCGCCCCAGTGATGCCGGTGCCGGAGGGCTGCACTGAGGTGTCGGATGTCGCGGGCAAATGGGTCGGGGAGTGGCGCGTCCACCGGTCAGATATTCGCCACGGCATCCATATGCGCGAGGCGCGACAGGGGCGGTCTGGGCATGACCATCCGCCTTTTGCGATCTTACATGATCCCGCGCTATCGAACACGGATGGTGTTGCCTATTCAATGGCTTATGCGTGGTCTGGCGGCCACCGCATGATGATTGAGGCGCTGCCTGATGGACGCCGTCAGGTGCAATGGGGGCATGCTGACGGCTCTGCGCGGGTCGGCACAGAATTTGCGACCGCACCGTTGGTGCTGATTGCTGGAACGGCGGGCTATAACAGCGTCTCGGTCCCGATGCAGCGGCACGTCCGCGAGGGCCTGGTGCCTTGGGTCAAACGCGACAGACCGGTGCATTACAATTGCTGGGAGGCTGTCTATTTTAACCACGATTTCGACATATTGCGCGAGATCGCTGATCGGGCTGCAGCGCTTGGGGCCGAGCGGTTCGTATTGGATGACGGCTGGTTCGGAGTGCGCGACGACGATACCTCAGGACTCGGCGATTGGCAGATTGATCCGCGCAAATGGCCCGCGGGTCTGAAGCCCCTAATTGATCATGTCCACGCTTTGGGGATGGGGTTCGGGCTGTGGTTTGAGCCCGAGATGATTAACCTTAATAGCGAGCTTGCGCGCAAGCGACCTGAGTGGATCCTCGGCGCCGTCGATCAACTTGAAGGGCGCCAGCAACGGGTGCTTGATCTGTCCCGCCTTGATGTTCGCGAATACATTGTATCTCAAATTTCAAAACTTCTGGGCGAAAATGAGATAGAATATATCAAATGGGACCATAACCGTGTCCTTCCTGTTTCCGACGCGGCACAGACATACGGGATCTATGATGTCTTCGCGCGCCTGCGTGCGGCCCATCCGAAAGTAGAGATTGAAAACTGCTCCTCCGGCGGCGGTCGGATTGACCTAGGGATGATGGAATGTACCCAGCGCGTCTGGCTGTCTGACAGTAATGACGCCGTAGAGCGGGCGCGCATTCAACATGATGCCGCGCTGTTCCTGCCGGGTGCGATCACGGGAAGCCATGTAGGTCCGCGCACCTGCCACACATCCGGGCGCAAATTAAACATCAAACTACGCGCCTGGACGGCCGCGCAACGTCACATGGGGTTCGAGATGGACCCGCGCGAGTTGACGGAAGACGAAGCAGAGACGCTGACACTTATCACCGGATGGTGGAAAGAGAATCGCGGCTGGATGATGGGCGCGGACATCCTGCGGCTTGATACAGAAGACGCAGCCGTTCTAGCCGAACAACAAATTAGTGCGGAGGGGGACCGGTTCGTGGTCTTCCGCACACAAATCTCCAACAGCACGCAGATTTCCCCCCGTTTACTAAGGTTAACGGGATTGGAGCCAGACGCAGTGTATGAAATCAGCCTCTTGAACAAGGCAGATGGCAGCCATTTGTCCCGTGGCGCGCCCGAATTGAAGAACGGGGCGGTGCGATTGACAGGGCAATCGTTAATGGCACGGGGCGTCGCCCTACCCTGGGCCTTTCCCGAGACAATCTGGGTCCTGGAGGGCCACAAGATATGAGCAAAACCCGCCGCAATCGCGCCTGGTATGGCAAGCTGGACAAGGATGGCTTCATCCATCGCTCGTGGATGAAAAACCAAGGGTTTCCCGATCATGCATTTGACGGCCGTCCGGTGATTGGCATCTGCAATACCTGGTCGGAATTGACCCCTTGCAATCACGGTCTGCGGACCCTTGCAGAAGGTGTGAAGCGCGGTGTTTGGGAGGCAGGCGGCTTCCCGGTTGAGTTTCCCGTTATGAGCCTTGGCGAGACGCAGATGAAGCCAACGGCAATGCTGTTTCGCAACCTTCTGAGCATGGATGTCGAAGAGTCGATCCGTGCTTATGGTATTGATGGCGTTGTCCTTTTGGGCGGTTGTGACAAGACAACGCCGGGTCAATTGATGGGTGCCGCTTCCGTGGATTTGCCGTCGATCGTCGTCAGCTCCGGCCCGATGTTGAACGGCAAATTCAAAGGACAGGATATTGGATCTGGCACGGACGTCTGGAAGTTTTCCGAAGCGGTGCGCGCAGGCGATATGACCTTGCAGGACTTCATGAACGCAGAAGCGGGCATGTCGCGCAGTGCAGGCGTTTGCATGACAATGGGCACGGCCTCGACCATGGCGTCTTTGGTCGAGGCGATGGGCATGTCGCTGCCCACGAATGCCGCTTTGCCAGCCGTCGACGCGCGGCGCATGGCGTTGGCGCATCTGACGGGAAAACGGATCGTCGAAATGGTGGATGAGGACATTAAACCGTCGGATGTATTAACCAAGGAAGCCTTTGAGAACGCGATCCTGGCGAACGCGGCAGTGGGTGGATCGACCAATGCGGTTGTGCATCTTTTGGCGCTTGCGGGACGCGTCGGCGTTAATCTTGATCTTAAGGATTTCGAGATTGGCGCTGAAATTCCGCTCCTGGTGAACTGCATGCCATCGGGCCAATATCTGATGGAGGATTTCTGCTATGCGGGCGGGATGCCGGTCGTCTTGAACGAGTTGAAGGATCACTTGCGACCCGCAAAAACGGTGCTTGGGGGCGATATCAGCGCCTATTCAGAGGGCGCCGAATGCTACAATCGTGACGTGATCCATAGCTTTGATGAACCGGTGAAATCTGCGGCGGGTTTGCGCGTTTTGCGGGGTAATCTTGCGCCGAATGGGGCGATCGTGAAGCCCTCGGCTGCGACGGATGCGCTGCTGGAGCATGAAGGGGAGGCCTTTGTGTTCGAGAATATCGAAGACTTAAAAGCCAATATTGACCGCGACGATCTGCCGGTGACGCCGGACACGATTTTGGTGCTGAAAGGGTGCGGACCGAAGGGGTATCCGGGCATGCCGGAGGTAGGCAATATGCCGATCCCGAAGAAGCTGGTGCAACAAGGCGTGCGCGACATGATCCGGGTTTCGGATGCGCGCATGTCGGGGACTGCTTATGGCACGGTGATCCTGCATGTCTCACCCGAGGCGCAGGCGGGTGGGACGCTTGCTTTGGTGAAAACCGGTGACCGGATCAGGGTTTCGGCATCCTCTGGAAGTCTTGATTTGCTCGTTGATGACGCAGAGCTACAGGCGCGCGAAAATATGTGGCAAAAAGATGATCCGCATTACTCTAGGGGGTATGCAAAGTTGTATATTGATCATGTGCTTCAGGCTGATCAAGGCGCGGACCTAGATTTTCTAGTGGGTAAAGACACCCGCGCCGTCACGCGGGAGAGCCATTGATGGACGCGGTGTTTCCAGATCTGAAAGGCGCATCCGTCTTCATCACGGGAGGCGGGTCCGGCATCGGGGCATCGATCACGGAGGGCTTTCTAAAGCAAGGCGCGCGGGTCGCTTTTGTTCAACGCTCCGATGCGTCGGCCTTTTGCGATGAGATGGAGGAAAAGCACGGAGTGCGGCCCTTGTTCTTGCCTTGCGACATCACAGATGTGGCGGCGCTAAAGGGGGCGGCTGATCAGGCGGCGGAGGTACATGGCGCGATCTCGGTTTTGGTGAACAACGCGGCGAATGACAAACGGCATGAGACGCTGGCTGTGGACGAGGAGTTCTGGGATTGGTCGCAAGCCATTAATCTCAAAGCATATTTCTTTGCATGCCAGGCAGTGTTACCTGGTATGCAGGCGGCGAAAGGCGGATCGATTATTAACTTTTCGTCTGTCAGCTACATGATGGGCAATAGCGGTTACCCGTCTTACACGACCGCGAATGCCGGGATTACGGGCATGACGCGCAGCCTTGCGCGGGAGTTCGGCGCGGACGGAATCAGGGTGAATGCGCTCGCACCGGGATGGGTGCTGACGCAGAAACAACTGGATATGTGGGCGGATCCGAAAAGCCTTGCGGCGCATCTGGAGAAGCAGTGCCTGAAAGACCATTTGGCACCGGATGACGTGGTGGGCGGCGTGCTTTATCTGGCCTCAAAAGTGAGCCGGATGATGACCGGGCAGGTCATGGTGATTGACGGCGGCGTGGTGACGACGGGATGAGCAAGCCGGACTGGATAGCGGTCGATTGGGGCACCTCGCATCTGCGCGCTTACGCGATGTCGGGCGGGTCAGTTCTGGAAGAGCGCGCGTCTGATCAAGGCATGGGATCGCTGGAGCGTGACCAGTTTGAGGGCGCGCTTTTGGCACTTGTCGAGGATTGGCTTGGGGCGCGGACACCGGTTTTGGCCTGCGGCATGGTTGGAGCGCGACAAGGCTGGGTCGAGGCGCCATATGCAGCCGTTCCGACAGAATTAACCGACGTGAAGATGGTTAAGGCATCCACTGTGGATCCGCGATTGGACGTGCGAGTTCTGCCGGGCGTTAAACAGCTTGATCCAGCGGATGTGATGCGGGGGGAAGAAACTCAGATTGCGGGGTTTCTTGCGCTGAACAAGGGCTGGGATGGCGTAATTTGTCTGCCCGGAACCCACAGCAAATGGGCCTTGGTAAGCGCTGATGAAATCGTTTCTTTTCAGACCTTTATGACGGGGGAGCTTTTTGGCTTACTGGCTGAGGCGTCCATTTTGCGACACTCGGTAATGGCAGAAAGCTGGGATGACGAAGCCTTTATCGAAGCGCTGTCTGATACGATGGCGCGGCCGGAGAAACTGGCGGCGAAGCTGTTCTCGATCCGGGCGGATAACTTGGTTAATGGAACCGATCCAAAGACCGGGCGCGCACGACTTTCGGGGCTGTTGATCGGGGCAGAGCTGGCGGCGGCGCGGCCCTATTGGTTGGGTCAGCAAGTTGCGGTGATCGGTGCGCCGGACGTGGCACGGCTTTATGTGAAGGCCCTTGCGGAACAAGGTGTCCCCGCGACAGATGTGCAGGGGGACCGGATGACAATTGCCGGTTTGAATGCAGCGCGGCTTCGGGAAGGGATTTCGGCATGACACGGGCACTTATTGCGATTTTGCGGGGGGTCACTCCGGATGAAGCAGTGACGATTTGCGGCGCTTTGATCGAAGCCGGGATTGACTGGATTGAAGTGCCGATGAACTCGCCTGAACCGATCAAAAGCATCGCACGTATGGTAAACGCCTTCCCGGATGCAGTGATCGGCGCGGGCACCGTGTTAACCACGTCTGAGGTCGATGCGGTGGCAAAGGTGGGCGGACGGCTGATCGTATCGCCCAATTGCGACGCTGACGTGATCGCACGCACGAAAGAGCATGGCATGCAAAGCTGGCCAGGCGTTTTCACTCCAACTGAGGCGTTCGCAGCGCTAAAAGCCGGGGCGGATGGATTGAAGCTGTTTCCCGGTGACATGGCTGGAACCGGCGGCTTGAAAGCGATGCGGGCAGTTTTGCCAAAGGGGACCAAGGTGTATGCTGTCGGCGGCGCGGGGCCAGAGAATTTCGCCGATTGGATCGCGGCAAGCGCAGACGGGTTTGGGTTGGGGTCGGCGATCTACAAACCAGGCATGAGCGCTGAAGAGGTGGGCGCTCGGGCGGCGGATATCGTAGCCGCCTATGATCGGGCCATCGGATGAGCACTGTCTTTGATGACAGTGTCTGCACGCTGGGCGAAGGGCCTTTGTGGCACCCAGATCGGCAGCAACTCTTTTGGTTCGATATAGATGGTAAAAAGCTAAAGACCCGGCAATTTGGCGCGGTAAGCGTATGGCAATTTGATGAAAATGTGTCCGCCGCTGGATGGATAGATACGGAGCGTTTGCTGCTTGCCTCTGAAACCGGGCTTTATGTATTTACTATCGAAACAGGCACCTCTGAGCTGCTTGTGAAGCTGGAAGCTGACGTAAAGGGTACGCGCTCGAACGATGGGCGCGCAGACCCTTGGGGCGGGTTCTGGATTGGTACGATGGGCAAGAATGCAGAGCCCGAGCTGGGTGCGATTTACCGGTATTACCAGGGGGCACTGACGAAGCTTTATGTGAACGTAACGATCCCGAATGCGATCTGTTTCTCGCCCGATCGGCGCTATGCCTATTACACGGATACGGCCAAAAAGCAGGTAATGCGGCAGGCGTTACGCTCCACCGACGGGATGCCTGATGACTTTGCCGAAGTGTGGCTGGATTTGCGGGAAGAGGGTCTGAACCCTGATGGTGCCGTGATTGATGCGGAAGGACGCATGTGGTTGGCGCAATGGGGGGCTGGACGGGTCGCTTGTTACGATGCAGAGGCGCAACTGCTTGAAGCGATTGAATTTCCCGCGCGGCACACCTCCTGCCCGGCTTTTGGCGGACCGAATTTGCAAACCCTCTATTGCACAAGTGCAGCAATTGGGGTTTCCAAAGCTCAGAGAGAGGCAGAACCGACGAACGGAATGACCTTCGCCGTTAAGGTTAATGCGACAGGACAAAGAGAACATCAGGTGATCTTATGAAACGCGCATTGGGCGTTTGTTATTATCCAGAGCATTGGCCGGAGGAGATCTGGGCCGAGGATGCGGCGCGCATGGTGGAAACGGGTCTCTCATGGGTCCGGATCGGGGAGTTTGCATGGTCTCGGCTGGAGCCGTCATTTGGCGAGTTCCACTTCGACTGGCTGGATCGGGCAATTGATGTGCTTGGGGCTGCGGGGCTGAAGGTGATCCTTGGCACACCAACGGCAACGCCGCCACGTTGGATGCTGGACCGGCACCCGGATATGCTGGCTTGCGATGCCGAGGGGCGCGCGCGCGCATTCGGCTCGCGCAGGCATTATGACTTCAGCCATGACGGCTACCGCGAGGAATGCGCGCGGATCGTGGACATTCTGGCGCGGCGCTATGGAGCAAACCCGCATGTCGCGGCGTGGCAGACGGATAACGAGTATGATTGCCACGACACGGTACTGTCTTATTCGCCGGCGGCGGAGCGGGCGTTTCAGAATTGGCTGGCGGAGACATATGGCACAGTCGAGGCGCTCAACGCGGCGTGGGGCAATGTGTTTTGGTCGATGGAATACGACCATTTTGAGCAGATCGGCCTGCCGAACCTGACGGTAACCGAACCGAACCCAAGCCACGTGATGGCGTTCCGGCGGTTCAGCTCGGATATGGTCGTGAAGTTCAACAAGGTGCAGGTGGATTTGATCCGGGCGCAGACCGAGGCGCCTCTCATCCACAACTATATGGGCCGCGTGACGGCGTTTGATCATTATGACGTGGGCGCTGATCTGGATATCGCGTCGTGGGACAGCTATCCGATCGGGTTTCTATCGGACCGGTTGGAGGAGCCTGCTGAGCACAAGCAACATTACTTGCGGCAGGGTGATCCTGATTTTCAGGCGTTTCACCATGACCTATATCGCGCGGTCGGTCAGGGTCGCTGGTGGGTGATGGAGCAGCAGCCAGGGCCCGTGAATTGGGCGCCGCATAACCCCGCCCCCTTGCCCGGCATGGCGCGGCTTTGGGCGTGGGAGGCATTTGCCCATGGGGCCGAGGTCGTAACATATTTTCGCTGGCGGCAGGCGCCTTTTGCGCAAGAGCAGATGCATGCGGGGTTGCTGAGACCGGATTCCATGGCTGCTCCGGGTTTGGCGGAGGCGGCGCAGGTTGCCGCAGAGCTGGCAGATGCGCCGGAGGTTTCCGCAACACAGGCGCCGGTGGCTCTGGTCTTTGATTATGCATCCCAATGGGCGTGGGAGGCGCAGCCCCACGGGGCAGATTTCGATTATTTCCGCCTGTGTTTCGAGATGTATCGCGGGCTGCGAAAGCTGGGGCTTTCGATTGATATTCTGCCGCCTGATTGCGCGGATTTGAGCGGCTACAAGATCGTCCTCGCGCCGGGGCTTTTGCAGCTGCCCAACGCGTTGAAAGACGCTTTGGCAACGTTCGAGGGGCTCGCGGTACTGGGACCGCGCACGAATACGAAGACGGCGGAGCTGACGATTCCAACGCCGATGGGACCGAATATTCCAGAGCTCGACGCGACAATTGCGTTCACGGAGAGCGTGCCGCCCTCTGACCTGATCCCGCTAACCCGAGGCGGCGTTCTGGTGAAGTGGTTCGAGCATCTTGAGGGCGATGCCGAGGTTGTCGAGAGCGTCGTCGACGGACGCCCGGCAATGGTGCGCGCGGGTGGGGTGCATTATCTGGCAGGATGGCCGGATGAAACTGCGTTGGATCGGATTTTGCGCGATCTTTGCGAGGCGGTTGATCTGGTCACGCTTTCACCCCCCGATGGCTTGCGCCTGCGCGATACCGGGGCGCATCGCTTCTACATCAACTATAACCCGCATGAGGTCGAGTTTGACGGGCTTCTGATCGGTGCAGCGGATGTCACATGGCGGCCCTTATAGCGTCCTTTGGAACGACGAAGGCGGGCGCAGATGTGCGCCGCGCTGTGCTTGAGAATGATCGACTGCGGGTCGCGTTTCTGGGCTATGGCGCGACCGTACAATCGGTGCTTTTTGATGGGCGGGAGATGACCGTAGGCAGCGACACGATGGCCGCCTATGAAGACACACGGCGCGTTTTTGGCGCGCTTGTCGGACCCGTGGCGAACCGCATCGGCTATGGTCGGGCCGACATCGCCGGGGTTTCGCATCGGTTTGAGTGCAACCGCCCACCGCACATGCTTCATAGCGGAAGTGCTGCGCTTCATACGCGGGTCTGGGACATGGCGCTGGACGGTGACGCAGTTGTCTTTCGGATCACCTGCCCGGATGGGGAAGCCGGGTTTCCGGGAGCCCGTGACATTACAGCGAGATACTGGCTGGAGGGCACCGCACTTACGCTTCAGATCGAAGGGCGGACGGATAAGCCGACCTTGATGAACATCGCCAATCATTCCTATTGGAACCTTGGTGGCGACTTTGACGCACACGAGCTTCAGATTGATGCCGATCACTATTTGCCAACCGATGACACGAGCCTGCCGACGGGTGAGATCAGCGATGTGAGCGGCACGCCCTATGACTTTCGCAAGGGGCGCAGGCTCACCGCGGGGGTGCCTCAGCTCGATCATAATTTCTGCCTCAACGCAGGCGGCGGCGCTACTTTACGCGGACCACATGCCGCGATGCGCATTGAAACGGATGCGCCGGGCTTGCAGGTTTACGATGCCGCCACACAGACGCCGAATTATTGCGGACTTGCTCTGGAGCCGCAGCACTGGCCGGATGCGCCAAATAACGCCGATTTTCCATCTATTTCCTTGCAACCAAACGAAATTTATTACCAATCCACGCGGTGGATTTTTACCTAAATTTCAAGCGAGACAGGCTGCCGCGCGGTGTGCGGTCGCACCCGGCTGAAAGAGCGATCCGGACCCCTATCTTCCCCGTAAGACTTAGTGAGATCTCGAAGAAAAAGGCCAGATAATGGACACCCTCATCCTGTCGCGCATCCAGTTTGGTGCGAATATTTCGTTTCACATCTTGTTTCCCACCATCACAATTGCCTTGGGCTGGGTGCTGCTGTTCTTCAAGCTGCGCTTCAAAGCCACAGGCGACATGAAATGGATGGAAAGCTACCGGTTTTGGGTCAAAGTCTTTGCCCTGAGCTTTGCCATGGGCGTTGTGAGTGGGATCACCATGTCGTTCCAGTTCGGCACGAACTGGCCCGGCTTTATGGAGACGGTCGGCAACATCGCCGGACCTCTTTTGGCTTACGAGGTCATGACCGCCTTCTTCCTCGAGGCGGTTTTCCTGGGCATTATGTTATTCGGGTTCTCAAAAGTACCAAGCTGGCTACACACGACGGCCACGTTCCTTGTGGCGTTTGGCACGACTATGTCGGCCTTCTGGATCCTGGTCCTGAACAGCTGGATGCACACGCCTGCGGGCTTTGAGATGCGCGATGGCGTCGCTTTTGCGACCGATTGGTGGGCGATTATCTTTAACCCGTCGATGCCTTACCGCCTTGTGCACATGCTGCTGGCATCTGGCCTAACGGTGGCGTTCCTGCTGGCCGGTATCTCGGCCTTCCGTTACCTGATTGGCGACAAGTCTGAGAGCGTGCGTGCGACATTGCGGACCGGTGTCACGCTGGGTGCGCTGCTGATCCCGGTTCAGATTTTCGCAGGCGACATGCATGGCTTGAACACGCTCGAGCATCAGCCCGCGAAAGTGGCCGCGATGGAGGGCAACTGGGAAACCGGACCAAACGTGCCGCTGGTGCTGTTTGGTATTCCGAATGAAGAGACCCGCTCGAATGACTTCCAGATCGCTATTCCGAATGGGGCGTCGCTGATCCTGAAGCACTCCGCTGATGGGGTTGTGCCAGGTCTGAACGACTTTGTGGCCGAGGACGGGACAGAGCTGCACCCACCGGTGGCGCCGGTCTTCTACAGCTTCCGCGTCATGGTTGGCGTGGGCATGCTGATGCTTGTGATGAGCTGGGCCGCGATTGTGCTGATGCGCAAGAAGCGTGGGGGTGTTGCAGGTCTGCCCAAGCCAATGCTTTACGGTCTGGTCGCAATGTCCTTTTCGGGCTGGGTTGCGACGCTGGCGGGTTGGTACACAACCGAGATTGGTCGCCAACCGTGGCTTGTTACCGGCGTGATGGACACAGCTGCCGCGGTGGCTGATGTGCCTGCACCGATGGTGGCTTCCACGCTGATTGCGTATCTTGTGATCTACGCGGCGCTCATGGTCGCGTATATCAGCGCGATTTTCTACATGGCCCGCAAGGCCGCAAAGGGAGAGTCGATCAAACCGCGCGTACCGTCATCCGGTGGCGCCGCAGTCTCGATCCCGGCGGAGTAAACGATCATGGACCTTTTTGGCGATCCCGGCATTTGGCTGCCTTTGGTTTTTGCCGGGCTCATGGGCCTGTCGATCTTGATTTACGTCGTTCTGGACGGGTTTGACCTTGGCGTCGGGGTGCTTTTCCCCTTCGCCGAGGATGATGAGAAAGACCGCATGATCGCGTCGATCGGGCCGTTCTGGGACGCGAATGAGACGTGGTTGGTTCTGGCCATCGGCTTACTGCTGGTGGCCTTTCCATCTGCGCATGGGGCGATCCTGACTGCGCTCTATCTGCCGGTTGCAATCATGCTGGTGGGACTTATCCTGCGCGGTGTTGCGTTTGAGTTCCGCGTGAAGGCGCCATTGAAGCATAAGGCGTCGTGGAACAACGCATTCTTTATCGGCTCGCTGATGACCTCTCTAAGCCAAGGTTTCATGCTGGGCATGTATATCATGGGGTTGGAGTATACCTGGGCGACCTTTGCCTTCGCCTGTGTGACAGCGGTCTTCCTGACGGTCGGTTACAGCTTCATTGGCGCGTGCTGGTTGATCCTGAAGACGGAAGAGCGGTTGCAGCTAAAGTCAGTCAGCTGGGCCAAGGGCGGCATTTGGGGTCTGGTTTTGGGACTTGGCGCAATCTCCTTGGCGTCGCCAATTGTGAGCCCGCGGATCTTTGAAAAGTGGTTCTCGTTCCCCGAAGCGATCCTACTGGCCCCCCTGCCGATTATGTCGGCGCTGTTGGTCGGGCTTTTGTGGATCGCGTTGCGCAAGCTGCCGACGAAGGATGACAGCTGGGCATGGTTCCCATTTGTCTGCTCAATCGTTCTGTTTACGCTGAGCTTCTTCGGGTTGGCCTACAGCTTCTACCCTTATGTCGTGCCCGAGCAGATCACGATCTACGAAGCGGCGTCCGCGCCGGAAAGCCTGTTCATCATTCTGGTGGGTACGGTCTTCGTGCTGCCGACGATCATTGGCTATACGGTGCTGGCCTATACGGTCTTCCGAGGGAAAGCGACGGAACTGACTTACGATTAGTCGGCTTGATGGCCATAGAAAAAGGGCGGAGGCTTCGCGGCCCCCGCCCTTTTCGTTTGCACTGTGAGTGACCTTATTTCAAGTCGAAGCGGTCCAGTTCCATGACCTTGGTCCAGGCTTTCACGAACTGGCCAACAAAGCGGTCTTCGGCATCGTCCTGTGCGAACACTTCGGCAATCGCCCGCAGTTGCGAGTTGGAGCCGAAGACCAGATCGACGCGGGTGCCAGTCCAGACCAGATCGCCTGTCTTGCGCGAGCGTGCCTCGAAGACATTTTCGCTGTCGCTGACCGCTTTCCACTCCGTCTCCATCGAGATGAGGTTGCGGAAGAAGTCATTGCTGAGCGCGCCTTTGCGATCCGTGAAGACGCCGTGAGAGCTGTCGTTGTGGTTCGCACCCATCACGCGCAGGCCACCGACAAGCACCGTCATTTCCGGTGCGGAGAGAGTCAGCAGTTGCGCACGGTCAACCAGCAATTCCTCAGCGGAGACGGAGAAGTCTTCGGCGAGGTAGTTGCGGAAACCATCGGCTTTGGGCTCAAGCGGCTCGAAGCTTTCGGCGTCGGTTTGTTCGTCCGTCGCGTCCATGCGGCCCGGCGTGAAGGGTACTTCGACGTCGTGACCTGCCGCTTTCGCAGCCTGCTCGACACCGACGCCACCGGCCAGAACAATCAGATCGGCGAGAGAGACTTTCTTGCCGCCCGAGGCGCTCTCGTTGAACGCGGACTGCACGCCTTCGAGGGTCTCAAGAACCTTCGCCAGCTTGGCAGGCTCATTGACCTCCCAACCGTTCTGCGGCGCCAAACGGATGCGCGCGCCATTGGCACCACCGCGCTTGTCAGAGCCGCGGAAAGTCGAGGCCGAGGCCCATGCGGTCGACACCAGATCGGAAACGGACAGGTCCGTTGCCGCGATGTCGGCCTTCAGCTTGGCGATGTCGGCCCCGTCCACCAGCGGGTGATCGACGGCGGGGATCGGGTCTTGCCAGATCAGATCCTCGTCCGGCACGTCGTTGCCCAGATAGTTGATCCGAGGGCCCATATCGCGGTGGGTCAGCTTGAACCAAGCGCGGGCGTAGGCATCGGCGAACTCTTCAGGGTTGGCGTGGTAGTGACGCGAAATACGCTCGTATTCCGGATCCATACGCAGCGCCATATCCGCCGTGGTCATCATCGGCTTATGGGTTTTCTCGGGATCATGCGCATCCGGCACCAGCTTGGCGGAGTCGGGGTCTTTCGGGTGCCACTGATGCGCACCGGCGGGGCTTTTGCCCAGCTCCCATTCGAAACCGAAGAGCGTGTCGAAATAGCTCATGTCCCATGTGGTAGGTGTGGGGGTCCAAGCGCCTTCGATGCCCGACGTGATCGTGTCACCACCCGAGCCGACACCATGGGTGCTGAGCCAGCCGAAGCCTTGATCTTCAATCGCGCCGCCTTCCGGCTCGACACCGACTTTGGCTGCATCGCCTGCACCATGGGCCTTGCCGAAGGTGTGGCCACCTGCAACCAGCGCGACGGTTTCTTCGTCGTTCATGGCCATCCGCGCAAAGGTTTCACGAATATCACGGGCGGAGGCCACGGGATCGGGGTTGCCGTTCGGGCCTTCAGGGTTCACGTAGATTAGGCCCATCTGGACAGCAGCGAGCGGGTTGGCAAGTTCGCGGTCGCCCGAGTAACGCTCATCACCCAGCCACTCGGTCTCAGTGCCCCAGTAGATATCTTCCTCGGGCTCGAAGATGTCCTCGCGCCCGCCGCCGAAACCAAAGATTTTCAGACCCATGGATTCCTGCGCGACATTGCCCGCAAGGATGAAGAGGTCAGCCCATGAGAGGCTGTTGCCGTATTTCTGCTTGATCGGCCAGAGCAAACGGCGTGCCTTATCGAGGTTGCCGTTATCGGGCCAGCTGTTCAAAGGCGCAAAACGCTGATTACCTGTGGAGGCGCCACCGCGGCCATCGGCTGTGCGGTAAGTGCCGGCTGCGTGCCACGCCATGCGGACCATGAACGGGCCGTAGTGACCGTAATCGGCGGGCCACCACTCCTGGCTGTCGGTCATCAGCACAGTGAGGTCCACTTTGACCGCATCGAGGTCCAGCTTCTTGAAGGCTTCGGCGTAGTTGAACTCTTCCCCCAACGGGTCAGAGGCAGGCGCATTCTGGTGCAGGATGCGCAGGTTCAACTGGTTCGGCCACCAGTCCTTATTGCCGCGTCCGGCAAATGTGGTGTGCAGGGTCGTGCCATGCATCACGGGGCATTTGCCACCGGTTCCGACGTCATTTCCGTCCATTGTTCGCTCCTCAAGTCGCTAGGTGTGTTTGGGTCAAACTTTGCCTGAAGCCTTCGCTGCGCATGTCTTGTTGCAGACGCGGCGCAGCAGAATCCCCCAAGCAGATGCTATGACGCTAGCAGTGATCTGGAATTATTATAAGTTGTGTTTTCTAATCTTATTGATAACTTTACGTTATGAAAAACATTACGCTCAAACAGCTGCGTTATTTCGATGCGCTGGCCCGGCATCAACATTTCGGACGGGCCGCAGATGCCAGCGCCATTTCGCAACCTGCGCTGTCGATGCGGATCAAGGAGCTTGAAGAAACGCTGGGAACAGCCCTGTTCGAGCGTGGGCCGAGGCAGGTCAACCTGACTGCCTTTGGAGAGGATTTCGCCCCCCGCGCCCGCGATATTCTGCGCGCTGTGGACGAGCTGGGCGACATGGCGCGTGCGGCGACAACCGGACTGAAGGGGCGGCTGCGGATCGGCGTGATCCCAACGATTGCGCCCTATCTGCTGCCTGCGCTGATCGGCGATCTGACCCGTGCGCATCCCGGCATCGACATGCAGATTCGCGAAACGGTAACACCGCGTTTGGTTGAAGAGTTGCAGGACGGGCTGCTGGATACAGCAATCCTTGCTCTGCCCGTGTCAGAGCCTGCCTTGATCGAAACGCCGCTCTTCGAGGAAGCGATGATGCTGGTTCGACCCAAAGCGGAGGCAGACGCCCCCGTACCCGCCAAAGATCAGTTACGCGAAATGCGTTTGTTGCTTTTGGAGGAAGGTCACTGCTTTCGCGACCAGGCGTTATCGTATTGCGATATGGCGGCGCAGCAGCCACGCGCAGGGCTGGATGGCAGTTCCCTTTCGACATTGGTGCAGATGGTCGGCGCGGGGATTGGTGTGACGCTCATTCCGGAAATGGCCGTGCAGGTGGAGACCCGGTCCGCCCCGGTCTCTGTCGGTCGTTTTGAGGGCGTTCCCCCCAAGCGCACGGTGGGCATGGTCTGGCGCAAGACCCACCCGCTTGCCGCGCAGTTGGAGGAGGTCGCCGCAATCGTGAAACGTGCAGCGACCAACCTGATTGACGAGGGTGCGGATTAACCCGCCGCGCGAGCATCCTTGGCGGTGCCGTATTTGGGAAGATCAGCCGCAGATTTGCCATGAGCCGCCATAAGCGTATCGCGTACAAAGGCGATATGAGCGGTCTCTTCGATAATCTCGGCCAGATATTGCGCGGCGGTCAGCGTCTTGCCGACCCCGATGGTGCCGTGATTGGCCAGCACAGCGGCGCGCACGGAGGGGTCCTGAAAGACGGGGCTGATCTCAACCTCAGTCTGCGGGCCGCCGTTGGAGGAAAGCGGGATCAGCGGCATGCGCCCGATCTTTTCGATGGTCTGCACGGTGAGGCACGGGATCTCGATCCCGGCGCTTGCAAAGCCGGTGGCCCAAGGGCTGTGGCAATGCACGATGGCGTTGATGTCCGGGCGGATGCGGTAAAGATCGAGGTGAAAATCCATGTCCTTGGACGGCTTGAACGGTGTCGGCTCAATCGTGCCGTCAAGATGCACCACTTGCAAATTATCGCGGGTGCATTCGGCAAAACCGACGCCGGAAGGCTTGATGACGATGGCGTCGCCACTGGACAGGCGCACCGATAGGTTGCCGCCAGCATTGGTCTGCAAGCCACGATCAAAGCAGCGCTTTGCCGACCAGATAAGGGCATCTTTCTTGGCTTCGATGTCAGAGGGGTCAAGCATGGGCGGCGTCCTTTGTGATGTCTTGCAGCGCGGTTACCGCGGCTTCGGCCACGGCGCTGTCGTTGATATGACCCGATAAGCGGGTGAGCGAGAGATGAGCCTCTAACGAGTCGGCGAAGGCTGTGCGGAGGGTGGGTGCCTCAATCGCGCCGCCAGGGCGGTCCTCGGACGAGAAGCCGCCCATCGGGATCAAAACACGGACCGGGGCGGTAGATTGCGCAAGCGCGCGGCCAAGGATGTCGGCGCATTTCACGATCTCGTCCTCGGTGCATTGCACATGCGTAAAGAGCGGCGAATGCGAATAGCGCGGCCGGGCGCGGTAGACCTCGGGAATAAGAGCATCTTCGCCGAGACCGATGAAGTTGACACCGCCGGGCAGTACAACGCGGGGCAGATGACCCAGGCCGGTGAAACGGCCCGGCATGTCAGCATTGACGCCCGCGACGTAGCAGCGGGTCAGCTCGTGTGGGGTGTAGTCGATCACCGACTTGAAGGCGCGGTTTTGCGCCCAGCGGGTGAAAGCTGCCCCACCAAAGCCATTGGCGTGAAAGACGGTCACCTCCTCACCCGCTGCACGCAGGAGCGTGCAGACGGCGTCCGTCCCAGAGCTTGTGACGCCAAGGGACGTGACCCCGATGGAGGGGTTCAGCGAAGGATCGCCCGTGGGCAACGTGCTGTGATAAAGGCCGCCAGTGATCGCCGCAGCCTGATCGAGCGCCGCGCGGGTGGTGGCGTTCAACCCACAGAGATCTGCAATGGTTGGCACCAACGTGATGGCGCTGTCAGCGATGATGTAGCGTGGATCAAAGGGCAATGTGGTGACAAGCACTTTGGGCATTGCCAGTGGCAAGGATTGCAGCACCTTGAGCGCGATCTGCCCACCCGTGCCACCGCCTATGGCAACGACCATGCGTCGCCCGCCCCCGGTATGCCCGGAAATCTCGGCGATGGCGCGGTTGGTGGCAGCCTCCATCCCCGCGATCTTGGCTTCAGGCGCCCATTGTTCCCCGTGTGCCTGCAGGGAGATATCGCATTTCTCAACCTCAACCCCGAGGGCCAGAAGGGCGGCAATCAGGTAGTCGGCTTCTTCGGCCTTGGTGTCGTAGGTGGCCAGCAGAAGGACAGACATCAGCCTTTCACGGCTCCTGCGGTCATGCCAGTGATGATCTGACGGCTGGCGACGAAGGTAAAGATAATCGGCGGGATGGCCAAAAGCATGCCCGTCGCCATGATCACGCCCCAGTCGATATCGAACTCGGTCAGGCTGTTCACGATGGTGACAGGCACCGTGCGGCTATTGCGATCGGCCAGCGCGTTGGCGAGGAGAAACTCGTTCCAGGCCACGCGGAAGGTAAAGATCGAGGCGGCAGCGATGCCAGGTTTGATCAGCGGCAGAACGACCAGAAAGAAAACCTGGAAGGGACCGGCGCCATCCATGCGCGCGGCCTCTTCCAGCTGGATCGGCACTTGGACGATGAAACTCTGTAGGATCCAGATTACGAAGGGCAGGTTCAGTGCCACATAAACGAGAATGATCCCGGCGCGGGTGCCGTCGATACCGAACTGGAAGGTCCAGATACCGAAAACTGGCACCAGTAGAACGGCAGGCGGCACCATGCGCATCATCAGGGTCCAGATAGAGACAACATCGCGCCCCATGAACCGAAAGCGCACCAGCGCATAGGCGGCCATGGTGCCGATGATCAGCGTGATCGCAGTGGAGATCAGCCCGATAATCAGCGAGTTGGTCAGCGCCCGCCCGAAGGTCGGATCGCAGCGGCGCAGATGCTCAGGCTCATACCACAGGAAGTCGCAGAGCGCCGTCTCATAGTTGCGCAAGGTCGGCATGAAGAGCCAGCTGCTGTTTTCCGACATGATGTCGACATTCAGCTTCAGCGAAGTCGCGAGCATCAGGTAAATCGGCCCGATGGCCATCAAGACCAGCGCCACAAGCAGCGCGTAGAAGGCGGGGTTCTGGCGGTCGTAGGTTTTCTGGCTCATGCCTCTTCCTCCGCAGCGCGCATCCGGTCGGCGCGGATTTCCTGGGCTTTGTTGTAGATGAACATCGCGAAAGTCAGGATCAGCAAGACGATCAAGAGCAGGTTCGACATGGCCGCAGCCTCGCCCAGTTCGCGGAATTCGGAAGCTGTTCGGTTGATCCGGATCGACAGGATTTCGGTCGAAAGGCCCGGCCCACCGTTGGTCATCACGAGGATCACTTCGAGCACCTTGAAACTGTCGATCAGGCGCAAAAGCAGTGTCACGATCAGCACCGGCAGCATCAGCGGCAGCTTGATATAGATGATCTGCTGCCAGCCCGTTGCCCCGTCGATCTTACTGGCCTCGATGGCAGAAGACGGCAGTGACTGCAGCGCCGCGAGCGACAGGATGAAGATGAACGGGGTCCACTGCCAGACATCGGCAATGATCACGGATGTGAACGCCCATCCGCCATCCGAGAGCCACGGGATCGGATCGAAGCCCCAGCTTTCTAGAGTTTGGTTAAAGATCCCGACGGTGGGGTGATACATGTAGCGCCACATGAGACCCACAACGATGGGCGCGATCATCATCGGCAGGATGAACAGCGTGCGCAGCAAGGACATGCCGCGGATGTTGCGATCCAAAAGCATCGCGAGACCGACGCCAATGATCATCTCGAGCGTCACAACGATGGCGGCGAACTTCAGCGTGACCCACATGCTTTCGCGGAAGGCGTCGTCACTGAAGAGTTTGGTGTAATTGCGCAGGCCCACGAAATCCGCTTCGCCGATGCGCTGGCTTGGGTTCCAGTCCAGAAAACTGGCGTAGATCATATAGCAGATCGGGTAGAATAACGCGACCAGCAGCACGATCCCGGCAGGCGCCAGAAAAAGATAGGGGGTCAGCCGGTTCGCACGCGCAGTGGACATCAGATCAGAGCCTTAGAGACGGTTGAGTTGGGCCGGCGCGCGAGGCGCCAGCCCGGGAGGAGAGCTTACTGCCAGGTGTAGTACCCGGCCTCTTCCATCACAGCGCGCGCACGTTCGGCCACACCATCGAGCGCTTCTTGCGGGTCCAAACCTTCGGTCAGAACCTGGCTCATCGTGGTGCCGATATCAGCGTTGATCTTACCCCAGGTCGGGATGATCGGACGCCAGTCAGGATCGGCATATTGCAGCGCTTCACCGAAGGTTGCCGAATACGGGAACTTCTCGTTCAACTCGGCATTCTGGTAGGTCGAGAAGCGCGAGGGATTACCACCCGCCATCGCTACGGCCAGATCACCCTCTTTCGAGGTGAGCCACTGCATCAGAAGGAAGGCGGCTTCCTTGTTTTGGGCGTTGGACGGGATGCCGATGCCGAAACCACCGGTCTGGCTGCCGCGACGCACACCTTCGGGGTGCAGAGCGTAGCCGACTTTACCGGCGACTGTGCTTTGGGACGGATCCTCAAAACCAGCGGCAAAGGCGATCGAGTCCATGAACATGGCAGAGGAGCCCTGCTTGAAGGACGCCGCTGCTTCTGCCGGACCGAAGGTTTGCGAGCCCTCGGGGCCACAATCCACAATGGTTTTCAGCGCGTTGGCTGCCGCAACACCGGCCTCGTTATTGATGATCGGGTTCCACTGCTCGTCAAAGACGCGACCACCCAGGGGCGCGAGATGCAACAGGAACGCATGGCTCGCCTGGTGGCCAGAGGCCGCGCGGGAAGCCATGCCGCCCATCCCTGGCTCTACTTCGGGGATCTGGCACGCAACTTCGAGCAGTTGGTCGTAGTTTTGCGGAACTTCGATGCCGTGCTTTTCAAAGATGTCCTTGCGGTAGGCCAGTACCGAGGTCTCAGAGCCGAAGGGAATACCGAAAAGCGAGCCTGTCGGCCCGGGCAGATAGCCCTTTTCGCCACCGGCGACGCCGATGTTCTGGACATAGCCGTCGATCAGGTCGTTCGCATCATAGTTCGGGTTCGCCAGTTTCGGGTTCATGAAATACTTGGCGAGGTTTTCAAGCTGATCGGCAAAGACGTAATCCGCCTTCGAGAACACGACATAGGAGATGAGGTCATAGTCGCCCTCGTCCTTGGTCAGCTCCAGCGTCTGACGCTCGCGCATCTTGAGGTATTGCAGCTGGTCCACCTCGACCTCGATCCCGGTCTCTTCGGTGAATTGCGGCAGCACTTCAAGCACGGCATTGTAATGCGGGTGCGCGGGGAAGTTCACGACCAGCGTCGTGCCTGCATAAGGCGCATAGACGTCGGCCGTGTGACCGTCTGCCAGCGCGGCAGTGGCCGTGAATGTCATCGACACCGCGACTGCGGCGGACCAGACATTGCATTTGAGTGAGTTCATATCATCCTCCCAGATGGTTACGGGCCTGATCGGCCCTTCTTGTGGGCAGCTAGAGTGCTGCCTCTGACTGCGGGTCAAAGAGATGAACTTCATCGCCTTGCACCGTAAATTCGCGGCTTTCTCCAGCGCGGATCGGAGCCACTGTGTTGACCTCAATCGCCACCTGCTGGCCGCCCAGCTCGGAAATCAGCACCGATTGCGCGCCGATATATTCGGACAGGATCACCGGCATTGTGATGCCGCCGCTACCTTCCGCAAAACTTGAAGGGCGGATGCCCAGCGTGATCTTGCGGTCCTTGTGGGCCTGCAGACGTGCCTTGCGGTCCTCGGCCAGTGAGATCGCGAAACCGGCACCGCGGGCCTTGAGGACGCCGTTTTCCTCGGCAAGTTCGGCGTCCAGAAAGTTCATTGTGGGGGAGCCGATGAAGCCCGCCACGAATTTGTTCGCAGGATTGCGGTAAAGCTCTTCGGGTGTGCCCGCTTGCATAATCTCGCCGAACTTCATGACGACGATCTTGTCCCCGAGGGTCATCGCCTCCACCTGATCGTGGGTGACGTAGATCATGTTTTTCTTGATCCGCTGGGACATCAGGGCCAGCTCGGCACGCATCTGGCCGCGGAGTTTAGCATCAAGATTAGAAAGCGGCTCGTCAAAGAGGAACGTGCCCGCATCCCGTACAAGGGCGCGACCCATGGCAACCCGCTGGCGCTGACCACCAGACAACTCTGCCGGTTTGCGATCAAGATAGGCGGTCAGATCAAGCGTCGCCGCGACTTCTTTCACACGCTTTTCGATGTCCGATTTGTTCATCCGCGCGAGGCGCAGCGCGAAGGACATATTCTTGGCGACGTTCATATGCGGATAGAGCGCATAGTCCTGGAACACCATCGCCAGGTCCCGTTCTTTCGGCTCAAGCTGGGACACGTCGCGGTCGCCGATCATGATCTGGCCGTCCGTCACGCTTTCCAAACCAGCGATCATGCGCAGCGTGGTTGACTTGCCACAACCCGACGGCCCCACCAGCACCGTGAATTCGCCATCGGCCATCTCAAGGTTCAGATCCTCGATGACGGTCAATGCGCCGTAGTCCTTCCGCAGATGCTGTAGTCGTATCTCGGGCATGCAAGCGTCTCCCTCACTCCGCGATGAAAAAATAATAGTTTGTATACAAAAGCAACCTCAAATATCCAAAATCGTCAGATTAGATAGTTTTTCTGAAAACATCATGCTACAGACGGTGAAGAGCCACCCCGACAGGAGACAGCCATGGCGCAATCCAGCCCTCTTCCACGCGAATCGACCGGTCAGAAGATCGAGGCCGCACTGTTGGACGATATCTCGGGTGGATTGCTGCAACCGGGAGAGCGCCTGGACGAGACAAAGTTGGCTGAGCGCTTCGGTGTTTCGAGAACCCCTGTGCGCGAGGCGTTGAGCCGATTAACGGCACAAGGCGTGCTGGTTGCGGGCGAAAAGCGTGGTGTGCGCGTGGCGCAATATACCCGCGAAGAACTGGCGCAGATGTTCGAAGCGATGCAGGAAATTGAGAGCATTTGCGCCCGGCTTGCCAATCAACGCCTTACTTTACTGGCGCGCGCGGAGATTGAGGCCGCGCAGGGTGAGTGCGTCGAGGCCGCCGCGCAGAATGACCGGCTAGCCTATATCAAAGCCAATGAGAAGCTCCACCTCGCGATCTATCGCGCGACGGATAATCCGTATATCTGCGATCTCGCCTCGGATTTCCGGCGCAAAACAGGACCCTTCCGCGCCAAGAAGCTGGCCACACAGGAGGATTTGTTGGCCTCGGTCGAGAACCATGTCGATCTATTGAACAAAATCTTCTCGGAGGATTCACAAACGGCGGTCGATGGCATGCGCAAGCATATGACCGAGAGTTTCATGCGGGTCCTCGCCGCGAACTGAGATTCCTGCGGAAAGTTTCGCAGGAAATGTAGACACTCTCATATTTTTGTATACAAAAGAGTCGACTCGTATCTGGAGGACCGAAATGGGTGTCGCTGAAACCAAAATCTATCCGATCAACACCGGCTGGCTCGAAGCCGATTTGGGGACCTATATTTTCTGGAAGGGCCCTGCGGGTCAGAAAATCTGGAATCCCTGCTATTGCTACTATATCGATACGGGCGAACATAAAATTCTGATCGATACAGGTCTGTGCGACGAAGAGCGCGCCACGAAATACCACCACAAATGCGACAAGCGCGGCAGTACCGAGGTGCATATTCACCTCAAGGAAAAGCTGGGCGTGGATCCGTCCGAGATTGACGCGATTGTTTTCACCCATCTGCACTGGGACCACGTGCAGAACATGAAAGAGTTTCCGAACGCGCGTTACATCGCCCCCGCGGCCGAGATCGAGATGGCCTACAACCCGCTGCCGCTTTACTATCGCACCTACGAATGCGGCATCCTTGGGATTGAGCCCGCCTATGCCGGCTGCGTCTTCGAAGGCATCAAGGACGAGACAGAGGTGCTGCCAGGCATCACCATGTTCCACACGCCCGGTCACTCCGTTGGTCATATGGCAGTGACGGTTGCGACGTCGGCGGGTGACATCGTAGTATGCGGTGACGCGATTTTTCAGGCGCGCAACCTTGAACCCAACCCAGCGGAGATGTGGCGCTATTGGGTGCCCGCACGCTTTGTGAACTCCGTCGATGGATGGAAGTCGGTCGAAGAGATCGACAAGCGTGCGGATTACATCCTGGCCTGTCACGACAAGGCCTGCGGCGATCACGAGGTCTATCCCTTCCCCGGCATGGAGCTGCGCAAGCGCCGTCAGTTCATTCCGGGTTACCAGTTCTACTTCGGCGATATGCCCCCCGGTGCAGCCGAGAAAGCGGCACCAGCCATGAAAGCCGAGGATGTGGACGCCTATATCGAAAGCCTCGTGCCACCGACCCCGGACCCCAAGTAAATGCAAAGGCTCGACAGCATCCTGACGGTCGCAGACCGCTATGATGCCATCGTGTTTGATCAATGGGGCGTGCTGCATAATGGCAGCGCGCCCTACTCGCATGCTGTTGCGACGATTGAGGCGCTGACGGCTAGAGATATGACGCTTGGGGTTTTGTCGAACTCCGGCAAATCCGCACAGATTAATCGCGACAGGATCACCTCAATGGGGTTTCCCGCGACGGCTTTCGGACCGGTCATGACCTCGGGCGAGGCGTTGAAGATTGATATGCGGGCTGGGCTGCTTGAAGCGATTGAGGCGCTTTACGTCATCTCTGCGACGCCGGAGGATGCGACGCGCAGTTGTGGCGAAATGGGGGTAGCGCATGTCAACGCCCTTGCTGATGCGGATGCGGTTTTGCTGATGGGCTTACCGGATGGCGGCGCGCATAAGAAAGAGCGCGCGGTTCTGAGGGACGCTCTGACACAAGGCAAAACCCTGATCTGTTCAAACCCCGACAGACATTCCCCACGCGCGGATGGGGTGCTGGTGGAATCGCCCGGTGCGCTGGCCCATGAATATGCGGATGCCGGCGGCGAGGTCTTGTTTTACGGCAAGCCGCATCGCCCGATCTTTGATGCGCTAGGCAAGCAATTGGGCGCGCAGCGGGTGCTTATGGTGGGCGATAGCCCCGAGCATGATATCGCAGGCGCGAAAAGCGCTGGGTGGGACAGTCTATTCATCCAAGGCGGTTTGCATGCGCATGACGACGCTCTGGACGGTCTCTTCACGCAAAGTGGCCCGCCTGAATACACGCTCCCGACTTTGAGGTGATCTGATGTCTGACCTGTCCCCCGCCTTCCGCGCCCTGTCGGCGCGCCTTGGTCAGGACCCTTTGCAAGTGCAGGGGCCCGGCGGAAACACCTCGATCAAAGAGGGCGGTGTCATGTGGATCAAGGCGTCGGGGACCGAGCTTGCCGATGCCGAGGACAAGCCGATTTTCGTGGCGGTAGATCGCGAGAAGGCGAAGGCCGAGGCGTTTGGTGCGGGCGATGGGACCTGCAAGGCGACGGTGATTGATCCCGAAAACACGTTGCGTCCGTCGATTGAGACAACCTTCCACGCACTTCTGGATTGGGCGGTCGTGGCGCATACCCATTCGGTGCCGACGCTGGTGCACGCGATCAGTCCGGAGGGTCGCGCGGTTGCCGCTGAAAAGCTGGACGGCTTGCCGGTGATTTTTGTGCCTTATCATAAGCCCGGCGTGCCGCTGACAGGGGCAATTGCAGCGCGTCTGACGCCCGATACCCAAGTCATCATTCTTGAGAACCACGGCCTTGTCTGTGCGGGGGCCACGGTAGACGAGGTTGCAGAGCTCATCCGAGAGGTTGAGGCGCGGCTGAAGATGCCCGTTTTGACCGCAGCAGGCGCAGCCCCGGCGGACACGCCGCCAGAAGGTTACGTTTGGGATGCGGCGGCGAGCGCCTTGGCGACCGACAAAAGGCTGCGCGCTCTTGCCCTCGCTGGCTCTTATTATCCAGACCATGTCGTCTTTCTCGGCGCGGCTCTTCCAACGGAACCCGGCGCGCCGGCCATGTTGACAGCGGATGGCGCTGCGTTGCGGGCGGAGGCCACGTCGTCACAACGGGCAATGCTGCGCTGTCTAATGGATGTTCTGTCACGGCTGCCGGAGGATTGGACGCCAGAACCCATCGGCATGCAAGCCGAGGCGGAGCTGTTGAATTGGGACGCCGAGAAATACCGCCAGGCCTTAGCCGCAAAAGCGGCGACATGAGCCTGTCGCTTGGCATTGATCTGGGCACATCGGGAATCCGGTGTGCCGTCGTAGATGCGGACAATTCTGTTGTCGCGATGACGCGCGGGGCGTATCCGGATGACAGCGCCAATGGATGGTGGCGCGCGGTGTCGGAGGGTCTCGCCGCCTTAAAGGCCGAGATCGGCGAAGACGGAATGCGGGCCATTGAGCGCGCGGCGATTGATGGCACGTCCGGAACGATGGTGCTGGTGGACCGAGACCTTGAGCCGGTCACGGATCCGTTGATGTATTTCTCCTCCGGATTTGACGCAGAGGCGGCGGAGATCGCTCAGCATGCGCCGCCCGGCGACATCACGCGAGGGTCCTCCTCCGCGCTGGCACGGTTGTTGCGTCTTCAGGCCCTCGACCGGGATGGGCGCGCGACGCATATGTGCCATCAGGCGGATTTCATACTAGCCAAGCTGACCGGACAAGCTGGGCGTTCGGATGAGAATAACTGCTTGAAGACCGGGTACGATGTGGCCGCTCGGCGCTGGCCTGACTGGATTGCTAAAACACCGGTGAAGACCACCCTTCTGCCTGACGTGCATCCGGTCGGTACACTGCTTTTCAAGGTCGATCCGGCTATTGCCACGCAGTTTGGCTTTGCGCCCTCGCTGACCTTCTGCGCGGGCACAACAGACAGCATCGCGGCGTTTCTTGCCACGGGCGTGTCTGAGGTTGGGGAGGTCGTGACCTCCCTTGGAACGACGCTTGCAATCAAGGTACTGAGCGACGTGCGCATTGATGACGCGGCCCATGGTATCTACAGCCACCGGCTTGGTGATACATGGCTGGTCGGAGGCGCCTCCAACACCGGTGGCGGCGCGTTGCTTGCCCAATTCGATCTGGAGACGCTGGCCAGTCTCAGCGCGCAGATTAATCCGAAGACATCGAGCGGGTTGAAGTATTACCCCCTGCCCCGCCCCGGTGAGCGCTTTCCGATCAATGATCCAAAGCTGGAACCGATCCTGACCCCGCGCCCGGATGATGACGTGCGGTTTGTGCATGGTCTTCTGGAAGGTATCACGCGGATCGAGGCGCAGTGTTATGCAGCGTTGAAGGAGCGCGGCGCGCCAACTCTGACGCGTATCTACACGGCAGGTGGCGGTGTGAAGAACCCGGCCTGGATGGCGATCCGTGAGAGGCTGATCGACACACCATCGGAAATCGCTGCGCAAACGGAAGCCGCGATTGGGGCTGCTTTGCTTGCGAAACGGGTGCCGTCTGCTTGAGGGCTGAGGCTATTGGGGCGCTTTAGCTTTACCAACGTCTGGCCTCGACGGATCGATTAACGGCTTCTGCCGTTCAATCGCGGCAAGGATAGAAGCACCTAGGATAATCGGCGCGGCGAGGTAGAACGACTTGGAGAGTGCCACTTTGAACAGGATCAGGTCCGCAAGCAGCGGCCAGATCAGAGCGACATATTCGAATGGCGCGAGTCGGGAGGCTTCGGCATGCCGGAACGCTAGCGTCATCGCGATATGGGCGAAGCCGCCGAAGAGACCGGCAGAGATCAACAGAAAAATCGTCATGGGCGTAGGCATGATCCAGCCCCACGGGATCGTCAGAAGCGCGGCCAGCATCGAGGCCAACACGAAGTAAAGCGCAATCGCGCCGGGGCTTTCGGTCTTGTTGAGGCTGCGCACCATGATGAGCGCGAGGGCGGTCAGCACTGCGGATGCCAAGCCGATCAAGTACCCCATAAGGCGCGCCTCGTCCGTGCCGCCGCGCAGTTCAGGCCAGACCAGAATGATAACGCCAGCAAAGCCCAGCGCGAGGCCTGCGACGCGCCAGATCGTCAGCCGTTCGCCCAAAAGCACAACCGCAATCAGGGCGGTCAGGACGGGGGACAGCTGCGCGACAAGGCTTGCTTCGGCCACGTTGAGACGGGCGAGTGCGGCGAAGGACGTGAAAAGCGCCAGGGCGCCGAAGGTCGAGCGTATGAGATGCGCGCCAGGTCTTTTCGTAGCAAGGCCTGCAGGAAACTCACCGCGCAGCCAGAGGAAAACGACTAATGGAATGAGTGCGAAGAAGGACCTAAAGAACACAATCTGGCCCAGCGGGACGTCTTCGCTGACGGCTTTCACGCTGACAAACATGCCCGCGAAAAGAAAACCCGATAGAAGCCGGAGCGCGATACCGAGAGCGGGTCTTTCAGTCACTTGTCGTCCTTGGCCAACGCGTCTCGCAAGGCGTCGCCCGTCAGGTTGATCGCAAGAACGCATATGACGACCGCCAGTCCCGGCCAGATCATCTGTAGGGGCGTAGACCGCATATGAACGCGCGCGTCGAGCAGCATCGCACCCCATTCCGGCGTCGGTGGCTGCACGCCGAAACCCAAGAACCCAAGCGCTGAAATCCCAAGGATCGCGCGCGCGAACATGCCGGTCCAGATCACCGTTAGCGACGGCAAGAGTGCGGGAAGATAATGCCAGCGCGCAATGGCCATGGGTGACAGGCCGGCGAGCTTCGCCTGAATCACGTAGCCCCGGGTTTGCAGGGATAGCCCGATCCCACGCGCGACGCGTGCATAACGCATCCAACTGGTGACTGAGAGGGCGAAGATGAGGCTCCACATGCCTGCGCCCATAAGCCCGGCAATCACGACGGCGGCAACCAGTTCAGGGAAGGCGAGGAACGTGTCTGTTGTCCGCATCACGATCCAGTCCGCGACCTTGCCGCCAAGTGCGGCCGTAAGGCCAATCACAGTTCCAACGATAAGCCCGATCAGCGAGATTACGAAGGCGAGGCCAAGCGACCAGCGCGCGCCTTCAAGCAAGCGCGAAAGGATATCGCGGCCGAGCGCATCTGTGCCGAGGAGAAACTCGGCACTTGGTGGGGACAGGCGCGCTGGCACATTGATCGCTGTCGACTCGTAAGGCGCCAAGATGGGGCCAAGAACGGCCAGCAGGATGAAGCCTACGGCGAGGATCGCGACGCTACGCATCGGCCCCTCCAATCCGAGGATCGATCAGTCGGTAGATGATATCGATGAGCAGGTTCACCGTCACGAAGATGAGCGCGGTCAGAACAACAACGGCCTGCACATGAGGAAAGTCCCGTGCCGTGATTGCCGAGACAAGGAAAATCCCAAGGCCGGGGCGGCCAAAGATCGCCTCCACCAGCACCAGACCTTCCAGAAGAAAGGCCAACTCCAGCCCAAAGACGGTGATCACCGGGACAGCCGCATGAGGCGCGATATGGTCGCGGCCTAGCGCGCGGTCTGGCACGCCGCGGCGGCGGAACGCAGGCAGAAACGGTTGGCCGCGCGCCTCCAATATGCCTGAACGGATGATACGCGTAAGGGAGGCCGCAACGCCAAGCCCCAGCGTAAACGCGGGTAGAACAGCATGGGCCGGCGTGCGGGCTCCCATGGCTGGGAGCCAGGCCAGTTGCACGGCGAAGATCAGGATCAGGATGAGACCCAACCAATAGGGCGGGATGGCAGCGCCAAGCGTCGCCAGCCCCACCGCCGTGCGATCGATCCATCCGCCTGAGCGCTTGGCCGCGACAATGGCGAGCGGGACCGAGATGAGCAGCCCGATGGCCAGTGCGGCGAAGGCCAGCGGAAAAGTGTAAGACATCGCCGTTCTTAGATCCGGCCAGACCGGGCGCCCCGTAACGGCGGAATTTCCGAAATCGAGCACCAAGAGCGGGCGCGCCCAGTCGAAAAACGCGCGCCAGAAGCTGTCGTTTAGACCGGCTTCTTTGCGGACTTGTTCGATCACGTCCGGTGTCAAAAGCGCATCAAAGCGCGCCATCGCGATGGCCTGCGCCGGATCGCCGGGGGCGTTCCACAAAAGTGCGAAAGTGATGAGGGCTGTGCCTGTCAACACAACGGCTGCGCGCAAGACCAGGCCAAGCAGGAATCGGATCATACGATCTGCTCCAACCCGCCCAGCGCGATGGCCGCATCGCGGAGGCTTCGGCAATAGTCTGAGCCGGGAGCCCTGATGAAGGTGTCGGGGCACGTCACCTGATCGATCCTGCCAGATTTCAGAACGGCGATCTCATCGGCATGGGCGATTGCATAGCCAAGATCGTGGGTCACGATGAGCGCGGCAAAGCCTTCCTCGCGCTGAAGGTCGGAGATCAGCCGCGCGGTATGCTTTTGCGTGACCGCATCCAGTGCCGAAAGTGGCTCATCAAATAGGACAAGAGGCGGGGCAGAGATGAGCGCGCGCAGGATGCCTACGCGCTGCGCTTGACCGATGGAAACCTCGCTGGGCCGTCTGTCCAGCAGCTCCAGCGGAAGCTCCAGCCCTTTGCAGAGGCGAGAAAGCCGCGGTGCGATATCATCCGTCCGCACCGGTTCCAGAACGGACTGTTTGAGAGAGAGCGCCGGATTGAATGCCGCGCGCGGCTCTTGCATGACGAGTGCTGGCTTGCAGTCGCGAACGGGCGCGTCCAGCCATGTGATGCGTCCAGAGGACGGACGCAAGAGACCTAAGATCGCGGCAATCAATGTCGACTTGCCTGCGCCGCTTTCGCCAACCACAGCAAGTGTCTTCCCAGCTAGCAGGGTGAGCGAAATGTCGGCCAGTGTCGTGATCCGACCGCGCCGCACAGTGAGTTGGTCGACACTCAGCATGGCAACTCCGCCCAGGACCGATGCGCGACCAAAGCCTGTGCTGCCGCGGATTTGGGGCGCTGCAAGATTGCGTTAGTGGGCGCGGCTTCGACGAGATGCCCAGCATCCATGACCAGCAAACGCGATACGCGGCGCGCGGCAAGGCCCATATCATGGGTGATCAGAAGCATCGCGGTTTCCTGCCTCTCTAGATGCTCTTCAAGAAGCATCATCGTGGCCGCAGCGACGACCGGATCAAGGGCCGAGGTTGGCTCGTCCAGCACGATCAGATCAGGCGCCCCTATCAGCGCCATCGCGATGACAAAGCGCTGCTGCATGCCACGGCTCCAACCCCAAGGCCGCTTGCGCGGATCACCGCCGTCTATCTTGAGCGCTTTGAAAAGCGTGTCGCGATCTGCAGGCGTGCCCATCGCGCGCTCAGCCTCCTGCCAGTGAAAGCCCATTGAGCGCAGGGGGTCGAGCGCTTCGTCTGGGCTTTGGGGAACGTGGTTCACACAGCGCCCCTGCGCGCGCAGATCATCGATCAGCGCATGGCCGAGCGTTGACTTGCCAGAGCCTGACGCGCCGACGAGACCAAGCCGTTCGCGCGGCGCTATCTCAAGCGATGTCGGATGCAGGATCGTCCGGCCCGCGCGTTCTGCGCTCAGGCCGGACACGTGAAGCGTCATTCGGTGAACGACGTTTCATGGTTGATCCAATAGGTCTCCGTCGGGTGGACGCGGTAGCCTTGCAGCCCCTGCGTTGCGACGTTGACCTGGTTCACATGATAGACCGGGATCAAGGCCGCCTCCGCCGCGATGATCTGCTGAACCTCGTTGTAGATCTCAGCACGCTTCGCCTGATCAAAGGTTTCCCGACCTGCTTTCAGAAGCGCATCAAGCTCCGGGTTCGAATACCCGCCGGAATTGGAGCCACCATCGGTTTGCAAAAGGGTCTCAAGCACCCCGCCGGGATCGCCTTGAGGTGTCATCACCCAGGCTTGCAGGAACATGTCAGCCTCGTTCGCGGCGATCAGATCATTGCTGGCGCCCCATTCACCGATGCGGATATTTGCGTCCACACCGATAGCCGCAAGATAGGCTTGCGTCAGCTCTGCGGTTGGGGGCAGTGCAGCGCGAGAGGAATACGTGACGATGTCAATCTCAAGCGGCTCATCGTCCAGCATCCACGTGCCGCCTTCTTTGACCGCCCCGGCTTCGGCCAGAAGCTCTTCTGCCTTCGCGGGATCATAGGTAGCGGGGATATCAGCCGCCCACCCTTTGCCAGCGGGGAAGGTGGTGCCTGCCGGGACACCGCCGACGCCAGACAGAACAGCATCCACGACCCCGCCACGATCAATTGCGAAAGAGACGGCCTGACGGATCAGGGGATCCGACAGGGGCCCAGCTTTGGCATTCATCGTATAGAAGTAAAGCCGCGCGGTCGGGGCGGAGAAGCCCTGAGCACCCTCTTCAGTGATGCGTGCAAAATCCGTCTCGGGGTAGTTGATCACCATATCCACTTCACCGGCCTCAAAAGCCAAAGCTGCCGTGGCGGGCGATGGGATCGCGCGCACCTCAACCTCAGCAATTTTGGGGGCACCCAGGCGGTAGTCAGGATTCGCCTCCACCCGGTAAAGCTGCTCGGGCACAGCCTCTTGAAAGACGAAAGGACCGGTCGCATTGATCGGGAACGCCTCGGACGGCTCGCCCAGAACGGCGATGCCGGGATCAGACAGCGACCACGGGAAGGCGGCGTTGGGGCTGTTTGTTTGAAAGACGACCACGCCCTCCCCGTCTGCGCGCATGCCTGCCAAATCCAACAGTTTGGCGACGCGAGCGTTATGCCCTGAATGGTCTTCGTCGAGGATGCCCTCAATGGAGGCAACGACCGCCGCGGCGGTGACGGGAGTGCCATCGTGAAAACGCATACCGTCGCGGAGGGTGACGCGCCACTCGGTCGGCGCGGTCTGCTCAATGCTTTCGGCCAAACGCGGGTAGAGCTGCAGGTCGTAATCAATCCCCATAAGCGTCTCGGTCACGCCAGTCTGGTTCGACATCCAGCCGTTATAACCAGAACGCGGGTCGGGCACCTCTGCCGTGGGCCCAAAACCAACCGCAATGGAAAGGGAGCCTTCCTGCGCGTTGGACGAAAGCGGAGATGCCATAGCAAGGGCGGCTGCAAGAAACAGTCTTGGGGTTACGGACAAAGGGGAACCTCCGGTTTGGTGCAATGCTTCGGTGGCTGAATGAGGCTGCCGCGATGCTGGTCAGTGTTGCGATGGGTTTAGATGCCGGTGTGAGGGCTAGCAGCCCTAACAAAGCCTCGCAAGAAAAATGTTATAGTATAACGTATCACTCTTTGTCGCGGTGCGATTGCGGAGGATTGAGGGACTGCCGCTTGGAATGAATTCGGATCTTTGCGTATCTCAGCCCTGACAGGCCATCACGCTAAATGACTCTGGATGACTGCTTGCGATCCGGGTCTTCCTATCTATTAGTAAGCCGTCAGAAAATCCTGAACGATGCGCCCAAAAATCTCAGGTTTTTCAAGATGGGCGGCATGGGCGCATTTGGGGATAACAGCAAGGCTGCTGTCGTCAATATTGGTCCAAAGCTGCTCGATCTGCTGCCACGGATAGGTGCGGTCATGATCGCCCCAAACGACGAGTGTCGTCGCTTTGATTGCAGGCAGGTTAGACACGCCGCTCCAGGATTGCATGGCATCGAGGCCTGCACAGATAGCTTGCATCTTGCTGCGTTCCGCGATGGCGGCGCATTCCTCAAACGCAGGCGCGTGCTCGTTCTCCAGAAACCAGGTAGCCGCGATACGTCGGGCAGTGTCGCGCGGCCCGTCGATATGGGCGCGCTGTTTGGAAACTTCGATCGTCTCGAAGCGGCCCGGCAGAACGCCGGTCGCACCGGTGCCGTAGAGGATCAATCGATCCACGCGCTCGGGCGCGGCGGTGGCGATTTCCTGAGCGATCATACCCCCCATCGAATGGCCCAGAAGATGGAAGCTGTCGATGCCTTCGGAGGATAGGCGGTCTATTACCCAGCCCGCAAAACCCGGGATGCTTGAAGGGGCATCAAGATTTGCGTTCTCTCCGAAGCCGGGCAGGTCAACCGATAGCACGTGGGTATCGTGGTGGAATGCCCCTTGAAGGTCGCGCCACTGCCGACTGCCCCCCATAAACCCGTGCACAAGGACCACAGGTGTCACTTCCGTTCCCCCTGGACAATGCGATCAAGGATCATGGCGCAGAAAAGGATCGAGAAACCCGCGAGGATACCTTGCCCGACATTTGCGTATTGCAGCGCTTCCAGAACGTCCTCCCCAAGACCCTTCGCGCCGATCAGCGAGGCCACAACGACCATCGCCAAAGACAGCATGATCGTTTGGTTGATCCCCGCGCGGATCGAAGGGCTGGCCAAGGGCAGATCGACCTTCGTCAAAAGATACCACTTGTTGGCCCCAAAGCTGATCGCCGCTTCGCGCACGCTTTCCGGCACGCCGCGCAGCCCGAGGACCGTCAGGCGCACGACGGGCGTGCCGCCGAAGATCATCGTCACGATCACGGCGGCGGGTTTGCCCACGCCGAAGAAGGCAATGACTGGGACCATGAACACAAAGGCGGGCATGGTCTGCATAAAATCCATGATCGGTTGAATGAAGGCGTAGAACCGAGGCCTGCGTGCCGCATACATGCCCAAGGGGATGCCAATCACGATCGACAGACAAGCCGCTGTTCCAAGTAGGGCAAGAGTTGTCATCGCCGCTTCCCAGAAGCCCAGAAGGCCCATATAGGCCAAAAATGCGCCAGAATAGATCGCCGTGCGCACGCCTGCCGTGAGCCATGTGAGCAAGATGATCAGGCTTGCAATAACGACCCATGGGGTCTGGACGAGGATGACCTCCAGCGCGTCCAGCAAAGCACGAATACCGAAGGTCAAACCGTCGAAGAACGCCTCGCTGTTGCGGACACACCAAGCGATGAAGTTTTCCACCCAAGTGATACCTGTGAGACGTATCTCTGGATTGGTGGGGAAGGCGTTCAGTAGCTCGAACCGGTCCGGGAAGCTGTAATTGACCATCGCGGTGGCCACGATCAGCACCATGAAAACAGCGCTGAACACGATCTGTGTCGGCGGTAGGCCTGACCGGATTGAACGGTCCGAAAGCCAGTCAGAGAACCGCGCCTCCAGAGCCCAATTCGCAACCGTCGCCTGCAAGGCCTTCACGATGACAAGGATCACGACCCCGGTCAGCGCAATGGTGGGGCCTTCGGCGGCTAAGGCTTCTGCCTCCGCCCGTATGCCGCCGATATTCGCCTCAAGCGAATCCACCGTCCGCTGGAACGCATCCACCCGGTCTGATCCGTTTTCAATGGCCGCGGCCAATTGCTGACGGCGCAGTTCCAACGTGCCTTCGATGGAGGCGATCCGCGCCATCGCATCGGCTGCCAGATCGCCAAAAAGGCCCCGCGCGATCTGAACAAAAGCAATCGCTTCGAGAATGAGAAATGGCAGCGCCCAAGACCAAAGCCCGCGCGCCCCGAACCAGATTGGTCCGAAAAGGCCCGCCATCAGGTTGAAGGTGGGCGTAAAGCGTGCCGACGCGCCGATCTTGTCGAAATTCTGGATGTAGTAGTCGGGACTCGTGCGCACGAAGGTGCGGATGTTCTCACGCCGCTCTTCGGCATAGGCGAGCGCTGCGTCGCTTTCGGTGTCTTCCAGCGGGTTGATGTCTTTCGGGTTCATGACATTTCCGTCCCTTCCACCACGGTCCGCAGCAGGTCCGGGCGCGTGATCACGCCGACATCAACGCCGCCATCCTGCACAAGGATCGCGCTGTCATCTTCGATGGCGAGATTGATCAGATTGCTGAGGTTTTCGCCCTCGTTCACGCGCGGCGCATCTGCTGGGATCGGTCCATGAGTCGCAATGAACTGCTCCAATGGCTGCATGACCGCATGAGCATGGACAACCTTCAGACGGGAAATCCCGGCGACAAAATCTGCGACGTAATCGTCGGCAGGATGCATGACGATGTCCTCCGCCGTGCCGATCTGCACCATCTTGCCGTCGCGCATAATGGCGATCCGGTCGCCGATCCGGACGGCCTCATCAAGGTCATGGGTGATGAAGACGGTCGACTTTTTCAGGATTTTGCTGAGGCGGATGAACTCGTCCTGTAACTGCCGCCGGATTAGTGGGTCGAGGGCGGAGAACGGCTCGTCCATCAAAAGAACATCAGGGTTTGCCGCCAAAGCACGGGCGAGGCCGACGCGCTGCTGCATGCCGCCCGACAGCTCATGCGCGAATTTCGAGCCCCACGCGCCCAGTTCAACGATGTCCAGAATGGCGGCGGCCTGCCGCATCCGCTCGTTCTTAGCGACCTGCCGTATTTCCAGAGGCATCGCCACATTGTCGAGCACGGATCGGTGCGGCATCAGCGCGAAGTTCTGAAAAACCATCCCGATCTTGCGATTTCGAAAGGTCTGCAACTCACTCGGCCCGAGCGCCATGACGTCGGTGCCTTCGATCTCGATCTTGCCCGCCGTTGGCTCCAACAGGCGGTTGAAGTGGCGCACCAGCGTAGACTTGCCACTGCCCGAAAGACCCATGATGCAGAAAATCTCACCTCGTTTTACGTCAAGGCTGACATCTGCAACGCCCACGACGGCATTAAACTCTGCAAGGACTTCAGCCTTCGTCAGTCCGCGATCATGGATGGCTTTGAGTGCCAATTCGGGCTTTGCACCGAATATCTTCCAGACATTGGAAATCTCTATGACGACGTCATCATCCATCGCATCGCACCTTGATTGAAGGTTGAGTTTGGGCATCCGCTGTTTTGCCGATGCCCAAACCTCTAGGTCAAAGGATTAGAGACCAAGCCAGCCGTCGACACGATCGGAGTTGGCGTCGACCCACTCAGCCGCAACTTCCGCCGGATCACGGCCATTCGCGCTGATCTCAAAGGCCAACTGGCTGACGTCTTCTGCATTGAGGCCGAAGTTCTGGAAGAACTCCGCAATCGCAGGGGACCGTTCCGGGAGGGAGTTCGACCACGCGATCTGCACGTCCTTCAGCGCGTCCTTCGTGGCGACCATGGATTTGTTATACCAATCGGGATCGTCAGAAGGCTGCACCATGACGTATTTTTCGGCGTCAAATGTCGGCTCGGTCAGCATCTGCACGTCGAACATGAACCACACCGCGTGGGGCTCATAGCAGTAGAACGCATAGCCCTCTTCCTTGGCGATGCTGTCCTTGATGCGGGCGGTCTTTACCGCTTCTTCCGCGCGCACGGGTTCGATGAAATCCAGAAGGCCGTAGTCGCGCACCTTCACTTCGTTGACATTGGCCGACGCCCAGCCCGGCGCGCCGATCCACATCTCGCCTTTGCCGTTGCCGTCGCTGTCCATCAGCGCGGCAATGTCCGGGCGACCCAGATCAGCGATGTCGGTGATGTTGTTGGCCTCGCCAAACTGCTTGGTCACGCAGAAGCCCTGATTGCCCTGATAGGGGTTCGACGAGAGCGTCACCGTGCCTGCGTCATCCACATATTGCTTTGTGAAGCTCTCTTGATTGGGCAGCCAGACATCGGGGTGCACATCAATGTCACCCTTGCCCTGATCCATTGCCTGAAAGATCGTTGCATTGTTGCCGGGCACATATTCAACAGTACCCCCGATGCGGGTTTCGACAACCTGACCCAAAACATGCGCAATCGCTTGCGCGCCGGTCCAGCTTGGCACGCCGATCTTGACCTCTTCGGATGCAAGTACAGGTACGGCCAGCGCCCCAAACGCAGTGGCCAATCCAAGTGTTTTCAGATGTGTAATCATTTCAATTTCCTCTGTTGAACATCGACACGCGGCACGCGCGAGTACTGTCTTGTTTGTTATTGGCACGGTGGTCTCGCGCTCTTTATGTGACCCAATGCTAGAGAAAAGTTTTTCAGACTTGCCAATTCGAAGATTTCATCAAACTATTCTATTTTCGCATAGTTTTGCCCTAAGCTGGTAGAAACCTTTTAACTTCAGAGGGTAAGATGGATCTTAACTGGTTGCGCGACTTTGAATGTTTGGCTCGACTGAAGAACTTCACGCGGGCATCTGATGAAAGAAACATCACTCAGTCCGCATTTAGCCGAAGAATTAAGGCGTTGGAGAACTGGGTGGGCCTGCCCCTGATCAACCGCGCGACCTATCCGGTTCAGCTCACCGCAGCGGGCCAACAGTTCTTGCCCGTCGCACAAGCAGCCATTTCCCAGCTAACGGACGCACGCCAGATCCTGCGCGCCGCGGAACAAGGGGAGCATGGCTTCGTACGGTTCTCTGTCCTACATACGATCTCGGTCAATTTTCTGGTGCACCGGCTTGAGGCGCTGCAATCTCGCATGCCAGGATTTCGCACCCGCGTGGTTTCGGATTCGCTCAGCACCTGCTGTGAATTGCTCGTGGAGGGCGCGATCGACATTATGCTGTGTTATGCACATGGCGCGGTTTCCCCGCAGATCGATGAAACTGTTTTTGAGCGTAAACACCTGCTTGTCGATCCGATGATTCCCGTTGCTGCAGCGGGCCCCGTTCGAGAGCACGGGTGGTCGCTTGAAAGTCAGGGCATACCGCCCATTCCTTATCTGGCCTATGAAGGGTCCAGCTTTCTGGGGATGGTTGTCGATCAGATCATCACACCGCATCCGCCAAACATCCAAACGATCTATGTTGATGGCCTCGTCGAAGCGATCAAACGCCGTTTGCTTGCAGGCAGCGGTTTTGCCTGGCTTCCCAAGACGGCAATTGCACGGGAATTGGCAGAGGGGCGTGTTGTACCTATCGGAACAGAGGCATGGCAAACGCCGCTTTCAATCGTCGCCTACGCCAATCCTGCACAATTTGACCAACTCACTCAGGAAGTCTGGGAGGCCCTTTGATGACGTTCAACAAAACCTCCACTTAGACAGTGATCCGCGATGATCGCGCTTTGGGTCATGCCGACGCCATCCAATGCGCCGCCACCCAAGCCTGTCATTCCTCTAAGGCTCGTATCGCATCCTCAATGACAGAGCTCGTTTGCACTTTTTCGAGGCAGTCCTTGATCCGCTGGGATTCCTTTGCGGCGTTCTTACTCATGTAATCGATCTGCTCCAGAAGTTTGGAGGCCCCAGGATCCCGAATATCAAAGACATAGTCCTGTTGCTGGAAATGCGCTGCAAGGTCGTTGTACTTGACCGCCCATCCAAGAATGATCGCAGGAACACCCCCTCGGTAAGCGAAAACAACAGAATGGTAGCGTGACGCGACCACGTATTTAAAACGACCGATAATGTCGATCAGTTCAGGGCTGGAATATTCCTTGCTGATGATACGAACCTTGGCTCTGTCTTTGACCCTGCTCAGGACCCCCTCGATCAGATGCGTATCGGCCGTGGAGGTGTTGAGGATGTAAACATCCTCTCCATTCTCGATCAGCCGGTCTAGGATGCTGACATAGAGACCAAGGACAGAACTGGATTCCCCGATCCGGAATACATTTTCATTGATGATAAAGCCGACGGAACCGGGGGTTGGGTACTCAACCTCAGCAGTCTCGGGTGAAGCGTAGATGTCGGCAGCCGTTGGAAAGAGCGGTTCTCTGATAACCATATCCGTAGAGAGTTCGACGTTGTTCAATCCCAAAGACAACAGGCATTCATAGCCTTCCTGCTCACGAGCGTAGATTTTCGTGCAATAGCTCAGCTCTTTCTTGACGTCCTCAAGGAACGCGGTGTTGTCGCCTTCCCAATCAAAGGGGCCAAAGCTCTGCGGCATGAGGATGATTTTTGTATTATGGCGCTTCGCGAGCCTGATGGTCTGCAAAAGCAGCTCTCCGCCTCCTTTGGGCCAACCAGATCCAAGTGTGTAGCCGCTCGCATCGAATATAGCATCAGCTTCGCGCAGGGCTTTCTCCATCTGCGGGATCTTGCCTTTCCACTTGTCGGTCTTTCTTCGGCGACCGGCAAGAAACGTCAGGAGCGGAACAAGAAGAGGGATCCGGCTTAGCCGCTTGTTTAAGACCAAGCGCGTATAATAATCGTATGGAAAAAGCGTGAAGCTGTATTTTTCCGGCTCGGTATACTTGTTGGAAAACCCATAAACCTCGCAGCCCGGATAGTGTTTCTTAAGGCTGTGATACAACGTCAAAAACATGGCTTGAGAGCCTTTGTTTTTCATTTGCGTGCCAGTAATGATAAATTTTTTCATCGTAATGAGTGAGCGCCAAATAGGACGCCGCCTTCCTTTCTTCTATCGCGAAAATCAATAGGTCTTTCTAACTCTAATAAATTCTAACCCCTGCCCTAATGGCATTTGGAACCCCGGCATTCGGGCCGCACCTAAATAATGGAAACAGCCTCGATCTCAGGTAACGTTAACAGATATTTGGATTTATGACTTACCTTAAATTATTGGCAAAGTCACAATGATCGCGACGACGGATCGTCAGATTGACGCTAATTTTTGATATGACTGAGTAGATTAATGCAAGCTGTATCAGCTGTTCTCTATGAATAACCCCCTCACAAAAAAGGTTAATGCAGCGATCCTTGAAAAGGCAAGAATGAAGACGTTGATGGTTCGGATGCCGCAGCGGTGGACCGGACTGACAAAGCGACTCTTTTCTTTGCAAAAACCTTAATAAATTGCTATTTTGGGTAAAGTTTTTGGTTTTTATAAATTGTTGGCGTTGCGAAACGCACGAAATTTCATCTTATCGTGGAGGATCAAAGCCCGCGTACAATTTCCTCCGTACGCGAAAACTCTAAAGACAATGGCCAATGAAATGCCTTGTTAATCATTATTAAGAAGATTGTCCGCAGCTCGATTATAGAGCGTTTTTCGCGGTCAATCGTTGGAACAGGGGCCAACTGCCTTTGCTCCAAACCTCAAGAAGACACACGTCCCCGATCATCCCAGCGATGTGACGATCTGAAATTTAGGCACGGAGTGTAAGAACGAGGGAAAGGTTAATTTTCAAGTTACGGCCCTTTTCACGGGTCGACCTAACTCAAATTCTGAAGTTCATTTTTTACAGAGAGATGTTTGCAATGAAGACGTTAGTTAAGAATATGCTCACCGAAAGCCAGATGGATCGGCTTCGTGATACACGCCTGCTCTTTCGGGAGTCGGGCACAGCACGGCTAGCCACCTCGGCACAGACCAGTGGCCTGAAAATCGCTTCTTCAGCAAAGTCACTGACAACAGCTTATTACTCACTGCTGTCGCGAAAATTCCAGCGCGAGGAGCGTGCAGTGTTGCTTGGTCTGGCCAAATACCATGCAGAGCTTCAAGAGAATGACGCCAACGTCTTTCTGATGCGCCGAAACGTGCATCGTCTTGAGAAGGGCATTTCGATGCGACCACGTCGGCCCGTTTTCGCGAAGGAATATATTCTCGAGACCGTCAATGTGTATCGTAAGGTCGTGGATGAACCTGAACGCTCGGATGAAAGCACCGGGGATTCGCTTCGTTGGGCTTATGATGTACTGACCGAGTACTTTCGGATTGTGGCAGAGGACCCGGTCCTTGATCATGCCCGTAAGGTTTTCGAGGACTGCCCGGCTCCGGTCTCGCAGGAAGAGGCAGGCGATCGCATCCCGTACAAAAGAGACCTTGATGAACATCCGGTCTCTTACGAACAGCTCGAGCAACTCGCGATCAAGCGACGCTCTGTCCGGTGGTTTGATCAAAAGCCTGTGCCGCGCGACTTGCTGGACAAGGCATTTACCATTGCTGGTCTTTCGCCCAGCGCATGCAACCGTCAACCTTTTCGGTTTCTCGTCTTTGATGACCCAGAGACAATCAAGACCGTATCCTCCCTGCCCGGGGGCACCATCGGCTGGAAGCATCAAATTCCGGTCATGATTGCGATCATCGGATCGCTCGATGCGTTCTACAGTGAGAAGGATCGGCACGTCATTTACATTGATGGCGCGCTTGCAGCCATGTCCTTCTCTTTCGCTTTGGAGACGCTTGGACTGAGCTCGTGCATCTGCAATTGGCCCGACATTGAAAGCCACGAGAAACGCGGCGCGAAAGTCTTGGGCCTCGCTGGGTATGAACGGCCGGTCATGTTTATGGCCGTGGGCTATCCGGAGCCTGACGCGATGGTCGCATATTCCCAAAAGCGACCGCTTGAGGTTATGCGGACCTACAACCCGCCAATCCACAAGCCTTGAACACATCAGGCTGTGAAAAACATGGCCCGATGTATCCGTCGGGCCGTGTCACAGGTTTTCTCTTGGTTAGCTTGGACGCGGATGGCGCTTTCCCAGATCTTGGGAAAATCTTGACAACGTCTCTGTTTGCGCCGTCTTGACCGGCGTTTCATACCAGTGTGCCAGCGATTGACCACTCATCGCTTCCAGCGCCACTATTGATGGCATGTAGTAGTCGATGAGCCGGTCTCGCAAATCGTCTGGCAGTTCTGGATAGTAGATTTCACGCGCCAACCAGCCGCGCGCAGTTTCAAAGGCAGCAGTTCCACGCAGAGGATGTACGACGGGTTTCATCCACTGCAAGCGCTTGCTCCATTTGGCCGGGATATTGGGTGCGCTCTTATCCTTGACTTTCTTGCCCACATCTAAAGCAAGCGGTCGCGGCCGCAGCCCCAGATGGGCGCGGACTTTAGCCATCTGTTCTTTCGGATCGCGCTTCACGCCCTCGAAGAACAAGATAAGAAGTTTCTCTCGACCATAGAGATCGACAAACTGCTGCAGGTGGGATGCGTATTGCCCCGACATGAGCAGTTTATCCTCCCCTGCCTGAGAGGGCTCAAGATGCTTTGCTATGTCTGCCCCGACTTCGCCGCGTCTGAAAAGCATGCAGTAATTTGAGTAAGCCCGCTCAACAGGATTGCGCAGCTGGGCGATCAACTGAATATGCGGAAGAGTGCGGTAAATCCGAGCCGCAGCGTCCTTTGTATAGAGATATGAATTGGACTTCTCGCCAATCGTCCTCCCACATGCTGCGTCATCGAACTGCGTCAGATACCAATCAGCCCCGCGGTCATAGACCCGAGAAAAGAAATGAAGCTCAGGATCGGGCATGTAAACATCTGGATCCGACTGAAGCTGTGTCTGGAGCCAAGTCGTTGCAGACTTCCCGGCTCCGATTATTAGAAAATCAATATCATTAAATTTCATGGGTTATTCGTCTCGGCTTATGAAAAGTCACTTGGTTAATATGTCAGGTCTCACGGCGAAAATGCCGTTTCGGATAATTGGCAATGAAACTCAGCACAGACCGCAACAGTCGCGTGTCGTTCGAGAAAAGGCACAATGACCTCGGTGATCGGCGCAAATCCAAGAACGATGTTTCGGCATCCTGACGGATTCCAATCGACCCGCTAATGTGCGCCTTCCCGCCCTTTTATCGGTCCGGCTCTTATTACTCATTACGAATAAAGATGTTCGATCAAAGCTGACTTAAAAAACAAAGAATTATATCCATTATCATAGGCCAGAAACCTCAAATTTGATAGCCCTAGTTTGAACTCTATGCTCGCAATCTGAGTGCGACAGATCGGCAATTAGCCGTTTTGCCGATAGCGTCCCTAAGTCATTGGCGAAGCAAGGCTCCTTGGCAGCAATATCGCTGCACTTTTCAGCCGCAATCGTGTAGTATCGCCTTGGTAATTGAACCCAAATATATGTTTGAAGGAATAACTTTGTGAATAGTCCTGCAGGGGTTCTTTTGACCTCGGCTGGGCGTCGGGTCGGGTTGCTAGAATGCTTCCGCTCCGCCGCTCGCGAACTTAACCTCGATCTCCGTGTCATCGCCTGTGATCTTCAGCCGGCGCTGTCAGCGGCTTGCGCGCTGGCCGATGAGGCTTTTGCCGTGCCGCGGTGTGATGACCCCAGTTATGTTGAAGCTGTCCGTGCGATTGTGGCTAAGACAGACGTCGATCTTGTGATCCCAACCATCGACCCAGAACTCATGCCGCTTTCCGAAGCGATGCAGAGCTTTGCAGATCTCGGGGCAAGAGTTCATGTGTCCGACACTGAAACGATTTCTGTCGTCCGCGACAAGGCAAATACTGCTCAGGTTTTGGGCGCCGCAGGGGTGCCAGTCCCGCGCACAGAAACCCTGGATGCCTTACGGGCCGAGCCTGATCAGTTGCAATGGCCTGTGTTCATCAAGCCATCCGGTGGCAGCGCCAGCCGTGGCTTAGCTGTGATCAATCACCCGGAAGAGCTTCCTGACCAAGTCGATGAACCGATGATCGCGCAGGATCTTCTCAAAGGGCCGGAATACACGATCAACATGTTCGTCGATAAAGAGGGCACGCTTCGCACAGTGATCCCTCATGTCAGGCTTTCGACCAGAGCCGGTGAGGTTGAAAAGGGTCGCACTGTGCGGCGGAAAGACCTGCAACTGATGGCTGAAAAGATCGTTAAAGCGCTTCCAGGCTTGCGCGGCGTGGCGTGCTTTCAGGTGATTGACGATCCCATCCACGGGCCGCGCGTGCTTGAGATCAACGCCCGGTTCGGCGGTGGATACCCCTTGGCCGATGCGGCTGGTGCGACATTTGCCCGGTGGCTGTTGGAAGAGGCTTCAGATGGCCGCGCAAATGCGCATGATAACTGGAAAGACGGGGTCGAAATGCTCCGCTATGACGCGGCCGTCTTTAAAGGTCTTCCGTGATTGTTTTCGATCTGGATGACACGCTCTACCTCGAGAGGGACTTTGCCTTCTCAGGTTACGTCGCACTGGACGCCCATATCGAGGCAACGACCGGGCGCTCTGGCTTTGGTGCATTTTGCCATCAGGCGTTTTTGGCTGGACGACATCGCAAAGCGTTCAACGAGGCATTGGCAGCGCTTGGTCTTCCGGCCGATGCCGACACCGTGGCTGAACTTGTCGCGCGCTACCGCAGCCATGCGCCAAAGATCACACTTTGCGAGGATGCGAAGCAGTGTTTAGAGCGGCTGAAGACGCGACTGCCGCTTGGGCTTATCACCGACGGGCCCGAGAAAATGCAGCGCTCAAAAATTGAAGCGCTTGGGATCGCACCGATGTTTTCGGTGTTGCGACCAACCGGCGCTTGGGGCGCCGAATTCTCAAAGCCACATCCAAGGGCCTTCCTTGAGATGGAGGCGGCGGCAGGTGGGGCACCCATTGTCTACGTCGCTGACAACGCTTTGAAGGATTTCGTCACGCCACGGGCGCGTGGATGGCATGCGATCCAGATCTGTCGACCCGGTCGCGTCCATACCGAAATGCCGCCTGATGAATGCCACGCGCCACATGCAAGGATCGAAACGCTTGATGCGCTCGAGGACACTTTGGAAAGCCTTGGATGGGAATTTCCAATCGACAGGTAAGCCTTGGTAACCCAAAATTCTCAGGCCGTGCGCGTCGCGAGAACGTTCTGCTTCTGCACTGTCGCATCAATCGTTCGGTCCCAAAGCTGCATGACAGCATCTTCGGACAGACGCGCGCGGTTAAGCGATGCTGCCGTTCTCATACTTTGGCGCAGCGTTGCATCAGCGGCCAGACGTGACATGGCATCCGCCAAAGCACTGACATCGCCTTCGGGAATGAGCAGCCCATTACGGCCATCACTGATCAACTCGCGGGGGCCATAAGGGCAGTCGAAGGCTATGACGGGCAGGCCGCTGACCGTTGCCTCGGCAACAACATTGGGAAACCCTTCGTAGCGCGAGCTTAGAACCATGATGTCGCCTGCCTCGATCCAAGCACCGGGAGAGGTGGTCACGCCAGGCAGTCGGACAGCGTCGTTTACACCAAGCGCAACAGAAAGCCTCTCCAAATCCCCACGCTGAGAGCCCTCGCCAAAGATCGTCAGTTTCAAGTTTTGATCGGCGCGCCAGCATGCTGCGAAAGCACGCAACAACAGATCAAACCCCTTTTGCGGATCCAGTCGACCAACCGCTACGAAATGGACACCTTCACCCTGCGGCGGTCCTGTACGCACGTCGCCGATGGGGGCGCAGGGATTTGGAACAACGATGGATTTCCTACTTAGACTTGAGGGCAGTTCATCGCATATGCGTTGGGTTTGCATAACAATGGCCGAAGCGCGCTTCATGGCAAAGCTGTTAAGTGGCCCCCAGATCGCGCTGGATGGTTGCGCGGCCGGATTGTTGCGCTCTGAGATGATCACGGGCACCTGCGTCCCCGTCGCGGCCAGTACCGTCAGGGTGTTCACTTTCGTGAGGAAAGAGATCACGACGTCAGGGCGCAAATCTCTCAACAAGCGATATATCTGGCGAAATCGAACGAGCTGCGCGCCTTTCTGGGCCCTTTCCCCATCGGGCTGTGCTACATGAAGCGCCACCTCGGGCGGGTATGCGAAGAAGCTTCCTTCAGAAGGTCTGGTCAGCCCCGCAACATGGACCTCGTCCCCAAGCGATGCACGATGTCGGGCCAGAAGTGCCACAACTTTTTCGGTGCCACCTGCACCAAAGCCGCCCTGAATAAGAAGACACCGCAAGACCTTACTCCTGATTGTCTTTGCAGACGCTGCGTGGAGCAATATCGCGATACATGCTTGCAATCAGATGCATAGGGGCCATGCCAAAAACGCTATCAAACATTTGCTTAGACTGTCCCAAGCTGCGGCATGCTGTGAGTCCCATTTCTCTGAGCCAGCGACTGTTTGGGAGTGTCAAAGTCAAGCCAAGGAGGCGTATCAGCGGCGGCGAGCTTGTCGAGAGATTTTCGATCACGCAACGTTTCCAGCGGGTGCCAAAAACCCGGATGACGGTAAGCCATTAGCTCCCCATCTCGGGCGATCTGCGGCAATGGACCCTGATCCAGGGTCGCCGCATCATCTATGAGATAATCCAGCACGTCCGGTTCGAAAACGAAGTAGCCACCGTTAACCCAGGTTTCGGCGTTTTGGACTTTGTCATGAAGCGCCTCGACGCGGTCCCCCTTGAACTTGATGACCCCAGCCTGCACATGCGGACGGACGGCAGTCATCGTAGCAAGTTTGCCGTGGCTGCGGTGAAAGGCCAGCAGTGCGTCGATATCGATATTTGCAAGCCCGTTTCCATAGGTGGCCATAAACGTGCCGCCACCAAGCCAGTCCTTCAATCGGCGGACGCAGCCACTGCTGTTTGTCTCGCGCCCTGTGTCGACAACAGACACATTCCAACCGCCAGGTGAGGCCGGGCGCAAGGTCATCTGCCCACTGTCAAGTGCCACAGTAATATCGTTCGCGATCAAGCTGTAATTTGCAAAATACTGCTTGATGACAAGCGGTTTAAACCCCGCGGCGACGATAAAGTCCTGATGGCCGAAGCGACTATAGATATCCATGATGCGCGCCAGGATTGCCCGTCCGCCCACTTCGATAAGCGACTTGGGGGTGCCGGCCACTCCCTCTGCATTCAAAGGCCCCGGCCCTCCGGCGAGTAAAATCGTTTTCAAAGCTGTTTACCTCCTTGAAATCAATTGATCCTGAAAGGTCATGCCAAGGACTCCGCAGAGGTCTGAAAAGGCATCTCTGCCGCGTCATTCGCATCCAAACCCATCCGTGAGATAATGATACTATTCACCCGGTTGACGTCATTTACCTTGCAGACTTGCGCACGCGCAGCGCGCCCCATTTCCGCAGCGCTCTGAGGAGATTTGATGAAGGTTTCCATGGCGCGGGCGAGTGCAACGGGATCATTCTGTCCGACGACCTTACCTGACACCCCATCCAAGATCGTTTCACCGCAGCCAGGTGCGTCCGTGGTGATCACCGGTCGCCCAGATGCCATGGCTTCAAGGATTGTGCGGGGAATCCCCTCGCGTAGCATAGTCGGAACAACCACAACGCTTGAGGCCGCCAAAACTGGCCGGACATCACGCACAGCGCCGAGATGACGAAAGAGACCATCCTTGATCCACGCGTCCAGTGTCGGTTGATCAACCGCGTCGGGGTGCGACTCCGCCGGTCCAAGCAGATCGACGGTTACGTCGTGCCCTTGAGATCGCAAGCGCTGAACAGCCATGGCCAGCACCTCAAGGCCCTTACTGCGAAGAAGGCGCCCGACGAAAAGGAATTTTGGCGCCCCCTCGGGCATGTCTTCAGGACAGAACCGCCTTGTATCGACGCCAGAGCCAGGAACTTTGACCAAGGAAACATGCGGCGGGATCAAACCATACTGGCGGATATCCTTTACTTCTGCATCATTGTAGCAGAACGCGGCATCTACCTTGCGCAATCCAATGCGATGCAGAGCGACTGATACCGCCAGCAGCAGACGGCGACGCGCATCAAGGTTGCCCGCAAACAGATACCCAAGCCCCGTGAATAAGGGATAGCATTCGGGGACGCGTGTAATCCGGGCAGCAAGGCTGCCATAGATGATCGGCTTCATCGTGTAGGGCAAGACGATGTCGGGCCTCTCTTTACGGAACAACCGCACCAGCGCCGCCACTGTCCGTGCATCCCGCAACGGGCGCGTGCCCGTCCTGTCCATCGGAACGGTTCGATAGCGTATCCGGTGACGGGTAAGTGTCTCAGCGGTCTCGTCGTCGAACTCTGGCGCGACGGCGATGACCTCATGTCCAAGATCGGTGATTTTCCGCATGAGATTGAGGCGAAAATTCACGAGTGAATAGCCCAAGCTGCCGATTAGAACGACTCGTTTGCCACAGCTGTTTACGCATGTGATCGGGGACATCGCGGTCATGCCTGAGCCTTCGCAGCGGTCCCGTGATAGAGTGGTGCGCTGTTGCGGAGAGAGAGCGTTGTTACCGGTCTGACGACCTTCGACGGAACCCGGATTTGGGGCTTTGCGCAGTCGATCGACGCGGCGTAGCCAGGAACCAACTCCGACAGACCGCGCCGGACCTCCGCCTCGTCGCATGCACTGGCGGCTTTCTCCAGCCGAAGCATCGCGGCCCTCAGACGTGCGATTGGCACGCCTGCCGGCAAAGCGGCGCGCACACCCGGTACCAGCCCTTCTCGCATTTCCTCATCCGCATCGAAAAGCTCCTCGAAGAGCTTTTCTCCGGGTCTCGTGCCAATGACCTTGATATGAATATCTTTCTCTGGCTCCAGTCCGGCGAGCCGGATCATGCGATGGGCAAGGTCCAGAATTTTTACCGGTTTCCCCATATCGAGAACGAGAATTTCACCAAGGGCAGAACGCCGCTCGATCCCTTGTGCCGCTGCAAGCAACGTCAGTTGGACCGCTTCACTGATCGTCATGAAGTAGCGCTCCATTCTTGTGTCCGTCAGCGTCAGAGGGCCACCCGCTGCAATTTGCCTTTGGAACAATGGGATCAGCGAACCCGAGGATCCAAGCACATTGCCAAACCGAACAACGAAAAAGCGTGTCTGCTCTTCGGTTTCCAGCATGATGCGGTCCTGCGCTTGACAGTAGAACTCAGCAACCCGTTTGGTGGCGCCCATCACATTTGTTGTGTTGACAGCCTTGTCAGTCGAAATCTGGACATTGGCGATCGCACCGACAGCGCGCGCAGCATCCGCAACGTTACGCGCACCAATGACGTTGGTGAGAACCCCTTCACACGGATCGCGCTCAACAATGGGAACATGCTTCAGCGCAGCGGCGTTGAAGACCAGCTCTGGTTTGTGCGCGCCAAAAATCTCGTCCAAACGCTTCGCATCGCGAATTGACGCTACATAAACCCGGCGCCGCACCTTTGGGAAATCGCGCTGAAGATCCATGTCGATGGAGTAGGCGTTGTATTCACTTGAATCGATCAAAGCGAGTTCGGATGGCTCGAAAGACGCGATCTGGCGAGCAAGCTCTGATCCGATTGAGCCACCCGCACCAGTGACGAGGACGCGTCGCCCATTTATCATACGGCGCAGCATGGATCTTTCGACAACCCGTTGAGGTCGATTGAGGATCTCATCAGGATCAATCGTACGTGTCGTGCTCGTTTGACCTTTGGCGTCAAAGGCGTCTGTCTCACCCAAGTGGGGGAGCCGCGTGACCGGGATGCTTTGGCGCCGAGCCCAATCCAAGATCATCTCGATCCCATCGCTATCGAAGTGGGTCAGGGGCGCAGTCAGAAAGATCTTATGAGGAGCCTCACATTTGCCAATCGCCTCAATCACGTCCTCGGGCGCGCGGACTGACCCCACAATAAGGGCGTCATGGAAATACAGATGTTCACGCCCACGTGCATCATCAACAATACCAACGGCCCGGTAGCGAGCGCCGGGTTGTCTCAGGGATCTCAAAAAGAGATCGCAATTCGCACCGCTCCCAATGATCAAAACGGGAATACGTTCGTCGTGCCTCTTCTCAGGCCGATTGCGCTTGAGTTCACCCCGCCGAGCGGCAATCCGGGGCGCACATAATGCGGGTGCTGCAATGAGGAACTGAACAATAGAGGTCGCAATTGACTGCTGAACGCTCAATGCGTGTAGCGCTCCAGCCGCGATCAGGATCACCGCCAAAACACCGCCCAGAACCGGTGCAAGACCGCGCAACGAAAAGGAGCGCGCATCCGCCCGGTAAATCTTGGAGAAAGGCAAAATGAGCGCGCCACAAATCATCGTCAACGCAATGAAATGGACGAGTTGCAACGAAAGCTGCGGCGCGGTTGATGAGACACCCGTCAATAGTGCAGCACCGGTCGCCGAGAAACCGAGCGCTATGATATCAAGCAAGTAAAAGCGCCAGTTTCTGCAAAGCTGAGTTAAGAAATGTACCTCAGTCGGCCGGGTCGATCTCTGATGACCTGTAGAGAACGCAGGGCGCAATGAGTGCGCCCAATCAAAAAATGAATCCATCTAAATTACACCCCGCCGCGATTAAATACTGGCGCTCAAATGCCTCTACAAACAGCCCGATAAGGGCCTTAATTCTTGTCCCAACCAATTTTGCATTTCTTATTTTTGGGCGTCAGATTGATGGCCTGTTTGCACAAATTCAGGTGTGCAACCCAATCTCTTTCGCCAAAACGAACCGCGATACGCGCGATCCACACTCAATAAAAAATGGTCTTGTCTTGCGCTCAGCTATTCCGAGCAAATGAAGCGATAAAAATGTTAATGTGTCTTAACCGTCCATTAACGCTTATCGGGAGTCAACGAAAACCGTGGGGACTAAGGTGTTAACACTAGACCCGCCTAATCCATCTGCAGATGAAACATTATGGTCCATCCACAGAGTGCTATTCCATTTCTCATTCAAAGAAAGTCTTGAACTGTTTTTAGGCAATTGGGACCGACCAAGCGAAGCAGCATTGAAGATCGCTCATGCAAACCTGTCATACGGCCTCCAACCTTCAGAACCAGCCCGAAAACCGACACGGTGGAATTGAACTGGGCAACACCGCCTATAGATGAACTCCACCGCGGCAGGTCTGCCCAGCCTTAAAGAGAGGCATTGCGGAAACGATCAACGATAGCCCAATGAATTCTCACAGCTTGCAGGAGGCAAGAAAGGTTCAATCAAAGATACCCATAACGTCGCAACATCCAGCCTGACCGTCGTTGGACCTGTAATAAATCCTCTTTTGGCATTTTAGCCTCCCAAGACGCGTCGCGCGAAATGTGAAGGGCACCGCCCATTCGGATACGGCTTCCTGCGACCTGGTGTTTGGCTGAAATCTGCGCCAGATCAGGTGCATCTGGCAAAGTAGGGATCGCGCCGACCATTGCCAGAACAGGCTGGAGTGCTGCGACTGGATTAGCCGTGAAGTCTTCGTACCTGAGCCGGACTGATCGCTGTCTGCCGAGACGCGAGGCCGCAAACTCTGTCATCACGTTGAAAGCAATCCAACGATGCGCGGTCCGCAAAGCCGGAGCTCCACCAACGGGGCGTTGCACCCCGGCGCTTGGGTCCACGTCATGGGTCTTCATCATCGACCAGGCGACACCACGTGCGTCGCGCATCAAATGCAAAAGCGACAGGTCGATACCCGATATTCTCGAAAGAGCGATAGCTCTACTTGGAGATTTTGAAGAATCAACGATGACACGGCAGTTGGTCATTTGCCGGATCGCAGCAAAAAGGCGATATGTCAGCCACGCATAATCTCGGAAAGCGCGGGTCCAAGTCATAACCCCGATAAACTGCAATGGGTTACGCAACGCCTCAAAGCGTTCTGACAAGCGCCCGTAATACGCCATCGTACCGGGCGGTTCTCCATCCAGCCAATTCTCAACAATGGCAGACCACAGTTCACAATCGCGAACATGCGACCCACACGCGCAGTATTCATCATTTGGCCAAACATGACGCGGAAGGTTCCCAAGCTCACCGGCCCCGAAGAGGCCTGGGAATTGCCCCAGAGCAATATCGACCACGGTCGAACCACTGCGTCCATAACCGCCGATATAGAGAACCGGGATGCGCGTCTTCGTATCTTCTTTGAACGCTGCAGGCGAAATCTCCCGACTTTGGCGGGTCATAGCATGTCTTCCTTAGCGTCAGCGGACGTATTGTGCTTGGCCTTAGGGCTTTCGGTCAATTTCCGGTAAACTGCTGAGACGCTCGTGACATGTGCATCAATTGTCAGACCGCGGCTAAACCGCGCCGCGGCGTCGGTGATCTGGCGGCGCCTTTCCGGTTCGTCCAAGATTTTCTTGATGGCGGGCACAAATGCCGCCGGATTGCCGGGATCGACCAAAAAGCCGCTTTCCCCGTCCACGATTGCCTCGGGGTTACCCCCATGATGAGTGGCTACGACAGGCGTGCCAAGATGCATCGCCTCGATCAAGGTTCGTCCAAATGGTTCGTCCAGCGCAGTGACGGCTAAGACTTCGACTGCTGATAGCAAAGGCTCTACTGGCGTCCGGTGGCCCATCAGATGCACGTGGCCCATCAAACCCAGTTCTTCGACCAGCGCTTTACAACGCATTTCAACACCTAGTCCTGCCACAGGTTCGGCCCCAAACACGACACCATGAACGGAACGATTAGGCATAGCCATGCGCATCTCTTGGATAACGCGAATGAAATGGTCCGGCCGCTTGCGAGGCGTCAGCGCCCCAAAATATCCAATGACAATGGCATCCGAAGGCGCTCCAATCTCGGCCAAGAGTGCCCTGCGCGCGAGATCACGGTCTGGCAAATCCGGTGACAACTTGAACGGGCTCCGTACCACCTCAAATCGGTTTGCGACGGGAAGGATTGGACGCGATGGGCGCGAAAACTCTGACACCGACAGGATCCGATCTGCAAACAGTGGGGCAATCAGATTGACGCCTCGGGCCTCTGGGGCTTGTCTGTGATGCCACAAGAACCGAGCGCCTGCGATCTTTGCTGGCAAGGCCCAACTCGCATGCATACCACCGTCATTGGTGTGCACGATATCAATCCGTTCACGTCGCAGCAGACGCACAAGCGCAGGAACCGAGCGCAGCAGGTAGCTGGGAAACGACGCATCGCCCTTCCCCTGTTTCAAGCGCCCAGCCAGAACAGGTGGCTGCTCCAGACGAAGTGTGCGCAATCCAAGCTCTGAAACATGGCGACCAAGTTCACCCGGCTTCCCATGCAGCAGGATGGTCGGGCAGAATTCGCTTTGATCAAGTTGCGCAGCCAGCGTCAGCGAAGAGGTGTGGCTGCCGCCAATTGTGTCCCCGTCTGTGTAGGGAAACAGCACGCGGATCCGGTTCTGCTTCGTCATGGACGGCTCATTGGTTTCATGTTCAGCCGACTGGCCGCCAAGGCGAGCGCAAGCGTCAACGGAACGATCCAAAACCGGGCATAAAAATGGGCGTATGTATTTAACATGACCGCATAGATCAGAGTGATCGTCAGCGCGATCACGCCATGCGTTGGCGCACGGGCCAGAGCGATAGAAGCCCAAGCAAGGGTGATCCCGGTCATCAACAGCAATATCAGGCCGCTAAAGGATAGTAGTCCGCCCTCGGTGAGCAACAGCAGGTACGAGTTGTGAACGGGCACACCATGAGAGCTGATTTCGCGATACTGATCTGCTCCGAGACCGATCAGCAGGGTGTCACGGGCGATACCAACAGCCTCTCCAATCAGATAATATCGATCTTCAAACGTCCCCGCTTGGCTAAGGTCACCAGTCGTCAATGCGCCCAAGACGCGCTCGCGGAACACATCCGGAAGGATCGTGTCGCCTGCGAATATGACGGTCGCTGCCGCCGCAGCAACTAACACGACATATCCAAGCAAGAAACGCGGTGAACCACTGAAAAGCGCCGTCACCGTAATCCCGAAGGTCGTGAGCAAGAGGCCGGTATTGGAACCGGTCAGAAGGATTCCATAAAGCAGAACCGGCATGAGAAGGGCTACCTTCCACCGGCTGATCTCTCTCATAAGCGCCAAGTTGAGCAAGAGAACCATCGCAATCGCGCCGAGCGTCGCAGCAGCATTCTCTCGTTCGACGAGTGAGCGCATTCGACCGCTTGCGGACACCAGACGCCAATCTGGGTCTGGTACGAAGTGCACAACGTAGGCGCCATAGGCCATGACAACGGCAATCGACAACACAAAGACCTTTAACAGCATCACGGTCTCTCGATACGTCCGCCCCGCAAGTACAAAGACAATGACGACCAACGAAAAGACGTATTGCAGCACGATCACGACCAAGGATTGCATGTCGCCCTGGGCGATTGAACCGATGGTCAGGCCAGTCACAATCGCCAGCGCACCACACAACCAAAGCGGGGTTAACATCCCGAAGGGTGCGCGCGGCAAGTTTCCTTTCAGCAGCATCACCAAGAGCGTGGCGCAAGCTGCTGCATCCGCAAGCGTCAGGTATACGACATCCAGCCGAAAATAGTTCATCGGCGACAGGAAGACGGTGAGCGCTGCCAGCTTTGCATCGAGGCTTCCAAGACGAGAGGCAGCACGGTTATGCGGCACCCGCGACGTGACATTGGATATCGGTAATACTGTCATGTCGCGTTCACCGCTCTGCGCGCCAACGTTGATCGTAGAACGAAAGCGGCCGCGATCAGCCAGACCAGATTACAGAGCAGATGGGTTGCAGCCGCGCCTTCTGCTCCGAACTGAAAGGTCATAGGCCAAAACGCGATAAAAAAGAGTGTTGTCACGAAGAGCCGCAGCAGAACGAGCGGGACATCGCGATCAAGGCTCAACATCGCAGGGACAACGGCCACGCCGGCCAACAGGACAGCAGAAGCCGAAATCTGTATGCCAACCACAACCGAGGCAGGACGGAAGTCTTCGGTGAAGATAAAGACGATCAGCGGCTCGATCCAGAAAAGGACGGGGACGACAACGGCAACCAAAACCAGTAGAAAGGCGGCAGATGCCCCGAAGATGAGCCGTGACAGCCTCCCGTCGTCGCGCGATACCGCGACACGCGCAAGCTCTGGATAAAGGGCTTGTGCCAGCGGACGACCAAGGCGCAATCCCGCTTGGGCGCTGCGCTTGGCGATATGGTAGTATCCAACAGCTGCGGGCGACACGATGGTCGCCAGAAGGATCACATCAAGCCGTTGCGTCGCTTGGCGCAAAATGACAGCTGCGTTGCTGTTGAAAAACATTCGCAGCAAACCCGGGTTCTCACGCAAGGCATGCAACGGACCTTTGGCGTCTCCCCCCTCTAATTGCTCGGCCATCACGCGTCGCCCGAGGACGTAGGCCAATATGCCGTCCGCCAAAGAGAAGATAATGACAATCGCGACGAACGCCTCGGGCCCAGCGCCGGACATCGCCACAAGGATTGTGACAATCAGCCGAACCACGGCTGTGATCGCGTCAAGTCTTGCGAGCCTGTCGAAACGGTCAAAAAGCCGTAAAAGGGCCAGTCCAGTTGGTCGAAAAGAGACCGCCAAAGCAAAAGCTGCAATCTGCAAAAGCTGAACACGGTCTTCGAGGTTGAGCAACGGCGCTACCAATTTGGCCAAGGCAAAGGCGACAAATGCAGCTGCCAGACCAAGTACCAGATCGACGATGGTGGAAAATCTGATCAGCGTGCGGAACCGTTGCGCGTCTCCTCGCTCAAGCGCTTCACTGCCAAAGCGCATCACAGCTTGCCATGGTTCAAGGTGAACGATCAAAGCAGTCAAGCGCATGTAGGCTTCCACCAATGCGACGATCGCAAGGCCATCCGCTCCCAAGGCGCGCGCTGTCGCGGCCATCGCGATCAGACTGCACAGGCTGACCACAATCTGCGATGAGAAGATCCAGCCGACATTGCGCAGGATACGGGCAGTCATCTTCTTGTCGTCGGCTGAACTGGAGGACAAGCTGATCATTGCGAACCCAGAGTGTTTTGGGGAAGGTCCCCGGCCAGTGTCGCGAGCCATGTCTCCAAGTGGGACAGCCCCGTAGTCGCATCCAAAGCCCAAACATCATCAGGTCGATTAGGATCAAGAATGGCATGCGTTGCTTCCCATGCATCGGGGAACCCATCACCATCTCGATCCTCTAGCGGTGGGGCCTCTGGAAGCTCTGGCCAACCGCCAACCTCGGACGGTGCGTTGATCACGCGGCCCGAACATGTAAACACGCTGTCGATGACAAATTGATCGAGGGCATCATGTTGACGCCGCCCGGGAATAGCATCTCCCGCATGTGTCATGACGTGCTTGAAGCCAGTTTCAGCAGTATAGACAGGTGCCATGGTCTCAGCCGAGGTGGCAACAAGCGCCGCCTCGGCAACTGGATCCAGCAAACCCCCGCTGCGGCCTTTTCTGCAGTTATCCCGTGCTGGCGCATTGTTACCCCAAGCTGCAATCTCGATGGCTGACTCCGTCCAGTCGAAGGCCTGCAATGCTTCAGGAACATCGGTATTGGTACTGGGTCCGGGCAAGGCCGTGTTGCCCGCGTAAATCAGAAAAAGATCACCCGCGAGGTCGTACACTTCGCCGATTTGGCTAATCGGGTTGAAGAAAACGTTATTGATAACTTCGACCGGGCCGATGGATGTCGCTTTAACATCCGGATTTCTATCGCGGTGATGTGCAAAGAGGTTTCGTAACAGACTTATGCGACCGCACTCAAAATCGGTCCCTTCGGTCGAGCAGATAAGCGCGCCCTTGGAGTGCCGTCCGTCAGGATGATTAGCCCGGTCAAGACTGAGCGCCAGCAGGCTATCAGCTAAAGTAATGTCAGCTGCAATTCCGTTTGAGACATGAATATTGAAGGTCTCATCCGTCGCAAAAGCCATCGAGAGATTGCCAAGATACAGACGCTTGGAATCTTCAATCGTTACCGCATCGACAGTCGGTGATGGCTCTGTGCTCGGACCGGGCCTCAGCTTCAAGAAGCGCAAGATGACATCATGAACGTCTTCAAAGACGATCGGGCCATGACTAGGCCCCTCAACGCGTATTTGAATTCCAGAACCAGGCGCGGTCTGACCGGCGATATAAAGGTTTGATCCCGGCCGAATAGGCCGGTCGACGACGACTGTGCCAGAGACAGCAAAGATGCAAACGCGCGGTTTGTCATCGTTTTCTGCGCACGCGCGCAGGCTACCAGATCCTTCATTGGCAAGGTTGGTCACGCGGATCACATCCCCGCCTTTCCAGCCCGTCGCAAATGCGCCATAGCCATCTGCACCCGGAAATGCTGCCTCTTCACAGAACGCCTGCCCGGCAACAAGCAACGCCGCCAGAATAGCCAAAGAACGGCGTCGCCGAACCACGGGAGATGGGTTAAACAAATCGATGTTTTGCATAGGCAGCGCTCCCAAGATACGCGCCGGTGCTAAAGCGTTTCTGTTCGCGGGGGTCGACGTCGTTAAAGACGGTTCCAATTACGTTCAAGCCACCTCGGCTGAGCCGATCATAGGCTTCACGTAACTCGTTGCCCTTGGACCTTCCCCAGCGGACGACAATGAACACAGCATCAGCAAGGGGTCCGAACCGGCATGCATCGTCGAAAACAAGAACCGGTGGCGTATCCAAGAGGATCAGATCGAAACGCTCGCGCAGTTCCGGTATAACCTTCATCTGGAACTCTTGAAGAACGTGAAGATTGAGGCCGTCCTGTGTGTCCACACGGATCACCTGAAAATCATCTGCTGACGCGATAGGTGCATCGGCGGAGATTGGTTCGACCACAGATGTTTCACCAAACTTCTCCGAGCCACCAATTGGCTTTGCACCCGTCTCAAAGTCTTGAACCATTTGCTCTAGTGACAAGGTTTTGGAGCTTTCACCGTCAAGCGCAGCAGCACTTTCGCCTTGAAAGTCGAAGTCCAAAAGCAGGACCTTCAATCCATCGCGGGTTGCTGACCCAGCCAACGAAAGCGCAACCGTAGATTTGCCTTCATTTGGCAAACTGGACGAGATCATGATGACTTTCGCATTGTGGGATCTGAACTTGTTAAACCACAGTGTCAAAATCCCCCGCACACCCTCGTTGAAGTATGAACGGGGGTCGGCTGACAGGACTTTCAACGGCGAAGGTCGGCTTAGCCAGAAACTCTCCTTCGGGATGCGAGGAACCGAACCGAAATTTCTCAATCCGGTGATCCGCTGCACATCGGCTTCTGTCCAAACCCGGCGGTTCAAAGACTCCAGCAAAAGCACTGTGATGAAGGCAAGGATGGTCGCTGCAATGAAAGACAATGCAAGCGCCACTTTCTGATTGGGCCAGGCCGGCTCTACAGGAACGCGCGCGACTGTGACGTGGCGTGCCGAGCGCGGCACGAAATCAAGTTGGGTTTCCAGCTCGTTCAATCGCTCAACGGCATTCTGATAGCGCGTTTGCTGAAGGCTTAAAGCGCGCTCCATCCGACCAAGCGTAAGCGTGGCCGCGGTGTGTTCGCGCAAACGTTCATCGACCTCTTCAAGAGCGGCTTGGTTCCGTTGAAACTCCGTTTCATGCCTCGACTCGCCACCAAGCGCGTCTCGGATGGCTGAAAGACGCATCTGCTCGGATAAAAGCCGATCAAGAAGATCACTGTCATCAAGACCGTTCGTGCGCACAAAGTCGGTAAACTGGCTGTCCAACTCGCTTAGTTCGACCGACATTGCCTCTGCGCGCGTTTCAAGAAATCTGATGGATTGCTGGATTTCCCGACGTTGGGACTGTTCGGATCGACGAATATAGGTTTCCGCGACACCGTTCGCGATGGCGGCTGTCAATTCAGGGTCCGGTGTTTCGGCAACGATTTCAATCGCAAGGCTCTCGCCTGATCGCGATACCGAATAACTTGCCAAGAGCTTATCAACAATCTGCGCAAGCCGCTCAGTCGCCGAAATCGTTGGATTATCAGATGCTGGAACGAACACTGGATGCGTTGCCAGATCCAGCTGTGCTGCCACTTCAGCGGCGAACTGACGAGATCGCAATACGTCAAGTTCAGTCTCAACGATGGATCGCGAGACATCAAAGGATTCAAGTTGCGCGGCAGTTCGGCTTATCCGGGTCTCAGATGGGGTGAGGACAATCGTAGCCCGGGTTGCATAGCTTTCCTCAACCGTTCGAAGATAGAAGGTAGCAGCAGCCATTATGACCACGATCAGAGTAATTGCGATCAGCGCTTGCCGCCGCAAAATCGTTAGCAACCCCTCCAACCCCATCCGCTCCCCTTGGATTTGCAGGTCGTTTTGGTCAGATTGAGGCGGCTGTCGCCATTCATCGTAGACGTTGACGCTCATCGGGTCGCCTCCGGCCGTTTTAGGCGTTCGGTCGGTTGCTCACTTGTCTCCACACCCACGTGTGCATCCTGATTTGCGCGGCCGAAACGGCGATGGTGCAGTGCACTCTCGTAGAGGCCTTCATGCGCTTGAATGTAGGGATCGAAGGAAAATCGCTCTGCAACACGGGTCCGACCCGCCAGCCCGCGGGCGACCCGCTCAGCAGGCTCAAGATCGACAAGCTGATGGATGGCCGCTGCCATAGCATCAATGTCGCGAGGTGCGACGACAGCTCCAGTCGGTCCAACCAATTCAGCACAATCGCCAACATCAGTGACCACACACGGCACTCCGGCGGCCATCGCTTCCGCCACGGCGAGTGGGAAGGCCTCACCCCAGGCAGATGACAAAAGAAACACATCAAAGCCCGGAACCAATGACGCTACATCATCTCGCGTCTCAAGGAAGCTGACGCGATCCGCAATGCCCAGAGCCGAAGCCTCTTGCTTTGCGGCGCTCTCGCTCAGCCCTTCTCCCATCAGAACGCCATGCACATCGCGTCCTGCGTCCAGCAACTTCGCCACGGCCCGTACCATTGCCACGTGATCTTTCATGGGATGGCTCCGCGCGACATTTCCGATAATTTTGCGATCATCGGCAAATCCACAGATCTTGGCCAATCGCGCCCGCGCATCCCGATCCGGCTGGAACACAGCAGCGTCAATCGCATTTGGAATGACACGCACCCGGTCCGACGCAAAACCAATCGTCTCATGCTGCGCGCGAGATGTAGAAGAACAATAAGAGATGCCGTCTACGCGGTGCGAAAACGCGGCTAAGGCTTTAAGCACCGCCCTGGTCGAGGCTTTCTCGGCCTTTACGTCAGCGAGCGAATGATGAATGCCCCAAACCAACGCCGTATTGCGCAGTCCTGCCCTACCGACCATAGCGGCAAGGCAGCCGTGATACATCCAACCAAAAATAAGGTCCGGCGCTTCTGAGGACAGCTTTTTACGAAGAGCACGCAACGCGCCAAGCGATTTGATGCCGGGCGACACACCAAGGTGTTGAACGCGCACGCCTGCGTCTGTCAGTTCGTCCGAAATAGGACCAGCTGACATCAAAGACACCACCGAGTGGTTTTTCCGCGCCTGGTTTAATGCACAAAGATAACGCGACAGCATAATTTGTGCACCACCGACACCGGTGCTTGTAATCACGTGAATGACTTTCATGAGCCAATGGTTGCTTAAAAAAAATTTTGATGTCAGACTAACAAGCAGAAGGTGTGTCGCAAAGGTTTGTTTTTCCTGAGCACATTATCAAAACTAATTTTTTCTTTGTTCTCGCGTATTTAGCGCGAAAAATAATTAACTCTGACCAACTGTATGATGCAGATATGGATCGCAAAGTAGAGGTCGCGACAGCGGCCATTCTAGTATTGTTTTTATTGCCATTTTTTCTGGTGGCATGCATCGCGGTGCGAATCAGCATCGGGTCTCCGATCTTCTTTGTTCAAACCCGCGTGGGCAGGAACAAACGGCCCATCCGTGTGCACAAACTTCGCACAATGCATCACCAGCCTGTCGGTCAAACACCCCTTCCGGATGATGCACGGACCACAGCCACAACTGTCATTCTGCGTCGACTTCGACTGGATGAATTGCCACAACTACTTGCCGTATTGCGCGGCGATTTAGCTTTGGTTGGCCCGCGCCCCTTGCTCCCCGAAACGATTGAGAGCTTCGGAGCCGAGGGAAAGATACGCTGCGCTGTGCGCCCCGGGATCACCGGGTGGTCGCAGGTCAGCGGGAACACACATCTGAGTGATGAGGAGAAGCTCCAACTTGATCTGTGGTATGTCGCGAACCGATCGATGGCACTGGATTTTCGTATCTTGTTTGAAACGGGTCTCGTTGCGTTGTTTGGAGAGCGCCGTAAACCCAGCAGACTTCTTGCGGCGCAATCTGACATCGCGATGGATACCCCTGCAGGGAGGCCGTCGCTTTGAAAACAGTTTTCATTGGCGCAGTCGAAGGTTCTGCGAAAGCGCTTGAAGCTCTCTGCAGTTCAGGCCGCGCGCCCGAGCTGGTCGTCACCCTTCCTCTCGATCTGTCACATAGACACTCTGATTTTGCTGATCTTGGCCCGATCTGCTCAAAATTCGATGTGCCATTACACCGGACCCCAAAATCCGAGGCCCCCGAAACTTTGCAGCGGATTGCCGAAGTTAAGCCAGATCTTGTTCTGGTCATCGGCTGGTCACAGCTTTGCGGTCCAGCCCTCCGCGACATTCCCAAAATCGGCAATATCGGCTTTCATCCCTCAGCGCTGCCACGGCTTCGCGGGCGCGGCGTCATTCCTTGGACGATCCTTCTGGGTCTGAAGGAAACCGGCGCGACCCTTTTCTGGCTGGGCGACGGGGCCGATACCGGTCCCATCGCAAGCCAACGCCTGATCGCCATAGACCCTGCAAGCGAAACCGCGGCCAGTCTTTATGAAAAGCAGATCACAGCGCTGTCCCAGATGCTGCCGCCGCTGGTTGAGCGTATCACTGCAGGCGACATTCCCGCCGACCCGCAAGATGACAGCCTCGCAAGCGTTTGTGCGCGGCGGCGTCCAAGCGACGGGCATATTGACTGGTCGCGGCCGGCCTCTGAAGTTGAACGGCTGATCCGGGCGGCTGGCCCGCCTTATCCCGGTGCTTTTACGCAGGCAGATGATGGCGCGGAATTGGTTCTGACAAATGCACGCATGCACCCGCGCGAGGGCTACTTCATCGGATTGCCGGGTCAGGTTCAGGCCGTTGACGGCAATACATTCACTGTCGTTTGCGGCGACACCCGCAGTATCGACATCACCGCGTGGGCGGGTGCCGACGCGCCGCCGCGCGTGCATACCTTTCTCGGAGGACGACAGACATGACTTTCGGCTTTGGCAGCATGAAAGGCCCGGTTTTGGTCATCGCGCCTCATCCCGACGACGAGGTTCTGGGAGCAGGAGGCACAATGGCGCGTCTCGCATCTGAAGGCCGCGAGGTGCATGTCTGCATTGTCACAAGTGGCAGCCCTCCAAAATATGATGCTGCACAAATTGAGCGTGTCCGCTCCGAAGCAAAGCTGGCAAATGATCGGCTTGGCGTGACAGACGTGCATTGGCTGGGGTTTCCCGCAGCCGAACTGTCCGAGACACCCCACGCAGACCTCAATGCTGGGATCGCAGGGCTCGTTCAGTCTCTAGGCCCAGAGGTCGTGCTGCTGCCGCATCCGGGCGACATGCATCTCGATCACCAAGCGTGCTTCACCTCCAGCCTTGTCGCAAGCCGTCCGCACCAGGCGACATATCCGCCTGTCTTGATGGCCTATGAAACGTTGTCTGAAACCAACTGGAATGCCCCGCATCTGACGCCTGGCTTCATTCCGTCAGTCTTCGTCGACATCAGCGAAACACTGGACGCCAAACTTGATGCTTTTGCGCTTTATGAAAGCCAGGTTCGCCAACCACCGCATGAACGCTCGCCAGAGGTTCTACGTGCTTTGGCGACGTTGCGCGGCGCAACGGTTCACCGCAACGCATGCGAGGCTTTCGTGCCCGTGCGCATGGTTCTGTGAGGGCAAACAGTATGGCAAATTGGCCCATTTTTGATGACGAACAAGTCGAAGCCGTTGCGCGCGTGCTTAGATCAGGTCGCGTGAATGCATGGACAGGCCCGGAGGTTGGCGAGTTCGAGGCCGCCTTTGCCAAGCTCACGGGCACGGAACATGCAATGGCGATGGCCAATGGTACGGTCACTTTGGACACAGCGCTCCGTGTGCTGGACCTTGAACCGGGAGACGAAGTGATCGTCTCTCCGCGTAGCTTTGTGGCGTCGGCCTCATGCGTGATGCTGGCCGGAGGTATCCCAATTTTCGCCGATGTCGACAGGGACAGTCAAAACATCACACCTGCCACCATTGCGCCGCTCATCGGCCCTCGCACGCGCGGAATCCTTGCCGTTCACCATGCAGGCTGGCCTTGCGATATGGCAGGCATTCTGGATCTTGCCAGCGCCCACGATCTTTGGGTGATCGAAGATTGCGCGCAGGCGCATGGCGCTAAGATCGATGGCCAACATATCGGCGGTTTCGGCACCTTTGGCTCGTTTTCCTTCTGTCAGGACAAAATCATGACCACAGGCGGAGAGGGTGGCCTTCTCGTCACAAATGACGAGACACTTTTCGCGCGGGCCTGGAGCTTCAAGGACCACGGCAAAAACCGCGCGACCGTAATGGCACCGGCGGATGCGCCAGGTTTCAGGTGGCTCCATGATGGTCCACCCGGAACCAACTTACGGATGACGGGCATGCAAGCCGCCCTCGGGCTGGTGCAGATCGCTCGGCTGCCAGAATGGCGTCGCATCCGCAGTCGGAATGCGCACATTCTGGTCGAGGCTTTAGCCGAAGACCCTCTGTTCAGAGTGCCTTTGCCAGCTCAAGGGATCACCCATGCCTATTATCGTTTCTATGTCTTTCTCAGATTGGATGCGCTCGCGGGCGGCTGGAACCGTGACCGTATTCTTGATGAGATTAAAGCAGCCGGATTTCAGGCTTTGACAGGAAGCTGCCCAGAAATTTACCGCGAACGGGTGTTCGCCGATCATGGGTTGGGGCCATCCGCACCCCTTCCGGTCGCGCAGGAACTTGGCGAAACCAGCCTCGCCTTCCTCGTCGATCCAGCCCAGACGGAAGAGGATCTGGCTGAACTCGCGGATGTCCTTAAAGCGATCTCTCGAAAAGCGGTTCGAAAATCAACACGTTGCGCGTAGGCACATCTTTCTGCCCCAGGTCGCGAGCTCGCGCAAAATCGTTTCTAGAAAAGTCATTCCTCGAGAAACGTGACCTTCACTTCGACCACGTCGCCTGGCTGAACCAAATCACCCATGCGCGCTTGTCGTTCCTCTTCATCGTCACCCGATCCACGGTAGATGAAGACATCAACGATGGTTTCGACCTGTGAGGCGACAGTGCTGCCCGTTCCGACCAGAACGGCTTGAAGCCCCTCAATCCGTCCCTCAAGCTGTGAGAGGTCTTGCTCCAGCTCTTGGTTCTGAGTGAGCAAGTCGGATCGATACTCATTTTGAGTGCGTTCAATTTCCGCGACAAGCCGGGCGCGCTCCGCCTGAGTGCCGAAAATATCGCTTTCTATCGTCAAAAGCCGCGCAGAGGCCGTCAGCGCAGCTTGCCTGATATTGTTGACCGTATCAGCGGTGGTCAGACCACGCTCTCTCATATCAAGAACGCGCGCGAGGCGTTCTTCCTCGGCAGCCGACGCACTCGTGTAATTCCCAAACGCCGTGCGCAGCCTTTCGATCCGTTGGTCTACCAGTTCGATACGCTTGTTAAGTGCCTCATTGACGTGGAACCGGTCAGCGATGCCAAGGCTGACTTCTTCCAAAACGGTCGCAGCGCCCTGCTCTCCCAGGATCTCCGACAGCTTCGCGAGATCGGCATCGGGAATATCCTCCACCGAGGCGGGTGCCGCCAAAAGAATTGTGTTTTTCAGAAGCTGTCCGCGAAGCAGTCGGCGCAATTGCATCGCTGCGTTAAGCTGCGCTGGGGCTTCGAACGGAGTTGCCGTCGCGCCTTGTGTGGCGGACACCCCGCCCCGCGCACCAATCGCCGCTCTCACAGTAAGTCCGGGGGCGAAATCCACGATCCCGGGTTGGGCGACATGACCGTGAATTGTGACCGGCCGTAGCTGCGTAATCTCAAGGAAAAGATCATCTGCATCCAAGACGACAAACGCAGGATCCCTCCCCACAAGGTTCGGCACTTCGATACCAAGGGCTGACTGCTTGATCTCGTGTGTCAATTCACTCAGGGAGAGACCCTCAGCCTGAAACCTTCCTAGAAAAGGAAAACCGATCCCGCCATCAATCCCGATCCTCGCGACATGCGGGCCGGGTTGTAGCGCTAGGTAGCTGAGCGAGAGCTCATCGCCTGGTTGAAGTTTATACGCGTCATCCTGCGCAACCGATTGCACAGCGAACAGTGCAAGAAAGACTGCGCAGCAAAATATGTGCGATAGCAACTGATAGGCAAGACCGCACAAGCGGCGTGGGAAATTTAAATCACGGTTCAAGAGCGGGTCCTGACAAGCCAGATATCAATTAATAAACAAGTAAATACAGGTCCTGGAAAATCGGATGCTCATACATCCAAGGGCAGACCTTTATAAAAACTAAACAGTATTAGTGAATTTTTCTGCCTTCCCGTCAAGACCGCCGTCCTTTCAGAGGCCTTCAGACGCTCAGACTTTCTTGCACAGATTCTTTCAGTGTCGTCATGCGATCGCACTGCAAATCGTCTTCCGATATGCTTCGAAATTTTTCACGGGCAAAGATTATGAAAGGCGATGCCGCACAAGTCACTGATGATATGCGATAAATGGTGCCCCCACACGGACTCGAACCGCGGACCTACTGATTACAAATCAGTTGCTCTACCAGCTGAGCTATAGGGGCTCTGTTCTTCACGAACTCGCGCGATATAGCAGCAGAGCTTTGAAAAGGGCAATGGGGTTTTGTGCCTGTGAGCCGGATTTGTAACCGCGCGCTTTTGCCAAACTGTCACCTGCGTGAAATATGTCCTAGCGTATGACCTATTCGAACCGCCGCCCCATTCGCTTGCAAAGGCCAGACATGCGCAAGGATACTCTTGAGGTAACGCCTCAGTCGGAAGTTGCAACTGGCGGACAATCCGCGATTCTGACGCTGAATGCGGGATCGTCATCGCTGAAATTTGGCGTGTATCGCGACACGGCTGAGCCAGAAATGCTAGTCGATGGGCAGGTTGACGGTATTGGGCTGACGGCGATGCTCGAACTTCAGACGGCGGATGAAAAATCCCAACTGCCGGTCCCTGCGCCGAACCATGCCGCGGCACTCAATGCGGTGATTGGCGCGCTAAAGCCGCATCTCGACGGGCTGCACATCGCGGGTGTTGGCCACCGGATTGTGCATGGCGGTCCGGATCTGGTCGCGCCTGAAATCCTGAGCGACGACATTCTTGCCAAACTGCAACAACTGGCGCCGCTCGCCCCGCTGCATCAGCCGCCAAACCTGGCAGGGGTTGCTGCGGCAAAGGCGCTGTTTCCAAGTGCGGTGCAAGTTGGGTGCTTTGACACAGCCTTTCACCGGGACCACCCTTGGGTGAACGATACCTTTGCCTTGCCGCGCAAATACTATACTGAGGGCATCCGCCGTTATGGGTTTCACGGGCTGAGCTATGACTACATCACCGGCGTTGTCGCGCGCGACTACCCGGACCTGCATGCCGGTAAGATCATCGTGGCGCATCTGGGCAACGGGGCGTCGATGTGTGCGATCCGCCAGGGGATGAGCGTCGGCTCCACCATGGGCTTTTCGGCGCTCGACGGGCTGCCGATGGGCACGCGATGCGGGCAGATCGACCCAGGCGTCATCCTGTATCTGATCGATCAGAAGAACATGGCGCCGCAAGAGCTTCATGCGCTTCTTTACGAGGAAAGCGGGCTGCTCGGTCTCTCAAATATCTCGAGCGATATGCGGACCCTTCTGGCGGACCCCTCCCCACAGGCCGCCGAGGCCATCGACTATTACGTCTTCCGCGCGCGGCGCGAGATCGGCGCGCTATCGGCGGTGCTCAACGGGGTCGATGCCGTGATCTTTTGCGGCGGGATTGGCGAGAATGCCGCCCCGATCCGGCAGCGCATTTGTGAAGGGCTGGAGTATCTGGGAATTGCCGTCTCGGAAGAGGCAAATGCTGCTAACGCACGCGAGATCGGGACTGGCAAAACCCGGGTGATGATCATTCCCACTGATGAGGAACGCATCATCGCCCGCGCCGTGCATAGCGCGATCCAGGTCTAGCGCAAAGCGCGTAGCATCTCGGGCGAGGGACGACCAGTGACAGGCAAGCCCCGGCTGGCCTGATACGCCTCAATCGCCGCCGTCGTATTGGCACCGATCACGCCATCTGCGCCTTGCGTGTCAAAGCCGCGTGCGGTCAGGCGCTGCTGCAGGGTGATGCGGTCGTCTTTGGTCAATCCGTTGGCATCAGGCGGGAAGCTGGTGCGCAGCGGCCCTGCCCCGCCGATCCGGTCGGCCAGATGCCCGACACCAATCGCGTAGGCGTCCGAATTGTTGTAGCGCTTGATTACGTTGAAGTTGCGGGTTGTCTGAAAGCGCGGGCCGCCGGGTTGGGGCTGCAGGACCGTACCAGAGACCGCTCCGGTCACCTCTTGCCCCCACGACAGTCCGCGAACCCAGCCATTGCGCTGGAGATACGCAGCAGCCGAGGCGAGCGCGTCTGAGGGGTCGTCCGACCAGATATCGCGACGGCCATCGCCGGTGAAATCGACGGCATAGGCCTCATAGCTGGTCGGAATGAACTGCGTATGGCCCATCGCACCCGCCCAGCTACCGGTCATCTGGCGCGCAGGGATATCGCCGTTTTGAATGATACGGAGGGCGGCGATCAGCTGGCGCTCGAAGAAGGCGCCGCGCCGTCCGTCAAATGCCAACGTCGATGTGGCAGAGATGACGGGCACATCGCCGCGACGTTCCCCGAAAAAGCTCTCAAGCCCCCAAATCGCCGTGATAATTTCAGCGTCGACGCCATAACGCGCTTCCAGAGTTTGGAGCGTGTTACGATGGCGCGCGAAGGCTCGACGTCCTTTGGCAATCCGCTCGTCCGACGCGGCAATCGACAGGTAGTCTTCGAGGCTGCGGCTGAACTCCGTCTGGTTTCGGTCACGGCGTACAACACCAGGCAGAAAGCCCGTTCCCTGAAAAGCTGCGTTCAACGTCCGCTCGGAGATGCCTTGACGCAAAGCGCGGCCCCGAAAGGCTGCGACCCATGCGTCATAGCTGGCGTTCGGTACGGGGCGCAGGTCAGCAGGAAGCCCAGTAGCGAATGTAGAACCCGTGACCGCACGCGGCGCAGTATCGCTGCACGCTGTGGCTCCAAATGCGATAAATCCCAACCCGAAGAGACGTCGTGTCAGCATGCCTTGCCCTCTCGATTACACCTCAACCCGAGCCTATCGGATCAACCCGAGGGTGCAACCAGATGCCATCCGCTCGGCGGTTGACGACCAGCGCTTCAAGCAGCTCGAGCCTTTTGTGCCATGTCAAACAGACGCATGCCCCCGCAGCTTCACGACCAGTGGCAACATAAGCACCACCAAAATCGCCGAGAAAAAGAAGGGCGCACCGGGCAGATAAACCCCCTCCCCATCGACGGAGGCCTGAAAGAGGCTCGTCATCGCGATGGGCGAGAGAACAGCAGCGACCGACGAAAGCGATGCAATCACGCCTTGCACGACCCCTTGCCGATCTTCCTCCACCTGATTGGAAGCCATCGCCGTCATCAGCGCGGGCACCAGATCCGACAAAGCAGCAAGGATCAAAAAGACCACCAGAGCGGTCACTGTCGTCGTGAAGCCAAAGCCGATCATCCCAATCAATGCCGAGATCATACCCAGCATAAGCGTCCTGTAATCGCCCATCATTCGGATTAGGATCGGCATCAGCCCGCCTTGAACCAAAGCCAGCATCACGCCGTAGGCGGCCAGTGATAAACCAATATAGAGGGTCGACCAGCCGAAGACTTCGCGCGTCCAAAAGGCCCAAATCGTCGGGTAGACCATATTGGCGAACTCAAAGATGAAGATGCAGATCAGAGGCACTGCGAGGCGCGGGATACGGAACGCGTCGATGATGGATTGAAACGGGTTCAGATCGCGCCTTCCGAACGGGCGCCGCTTTTCAGGCGGTAGGCTCTCGGGCAGCACGAAGACACCAAAGAGCGCATTTGCGGCAGACAGGACCGCTGCGATCCAGAAGGGCGCGGTCAGGCTGATCTCTGCTGCGATACCACCGATTGCGGGGCCCAGAACAAAGCCAATCCCGAAGGCCGCACCGATCAAACCAAAATTCGCGGCCTTGTTCTGCGGAGTAGAGACATCCGCGACATAGGCCGTCGCCGTGATATACGTGGCCCCCGCCAGACCGGCGAGCGTGCGCCCCAGCAACAGCATCCAGAAACTGTCGGCCAAGGCCATGATGACATAGTCAATCGCCAGCATGACCAACGCTGCGATCAGCACGGGCCGGCGCCCCACCGCATCCGAGATGCTTCCAACAATCGGACCGCACAGGAAAAGCGCGCCTGCATAGGCCGCCATCAGAACTCCGCCCCAGAATGCGCCCTGACCGGTGCTGTCCGCACCAACGCGCGCCATCAGATCGGGCATGATAGGGAAAACGATCCCGATCCCGATGGCATCAATCATCAGCGTGATGAGAACAAATATGATCGCGCGGTCTTTGAACATGCCTTGCTATCGGTCCGGCCCAAGACCAAGGCAAGCCAAATCGACCCGAAGGCGTGCTTTAGCCGATCTTGTTGCCCTGGCTCCAAACGCCTCGCAGCAAGGGGGACTGCGCAATCTTGCGAACACGCAGAACATCGCCGCGCGCACCCACTTGAAGAACGCCGCGATCCTCCAGATGCGCCGCCTTGGCCGGGTTACGCGTGATCGTGGCAATCGCGCGCGGAAGATCGTCCCAAATCTGCGCCAAACGAAACGCGGACAGCAACAGGGAGGCAGGCACGTAATCCGACGACACGATGTCGAGCAGGTTCGCCTCGGCCAGCGCCTCTGCCGCAACATTGCCTGAGTGAGAGCCGCCACGGATCAGGTTCGGCGCGCCCATCATCACCGCGATCCCATGGGCATGGCACGCCTCTGCCGCCTCGATCGTGGTCGGGAACTCCGCAAATCCGACGCCATTGGCCTGAGACGTGGCAACATGCGCGGCGGTTGTGTCGTCATGACTGGCCAGAACCGCGCCAAGGCGCTTGGCCTCCGTCACCGCGCCAGCTTCATGCACAGCGCCAAACCGTTTCTGAAGACCGCGCAAATTCTCGACATGTTCCGCAAAATCCGCGTCCGTCATGCCACGCTTCTTCGCGACATAGGCTTTCAAGGACGTCATATCGCGGAACTGCCGCTGACCCGGCGTGTGGTCCATCAGGCTGACGATGCCGACACGGTCATCCGGTTTGAAAAGAGCGAGTTCCTCCAACAGGGTTTCAGAGCAAATCTCTGCCCGCAGATGCAGGAAGTGGCTGATCTTGAAGATACCCTGCGCCCGCGCTGCCAAAAGCTCATCCGCCAATTTGCGCGCGTAATCCGCATACCCCCCTTTGCCGGTGTGGATAGAGCCCACGCGCATCGCATCAAAGACCGTCGTGATGCCCGTCGACGCCAGTTCGGCGTCATGCGCGATCAAGGCGGGCAGATGCGGCCAGTCAACTTCTGGGCGCGGCTCGATATGCCGCTCCACATTGTCGGTGTGCAACTCGACAAGCCCCGGCAAGACAAAATCGCCGCCGCAGTCCACGGCGCCGCTTGGCACCTGATCCCCCTCAGAAATCTCGGAAATGACACCTTGTTCGATTGTGACCGAACCGGTTAGCACCTCATCTGACAGAACCAATCGTGCGTTGGCCAGACACAGATCACCTGACATGTCGTTGTCACATGCCTGGGTCAAAGAGGCGGCTGAAAAAGGGGAATTCATGTCATACTCTCGATTTGCGATCTATTTTGTCCCGCCTGCGGGGGCTTTGGCGGATTTTGGAGCGGCGTGGCTGGGATGGAACATCGCCACAGGTCAGCAGGCAGCCCAACCGGATGTGCCCGGTTTGTGCGACATTACGATGACACCCGGAAAATACGGGTTTCACGGAACCCTGAAGCCACCGTTCCGGCTGGCCGAGGGCACGACGTCTGGTGATCTGTACGCTGCTACCGCCAATCTCGCACAAAGCACCGCGCCTGCCCAGTGCGAGACGCTCGCGCTCAATAAGATGGGCGGGTTTCTGGCGTTGACGCCGCAAGGCGACTTGACCGGGTTGCAGCGCATAGCGGAGGCGTGCGTCCGCGACCTCGACACTTTCCGCGCCCCGGCGGGCGAAGCAGAACTGGCCCGTCGCCGCGCTGCGGGCCTCAGCGCACGGCAAGAGGCGTTGCTGACCCGCTGGGGATATCCGTATGTGATGGAGGAATTTCGCTTTCATCTGACCTTGTCGGGCCACCTCCCGACCGAGGATATCGCCAAGTGGCAGACGACGCTGCGAAGCCATCTGCCTGATCTGCCCACGCCCTTCCGCATTGACCAGATCGCACTTTGCGGCGAGCGGGCGGATGGGCGGTTCGAACTGGTTCATCGCTACGCCCTCACCGGCTGAAGTGCTGCAGCGGCCGTGGCCACCGTATCTGCCAGCGCGCCGTCATTGGAAACATGGATCACCTCCAACCCGTCCGGCAATGGCTTCTCCGCTTCTGCAAGACGGTTGGCGATGTCTGACGCGTTTTCGCGCCCCCGGTCGGCAAGACGACGCGCGAGTGTGTCAGGGGTTGCCGTGATGTTGAGCACAACCATCTGCGGAAAGACCTCCGCCGCTTGAGCAAGTGCTTTTCGAGAGAAGTTAACCAGACAATCTTTGCCATCCTCTAGATGCATCATCACGGTCGCAGGGATGCCGTAGCGCAGCCCATGTGCCTGCCAATGCACGGCAAAGGCGCCCTCTGCGGCCATCCTTTCAAACGTGGCAACTGAAACGGCATCGTAATCTTCACCGCCCAGCTCAGGCGCGCGCGTGATCACGCGGCGCACCAGATGAAGTGCAGGCAAAGCGGTGTGCAGCCCGGCCATCACGCTGTCCTTGCCCACACCCGACGGGCCAACCACCGCGATAAGGTGCCCGGACGTCATGCCGCCATGCCCGGCGTGAAATGACTGACGTCAATCTCGCGGTCACAGACACGCGCGCGGGCGGCCTCGTCATGGAAAATGCCAATAATCGCGGCACCACGAGCTTTGGCATCTTCGATCAGCGATAAAACAACCTCTCGGTTGGCCGCATCAAGGCTGGCCGTGGGTTCATCCAGAAGCATTGCCGGATAGGCATGGGCAAAGCCACGCGCGATATTCACACGCTGCTGTTCGCCGCCCGAGAAAGTGGTGGGGGACAGGCTCCAGAGCCGTTCGGGGATATTAAGCTGACGCAAAAGCGCGCGGGCGCGGGCATGCGCTTCCTCTGCGTCGACGCCCACCGATCTGAGCGGCTCCGCCACCACATCGAGTGTCGGCACACGCGGGACGACGCGCAGGAACTGGCTGACATACCCCAAGACCTCGCGGCGCAGGGCGATGATCTCCCGCGGTTTGGCCTGCACGATATCAAGATCGCCGATCCTGATCTGCCCCGACTGCGCGCGGTAATTGCCGTAAATCATGCGCATCAGTGTGGATTTCCCCGCACCCGAGGCCCCGGTCAGCGCGACGCACTCCCCCGGTGCGACAGAAAGCGAGACATGGCGCAGCACCTCAATGACAGCGCCTCCCTGATTGTGAAGCGTGAAGGTTTTGGAGACGTTCTCAAGCGCAATCATGGATCATACCTGCAAGACGGAACTGACAAGAAGCTGGCTATAGGCGTGTTGCGGATCATCCAGCACCTGATCCGTCAGCCCGGCTTCGACCACATGGCCGGACTTCATCACCATAAGGCGGTCCGCCAAAAGGCGCACGACCGCCAGATCATGGGTCACGATGATCGCAGACAAGCCCATATCGCGCACAAGGCCGCGCACCAGATCCAGTAGCCGCGCCTGGACAGAGACATCAAGCCCGCCGGTCGGCTCATCCATGAAGACAAGCCGCGGACCCGTCACAAGGTTGCGCGCAATCTGAAGCCGCTGCTGCATGCCGCCTGAAAAGGTCGTAGGGCGGTCATCGACGCGGGCGGCGTCAATCTCGACCCGCTCCAGCCAATCGGTGGCTTTGGTGCGAATGTCGCCGTAGTGCCGCGCGCCGACAGCCATCAAACGCTCCCCGACATTGCCACCCGCACTGACGCCCATCCGCAGACCGTCGCGGGCATGTTGATGCACAAACGCCCAATCGGTGCGGCTGAGCATACGCCGCGCAGGCTCTGACATCGTGACGGTATCGTGGGGGCCGTCAGCCCTTGTGTCATAGATAACCTGCCCGGCATCCGGGCGCAGATGCCCGGCCATGCAATTGAGCAGCGTGGATTTGCCCGACCCGCTCTCCCCGACGATCCCCATCACCTCGCCGGGATACAGATCGAAGGAGACATCGGCGCAGCCGATATGCGCACCGTAGCGTTTGGTGATCCCCTGAACCGAAAGCAAAGGTGTCATGCTGCGTCCTGTCCTTTATGGCCCGCCGCCTGACGGGCCTCGCAATAATCCGTGTCCGAGCAGACAAACATCCGCCCACCCGCATCGTCGATTATCACCTCATCCAGATAGCTGTCTGCCGCATCGCACAGCCCACAGCGCTGATCTGCCTTTGAGGCTTCAAACGGGTGATCCTCAAAATCGAGGCTGATCACCTGAGTATAGGGCGGCAGCGCATAAATGCGCTGTTCACGCCCCGCGCCGAAAAGCTGGATGGCGGCCATGTCCCCCAGCTTCGGGTTGTCGAATTTCGGGATTGGGGACGGATCCATGACATACCGCCCCTCAACCCTCACCGGATAGGCATAAGACGTCGCGATATGTCCGTGACGGCTGATATCCTCATAAAGCTTCACATGCATCAACCCGTATTCCTCAAGACTGTGCATCTTGCGCGTTTCGCTTTCGCGCGGCTCCAGAAAGCGCAGGGGCTCCGGGATCGGCACTTGATAGACAAGGATCTGTCCCGCGCGCAGCGGCTCTTCGGGGATACGGTGACGGGTTTGGATCACGCTCGCTTCAGAGGTCGCGGTTGTCGTCGCCACGCCTGCGGTGCGCTCGAAAAAGGTGCGGATCGACACGGCATTGGTCGTGTCATCGGCACCCTGATCAATCACCTTGAACGTATCCTCGGGCGTCAAAACCGCGGCAGAGACCTGAACGCCCCCGGTGCCCCATCCATAGGGCATCGGCATTTCGCGGCTGGCGAAAGGCACCTGATATCCCGGAATGGCCAGCCCTTTGAGGATCGCACGTCGGATCATGCGCTTGGTCTGCTCATCGAGATAGGCGAAGTTGTAGTCATCCATGGGTGTCTGCCTCAAATCCGTGTCCAGTCGGTTGGTGGGCTTTGCAAATCGGTATCGGTGATAAAATAGCAGCCCCCGCCCGGCCTCTGATCCTCCGCGCGCGTGATCTCGATCCCCTTCAGATGGCAGCGCAAAAGCGCGCCCACCGCACCATGCGCCACGATCAAGATGTCGCCCGCGCTTTGATCCAGCGCTGTAATCGTCTGTGTTGCCGCAACAACCCGCGCTTGCGCAGCCCGCGCCGTCTCCCAACCGCGCATCGAGCTATCTGGCGCGGCAAAAAACAGATCTGCCGCCTCTTCAAACGCATTGGGAGGAAGAAACCCGGTCGCACTGCGGTCGTTTTCACCCAGCGGCGGAACGATCTGCACCGAAAGCCCCTTCGCTTTGGCCACATGGTCCGCACCGTCACGAGCCTTACGCTCGGCACTCGCATAAAGCGCCGTCACATTGTCGAGCACATCCGTCTCGACGAAGGCGGCGTGCCGAGCATGGCCCTTCTCGCTGAGCGGCCAGTCGGGCACCGGAACCTCCGGATCAATCGCGACCTCTGCGTGGGTTAGAAAGATCAGCTTGCGTGTCATTCCGCGGCGTCCTGCACCTGATCAGCGCCCGCCTCGCGGCGCAGTTTACGGACCAGCTCAAGCTCGGACTGGAAATCGACGTAATGGGGCAGCTTGATATGCTCCAGAAAGCCCGTCGCTTGGATATTGTCGGCGTGATAAAGAACAAACTCGGCGTCTTGCGCCGGTGCGCCTTCAAAATCCTCGCCCAGTTCTTCCCAGCGCAAAGCCCGATCAACCAGCGCCATCGAGATCGCTTTCCGTTCCGTCTGGCCAAAAACCAAACCATAGCCGCGAGTGAATTGCGGCGGTTCAGTTTTGGAGCCTTTGAATTGGTTGACCGTCTCACATTCGGTCAATGTGATCTCTCCGATCTCGACGGCAAAACCAAGCTCGGGAATGTCCATCTCCACCGCGACAGAACCAATCCGCAGTTCGCCGACAAAGGCGTGATTGCGGGCGTAGCCGCGCTGGGTGGAATAGGCGAGACCCAGCGTGAAACCCTCATCCGAGCGGGTGAGTGCCTGCAAGCGCAGCGCGCGCTCCGCCGGCATTTCCAGCGGCTCGCGCGTCAGGTCCGGGGGGGGCGTGTCATCACGGGGGGCTTCCTCGATTAGCCCTTCCTGGTTCAGGAAATCGGTCACATGCGGCACGTCACCCGGCGCAGCCTCCCGCTCTGGCGCGACGGGTCTTTCACCCTCTGCCGCGAGTTTGAAATCCAACAAACGGTGCGTGTAGTCGAACGTAGGTCCCAGCACTTGCCCGCCCGGCACATCCTTGAACGTGGCTGAGATACGCCGGTCACACGCCATCGCCCCGGTATCGACAGGCTCTGAGGTGCCAAAGCGCGGCAGGGTCGTGCGGTAGGCCCGGATCAGGAAGATCGCCTCAATCAGATCACCACGCGCTTGCTTGATCGCGAGAGCGGCAAGGTCAGGATCATAAAGCGACCCTTCTGCCATGACCCGATTGACCGCAAGGCTCAGCTGCGCGCGAATTTGCGCAACGCTCAGCTCTGCAATTTCCGGATCGCCGCGCCGCTCTTCGGCCAGCCACGCATGGGCGTTCTCAATCGCCCGTTCGCCCCCTTTGACAGCCACATACATCAGCGCACCTCCAACATAGAGGACGGCGCGCAGACCTCGGTGGATCGCGGGAGCGCTGCGACCTGATCCTCACAGGTGAAAATGAAGTCCAGCCCCAGCGGGAAGAGCGCGTGGTTTGACTGGAACGCCTCGATATCGGGTAACGATAGCGCGGCTGTCTCCTTGATGCCCGGCCCACGGAGCAGAGCACCGGAAGCGGTCAGTTTCGGCATATCCACGATCAGCGTGGCAGAGCGGTCGGGATATTCTGACGTACCGATAGGATAGGCCGAGAGCGGCAACAATGCCCCCCATGCGCCGACGGCAAACATGCAGTGAGAGGGCCCTGCCAAGGGCGCGCCAGTGTGAAACGCCAGCCAGTCGCGCACCTCCGCGCGATCCGCATCACCGGCCAAAAAAACGGGCGTGTCCGTGTCGCACAAGGTCAGAAGAACCGCCCCTGCAGCAGCAGACAAAGGTGCCGGCGGCTCCGCCCCCGAAAGGGGCTGCAGCGTGCCGGGGCGCGCCATCGCCTCCATCACACTGCGGAACGCATGGGCGGACTGCAGGGCGGAATCTGCAAAACCACCAGACAGTGTTTGTGCCTGCATCAATCCTCTCCTCTGACCATGGTGAAAAAGTCGACCTTGGTGGCTGCAGCCTTGGCAGCTCGCGTCGCTTTAGCGGTCGCGCGCTCTTCCATCAGCGGATCAAGCACAGCGCTGCGCAGCAGCTCTGCCGCATCGGTCTGCATCAACGCATCAACCAACGCGGCCGCCTCCGCATCGGCTTTGCGGCGACCTTGGATATAGGCGTGACCCACCTCGCCACTCTCGAGCGTCAACGCACAACGCGTTACGGTCATCTCGCCCAGATTGAACGGCGCCCCCGTTGCACCAGCCCGTCCACGCACCATCGCGCTGCCAATCTCTGGCGCGCGAAGCCACGTGAAGGCCGGACGGGGCATGGCAGCATCCAACAGCGCCGCAACGCGACCTTCTGGCGCTTTGGCCATCAAGCTCATCCACGCCTTTCGGGGAGCCGTTTCATCGAAAGCGTCTTTCATCTCGACAACTTTTCCGTATACTATACAACTATACTTATCTTATCATATCCGCCGCCGCGCGACAGGGGAGATTTGTGAAGTTTGCATGACAAAGCGACCAAAACGCCCGTCTGGAAAGCCATCGCCGACGCCCTGCGCAGCGATCTGGCCGAGGGGCGCTATAGCCCCGGCGACAAGCTCCCGACGGAGGCCGCCTTGGCAGACCGCTTCGGCGTCAACCGGCACACGGTGCGCCACGGCATCTCCGCGCTGGTCGACGAAGGGCTAATCAGAACGCGCCGCGGATCGGGCGCTTTCGTCGCCGCGACCCCTACCGACTATCCCATCGGCACGCGGGTGCGGTTCCACGAGAACCTGATCGCAGCCGGACGCCTGCCGGAAAAGCGGGTTCTGCATGTCGACAACCGCGCCGCGTCCGAAGGTGAGGCCAAAGCGCTCCACCTCACGGCAGGCGATCCGGTCTGCGCCTATCACGGATTGTCACTGGCCGATGGTCAGCCCATCGCCGTGTTCGAGAGCGTCTTCCCACTCGCCCGCCTGCCCGGCATCGCAGCGGCGTTGGAGACAACCAGCAGCGTGACCGAAGCGCTCCGCACCCAAGGCGTTACCGACTACACCCGCGCGATGACCCGCCTGACGGCTGTCAGGGCTACTGCCACGCAAGCCCTGCATCTGCATATCAGCGAAGGCGATCCTTTGCTCAGATCAACAGGCGTGAACGTGAACACTGATGGGCAGCCATTAGAATATGGCCGCACCTGGTTCGCCGGCGACAGGGTGACACTGACGTTCGAAGGCTAGCCCTCGTATTTATCAAGAAAGGCCTCAGCCTTCAGCGCGCGGAAGTCGGGCAAAGCCCTGCGCAGGGCCTCATGGCTCCAATCCCACCAGGCAAGCGCAATCAACCGATCCGCAATCTCGCGCGGCTGACGGTGCCGCAACACCGTCGCCGGTGTGCCCGCCACGATTGTGTAAGGCGCAACATCCTTCGTAACGACAGCCCCCGCAGCCACAACCGCGCCATGGCCCAGAGTGACCTCTGGCTTGATCATCGCCCCTGCTCCGATCCACGTGTCATGACCGATATGAGCAACCCGCGACCGGCGATGCGCAAAGAAGGCGGCATCGCTATCCGCATCATCCCAATAATCGTCCGAGCGATAAAGGAAATGGTGACACGCAGCCGTGTCCAGCGGATGATCGGTTGCGCCGATCCGGCTAAATGCAGCGATATTGGCGAATTTACCGATCTGCGCATTGGCGATATCCGCAAAACGGTCGCAATAGCTGTAATCCCCGAAGACCGAATGCGCCACGCGGCTGCCCTTGCCGATCTCGACATAGGCGCCAAACCGGCTTTCGGTGATTTCGCAATCAGAGTGCAGGAACGGCGCATCCGGCGATAGTCGTGCCATCAGTCTTTGCGCCCGATCAGCTTGCCACGCAGCCATCCGGAGACCCAGTCCATGAACATGACCATCGCGATGATCAGCACGATGTAATAGGCGACCTCTTCCCAGTCCTTTTGGGTCTGGATGGCCTGCGTCAGCATCAGGCCAATGCCACCACCCGTGATCGCACCGATGATCGTAGCGGAGCGTGTGTTGGATTCCAGAAAATACAGGATTTGCGCCAGCAGCACCGGGACAATCTGCGGGATCACACCAAAGCGGTAGCGTTGCAGCGGTTTCGCCCCGGTGGAGGCGACACCCTCGATCTGCTTGCCGTCGACATTCTCCAACGCCTCCGAGAAGATTTTCCCGAACGTGCCAGTATCCGTGATCAGGATCGCAAGCGCACCGGTCAGCGGCCCCGGCCCAAAGGCCCGCGCCAGAACAACCGTCCAGATCAGTGCATCAACACCGCGCACAAAGTCAAACAGGCGCCGCGTAGCCGCGCGCAGCAGCATGATGGGCGAGAAGCGTTTCGCCGCAAGAAACGCCAGCGGCAGCGCGATGATGGCCGCACCCATCGTGCCGAGAAACGCCATGAGGATCGTTTCCCCAATCGCCCATGCAACGTCCTTGTGGCGCCACATTCCGTTATTCCACCAGTCCGAAATCGCCCCAGCGAGGTTAGCGCGATCTGCATCCAGACGCGGTCCGAACAGGATGTCGCCGAAGCTATGTCCGTAATAGGGGCTGTCGAGCGTGAACCAGAAAAGCTCCCATCCGGGGAAGTAATTGAAGACCTCTGTGCGCGCGCCGGTCATCGTAATGCGCCCTTCCGGCGTCGTGATCGCAATGCGCCGATCAGAGGCGGAGATCCAGTCGGGAAGATCATCGGGCAGGTTGCTGATCAGATTGCGCCCTTCGGCCTGCACGTTGATCATCGTGAAGTTCGGGATCTCAATCTCTGTCCGGTTGTCGGGCAGGTAGCGCACGACATGGTCACCGCCCAGATCAATCGTGATAACCTCATCGCCCGTCACCCAATCCGGGCGCGTGCCTTCGGGATAAGTGCCTTTACGCTCCCCCTCAACAGCATACGTGACCGCGCCCGAGCGGTTGTTGCGCGTGACATGAACCTTGTGGGACCAGCTGTCAGAGGCAAGCGTCACCGCGTTGTCCAGATTGGCCCGCTGCGCCAGTCCGGGCAGATCAAAGGCAAAGAAGATATAGACCAGATAGGCGGCGATCACCGCCGGGATGCCGAAACCAACCAACCGTTTGCGGCGAAACAAGCGGTCTGCCTGATCTTTCACACCTGTTAGATCAGCGGCGCCGCCCGCGTTGAGTTGTGTCGCGGTCATTGGCCCTGCCCCTCGGTCAGACGGTTGCGGTAATGGCTGGACACCTGATCGAAGAAAACAATCGTGCCAAAGAGCAAGATGAAAATCGCAGCGGCTTCATCGAACCGACCCGGCCCCCAGGCCATCGCATTGCGCAGCTCGTAGCCAAGGCCCCCTGCGCCGACAAAGCCAAGAATGGCCGACGCACGGATGTTGATCTCGAACCGCAGAAGGCCATAACTGACATAATTCGGCGCAACCTGCGGAAGCACGCCCAGCAGCATCCGCTGGGACCACGTCGCCCCGGTCGAGGCCAACCCTTCGACCGGTTTGAGGTCGGCATTTTCCGCCACCTCAGAGAAGAGCTTGCCCAGCGCACCCGCAGTATGGATCGCAATCGCGATCATCGCGGGCACCGGACCACCGCCCAGAACAAAAATCAGAACAAGCGCGATAACGATCTCGGGCACTGCACGCATGATGTCCGAGATGCGGCGAAAGACCGGGATCATCCGGGGCCATTTGGCCAGACCGCGTGTGCCCAAAAGCGACAGTAGCAAGCCGCCAACAGCCCCGATCAAGGTCGAGACGGCAGCGATATTGATCGTCTCGATCAGCGCGGGGAAATACTTGGCGATCAGACCGGGCAGATCGGCGCGCTTTTCCCAAGCCTCGCCCAGAACGTCTGCGGGGTAGTCCCCGACCTGATGCAAACCCTCCCAGAAGCCACCGGCATTGCGATCATCGGCGACGTTGAAACCTGCGGCCATCAGGACGACGAAGATCAACAGCGTCAGACCACCGTAGAGCCTGCGACGCTGGACCTGCGCCATGTAACTGGATTGAATGCTGTCCACGCTTTGTGGCGCGACCCCGATGGCTGCGTCAGACATACCCGACCCCCAAACATAAAGAACCGGTGGCCCTGTACGGGGCCACCGGCGAAATGCAGTCTGCGCTTAGCCGCCGATCTTGGCTTTGCGCGCCTCAACGATGGAGATGTAGGTCTCATGCGTCACAGGCTGGAAGCCGAGCGTGTCACCGGCTGCAACGCCATAAGCGCAATCGGCGTCACGCTCGTGCAGACCGTCAACCAATTCGGTCATGGTCGCGCGCACGTCGGCAGGCAACTCTTTGCGCAGAACGATGGGGCCTTCCGGGATCACGTTGGATTTCCAGATCTGCACCAGCTCGTTCATGTCAACAAGGCCCGCATCTACAGCCTTGCGCAGCGCGCCAGAGTTGTAGCCATCTTCCCAGTTGCCCTGCGCGTCCGCCCAGGTCACGCCACCGTCGATGTCGCCATTGCTGACGGCAACGATGGTCTGCTCGTGACCGCCAGTGAATTTGACCTCACCGAAATACTCACCCGATTCCATCGTGACGCCGTCTTTGTACTGAGGGATCTCGATAGAGGGGATCAGGTAGCCGGAGGTGGAGTTCGGATCGCCAAAGCCAAAGACCTTGCCTTCCATATCGTCAAGCGATGTGATGCCTGCATCCTTACGCGCGAACCCGATGGAGTGATACCCGATCGAGCCATCGACATTCACCTTGATCAGAACCGGCTCAACCGCCTCGGGGTCCTGCAGGTAGGTTGCGGCATAGGCAGAGGCGCCAAGCCAGGCCATGTCCAATGTGCCGCCCAGAAGGCCCTGGATCACGCCGTTATAGTCAGCAGGCGCGAAAAGTTTGGTCTCAACGCCCAGCGCTTCCGTCGTGTAATCAGCAAGGCACTGATAGCTGTTCATACGGTCCTGTGCGTTTTCGCCGCCCAGAATGCCGATCCGGAATTCTGTGATCTCTTCAGCTTGAGCGCCCGCGCTCAAAACGGCGGTGGCAGCAAACGCCAGTGCAAAGGTCTTTTTCATCGATGTCTCCGTTAGGTTTGATGAAGGTGGCCCGCAACAGCACGGGCAAAACTGGCTCAGACATACGCCTCCGCATCGCGGAGCTTTGATCTGTCCAGTGTTTCGATTTCGGTCGATGTCGCAGCTTCGGAAAAGTCCGCGCCCGCTCCGTAAATGTCGCGCGCCACACCAGTGGTCAGCTGCGCAGGCGTGCCGTCAAAAACGATCCGGCCATCGCGCATGCCGATCACCCGGTCACAATAGCGGCGCGCGGTATCAAGTGTGTGCAGATTGGCAATCACCATCCGCCCGTCTTCCTCATGGATGGTGCGCAGTGACTGCATGACGACCTGCGCATTCATCGGATCAAGCGAGGCGATGGGCTCATCGGCCAGAATAATCTTCGGATCCTGCATCAGCGCCCGCGCGATTGCGACACGCTGCTGCTGACCGCCAGACAAGGCCTCTGCGCGCTTGGGCGCCTGCTCGGCGATGCCAAGGCGATCAAGGATTTCGATGGCCTGATGAATGTCCGATTGCGGGTACAGATTGAACATCGTCGAGAAGGTCGAGCGCTTGTTCAGCGTCCCGTGCAGCACGTTGGAGACCACATCCATCCGCGGCACGAGGTTAAACTGCTGGAAAATCATCGCACAGCGCGATTGCCAATCCCGTCGCGCAGCCCCTTTGAGAGACGTGATATCCTGACCCTCGAACGTGATCGTGCCCTCAGACGCATCGCTGAGCCGATTAAGCATGCGCAACAGCGTGGATTTACCTGCTCCCGACCGCCCGATGATCCCGATCATAGTGGGCGCTTCGACCAGAATGTTGGCCGCATCCACAGCCGTTTTGTCCCCGAAACGCTTCGTCAACGTCTTGATATGCAGCATGTCACCCCCGGTGTTTGAGAGGCGAATAGAGCGCGAAAATCAAAACTGCATGACGGTTTTGAATCAGTTCTCTGACAGCGGTGCGAAGGATTTGTGACAGACCCGAGGTGCCCGGCGTCAGCAAATTTTATCCACAGGACGTCATAAAACTGTTACGTTGCACGCCCGAACCCGCTACGTTTCATGCATGATCAAACGTCTCCTCAGCCTGTCCCTTCTTTCACTCGCTTTGCCGATTGCGGCTCACGCGCAGATCGCCGATGTCAGCTGTGATGACAGCGCCCGAATGACCTATACGCTCAGCACGGTTATGGGGGCAGAGCGTCAGGCAACAGGCCTGCGCGATCCTGAAACGATGCTGGAGGTTTGGGTCAAACGCACCAGCGGCGATTGGATGATCGTTCAGACCTACGCCAACGGAACGTCATGCATCGTGGCGATGGGCGCCTATTGGGAAAGCAACGAGGCCGGGCCCGCCTAGCCGATCGCTTCTTCCAACCGGTCCGTGGCGGGTGCCGGGCGTGGCGAGAGCGCCTCGATCCGATCATAATGTTCCTGGCTCAAACTAAGCTGCGCTGCGGCCAAAGATGGCTCTAACTGCGCCAAATTCCGAGCACTGATGATCGGGGCCGTGACCGCGGGGTGTTTAGCCGCCCAAGCCACAGCCAATGTCGCGGCGTCAACACCCATCTCTTTCGAAAGCTCTGACAGGTCCGCAGCCGTCTGCTGCATCCAGGCCTGACCGTACCGCGCCGCATAGCGCGCGTCAGTCGACAGCCTGCCCGTACCCCCTGCACCATACTTGCCCGTCAGCAGCCCACCGCCCAGCGGAGAATAGGGTGCAACGGCGATGCCTTCAGACAGCGCCATCGGGAACAACTCCACCTCGGCCTGCCGCTTTACCAGCGAATACATCGGTTGAAGAATATCGATCCGCGTCCCTAGAGCCTCCGCCACCGCCTGCGCTTTCATCACCTGCCATGCCGCGAAATTCGAGACACCAATATAGCGAATTTTGCCCGCCTCCTGCAGCCCGCGCAGGGTCTCGAACGTCTCTTCCAACGCAGTTTCAGGATCCCAACGGTGCAGATAGAGGATATCGACAACATCCATATCCAACCGCGCGCGGCTCTTATCAAATTGCTGCAGGATTTTTTCGCGGCTGCTGCCATCGGTATAGCCCGCCTTGCTCGCGATGATCAGCCCCTCCCGATCCGCGGCGGCAAACGCACCCAAAAGCTCCTCCGACGCACCGTCTGTATAGACATGCGCCGTGTCAAAAAAGGTGACACCCGCATCACGACAAGCCTCGAACATTGCGCGGCTGGTGTGCGCGTCAGCCGTGCCACCAAACTGCATGCATCCAAAACAGAGGTCTGAGGCAACCGCCCCGTTCAGAGCTTTCAATTCCAGCATCGCACCCCTCGCAGCTTGTCCCCACCAGAGCTACTGCTTTCTGTCTGGATGTCAAAAACAGCTTTCTAAGGCGACCGAAGATTTCAAGCCAAAGATGACAGATGCTTTAATGAGAAATCATCCAAGGGCGCTTCGTTGGAAAGCTCTTCGACCCATCCGCACGATAGAGCGTCTTACTGTTTTTCTTGGCAGCACCGCCACAGCAGCCACAATTCGGGCCGTGGCTGCTTTTCTTCGGGCTATCGGCAGAGCGTTCGTTGGTCTCATGCGCATGCCGCGTGGTGGAACTCATGCCCGAGATATGTGGCACGCTAAACAGAACGCGCGGCGCGATCTGACCGCAATCGGGGCAATCACACGGGTCAGCAAAGGCGGACATGGGCTTCATCGTCTCGAAGACTCCGCAATCGCTGCATCTGTATTCGTAAACCGGCATAGGGACCTCCAAGGCAGTGGAACTGGCGCCGCACACAAGCCGCGCCAGTCAGGAACGTCACAGATCAGGGGCAAGCGGGATATCGATGCTGCCATCAAGATGTTTGGTTGGACCATCGGCATTCGGCATCATGTCCCATTCGAAAATATCATTGGGCAGCCAAAGCGTTGCACAGGCGTTTGGAATATCCACGACGCCAGAAATATGGCCTTGGACCGGAGCGGTCCCAAGAATGGCGTAGGCCTGCGCACCCGAATAGCCAAACTTCTTGAGATACTCGATCGCATTCAGACAAGCCTGACGATACGCGATGTGAACATCAAGGTAATGCTGCTCGCCGCTTTCATCGACAGAGATGCCCTCAAAGATCAGATAGTCATCATATTTGGGCGTGATTGGAGACGGTTTGAAAATCGGGTTCTTGATCCCGTATTTGCTCATCCCTTCCTTGACCAGCGACACCTTGAGATGCAGCCAACCGGCCATCTCAATAGCGCCGCAGAAAGTGATTTCCCCGTCGCCTTGGCTGAAATGCAGATCGCCCATCGAAAGGCCAGCGCCATCGACATAGACCGGGAAGTAACAAATCGCACCGCGGCTGAGGTCTTTGATATCGCAGTTGCCGCCATGCTCGCGCGGCGGCACCGTGCGGGCGGCCTCGGCAGCGGCGGCATCGCGTTCCTCACCTTTCATCGCCCCCATATGCGCGCTTTGCGTATTGGGCAGCGCAGCCAGCGGCGGGGTCCGGTCGGGCTCCGTCTCGAACAGCGCCGTCTCGCGCGCGTTCCACATGTCGAGCATTTTGCGATCCGGCAAACACCCGATCAAACCCGGATGGATGAGGCCGGCATATTTCACACCCGGCACATGGCGCGACTTCGTGAACATACCGTCGAAATCCCAGATCGACTTCTGCGCTTCGGGGAAATGCTCCGTCAGAAAGCCACCACCGTTCTGCTTTGAGAAGAAGCCATTGAAGCCCCACAACATCTCTTCCTTGGCGCCGATATCCAGGATTTCAACCACCAGAAGATCGCCAGGCTCTGCCCCCTTCACCCCAATGGGACCGGACAGATAATGGACCTGTTCAAGCTCCACATCACGGACGTCTGACGCATCGTCGTCGTTCTTGATCTGCCCGCCGGTCCAATCGTAGGTCTCGATCCTGAAATCGTCCCCAGGGTCCACCCAGACGTTGATCGGAATGTCCGGGTGCCAGCGGTTATGCACATTTTCGTTGCTATGCGGGCTCTCGCTCAGCTCCACCGAGATCAATGTGTCAGCCATAGTATCCTCCTGGTCTGATAGTTAAACGGATAGGAATTTTGAGACCTTGGCCTCGTCGATGCCCGCGCGGGGGCTGTCATGCACAAAGGTGCCGTTTTCGATCACCATCACGCGGTCCGCGACATCCAGCGCGAAGCTGAGCACTTGCTCAGAGACAACGATGCTCAGACCCTTTTCATCGCGGATCTTGCGCAAGGTGCGGGCCATGTCGCGGATGATCGACGGCTGGATGCCCTCGGTCGGCTCATCCAGCAGCAGTACCTTCGGGTTTGACGCCAAAGCGCGCGCGATTGCCAATTGCTGTTGCTGTCCGCCTGACAAATTGCCGCCCCGGCGGTCTTTCATCTCAAGCAGGACCGGGAAGAGCTCGTAAATATCGTCAGGGACTTTCGATTGCCCGGTCACAGTCAGCCCGGTCTCTACATTTTCCTGCACCGTCATCGCCGAGAAGATCATACGCCCCTGCGGCACATAGGCGATGCCATGCGCCACGCGTTGATGAGACTTCATCCCGGTAACAGTCCTATCGGCTACCGTCACATCGCCACTTTTCTCAGGCATGATCCCCATGAGCGTTTTCATCAGGGTGGTTTTGCCCATGCCATTGCGCCCCATGATCGCGACGATTTCACCGGGCTGAACCGCAAGGTCGAGCCCGTGAAGAACCTCGCTTTCGCCGTAGGCCGCTGACAGGGATTTGACGTTCAACATCTTGGTTTCTCCTTCAGTGGCCGAGGTAGACTTCGACGACCTTCGGGTCGTTCTGCACCCGCTCCATCGTGCCTTCGGACAGGGTTTTGCCCTGATGAAGGACGGTGACGCGGGTCGCGATATCGGCGACAAAGCCCATGTCGTGTTCGATCACGATCACGGATCGGTCCTGGATGATGCGGTTCAAAAGCTCGGCGGTTTTCTTGCGCTCGGCGACGGACATGCCCGCGACGGGCTCGTCCAGCATCAAAAGCTCCGGATCCTGGATCAGCAGCATACCGATCTCAAGCCATTGCTTTTGCCCATGGCTGAGAAAGGCCGCTTTCTCGTCCAGCTGATCGTCCAGAAAGATCGTCTCGGCAATGTCCGCGATACGGTCGCGCACAGCCACATCACGCTTGAACGCCAAGGCCCCGAAAACGCCGTGCCCTTTGGGATAGCTCAGTTCGAGATTCTCAAAGACCGTCAGGTCTTCGTAGACCGAGGGCGTCTGGAACTTTCGCCCCACCCCGGCATGCACGATCTGATCCTCGCGCATGGCCAGCAGTTCCTTGTTCTTGAACTGCACCGACCCCTCGGTTGCTTTGGTCCGCCCGCAGATCAGGTCCAGCACAGTTGTCTTGCCTGCCCCGTTAGGCCCGATAATGACGCGGCACTCATTGGGCTCGACGTAAAAGCTCAGGTGATCAACGGCCTTGAAGCCATCAAAAGACACGGTCAGATCTTCGACTTTCAGGATGAAACGCTCTGTCATGTCGATCACTCCGCCGGGGCGCCGTCAGGCGCGGGTCTGCTGGGTTTCTTTTGGTTGAAGAGCGCCAGAAGACGCGGCTCGATCTTTTCCGACCACACGCCCGCCAGCCCGTTCGGGAAGAACATCACGACGGCGATGAACAAAGCGCCCAGCCCCAGAAGCCACAATTCCGGGAAACTTTCCGAAAGTGAGGTTTTGGCCCAATTGACCAGCAACGCGCCGTAAACTGCGCCAAGGATCGACAGGCGGCCACCCACGGCGCAGAAGATCACCATCTCGATGGAGGGCACGATGCCGACCAGTGTTGGGGACATAAAACCCACTTGCAGCGTGAACATCGCCCCACCGATCCCGGCGAAGGCTGCACCAAGGCAGAAGATGAAAATCTTGAAGTTCGCGACGTTGTAGCCCGAGAACCGAACACGATCCTCCTGATCACGCATGGCGATCAAAAGCCGCCCCAGCTTGGACTTGCGAACATACTGAGCGATCAGAAGAACGACAAAAAGCAGGGCCCCGTTCACGAAGTAAAGGATAGTTTTTGCCTCATCCGTGCGGATGTCCCACCCCATCAGCGTGCGCAGATCGGTGATGCCGTTGACCCCACCGGTATAGCCTTGCTGACCAATGATCAGGATCGTCATGATCGCCGCAAAAGCCTGCGTGATGATGGCGAAGTAAACGCCCCCCACCCGACGGGTGAACATCGCGACCCCGATGATGAAGGCAAAGGCGACGGGCACGGCGACCACGGCGATCAGGGCAACAGGCAACAAATAGAACGGCTCCCACCACCAGGGCAGCTCTTTGAGCTGGTTCCAATCCATAAAGTCAGGAATGCCCGGTGTGGACTGGATGGCGGTGTTTTCGGGCGTTGACGCTTCGAGCTTCAGAAACATCGCCATGCAGTAGCCTCCAAGGCCAAAGAACACGCCCTGCCCGAGGCTCAAGATGCCCCCGGCCCCCCAGCAAAGCGCAAGACCAACGGCCACGAAGGCATAGGTCAGGTATTTGCCGAAAAGGTTCAGCCGAAAGTTATCCAGCGCGACCGGGAACACGATGAAGATCAGCGCCGCAAGGATGAGAAACCCAACCAGCTCTTTGCGGGTCATGAAGGCAGAGGATTGCATCAGGCGAACTCCTTACTTGCGCAGCTTGAGAGAGAACAAACCTTGCGGGCGGATCATCAGGATGCCGACCACCACAAGCAGCGTCAGAACCTTGGCCATCGAGCCGGACAGGAAGAACTCCATGATCGACTGCGCCTGACTGATCGAGAAAGCAGAGGCGATGGTGCCAAGCAGTGATCCCGCGCCGCCAAAGACGACCACAAGGAACGTGTCCACGATATAAAGCTGACCCGCCGTCGGCCCGGTCGAGCCAATCATCGTGAAGGCCGAGCCTGCAACGCCCGCGACCCCACAGCCGATGCCAAAGGTTAGCCGGTCGGTCCATTCGGTGTTGATGCCAACCGCCCCCGCCATCACACGGTTCTGGTTGATCGCACGCACCTGCTTGCCCCAACGGGACCGGAACATCATCACATAGACCGCAAGCGAGATGCTCACCGCCAGAACCATCACGAAGATACCGTTGATCGGCACTTCGATCAGATCGGTCAGTGGCAGCGACCCCATCATCCAATCGGGGATCGACACGCCAACCTCCCGCGCGCCGAAGATGCTGCGGTAGGTTTGCTGCAGGATCAGGCTCAAGCCCCAGGTCGCCAGTAACGTGTCCAGAGGGCGCTTGTAGAGATGTCGGATCAGCGACCATTCGACCAACAGGCCCAGCGCGCCTGAAATCAGGAACGCGAAGATCATCGCAACGAAGAAATAGGTGCCAAACAGAAACGGAAGGTGATCGGCGAAAAGGTTCGATGTCAGGTAAGTGACATAGGCCCCCAGGATCATGAATTCGCCATGAGCCATGTTGATCACGCCCATTTGCCCAAAGATGATCGCCAATCCCAGCGCCATCAGAACGAAGACGGAAAACAGGATCAGGCCAGCAAAGCCCTGCATGGCGAAAATTGCGCCCAGTTCGGACATCGAATAATCGGCGAACATGAGACCTCCGACAAATGGAATGAGAAAGATGCGCGACCCGGCACCGTAAAAACCGGGTCGCGCGGGGTTTAAGGCTTATTGATAGCCTTCTGGGAACGGGTCCGGCTCGACCAACTCTGCCGTCTCGAACACCACCTCATATTGTCCATCGGCCTGCGCCCGTCCGACGCGGGTCTTGGACCAGAGGTGGTGGTTTTCGTGAATTTTGACATAGCCCTCGGGCGCGGTGGTCAGCTCGATACCGGGGCTAGCCTCGCGCACCTTGTCGACATCAAAGCTGCCCGCTTTTTCAACCGCCGCTTTCCAGAGCCACGGGCCAAGATAGGCGGCCTGCGTGACATCGCCGATCACGATGTCTTCGCCCCACATCTCTTTGAAGGCTTTGACGAAGGCGATGTTGTTTTCATTCTCCAGCGACTGGAAATACTTCATGCAGGCATAAGCGCCTTCGATATTCTCGCCGCCGATCCCGCGGATCTCGTCCTCGGTCACAGAGATCGTCAGAACAATCGGACCTTCCTCGGTCGGATCAATGCCCGCTGCTTTCAGCTGCTTGTAGAACGCCACGTTCGAGCCACCCACGACGATCGCATAGATCACGTCTGGCTTGCGCAGCCGGATCTTGTTGATCACCGAATTGAACTGCGTGTGGCCCAGCGGGTAATATTCCTCGCCGACGACTTCGCAGCCTTCCATGAAGTTCTCGATATGCTTGCGCGCAATCTTGTTCGAGGTCCGCGGCCAGATGTAGTCGGAGCCCAGCAGATAAAAGCTCTTCGCACCTTTGGTCTGGTTCACCCAATCAAGCCCCGCGATGATTTGTTGCGTGGCTTCCTGGCCCGTGTAAATCACGTTCGGCGACTGTTCGAGACCCTCATAGAAAGTCGGGTAATACAGAAAGCCGTTATGCTGCTCAAAGACCGGTAGCACGGCCTTGCGGCTGGCAGATGTCCAGCACCCCATGACAGAGGCGACCTTGTCATTGACCAGCAGCTTGCGGGCTTTCTCCGCGAAAGTCGGCCAGTCAGACGCGCCGTCTTCCTGAATGTATTCGATCTTGCGCCCCAGAATACCGCCCTGTTCGTTGATCTGGGAAATCGCTAGCTTTTCGGCCTGAACCGACCCGGTTTCAGAGATCGCCATCGTTCCGGTGACCGAGTGCAGGATGCCAATCGTCACCGTATCGTCGGTGACAGCCAAGCCCGTGGTGTTGATATCCGCTGTCGCGAAATCCTGCGCGCGCAGGTTCTTCGGCATGAACAGCGACGCCGTCAGCGCAGTGCCCCCGGCCAAGACAGCACGGCGGTTTACACCCTTGCTTTTGTTTTCAGAGAATCCGTCAGACATATCGCCTCCTTGTGAAGTGCTCAACAATTGGGCGATTCCAAAACGCCCGCTGAAGAAAGGATCGCGAGATATGCTGCAGCGCAGTATACGTTAAATGACGTATACCAGTGCGCGTTTTGTGCACTTAGGCTGAAATCGGGAGAACTTGATCTGGGGGGTCAAGCGCAAAACGATCCGATTTTGATCAACCTTGCCGCGTGACCCAGATGGAATTCGCATGGTCGCACATCTGACTGCTACCCGCGAGAAGCGGACATATAATCGTTGGGTCGCCAATGAGACGATGGAGGATTTTGCCCTGCGCTATACCGCGCGGCGCGCCCGTCGGTGGAGCTATAGCCGCGTGGCCAACACCGCCATCGGGTCCATCTCTTTCCTTGCACTTGAGGCAATCGGCGCAACCCTGACGCTGACCTACGGGTTCGACACAGCAATTGTCGCCATCATGCTTGTCGGTGCGATCCTGTTCCTGACCGGGCTGCCGATCTCTTATTACGCAGCCAAATACGGCTTGGATATCGACCTGATGACACGCGGCGCCGGGTTCGGCTATCTCGGCTCAACAATCACGTCGCTGATCTACGCGTCATTCACCTTCATCTTCTTCGCGCTCGAAGCCGCGATATTGGCGCTGGCGCTGAAATTCACTTTGGGAATACCGCTCTTCATTGGCTATGTCGCAAGCTCAATCGTGGTCATTCCGCTGGTAATCCACGGCTTTTCCAAAATCTCGGCGTTTCAGGCATGGACCCAGCCTTTATGGGTTCTGCTCCATATCCTGCCCTTCGTGATGCTGGCCTTTGTGGGCTATGACCTCGACACATGGACTGGCTTCACCGGTGGCGTTGAAATGCCAGACGCATCGCGTTTACTGATGCTGGGCGCGGCATCCGGCGTCGTCTTTTCGCTCGTCGCGCAAATCGGCGAGCAGGTGGATTTCCTGCGCTTCCTGCCAGAGCCCAAAACAAAAACCGACAAGCGCAAATGGTGGCTCGCCCTGATATGCGCGGGCCCGGGGTGGTCTGTGCTGGGCATGCTCAAGATGCTGGCGGGGTCCTACCTTGTCACCCTCGCAATCCGCGAAAGCGTTCCGATTGGTGAGGCAACAGACCCAACGCGCATGTATCACACTGCGTTCGAACAAGTGCTCAACTCCCCCGCGCTTGTGCTGGGGCTGACAGCGGTTTTCGTGATCCTCTCCCAGCTCAAGATCAACGTGACGAACGCCTATGCGGGCTCCATCGCGTGGTCGAACTTCTTCTCGCGGCTCACAAAAAGTCACCCTGGCCGCGTGGTATGGTTGGTCTTCAACGTCGCCATCGCCGTGATGCTGATGGAACTGGGCGTCTTCACCGGGTTGGAGCATGTCCTTGGCCTCTACTCCCACGTCGCCGTCGCCTGGATCGGCGCCTTGGTGGCCGATCTGGTGATCAACAAGCCACTGGGCCTCAGCCCTAAAGGGATCGAGTTCCGGCGCTCGCATCTTTATGACGTGAACCCTGTGGGCATCGGCGCCATGATCGCGGCCTGCGTTGTCTCCCTGATCGCATATGCCGGTTTCTTCGGCCCGTTCATGCAAGCGTTCTCGTCATTCGTGGCTTTGCTGACCGCATTCCTGCTGGCACCGATCCTCGCATGGGCAACGGGCGGTCGCTACTACCTCGCCCAGATTGATCAGCCGGATAACGAACCCGCAGGGCTGCACACCTGCACGGTCTGCGAATACCGGTTCGACGCCGAAGATATGAGCGTCTGCCCCTTTCACTTCGGGCATATCTGCTCGCTCTGTTGTAGCCTCGATGCGGCATGCCATGACCAATGCAAACCGCACGGGCGGCTCGATCAAACTGTGCGCGAAGCCTTGCACGCAACATTGCCAAGGCCATTGGCCAATGCGCTGATGTCGCGTATCTCGCGCTATCTTCTGGTCACAACCTCCCTGTCGCTCTGCTTTGGCGCGCTGCTTCTCGTGATACGCGCTTTCGCAAATGACGACACGCTGGATGCGGTCCTCACGATCATCTTTTGCACAGTGCTGATCGTGATCGGCGTCGTCGTCTGGATGTTTGTTTTGGCGGGCGAAAGCCAGCGCAACGCCACGCAAGAGACTGAACGCCAGACAAAACGGCTGCTCAAGGAAATCCGCGCGCATGAACGCACTGATCTTGCGCTGCAGGAAGCTAAGGAGAAGGCAGAGGCCGCGAACCTCGCCAAGACACGGTATATGTCCGGCCTCAGCCATGAGCTGCGCACGCCCCTGAACGCGATCTACGGCTTTGCGCAATTGCTCGAAAAGGACCGCGATCTGGAACAATGGCGCGTTTCGATCACCAGCATCAGACGCTCTTCAGAGCATCTAGCCGGGCTGATCGACGGGTTGCTCGACATCTCGCGCATCGAAGCGGGCCGCCTTGAGATCGCACGCGACAAGGTGAACCTGCGCGCACTTTTGCGCCAGACCGCCGCGATCTTCGAGGCTGAAGCAAAAGACAAAGGCATCCGCTTCACCTGGCGAACCTATGGACGGATTCCCGCACTTGTCGGGACAGATGAAAAGCGCCTGCGCCAAATCATCATCAACCTGCTATCCAACGCGTTGCGCTACACTGACAAAGGCCATGTCAAGCTCGACCTGACCTACCGCAACGAGGTTGCCGTGATCACTGTCAAAGACACGGGCGTCGGGATCGAGGCAGATAATCTTGACCGCATTTGGCGCCCGTTTGAACGCGCTGGCCGCTCAGACCGGCAAGGCTCTGGCCTGGGGCTCACGATCACGAAACTGCTGGTCGAGATCATGGGCGGCGAGATCGCAGTCGAAAGCACACCCGGCAAGGGCAGCACATTCACCGTGCGCATGATGCTGCCCTCAATCTCCACAAGCGTCTTTGATACCGAAGACCTAAACAAGACCGTGCAACACCCGACATTGGTAGGCTATCGCGGGCCGCGTAAGACGATCCTTGTCGTGGATGATGACGTCAATCACCTGACACTGACCGAACAGTTCCTCTCAAATCTGGGCTTCATGGTGCTGATCGCGCCCTCTGCCGATCTGGCAGAACAGATGCTGCAGGAAACCACACCCGATCTGATCGTCTTGGACATCGACATGCCCGAACGGGACGGCTGGTCCCTCGCCGAAACACTTAGATCCCGAGACAGGCCAAACATCCCGATCATCGTTATCTCAGGCCATGCCGATGAAGAGGGGATGTCAGACCCCAAAGTCGCCCTGCATGACGCGTTTCTGGCAAAGCCTTTCAATCTCGATGATCTGCTGATGCAGGTGGCCGAGCTTTTGAAAGTCACGTTGGTTCTCAGCTCTGACGAAGACGACCAAAAGCCCGTCGCTGCCGATCTGACCGAAGCGGATAGGGAACTCCTGCTGGAAAGTGCCACGCGCAGCCACCCTGCCGGCATGCGCGCTCATCTTGAGAAACTGCGCGCCGAAAACCGCGGCCCGACGCACCTTCTCGACTTGCTCGAAAAGCGGCTAGACCGGTTCGATATGGGCGGCATCGTCGAAATCTTGGAGGCACCCCGAGATGACGTTGAATGAGTTTGGCCGCAAATGCATCGCACTTGTCGTTGATGACACCCCCGATACGCTGGGCATGGTCTCCGCAGCCCTCGAAGACAGTGGAATGACTGTTCTGGTCGCCACCGACGGCGAAGCCGCGATAGAGCTCACGCGCCGCGTTGAGCCGGACGTGATCCTTATGGATGCCGTAATGCCCGGCATGGACGGGTTTGAAACCTGCCGCGCACTGAAACTTGGCGCGGACCCCGTCACGACACCGATCATTTTCATGACAGGCCTGACCGAGAAAGAGCACCTTCTCGAAGGCTTGGCCTCGGGCGGCGTCGACTACATCACCAAACCTGTTGTGATCGAAGAACTGATCGCGCGGCTCAGCACACACATCGTCAACTCGCGCCTCCTGCAAAGCGCGCGCGATGCGCTGGATTCCTCCGGCAGAACCGTTCTGGCCTGCGATCTGAACGGAAAGGTGCTGTGGGGTTCGCAAAAGGCGATTGATTTTCTCAACTCAGCCGACGCCGCGACGCTCGGCCCCTCTTGGACCAAGTGGATCGCAGATTGCGCAAACCGGCCCGTCTCATCGGTGCAACCGTTTGAGACCGACAAGCTGACCTTCCAATATATCGGCATGACAGCCTCGCCCGAGATCCTGATCAAACCCATGCGCCGGGTGAGCCAAAGCAAGGAACATGTGCTGGCCGAAGCATTCGATCTGACCCCCCGCGAAGCCGAGGTCCTTTACTGGTTGACCTTGGGCAAAACCAACCGGGACATCAGCGCCATTCTGGTGCTGAGCGCCCGCACGGTGAACAAGCATCTCGAACAGATTTTCCAGAAAATGGGCATCGACAACCGCACATCTGCAGCCGTGATGGCCGACAGGGTGCTGAATGCGTTCTGACTTTGGTTTGTGCGGAGTTACGGACTATCCAGGCCCGCCTGCCAAATCGTGATCATGGCCGGCAGAAAGTTCGCAAAAAGTAGATTGCACGCAAAAGACAAAGAAAAATGGCGGAGACGAAGGGATTCGAACCCTCGAGACGGTTTCCCGCCTACTCCCTTAG